>CALVZS010000036.1 GCA_944372575.1 uncultured Clostridia bacterium | reverse complement strand
GATGAACCGCCTTGCGGTGACGGTCACGATCCGGGATCAGAGTGCGACGTACGGGGATGCGGATGTCGCCTCGCCCGCGCTCGGCGCGGTAGAGAGCGTTCCGCTTCCGGACAGTGCTTCGAGCGTTTACCGCCTCTATGTCGTGGGACTTGGTTCGCGCGTGAATGCGGGGACATATGACATTCGCGGCATTGCTTCCGGCACGCGCAGCGGAAACTATGATCTCACCTTTGTCAACGGTACCTATACGGTGGAACGCAGGCCGATCAATGTCAGCATTGTTGCCGGCGGCGGAACGTACGGCGAGACGATCACACCCGCGGACGTCACGGTTCCCGCTTCGGCTCTCGTGAACGGCGATACGCAGGCATCCGCGCTCGATCCTTTCTTCGTCTGGACGTACAGCGGTACCTCCAACAGCGGCAGACGCTATAACGGCAGTACGGTTCCTGCGGAGGCGGGCAGCTATTCCGTTACGCTTTCGTTGCGCGAGAGCATAGGAAGCGTCCTGTGCAATTATTCGCTGAACCCCGTTTCTGCCGGGTTCAATGTGGCACGGCGGACGGTCACCGCACCCGTTCTTGCAGGATTTACCTACAGCGGCGCACAGCTGTCCGTCGAAGAACAGGCGATCGTAGCAGTGCAGCAGCTCAACAGTGAGTTCTCCGGCGTTGTTTCCCTCTTTGACGGAAACAACTATACAGCGACGGATGCGGGCGAGTACACCGTCATCTTCCTTCTTTCCAATGCGGACAATTATCGTTGGGAAGGGATCAATGAAGGCGTTGCGGCAATCAGCGTCGTCTGGCAGATCCGTCCGGCGCAGGAGAGCGACGGTCTGAGCCTCAACGCGCCGACGCTTGCGGGCTGGACGTATGACAATACGGCACATCTGCCGACGGGCTCCGTTCTGACGATCGGCGGGCGGCAGATCCCCGATGCGCAGATCGTTTACGTCTATGCAACGACGAACAGCGATAATCCTGCTGACTATCGCTACGATGCCTATACCGATGCGGGAACGTACTATGTACGCGCCTATGTCGCGGCGACGGACGATTACGCGGGAGTCTATTCCGATGCGGTAGAGTATACCATTGCCCGTGCGCAATATGATTTCACGGGGCTGACGTTCTCTGATATGACGGTGGTGTACAGCGGAACGGATCATTCGCTGAGCCTGGTGGGCGAGCTTCCCGTCGGTCTGGACGGCATTGCCGTTACGGCGGTGTATACGCTCGGTGATCAGACACAGACTTCCCCGATCCGTCTGCGCGATGCGGGAGAATATACTGTCACGGTGTCGCTGCGGTCGGTGAGTGCAAACTATCTGGCGCCGACGTGGACGCAGAGTGCCGTACTCACCATCGATCCGAGAACGATAGAAGTGCGTTGGGATCGTACGGAATATACTTACAGCGGCAGCGAGCAGGAGGTCACGGCGTATTATCTCGATGTTCTGGATGCGCGCGTGGAGCTTGCGGTCAGCGTTGACGGCATATTCCGGGATGCCGGAACCTATACGGCGACCGCATCGTTCGCGGTACAGGATCCCAATTATGTACTCGGCGGAACGCAGACGCAGCTGACCATTCACGCGGCGGAAGTAAATGTCATTCTCAAAGATCAGAGCGTTGTTTATAGCGGCAATGCGCCGGCCATCGATCAGGATGCATATACGATCGAGGCGGCAGGCACAACACAGGGCCTTGACATCACGCTTTCCGTGAGCGATCCGACGTCGGAGTGGAATGCCGGAACCTATCAGATCACGGGCGCGTGGGAGAATGCGAATTATCAGGTCACTTTCCGCACCGGTACGCTCACGATCACGCCGGCATCGGTTTCCGTCCTCATTGCGCTCAACGAGAATCTCGTCTATGACGGGAACGCAAAGACGGCGACGGCGGAGATCGTATCCGGGCTTGCCGATGGGGATACGCTGAATGTAACGCTTGTCTACACCGGAACGGCAAATGATGGAACGACGTGGAATTCGTCGCAGGCGTCCGTCAAGGCAGGGACGTACACCGTTCGCGCAGTGATCGATGCGGCGAACTATCGTTTGGCGGAAGACGGCGCGCAAAGGGAATTCGTGATCTCGCGTGCGCTCGTGCAGATCCCTGTCATCGATACGGACGATACGCCGTTTACAATCGATACGGAAAAGACGGGAGAGACGCAGAGCATCCGCATACCCATCGAGCTTGACCGGATCGGTGTACGCGGAGCGGGCGTGGGAACGGGTCTCATCCCGAACGCAGACGGCTCGATCTCGTTGCAGGCGACGGAAGAGGGAAGATATACCGTTACGCTCTTCCTGCGCGATGCAGACAACTATGCATGGAGCGACGGGACAACGGACGATGTGACGCTGGAATGGAACATCGTTCAGAACGGTCTCGATCCCATGATCTGGGCGCTCATCATCCTTGCGATCCTCCTGTTCATTGCGCTTGTCATACTTCTTATTTACTTCCTCACCAACCGGAAAGAGGATAAGGAAGAGCCGGGAGACGGCGGATCTGATGCATCGTCGTCTGACACTCCGGACGGCGGCGCGCCGCAGGAAGGGGCAGACCTGCCTGACGGAGACACTGCCTCCGGATCACCGGAGGAAAATTTGAAGGCCGGGGCGCCGGAAGGTGCTGCCGGCGAGGCGGAATCCGCTTCCTCACAGGAAATGACGGATACCGCTGCCGGAGAAGCCGTTTCTGAGGCGCCGGAGGCTGCTCCGCAGACTGAGGAGCAACCGGGGGCGGAAGAGCCGGCAGCGCCGCAGGAGGCTCAGGCGGAGACATCCGCAGAAGCGCCATCCGGAGCAAGCGGCGGCGAAGACGGCGGGCAGACGCCGCCCTCCGACTCCGGGAGAACCGTTCTCAAGAGCGTTGCGGCTCCTGTCTTGTTCGGGCTTCTGGCGATCACAGGGTGGCAGATTGCGGGTGTGGCACTCCTTTCGGCTGCATTTGCCGCAATCGTTGTGGCAGAGAGTATGCTCTATTCCCGCCGTGCCAAAAAACGCAGAGCGCGGCGGGAGGCGCAGGAACGGCAGGCAGCCGAAGCGGAAGCTGCGGCGGCAGCCGCGGCCGCGGCAGCTGCGGCGGAACAGGATGCGAATGCGCAGGAGGAAGAGGAGGAAATTCCGACCATCTCCGCGCTGATCGCAGATGTGGAGGAGTCTGAAGAGGAGCAAGAGGAAGCTGCCGGGGAGACGGAAAACGAGCAGGATGGCGGCATGGAGTTCGGGACTACGATTGTAGATGGACGGCAGATCCTTGTCCGCTACAATTACGGTTTTCGTGCCAAGCTGATTCAGTCGCCTGCGGATGTGCAGGAACGGTTCGGTCATCTGATGGATGAATTTGAATCGTATCCGCAGGTAAGGACGAAGGAGAGTTGGCGGCAGATCCGCGTCTATACCGGCAGGACAACGCTCGCCACGGTATTCTTCAAGGGAAGAAAGCTGAGCGTGGCATTTGCATTGGATCCGAAGGAATATGAGGAGACCAAGTATCATGGTCAGGACGTCTCTTCGATCCGCCGATATGCCAAGACGCCGCTCCTTCTCAAGGTATTTTCTGAGCGGAAGCTCGGGTATGCCAAGTTCCTGTTCTCGCAGGTCGCGGCAAGGTTTGGTTTGGAACAGGGAGAGGTCGTAGAGCATACGTTCTCTCTCCCGTACCAGACGACAGAGGAACTTCTGGAAGAAAAACTTGTCAGGCTGTTTAGCAATCAGGAGAATGCTGAGGAAAAGGAGCCGGCGGAGACGGACATCTCACCTCTGATCCGTGAAAAGATCAGTATGCGGGAGGCGCAGCTTGCTCTGACGGATGAGATGGCGGAGAAGTACCTGGAAGAAGTCCCGCAGGATACAGTTCAGAGCGAAGAGCCTGAAAATATCGATCTTGCGGCCCAAGAACCTGAACCGTCCATCCGGCGCAGGGAACGCGGGAAGAAGGGGATCGTCAACCTCGACGTCCTTTCCCAGACATTTGCCGCCAATGAGACGGTGACGCTTGATCGCATCCGTGAGGCGGGGCTGGTGCCTGCCAATGTGGAATATCTCAAAGTGCTTGCCCGCGGGTATATCGATAAACCGCTCGTTGTGGAGGCGCAGGATTTCTCGATCGATGCCGTTAAGATGCTTCTTCTGACGGGAGGCCGGGCGATCCGCAGAAAGTAATTCAACTGAAAAAAAACCGACCGTTACCGGCCGGTTTTTTTGCGTCTGCGGTATGCCGAAAAGCCGATCGTCTGGCAGAGTACAGGGCACGAATTATTTAATTCACAAATGAAATAGTTTAGAAAATTTTAAAAATAATTTGCGTCATTTCTATTGACAAAACGAAAATCTTTGCTATAATATGGACAGAGACTAAATTGGAGGAGCGGTATCCGTTTTATACGGTACCGGCGGGCAAAAATTATGGTACATTACACACTGGATGCGAAGAAGCGCGGCGTAGATGTTTCCAAAGAGCTGTATGGACTGTTCTTTGAGGACATCAACCAGGCGGCTGACGGCGGACTCAATGCGGAGATGGTCATCAACAATTCGTTTGAATTTGAATACTTCTCCTACGATGACTATAATGCGGAGAGCGCAGTCGAATGCCGTCAGGCAAACGGGTTCTACTGGGATATTTACGGAGCAGGCCCCAAGAAGCTCAGCAAAAAGGGCGGCTTGAACGCAAATAATCCTACCTATCTGCTGCTCGATGTCGGCGGGATCTATCATCTGGAAAATCCCGGCTACTATACAAACGGCGGGTACGATATGTACGGAATGCCCGTCTATAACAAAGAAACATATCATTTTTCCATGTGGGTAAAGCGTCTTGGCTTCAAAGGTGTCGCCAAGATCTTTATCCGCGGCGCGCATGGCAGGCATACAACGATCGGTGAGATCGCCATTCCTGCGGGCGATGAGGGGGACTGGATCAAGGTCAGCACCTCCGTCGTGGCGGAAAAAGATACGATGGGCCGCCTCTGCATTATGCTGGAAGGGAACGGCAAGATCGGGATCGACTATGTATCCCTTCTTCCCGCAACGACCTGGGGAGATCCCAAAAAGTATCGCAACGGAAAGCTTTCTCCCCGCCTTGTACAGGTACTCAAGGACTGCCATCCTTCTTTTGTGCGCTTCCCGGGCGGCTGCGTGGTAGAGGGAGACGTTGCATTCGATTATCAGTACAAATGGCGCAATACTGTCGGGCCGCTTGAAAGCCGGAAGCAGATCCCCAGCGTATGGCGGTATATGCAGTCGTACGGTATCGGGTTCTATGAATATTTCTGCCTGTGCGAGGACATCGGCGCAACGCCGCTTCCCGTGCTGCATTGCGGCGTGCTCTGTCAGATCCGCATGGGCGAGCAGCGCAAGACGGGATATCAGCGTATTGTCCCCGGAACCAGCCGTTTTCAGAGCGAAGTCATTGACAATGTTGCCGACCTCATTTACTTTGCGAAGGGCGATGTTTCTTCCAGAGACAGGAATGAGTCATACTGGGCAAAGGTGCGTTCGGACATGGGACATCCGGCACCCTTTGATCTCAAATATATCGGCATCGGCAACGAAAACTGGGGTTTTGAATATTTTGACAACTTTGCTTCCTGTATTCTCGGTGTACGGCAGTATATGTACGCGGGACGCATGACCGATCTTCTCAAAAAGTTTGATATTACCGTCGTGACCTCTGCCGGAGTGGATATCCGGCCGCAGGATTCCAACGACAACTGGAAGATCATCAATGAAAAGTACCGCGACATGATCGTGGATGAGCATGTCTATAATTCCTATCAGTGGTTCATCGACAATACCAAGCGCTATGATTGCTATGACCGCGCCGGCGCAAAGGTATTTATGGGCGAATATGCGATGCATACGATGTCGGACGGCCGCGGACGCCTAAACGGGGACAACAACCTCCGCTCTGCGCTTGCGGAAGCGGCGTTCCTCACGGGATGTGAGCGCAATTCCGATATCGTCAAGATGACATGCTATGCGCCGCTCTTTGCATCCACTTATAACTACCGCTGGACTCCAGATATGATCTGGTTCAACGCGCGCGACGTCATGCTCACACCCAACTATTATGTGCAGCAGATGTTCGCTTCCAACGTCGGCAGCTACACGCTGACGGATGTGGAAAAGGTCAATGACGATAACGCGGGCGGACTCCTGATCGGCGGTCACCGCACGGCAAGTGCCGTTTCGTGTGTCACGGTGCGCGATCTCGACAGCGGAAGGGTACTCTATGAGCACTCTTTCAAAGATGGTCTGGGCGGCTGGAAGGTCTATCCCAACTGCCGCGGCGGACACATTGAAAACGGCGAACTCATCATTGAAGAGAGCGATGCGTTCAACGGGTTCTATTATGACGAGCAATCTTTCGGAAACTGTGCGGTAGAGATCGCATTCCGCAGACTGTCGGGCGAGCAGAGCTTTATTGCGGGTGTCGGCGTGGCGGACGTGCGCGATGCAGGTACGATGGACAGCGCAGGCTTCTCCATCTGCTGCCAGTACGGCAAGAACCATAAGGGTTATGATGTCTCCTTTGATAAGCGTGTCGATTTCATGCGCACTGTCTGTGAAATGATGGGCAAGGACAAGTTCCTCGGGTACAGCCCTGAGGGCAATATCCTGCGTCTCAAATATACAAAAAAGACGTTTACGGCAGAGATCAACAAGGATGGCGAATGGCATGAGGTGCTCTTTAAGAATATCTGGAAGGTCAATGAGCGCGTGTTCCAATCCGCAACGGTGGGAGAGGACGGCAAGATCTATTTGAAGGTCGTCAATGTCTCCGGAAGGGACGAGGAAATGGAGGCAGAACTGAACGGATTCGGCGCTCGCCGGAAAGCAACGGTGACGACGCTCTGGCATGACGATGTAACGGTCATCAATGAGATCGGCGTGCGGGCGGGAAAAGTACACAATATTGAGCCCGTTGTGAACGAGCTTCCCATTGAGGGGAACGTGCTCAAAGCGTCTGTAAAAAATAACAGCGTCTCTGTTTTTGTCATCGAGTAAAAGAATATTGAGAAAAGCCCGCCGGCAGTGAAGTGAACCCCAAAGTTTGGACAAAAATTTAATTAAATCGTTTGGCAATGAGTTCGGTATTGTACCGGGCTCATT
>CALVZS010000035.1 GCA_944372575.1 uncultured Clostridia bacterium | reverse complement strand
ATACAAAAGGTTGGCTTGTGAGAGTCGAATCAAATTGTTTTCCGGAGGCGTTGCTTGCGGAAAAGAATGCACGAATTTTAAAGTTTGTATTGACAAAAACAGAAGTATATGATATATTTATAATATCAAAATAATTTCATTTTGGAGGAGATTATGAACCAGGAGATCAACGAACGTCACGCGCGCGAAAAGAACGGCTGGGTGATGCTGGCGGTCATACTGCTCATGGTTGTTGCCGGAGTCGCAATGTTTGCAGTCGGCTCAATTTATGTCGATGCAAACCCTGTTTTAGCCATTGTCATGGTTGCCGGCATGGCCGTCTTGCTTGTGGCGATCGTCATGGCCTGCGGATTTAAGACGCTTCAGCCCAATGAGGCATATGTCTTTACATTGTTCGGCAAGTATTACGGCTCTTTGAAACGGGAGGGCTTTTTCTGGGTAAATCCTTTCTGCTCGGCGGTCAATCCGGCACGCGCGACAATGGGTTCCGTCAAAAAACTGTCCCTCAAGGCCATGACGCTCAACAATGAAAAGCAGAAGGTCAACGATGAGGAGGGCAATCCCATCGAGATCTCCGTCGTCGTCATCTGGCGCATCGTGAACACGGCGCGTGCGGTGTTCAACGTCGACAACTATATGTCCTATCTCTCCACGCAGTGCGATGCTGCCATCCGCCAGGTGGCACGGCAGTATCCCTACGATGTCTCCACCAACGGCGATGAGAAGTCGCTGCGCGGGTCGGCGCAGGAAGTTGCCGATATCTTAAAGGGAGAGATCCAGTCGCGTGCCGACATGGCAGGCATTGAAATCCTGGAGGCACGCATTTCCCACCTTGCCTATGCGCCCGAGATCGCAGCGGCGATGCTGCAGCGCCAGCAGGCTTCCGCCATCATTGCGGCGCGGCAGAAGATCGTGGAGGGCGCGGTTTCCATGGTGAAGATGGCGCTCGACAAACTCTCCGATGAGCAGATCGTCGAACTCGACGACGAGCGCAAGGCGCAGATGGTGAGCAACCTGTTGGTGGTGCTGTGCGGCAACAAGGATGCGCAGCCCATCGTCAACAGCGGGAGCATCTACTGATGCGCTGTGAAAAATGCGGCTCTGCCGCGACGGTGGAGATCGTATTTGCGACGAGCGGCGGGCTGGTCGCCGTGCCGAAAGTGCAGCGCAGGAAGTTGCTTCCCAAGTACTTCTATATGACGGCGTATGCCTGCACGGACTGCGGCGCGGTGTTTGGCCTGCGGCTGAATGAGCCGGAGAAGTTCAAGCCCTTCGTCGACTATTCGCGCAAGTGAGGCAAAGCCATGCCCGAACTCATCCGGCTTTATTTGTCCGTTGCGCGGCTCAGGCGTCTGGATCGCTATACGGCGGTGCAGAGTGTCCTGTATTTGCTCGCCGTGTGCGCGCTGTGTTTTGCCGTTGCCTTTTCGGCCGAAATGGGGGAGGCGGGAAATCTTGTCCTGCTCATCCTCTCGGGGCTCTGTACCGTCCTGGGCGGCGTATTTTCCCTGCTGCGGGAGCGCTTCTGCTCGCTGCTCTTCGACGGACAGTATGCAGACGACCAGGCCTGCGCTTCTGAGGAAGAGCGCATTCTCTCCGAACGCTATTATACCCGCCTGGTCGCGCTCCGAAAGGGGCAGGGCGGGGCGCTCAGATGGTGCGCGGCGGCGTTGGGGTATCTCTCCCTCATTGCGGGAAGCGTGTTTACGCTCCTCTATCAATATGCCGTCATTGGCAGTGAAGCGTATGTGTACTGCCTTTTGGGCGTGGCAGCGGCTGTCATCTTTGCCGTTCTTCTGCGTATGTCGGGCGCCGTGCGGGAGGAGAGCGCCTGCAGCCTCTTCCGCGTTGAAATGCGCCGGGAGATCGCGTACTTTCGCGCGCGTGCGCAGCGGGCGGGTATTCGTGTCACAAAAAATATCGATCGTGTTCTGGATGTCGATCACTTCCTGACGGCCGATCTGCGCACGGAGTTTCGTCTGTTGCAAAAGTACAACATCCTGTGCGGCATCGGCGGAGCCGCCGTCTTTGTACTGCTCTTTGTGAGCGGCATGGAGGGGATGCCGCCTGCTGTGGCGATGGTCGCCGGCTGCGTTGCGGCGGTGCTTATCGTCGCTCTCATTGCGTGGACGGTGCGGCAGCTTCACCGCATGGACGGCATCTGGCAGATGAATGCGGCGACGTTTGACGGTTCAGGAGCGGGGGAGCTGCGCAGACAGCTGCAGGAGAAATATGTACGTTTGCAGCGCAGGGGGAATGCCCTCTTCCTTGCGGCAACTGTGATCACAGTTGCGGGAGCCGTCGCTCTGACGGCGGTCGGGTACGCGATCGGGGAAGTTACGGCGGCAGACCTTTGGACAAATGCGTTCGGAACGGCATTCATTTTGTTGCTTTTCTTCGGTATTGCGGCTTTCGTTGTGTGGGCGATACTTTACGCTGTATATCGCAGGCGTGCTGCGCCTGTGGAAAAGACGCTCGCGGAACTTGAGCAGAGAGAGGGAGTCGGGACAGAAGGAGGTATGTATGAACAACGATCCGGAAAAGGAGAATAGGACAAAGAAACAGATCCCGCTGCGGCTCTCGCAGACGCTGTACGCCGAGCTCATGGACTGGGCGCAGGCGGATTTCCGTTCGCTCAACGGACAGATTGAATACCTGCTCACCGAGTGCGTCCGTCACCGCAGAGGCAGCTCCGACGAGAAAAAATAGAAAAAAGCGCTCCCGGACGAGGGCGCTTTTTTCGTATATTTATCCATAAATTATGTATATTTATGCAAGATATTCCGAGCATCCCTCCCCGCGCACGCGCTCAGAATTGTTCTCGATAAGGCGTGCGGAGAGGGAGAGCGGAATGCTGCGTCGCCTGAGTTTTTCCGTGAAGCGCGCGGAATAGGCGAGGAAGATGAGGTAGATATAGGGCATTCCGAGATTGGTCTCGAGAAGGGAGTTAGTAACGAGCGTGAGCAGCTTGTCCGAGAAATTTTCAAATCCCGCACTGCGGATGCCGCCCAGCAGCAGGCCCGTTTCCCAGCCGAACTGCACAAGGATGCCGATCGCGAGCAGCCACAGCAGATTGACGCGCAGAGCCTTCTCCCTTTGAAAGATATTCCATACGATCAGCCCGGCATAGCCGACAAAGAGAAAGATCGCCATCCAGCCGTGGTAGGAACCCGTCGTGCGCTGGATGATGATGGGCTGTTCGCTGCTGCCGAAGGTTGCGGAGAGCATCGGGCAGACGAGCCACCACAGCAGGATGAGCAGCGACCACTCGAGCAGCCGCTTGTCCTTGGAGATCCACAGCCAGATCCACACAAAGTTGGTGAAGCCGTAGCTCATGGACATCCATAAAAGGACGAGGAAGAGATTCCCGCCCTCGATCTGCCGCGCGTGAAAGACGAGATGGAAGAGACCGTAGTCTACAAGGAAATAGATGATGCCGAACGCGATGCCGACGAGCACGGTCATGTACTTCCTGCGCAGCAACAAGAGAGCGGCGAGCAGGACGAGAAATCCGATATCGAGCCAGATATAGAGCGGGTCAAACTGCCGCCGCGCAATCACTTCCATAGTTCACCTGTCATATATTTTTATTACAATATACAGTATAGTGCATGAATGCGCATCTGTCAAGGGGTTTCATGTATTTTCCCGGGGCGCCTTCTTGACATCGCCGCCGCGGGTGTGGTAGTATGGAAGGAGGGAGGTGAAGCCTATGCAGCCGCAGGAAACATTTGCATTGCCGGAGGCGCTCACGGAGCGCCTGCGCACGGCATACCCGGAGTTTTTCCCGGAGATCCTGGAGGGGTACCGCGCCCGCCGTCCCGTGACGCTGCGCGTCAACACGGGCAAGACCACGGCGGCGCAGGTCACGGAGGCGCTCGCCCTCTGCGGCATCGGGGTGCGCCCCGCGCAGTGGTACGAGGATGCGCTCATCGTAACGGGCGAGGTGCGGGAGCGCGCGATTGAGGAACTTCCGCTCTACCGCCGCGGCGAGATCTATCTGCAGAGCCTCTCCTCCATGCTCCCGCCCGTGCTGCTGCGGCCCGGGGCGGGGGAGAATATCCTCGACATGACGGCGGCGCCGGGCGGCAAGACGACGCAGCTGTACGCGCTTTCGGGCGGAAAGGCGCTCATCACCGCCTGCGAGCGGGACACGGGCAGGTTCGAGCGGCTCAGGTTCAACCTCGATCGGCAGGGGGCGGCGCGCGTGAACGCCCTCCATGCCGATGCGCTCACCCTCGACGACGCGCTGAAGTTCGATAAGATCCTGCTCGATGCGCCCTGCACGGGGACGGGAACGATCTCACTCGGCGGCCGCATCCGCTTTTCCGAGGAGTATCTGGCGCGCTGTGTCCGCCTGCAGCAGAAGCTGATCGGCAAGGCACTGCGCCTCCTCAGGCGGGGCGGCGTGCTGCTCTATTCGACCTGTTCCGTCTTGCCGGAGGAGAATGACGCCATCGCTTCCTGCGCGTGCAGGCAGGGGGCGCGGCAGCTCCCCGTGGAACTGCCCGCCGAGATCCCGCGCCTTCACTCGGCGCCCTCTGCGGCGTGCGTCTGTCCGGGGCCGCTCTATGAGGGATTTTATCTCGCCATGTTTACGATCTGAAAGCATATGAAACGCCGCGGCGCTCTTCAAGGAGAGCGCCGCGGCGTTTTTCATGGAATCTGATTGCCGCAGTACGGCAAAGTGCGGCGCCGGCGGTCATAGGTCGAAGAGCGACATCTGCCGCGTGTCAAGCAGGTAACGCTCCCGGTGTCCCTCGCTGATCTCGTCCTCCGGGCAGAGATCGCCGATGAGCAGAGGGGAGTGCGGGTCGTGCAAGCGGTAATTTTTGCGGACTTCGGCGGGGGAAGTGTTCGCATTGCAGTAGCGGCACAGGTTGGGGCAGCTGTTGTACCAGCCCAGGTCGCGGCTTTGGATGCACAGGCAGCCGCGCCGGTTTCCCATATGGCGGACGGTGCGGTAGCGGCAGTTGTTGGCTTTTCCGATCTCCTCCAGCGTAAAGCACCCTCTCTGTTCGACAGACGAGTCCTCGGAGAAGCTGCCGCAGCTGTGCAGCGGCAGTCCGTGTTTCTCAGCGGCGGCGCAGATCTTCCGGATAAAATCGGCCTTTGCGACATTGTCCGGCAGGCGCGCTTCGCTGCAGCGGGAACGCATGGAGACATACGGCTCGAGGAAGGCAAAAAAACAGCGGCTCACATGGGGAGCAATCTGTTCCGCAAGGCGAGCAAAGGTATCCGCGATGCGCTCCGGCGGATATTTTTCCGTGAAGAACACGGGTGCAAAGCGCCATGCGACCTTCTCCCGTCCGACCAGTCTGCTCAGGTCGCGCAGCATCGCAATGCGCTCGCGTACGGGCGGGATGTTCGGCTCCATGTCCCGTCCGAAGGCGGTCACGGTGACGTGGAAGTAGGTGGGGTAGCGGTTGTAGATCTCGTGCAGCCGGCTCAAAGCGGGCAGGCAGTTTTTGGTGCAGAAGGTCACCGCATCCACCGTGTCGGGGTGCAGGCGGTAGCGCGTCACATGGCCCGGGAAGAGGGGATTGCGTGCATAGGCAAACCCCTCCCGAAAGCGTTCGTACAGCCATGCCGAATAGTGATTGAGAATGTCCGTGCGAATGCCCGTGCTGATGACCATGTGTCCCTTCCTGCCGCAAGAAAATGATATTCTTGATTATACCGCAAATGCGTTAGCTTGTCAAATTTCCGCTCTCATGTTTCGGAGCAGGTGCAGCACTTTCGGGCAGAATGCACCAAATATGACACAATGTGTCAAATTCTGACATACCATATGCGCGTAAAATTGTGATAAAACAGGCAAAATTTTGTTAGCAAAGAGAATAATTTCCATTTTTTAATAAATTTGTGTCATAAAATTATATTACAACAGTCATTTTTTTCGTATTTCCTCTTGACAAAATTCGGGGGGGGGTTATAATTGTAATATCAAATATTCTGGACATTTATAATATTCTGGACATTTATCTTTTTTGCGATTTTTTGCTTTTCAAAGGCGATATTTTTGTGCAAAAAAATCAAAAATATTGAATGTTAATTTTGAATCCCAAGTGTCGTCGGTTTGCGGATTGTGCAGGCGGACGCAGGAGATAGACAAGGAACAGACGAGGAATTTAGGAGGAGAGCATGATGGGTAAATCGGGGAATGGAATGCGGAAGGCATTGACGGCCGCGGTGCTTGCGCTTGTGGCGTTTTTTGCTGCGCTGTTCGGCGTTCTCACGCTTGACCGCTCAACCGCCCGCGCAGCGGAGGGGGATCCGGTCGGGCTTACGGTCACCGTTCAGAACGGCAGGGACATTGTCAACACGATGTCCATGGCGGACATCGGCGACATTTTGGTGGTAAATACCGTTGACGCGGACGGCGACATTGTTGGGGAAGATATTCCGTACAATGCGGACGGACAAAACGGCTTCAGCGTGGAGGGAGACTTGAATGTTGAATCCGGTCTTTCTGCACAGAACGAATTTACCGTAAAATATGGCAATTTTACATGGACTGGCAATCTCACGGTTCAGGTCAATAGAGTACGCGAGATTGTAAATGTTCAGTTGCC
Source organism: uncultured Clostridia bacterium (assembly GCA_944372575.1). Lineage (GTDB taxonomy): Bacteria > Bacillota > Clostridia > Christensenellales > Borkfalkiaceae > Gallimonas. The sequence continues at coordinate 15,209 of CALVZS010000035.1, read as the reverse complement.
AGAGGGAACAACAATTTATTCTTCCACTGGGATCAGTTCGATAAGCAATCTTCTTTCGGCAGAGGGAATTTATCTTGATGGAACAAGAAGAATTTTAAGTCAGCTTTCTTTTGTAGAATCTTCCTTTGCTCCCGATGCTGGGACGGAGTATAATGGCGGCACTGGAACGTTTCACAAGGAAATGACTGTCCAATACAGGGACAGCCAGCTTAATTATTCCGTTACAACCAGTTTTTCAGTAGAAGTGCATCCGGTGACTCCCAGTCAGATTATGATTAGTTACACTGGTAGCCGTGTTATTGCAAATTCTACTTTCCAGCAGAATCTGAGTGACTTTGATATTTATCTTTATTATCCGGGCGCTCTTCTTCCGATTCCAATTACGCCGTATGCTATCGAGTCAGTGACTTATTTTGATGCCGAAGGAAATTCGAATGACACGAATGGAAATCCGTACGAAGCGTTTGTGTATGGCGAAGGCGGAATAGGATATGTTCAAATTACATACAGGGAAAATGGTGGTGATCCGATAACAAGTAATCGGGCGCAAGTTTTTGTGGATCGCCAGGAAATTTCACCGGTTTCCTTTAATTTGTCTGTTTATCAGTATGACAGCGAAACTGGGAGTGGCATAGCGCAGAGTATTGCGCCGGTCAGTTCCACGTTTAATAGTGCCTATATGGAGATTACGGACATTGCTGCAGAGACAAAGGTAGACGTTGCGCCGAGCGTTATTGAGAATGGAACGCGGGTATCTGTCACGGACGCTGGAGTGTACCGGGTAACCATTCAGCTTACTGAAGGTTTGGGTGACTCATATAAATGGCAAACAGGTTCGGAAGTCAGCGGGGAGGACGACCGCAATCTGACCGTCACGCTCACGGTGACAAAGGCGACCATGCCGCTGCCGACGCTCTCCCTGACCGGCGACTGCCTGATAGAGCCGGATGTGAACAACGGCACGCAGGAGCATCCCTATCGCTGGAACCACGGCGAGACGCCCGAGGCGGTGGTAAGCGGCAACATCAGCGGCGGCGAAGAGTCCTATACATATTATGACCAAGATGGCAGACAGCTTGAAGCCTGCCCGACGGCGACGGGATCCTACTCCATGACGGTCACCGTTGCGGAGATGAACAACTTCTATTCCTCCACCAGCGACCGCATCTATTTCCGGATCGGCGAGCGCGAATTGAAGCTTCCGACCTTTACCAACCTTGTGTACAGCGGCAACCCGCAGAATATTTCCGAAGCGCTTTCCGCAAGTGGCACAGAGACATGGGAGACCTACATAACCTATGCCGACATCACCGTGACGGCGGAAGACAGCGCGGATACAGTCTTTACCGGTATTTCGCCCGTCAATGCCGGAACCTATACGGTGAGGTTCGCCATCAAATCGGCAGAGACCGACAATGCGCAGTGGGCGGCGGGAGAAGGCGTTGAAGGAGACACCTACAAGACAACGCTGACCATCCTGCGCCGAGGTCTCCCCGTTCCCACGGTGCCGGCAGGTTCGTATATTTATTCACCGACGAACCTGAACGTTACGCTGGCGAATTTTGATTCCGCTCATATGACGATCAGCGGCACCACTTCGCAGACCGGTCTGATCTCTTATACAGGCGGCATACTTGAGGCGCACGATGCCGGAACCTATCAGGTGACGATCGGGCTGGATGATCCTGACAACTACTGCTGGGGAGAGGACGGCAGCAGCGACGATGACGACAAGCCCGTTTCCTGGACGATCTCCCCGAAGCCGATCTCCGTTCCCACCGTTGCAAATCCTTCCTCTTACATTTACAATGCAACGGAGCAGACCGTCTCCTTTAACGAGGATGAAGCGCTGACGGATGGCAAAGCCTATACGATCGGCGGCGTGACTTTGGGTACCGACGCAAAAACCTATGAGGCGATCTTCACGCTGAAAGAAAATTCAAACGGCAAAACCAACTATATCTGGCAGCTCGATGGAACGACTTTTTCTGCCGAGCAGAGAGTGGAGTGGACGATCGCGCCCTTTACGATTGAGACTGCGCCCAGCGTTGCGGACGGCACCTATAATCCGGACGGAATCACCGGGAAAATTTACTCCTTCTATGCGACGAATTCCGATATCTTCGGGGAAGAGGCGGTCAGCGGCACCGCCATGACCTCCGCGGTATCTGTTGCGGCGACCGGCTTTACAGTCAATGGCGATGAGGTCAAGGCAGTCAACTGGAGCGGCACGGACGGCTACAAGATCGCGATCACCCTTTCTGACAACTATCAGTGGGGCGACAATGTTACCGGCGCCGACGGGAAGACGCTCGTCATCACATGGCTGGTTTACCGCCTCGGGGTCGTTGCGCCGACCGAAGTACAGAATGAGACATATTCGGGCAGCGAGCTCGCATATGACCTTGACGCCGGTGTCAATGGCGTCTATACCATACAGGGATACCGCCAGTCCGGTTCTGCGGCCTCGCCCGTGAATGCGGGGACGTACGACGTCGTCTTTGAACTCACGAGTGACAACTACAGCTGGGGGGCAAACAGCATCGCCGCCCAGGATGACTTGACTGATACGCTGGAAGGCGGACTTGTCATCGGCCGCGCTCCGATCACCCGCCCGACGGTGCTCGACTATACGGGCGGCAGCGACAGTTCAAACATTTACAATTACGGCGAAACTATCACGGCGTGGCCCGAAGGGTATAACGAAGACAGCGGCTATACGATCACGGGCAACACGGGAACAGATGTCCGTACCTATATGCTGACCGCCACGCCGGATGTCAACCATATGTGGGCGGACGGCGACAACGTTGAGGGCGCGCACACCATCGAATGGGAGATTGTTCCGCTTGCCATCGCGCTCCCGACTCTTATAGAAGGGCAGGATATAAATCTTACCTATAACGGCACAGCGCAAGAGGTCGGGTTCAACTGGACGGCGGGGGAGAACTCGATCAACCCGCTTATCTGGGTTGTTACGGGGGATTACGCATACAATACGGATAACAGCGGCGTATTTACCACGACGGACGCGGGGGTATATAAGCTTGCCGTCCGGCTCTTGAACAACAATTTCAAATGGGCGGATGGCTCCACGGAGACGACGCGCTCTATCTGCACGGTGAGGATCGATGCGCGTGTTCTGACCTTTGATTGGAATGCGCCCGAAAGCCTTGTCTACAGCAACTCGGCAAAAACATTCACCATTTCTCCGACCAACCTTGTTCAGGGTGATGCGCTCTCCTTCCGCTATGCCTATGCGCAGGCGGGCGGCTCGGTCGTCCCTTCCGCGATCAATGCCGGAAACTACACGGTGACCGTCTCCATTATGAGCGGCGAGGGCAGCGAGGACGCGCATAATTATACGCTGACCGGCGCAGCGGACACGACGCATTCCTTCGAGATTACAGAGTACACCATTGTGACGAGCGAGCTTCTGCCGGACTTCTTTGCGGAGTCTCAGCAGAACAATGCCCGCTATCTGGAGTATGAAAACGGAAATCTCCTTCGTCCCACGGTCGAGTTCAGCAACTTGGATGGATTATCAAATGTTGATCTTGAGGATGTGATCGGAACCAATTATAATGAGCTGAGCAGTACGAACTACGGGACGTACTTCCTTGAGCTCACGCTCATAGATACCGAGAACTATACCTGGAAGGTCTCCTCGTTTACACTTCCGGGAACGGAGACGGAGGATGTACTTGACGGCGATACCGTTCGGATGTGGTATCAGATCACCAAGACGCAGCTCAACCAGGGTCTGGTGCAATTCGCTTTCGCAGAAGGTGAAGATAGCTGGACTTACGGAGATACAGGAAATACCCCGGATTATAGTAAGACCTATCTCACCGGGATGACCCACACGATTTATTATTCTGATGCGGATAATGCTTCGAACGCCATTGATGATGCACTGGCGAACGGGGTGACAAATCAGCCGACGGCGGCAGGAGACTATTTTGCCGTCCTTGTGATCGAGACCTCGAATGCCTCCAACTACGCGGATTATAATGCGGCGATTCCCTTCACAATTTCGCCGAAGGATATTACCGTCACATTCGGCGGCGAAGGATGGGATGGCGAGAACGGCGCCTATTCGTTCACCTATGATGGGGAGGCGATCTCCGTCGAGGTGGAAGCCATCGGCCTTGTAGCGCCCGGCGGCGGCGATACGACCGATTCACAGGACAGCCTGAACATTTCTTTCACTTATTCCGGCAGCAGCAATGACGGAAGCTTTGTGCCGGGCTCGACTGCGCCCACGCACGCAGGTTCGTACCGGGTGACCGTCTCCATCGACAATCCCAACTATACCCTGACGGGTACGGTTGAGGCAGACATCACGATCGGCAAGGCAACTCTCACGGTCGCCTATGCAGGCGGGAGCATCATCTACGGTGATCCTGCACTCACGCCCGCGCTCGATGATCTTATCATTACCGGCTGGTTCGGCTCGGATGAGGATAATCGCGATACGCTCCTTCGCGGGACGCTCTCCTATACCTATTATTATGAGAGCGAGGCGGGTACGCCCGGCTATACGGCGGGCAGCCCGGTGGGCGACTATTATGTTGAGCCCGGCGGCCTGGAGGCGAACGACTACACGTTTGTCTATAATGCGACCGGCGTTCTGACGGTCAATCAAAAGGAGATCACGCTCACTGTGTCCGGCGACGGGCTGGAGAACAATTCCAAGACCTATGACGCGCAGCCTGTAGAGATCAACGTCACGCCTAACGGGATCTTTGGGGATGACAAGCTCTCTTACACCTACACCTATACCTATACCTCCTTCAACGGCAGCGAGGATTTCTCGGAAGAAGAGACTGCCAAAAATGCAGGCAGATGGACGGTGACGGTGACGCTTGCCGCAAATACTTCCGATCAGACGGGGAACTATCGTCTCCCGGAAGGCAGTACCTATTCGTACACCTTCGAGATCAACAAGGCAGAGCTTAAATTCGCGTTCACGCAGAACGGCGCATATTCGCTGACCTACGGCGAGGAGATCGGCGCAGAGGACACCAGCGAATACGGCGTGACCGTGAGCAACTGGGCGGACGGAGAAGATTTTTCCGGACGGCTTGCATTTACTTTCCGTACCTACCGCGGCAGCGGCGACGCTGCGTATGACTATGCGCCCGGTTCGGCGCAGGGCTCGGTCGGGGAGTTCACGGTCACCATCACCTCCATTGGCGAAGATCTGGAGACGCTCCTTGCCAACTATGACTATTCCGGCTACGATGACGTGACCGCCTCTCTGACGGTCAATCAAAGGGAGATCACGCTCAGCGTGTCCGGCGTCGGGCTGGATGGCGACAACACCAAGACCTATGACGCAAACCCTGTGCAGATCAACGTCGACCCCAGCTGGATCTTTGGGGATGGTACCGATGATCAAGACGAGCTCACCTATGTCTACACCTATACCTTCAACAACGTCGTTGACGATGAAGGAAATACGGCGTCCTATGCCAAAAATGCAGGCAGATGGACGGTGACGGTGACGCTTGCCGCAAATACTTCCGATCAGACGGGGAACTATCGTCTCTTGGCAGACGGCTCGTACACCTTCACGATCAACAAGGCAGAGCTGACGGCGTCCTTCACGCCGGGGAGCGGCTACACGGAAGGCGGCTACTTCATCACTTACGGCGATGCTGCTCCGGTCTATGCCCTCGAATACAGCGGGTTTGTTCCCGGGGACAATGAGGAGGCTTTGAAGGCCAATATCCGGGCAGTCTTTGACGATGAGAACTATGCGCCCGGCGCGGCAAACGGCTCTGTCAAGAGTTACACCGTCACGGCGACCATCACGGGCAGCGGCCTTGCCAACTACTGCATTGCCGGAAATGAGCCGAATGACGGCAACACATACACCATTTCCACAACGCTCCACGTTGCAGAAAAGGAGATCACCGTCTCTGTCGGCTCGCTCTCGTCTGTCTACGGCAATTCGATCGTGGACTACTTCACGGCTGCCCGTGTAACGGCGGAAAACGGTCTTGTGGAAGGCGATGATCTCAAAGAGAAAGCGCTCATTACTTTTGAGACCAGAACGGAGGACGGCTCTTCCATTCTGACGCTTTCGGAAACGACCGACGTCGGCGATTACCGCCTGACGGCGAATGACACAGCCGCCAATTACGCCATCAGCTTTACCTATCCGGATAGTGCCGATCATGCAACATATTCCATCACGAATGCAAGCATGACGGGCGTTTCCTACAACGCATATTCCGGCACATATGACGGCAATGATCACGCCGTTCTGCGGGAAGCGGGCAGTGTGACGACGGTCAATGAGCAGACGGCGACCTGGTGGTTCCGGCTCGAGGGTTCGGAAACGGACGACTGGACGCAGGGCTATCAGAATCTCACCGTCATGGATGCGGGAAGTTACACGGTGTTCTTTAGGATCACCGCAGATAACCATTATGATAAAACCGGTTCCTTCACGGTGAACATTGACCAACTTGCGCTCTCCATCAAGGCGGATGCCACGATCACCTACGGCTACGCGTTCACGTTCAACACGTCCATGCTGCGCTATCAGTACGGCGGGGAGTGGACAGAGGATTTCCCCAACGGGGAATCGCCCACGCTTGCGGGTATCTCCCTGTCCGCGCAGGCGGAAGGATACGCCGAGGGGCGCAACGCAGGCAGCTATACCATCACGCTTACGCTTACAAGCGGAAATATCAAAAACTATGCTGTGACCCTTGTGGAAGGTACGCTGACCGTCAATCCCCGCGAGATCACAGTCACGATCGCCGATAAGACGGGAACGGCCGGCAGCACGTACGGCAGCGATCTTACCGACCCGAGGGCAGAGCCGACGGAAGGAGAGATCTATTTGACGGAAGGGGTCGGGGACATCTACGACCTCATCACGCTCTCGATCCTGACGGCGGAAGGCGCTCCTGTGACGAATCTCTCCGATGTCGGTTACTACTTCATCGTGGGAAGTTATAAGGCCGATTCTCCCTTCGGCAGCGTCCCTGTCTCGAACAACTATACCATCACTTTTGTCGGCTCGCAGGACTATGGCAATCAATCGCATGTTGCGGGAAGCTATCAGATCAGCGCCCGTTCCATCGGCATTGTGCTTACGCTCGACAAGGCAGAGGGAGTGGAGGATTCCGCCTATCTCACCTACGACGGCACCGGAAAGGGCTATGTCGCCTCCCTGGCAGAAGGTGCGGGAGGGGGGCTCCCGGATGGCGCCGATCAGATCGTATTTGTGTATTCCTACACGGGAACCACGTTCGCCGATGAGAGCTATTCCTCTTCCAGTAGGCCCACGCAGGCAGGAAATTATCGTGTAACGGTCACGGCGAAGGGCGGCAACTATGTCTTCACCAATGCGTCGACCACGTTTACGATCGCCCGGGCGAACTATGAAATGCCTTCGCTCACTGATCTGCTGAACGCTGAGGGCGGAATATTGGGGAGCGGGATGCACAGCGGTCAAGCATACAGTGCCTACGTCTATGCCTTTAACGGGGCGCCTCACCTTCCCACTGTGATTGATAGCTTGCTTCCGAAAGGTGTGGGCGCGAACGATTTTGCTCCCGGGTACTCGTTTGACAGCGTTGGAAAGACCAATGTCTGCGATGAGGGGGATTCCCAGACATCTATTGGCGGCGCTGAGCGCAATTACCGCTTTGTCACGATCACGTTTACGGCGGGAAGCGCCAACTACAATGCGCCGGCGGCCATGTCCTTCCTGCTCGTTGTCACGCCGAAGGAGGTCGAAGTCGAATGGGGGCAGACGGAGTACACCTACAACGGCACCAATCAGCTTGGAAATATCAGGCCCTACTATGTTGATATTGAGGGCGAACAGATCCCTCTGGGTCTTGCAGGGGATAACCTCATGTTCCGCGATTATCGCGAGCAGGGCTATACCTTCACGGCTGAATTTACAAGAAGCGATAATGCAAATCAGAACTATGTCCTTTCCGGGACGAGCGCCACAGAGGAGTTCATGATCCTGCAGCTGCAGGTCACCATTGCGATCGCGGACGTTGAGATGGAGTACGGCGACGCCACGCCCACGCAGCAGGCCGACTGGTGGTCGTATGCGGAGGGTTCTCCGGCGCTGATTGATGACGACAAAATCACCATCAACATTGCGGCGCGCACCTCTGCAGGCACGGACGGCGCACCTGTCACTTCTCAGACGGGCGCAGGGGACTACTACCTCGTCGGGCAGGCTTCTGCCGCCGGCTCCGTTCTCAATAACTACGTCATTACCTTCACGGGCAGCAATGGCGAGAGCGGGAAATTTACCGTCAGGCCGCGCGCGATCACCGTGACGATCAATGACGTCTCCTCCACATACGGCGAGGGACAGACGGCTCTTACGGCAAGCGTTACCTCCGGCCGGCTTTCGGCGGCAGATGCAGGCATCGGCCCGAACGGGGAGACGCTGCTCGGCAACAATGCCATCATCTCCCTTACCGTCTCGCGGGAGATCAATGGGTCGACCTCCGCAGGGAGTTACACCATCACCGGTTTGCGCAATAATACGAACTATAACATCACCTTTGTTGGCAGCGGTTCGGACGGCAGGACGGGCGTCTACACCGTGGAAAAAGCACGGTTTGCAGACAATGACTTCACGCTCACGGGCTACGAAGGCGTGTATGACGGCGAGGCGCATCAGGCGCTTGCGCAGATCGCATTGAACGATCCCGATAATTCCACGGCAGCTGCGCGCAACAACCTCACGCTGACCTATTACGTCGTCCGCGAGGATGTCACGACGGGCGGGGATGCGTACACTGCGTTCGCGCTGACTCACGTCGCCGAGAGCGGGTTCTATTACGTCTATGTCGTCGCCACGGATGCCTCCGGCGTTGAGTGCTATGAGCGCAGGGCGTATCGGTTCGAGGTTGAAATTACCACGGCGGACAATGATACTTCTGTGGCGTATGCCTGGAACGGTCTGATGTATCATGTCTCGCCCACTTCCGAACCGACGGCGTTTGACCCGGTGTTCGGGACTGAGCAGCTGCTCGGCTTCTACACGCTCGAGACGGGCGGGACGCGGGTCGCCGCCGATGAGAATGCATTCCGGGCAGGGATCGAAGCCGGAACCATCGGGGCAGGAACCTATTATGCCCGCTTCTTCGTCCCCGGCGGACAGCACGAAGGTCAATACGACTGGGGAGACGCGGACGGCGATACGTTTGCGTTCGCGGTCACGGTCGCAAAGTACACGGTGGTACTCAACTGGTCGGGCGGTGACTCGCTCCGCTTCGAGCCGGATGAGAGCAATCCCGGCTATGGGCTCGATCAGACCAATACCCTGGAGCCCGTCGCCGACTGGATGAAAGGCGCATTTGGAGACTACTTTACCTTTGTCTCCACCGCGGGCGGCGGCAACCTGAGCTATTCCAACTCCTATCCTCAGATCACCGCATCCGTTGCGGAGACATACAGCATTACGCTTCGGCTTATCGATACCGACAACTATTGCTGGCAGCAGGGAAGCAGTGCGGCGGAATATACGTTCACTTTCTCGATCTCCGCAGAGAGCAACACGGTCACGATCACCATTCACAGGCAGGATTGGACGTACGGCGACACGCAGGATCTTTCGCAGGAGGAGATCATCGGCTATGCTCCTGACGGAGAGGCGGGCAATCTGTTCATCTCCTTTAGCGTAACGGCGCCGGGTACCTATACCTATCTGTTTGAATCGCTGACCGAAGAGGGCGGCGAGCCGGACGGGAATTACCGTTCCTCCGTCGTTCCGACCAACGCGGGCTGGTATCGGGTGACGGTCACCGTCCTCGGCACGGAGGCATACGGCAGCGCGTCGGACACTGAGGAATTTGAGATCGCGCGCAGGGCGATCGCGGTTCCCGAATTTGCGCAGGAGACGACCTCTTATAACGGCACCCTGCAGCAGAACGCGATCGAGGGATACGTCTCCGGCATCATGTGGATCACCGGTCTCTCCATAGGTACAGACGCGAGCGGCATCTTTGCGACGGCGACGGATGTCGGTGTGTACACGGGGACGATCACGCTCACCGACAAGGTCAACTATGTCTGGGATCTTGCCGCGGGCGATTCCGATGCCGATCAGACGCTCACCTGGACGATGGAAAAGGGTACGCCTGTTCTCACAGGGCCGATCAGAATTGCAGGATGGACATATGGCGATGAGGCGAATGTACCCTCCGGTGTGACGGCCGGATTTGAAGGCGGCACGGTCTCTCTTCCCGTCATCTACTGCTACTATACCTTAAATTCCGCCGGCGGCTATGCCCCCACGGCAGAGCCCTCCGATGCGGGAACGTACTACGTTACCGCGATGGTGGAAGGGAACGATAACTATAATACGGCATGGCTCATGGAGGGGGAGGCCATCCTCTACCAGTCGTTTATCATCGCGCAGGCGGACGGTAGCACCCTTTCCGTTACAATGGACGTTTCCGATAACGTCTATCAGCAGACGCCTGTCTTTACGGTCGGAGGCCTTGCACAAGAGGAGTACACCCTTCTTTACTACGGCACTTCCAACGATGGAACGTCGTGGGTCTACGCGGAGGACGATGCGATCGCGCAGGCGCCCACGCTGGCAGGCGACGAATATTACGTCATAGTCCGCTTTACCGGAAACACCAACTACACCGCCGAAGACTTTACATTTAAGTTCGTCATCGAGCGCGCGCAGTATACGAGCAGCGCTAAGATCGACGACTGGATGTTCGGCGCGCAGGCATCGGCGCCGTCGGTGACGAACAATCCGGAGGACGCCGAACCCGTATGGTATTACGGCGGCACCTCCAATGACGGAACGTGGAACGCCGTTTCCGGCCGCACGGAGGCGCCCACGCAGGCGGGATATTATACGGTGTATGCCTATCTTCCCGAGACGGCAAACTATGCCTCCTGCACGACGGCGGCGGTTTCCTTCTCAATCTCCCGCGCAAGAGTCGATCTCTCTGTTTCGATCGAGGACTGGACATACGGCTCCAATGCGTCGGAGTATGAGGTGAGCGGCTACGGCGAGGGTGAACAGACCGTCTCAGTGCGCTATGATTCCATCATCGTCTACGACGGCACGACCTATATCGGACAGACGCAGTCGCCCACGCTGGCAGGATATTACCGCCTGACCGCATCCGTCGCAGAGACGGCAAACTATCTTGCGGCAACGGCAACGGATATGTTCTATATCCTGCGCGCCACGCTCACGCTGTCCGTCACCATGGACAGCTGGACGTACGGGGAGACTGCCAAGACGCCCGAATGGACGATAGAGGGCATGGAGGAGCTTCCGGAGGGTGCGCAGCTGACCTGGCACTATGACGGCAGTGCCTATGACGGCAGCTGGAGCGCCGGTTCCGTCAGTCCGACTTCGGCGGGTAAATATGAGGTCTGGGCGACCCTCTCGCAGAGCGCCAATTATCAGGGTGCGACCTCCGATGCGGCATCGTTTGAAATCAGGCGGGCGACCTATAATCTGGACGGCATCGTGTTTGAGAATGTGACGCAGACCTACTCGGGCAGCGAATACGCGATCGCGATCACGGGAGAACTTCCCGTGGGGCTGGACGGCATTCCCGTGACGGTGACCTACGCATACGCCGGCGGCACGAGCAGCGACCCGTACCGGATGACGAATGCGGACGTGTACAATATCACGGCGACGCTCTCCTCGGAAAGCGAGAACTATGAAGTGATCGAATGGAGCCGTGAAGCGACGCTCACGATCGAGGCGCTTCCTGTCATGGTACGCTGGGATCGGACGGAGTACACCTACAACGGATCGGAGCAGGAAGTCACGGCGTACTACCTGGATGTCAACGACGAAAGGCAGGAACTCTCCGTTGCGATCGAAGGGGAGGAAGTATTCCGCGATGCAGGGCCGTACAGTGCGACGGCGTCCTTCCTGACGGAGGATACCAACTATCGGCTCACCGATACCACCGTGCCGCTCATGATGAACCGCCTTGCGGTGACGGTCACGATCCGGGATCAGAGTGCGACGTACGGGGATGCGGATGTCGCCTCGCCCGAACTGACAGCGCAGGTGAGCGAAGCGCTGCCCGACGGCGATGCTTCGGTCTACAGGCTCTTTGTGGAGGGCATCCCGGCCGACGGAAAAGTACATGCCGGGACGTATGTCATTACAGGTGAGGTACTTGAAGAAGCGGAGAGAAACTATGCGCTCCATTTTGTGAACGGTACTTATACCGTCGGACGCAGGCTCATCACCGTGAATATCACGGCGGGCGGCGGTACATATGGCGAAGCGATCACGCCTGCGCAGATCTCTTCTGTCCACACGCTGGTGGAAGGCGATACGCAGGAATCCGCGCTCGATCCCTTCTTTGTCTGGAATTACAGCGGACGTGCGAATGACGGTACGCAGTGGAATGCGGCAACCGCGCCGACGCTTGCCGGCAGTTATTCTGTCACCCTTACGCTTGCTGAAACGGCGGGGGATGCCACCTGCGATTACATGATGATGCCCGTTTCCGCAGGGTTTACGGTAGCTCGGAAGACGATCGCACCTCCCGTGCTGGCGGGACTTCCTTACAGCGGCGAGGAACAGTCGATCATGCCGCAGGCAACGGAAGCGCTCGCTGCAATCAATGACGGCAATACGATCGCCGCACTCGGAACGGGCGACTTCAGCGGGACGCAGGCAAGGGAATATACCATTTCTTTCCTGCTCAACGATCCGGCAAACTACCGCTGGAACGGGATCGCAGTCGGCACGGCGGAGGTCAGTGTCATATGGGAGATCCATGCGATCGGCTCGGACGGGATGTCTGTCAGTGCGCCGACGCTTGCGGGCTGGACGTATGACAATACGGCACATCTGCCGACGGGCTCCGTGCTCTCGATCGGAGACTTGCAGATCGCCGATGCGCAGATCGTCTATGTCTATGCGGCGACGAACAGCGACAATCCCGCGGACTATCGCTATGATCCCTATACCGATGCGGGAACGTACTATGTGCGTGCCTATGTCGCGGCGACGGACAATCACGCCGAAGCCTATTCGGCAGCGACAGAGTATACGATCGATCAGGCGACCTATGAGTTGGACGGCATCTCTTTCACGGGAGAGCGGGTGACTTATAACGGTACGCCGTACTCCATCTCGATCGAGGGGACGCTTCCCACCGGTCTTGACGGGATCGGCGTTGTGCCGACCTATACGCTTGGAGAGCAGGAGAGTGTCACGCCTCTGCGCCTGACAGACGCGGGAGAGTACACGATCATGGTCACGCTCTCTTCGGCGAGCAAGAATTATGAACCGATCGAATGGAGCCGCGAAGCGACGCTCACGATCGAGGCGCGCTCCGTCATAGTGCGCTGGGATCGGACGGAGTACACCTACAACGGATCGGAGCAGGAAGTCACGGCGTACTATCTGGACGTCAACGATGTAAGACAAGAACTTTCCGTTGCGATCGAAGGGGAGGAAGCATTCCGCGATGCAGGGCCGTACAGTGCGACGGCGTCCTTCCTGACGGAGGATACCAACTATCGGCTCACCGATACTACCGTGCCGCTCACAATGCATCAGTTTGAGGCGATCATTACGATCGACAGTAAGAATGTGACATATGGTGACGATGCAGCGGAACTGACGGCTGAAAGCAATGTCGTGCTTCCTGATGCGGAGGAAGAGGTCTACGAACTTACGGTCGTCGGACTTGGGGAACGGGCGAATGCAGGAACGTATGTGATCACGGGCAGCTTGCTGGAGACCCTTTCCGATAACTATTCCCTTCGTTTCGTGAACGGTACCTATACCGTCGGACGCAGGCTCATCACCGTGAATATCACGGCGGGGGGCGGAACGTACGGCGAAACGATCACGTCCGCGCAGATCTATTCTGTCCACACGCTGGTGGAATGGGATAGGCAGGAGGAAGCGCTCGATCCCTTCTTTGTCTGGAATTACAGCGGACGCGCGAATGACGGTACGCAGTGGAATGACGCAACCGCGCCGATGCTTGCAGGCAGTTATACCGTCACGCTCACGCTTGCCGCAACGGCGGGGGATGCTGTATGCAACTACACAATGCAGACTGTATCCGCCGTATTCACGGTGGCACGGCAGGCGCTTGCGGCACCCGAACTTGCCGGCTTTGCCTACAACGGAGCGCAGCAGTCCGTTCTGGAACAGGCGCAGGAAGCGCTGGCTCTTCTCAACGACGGGGAAAGCATTGCAACGCTTGATTTCTCCAACAGTTATCTTGCAACGGATGTCGGCCGCTATCCCATCGGGTATGTCCTTGAAGACACAAACAACTACCGCTGGGAAGGCATTGTGGAGGGTGAACCTTCGCTCACCGTCTACTGGCAGATCACGCAGGCGCAGGCCCAGTCGCTGCTGCTGAGCACACCGACGCTTGTGGAATGGACGTATGACAACACGGCGCATACGCCGTACGGGTCGCAGCTTTCGATCGGCGAAAACGTGATTTCCGATGCTTCGATCGTCTATGTCTATTCGGCGGCAGACGGGGAACTCTCGGGATACTGTACGGAGCCGTACGTCAATGCGGGAACGTATTATGTGCGTGCTTATGTCGCGGAGACGGCAAACTACGCGCAGATCTATTCCGAGGCGGTGGAGTATACCATCGAGAGGGCAACCTATGTGCTGGACGGCATCGTGTTTGAGAATGTGACGCAGACCTACTCGGGCAGCGAATACGCGATCGCGATCACGGGAGAACTTCCCGTGGGGCTGGACGGCATTCCCGTGACGGTGACCTACGCATACGCCGGCGGCACGAGCAGCGACCCGTACCGGATGACGAATGCGGACGTGTACAATATCACGGCGACGCTCTCCTCGGAAAGCGAGAACTATGAAGTGATCGAATGGAGCCGTGAAGCGACGCTCACGATCGAGGCGCTTCCTGTCATGGTACGCTGGGATCGGACGGAGTACACCTACAACGGATCGGAGCAGGAAGTCACGGCGTACTACCTGGATGTCAACGACGAAAGGCAGGAACTCTCCGTTGCGATCGAAGGGGAGGAAGTATTCCGCGATGCAGGGCCGTACAGTGCGACGGCGTCCTTCCTGACGGAGGATACCAACTATCGGCTCACCGATACCACCGTGCCGCTCATGATGAACCGCCTTGCGGTGACG
The DNA here is from genome assembly GCA_944372575.1 of uncultured Clostridia bacterium. Classification (GTDB taxonomy): domain Bacteria; phylum Bacillota; class Clostridia; order Christensenellales; family Borkfalkiaceae; genus Gallimonas. The sequence goes on along the minus strand of CALVZS010000035.1, from coordinate 55 downwards.
GTCACGATCCGGGATCAGAGTGCGACGTACGGGGATGCGGATGTCGCCTCGCCCG
>CALVZS010000034.1 GCA_944372575.1 uncultured Clostridia bacterium | reverse complement strand
TTTTCTTTTGCTCGTTTTTTGTTCATCGGCAAAGCCTCTCTTGAACCCGCGGACTTTCCGCGGGTTTTCTTATACAACAAAATCAGACCGGGGATAATTCCCCGGCCTGATCTGAACCCGTGATAAAGAATGACGTAAAAATTGTTTTACGGGCAGGGAGCCAGCTTTCCGCCGCAGATCCGCACGCGCCCGCACAGCCGGATGTCGGCAGAGGACGCGCCGACGCGGATCTCATAGACACCGTCATCCACCGTCCACGCATCGTTTGCGGCCGACCAATAGGAAAACGCCATGCGATCCAGTTTAATGCACACCCGCACACTCTTTCCTGCCGCAATCTCATCCTTGGAAAAGCCCTTGAGCTCCTGTTCCGGTCTGTAGACGAACGGGGCGACGGGACGGACATAGACCTGTGAGATCTCCTTGCCCGCAAAGGTTGAGCTGTTGCCGATATCATAGGAAACATCCAGCTGCAGATCGCCACGGCACTCCAGCGAGAGATTGCCGTAATCGAAATGCGCATAGCCGAGCCCGTGCCCGAATGGATAGCACACGCCCTCCGGATGACGCTGAAAATAACGGTAGCCGACATCCAGCCCCTCGGCATAGCGCGTGACCCCCGCCGTCCGGGGAACGGGCGGAGAGGATGCCTCGCGCACAAAAGTTTCCGTCAGTTTTCCGCAGGGCGACAGGATCCCCGTCAGAAGATCCGCTACCGCCTCATCCCCGCCCGAGCCGTTGAATCCGGCAAAGAGGATGGCGCACGCGCAGTCCTCCCAGGCGCTCGTATCGATCGCCGCACCCGCAAAGATGACGACGACGGTGCGCGGGTTGACGGCGGCAGTCTCGCGGATGGCAAATTCCTGCACGGCAGGCAGACGCAGCGTCTGGCGGTCGCCTGCCTCGTATTCATACTTGCCGCCCGTCCCAACGCACACGATGTTGACCTCCGACAGCGCCGCATTGACCTTGGCGGTATGGATATTCTGGCAGGCAGAATCGACCCCGTCATAGTGAAATGCGCCCTCGTAGAGGACTTCGCCGCCCGTGCGGCTGTGCAGCGCCTGCGGAAGATCGAATTTCCAATCCTTTGCGTTCACTTCTGCCGCCCCCCTGCCCTGCATCATGGCGGGGGAGTCCGGCTTTGCATAGCAGCCGCACACCGACAGGCTGCAGCCCTTTTGCAGCGGCAGAATGCCGTCGTTCTTCAAGAGAACCGCCCCTTCCGCCGCGATCTGTCTGCTGACGGCGATGCGCTCCGATACCTGCGTGCATACCTGCCGGCGCTGTTTCATCCCGCTGCAGCGGGCCGCAAGCGAGAGTATCCGCCCTGCACAGGCATCGATCTGACGGACAGAGAGTTTTCCCACGGCGGCATCCTGCTCCAGCTTTTGGAAATGTTCCGAAGAGAAGGGCATCTCCAGATCCAGCCCCGCCCTTGCGGAGTCCGTCCGGTCGCGCACCGCGCCCCAGTCGGAGACGATCGCGCCGTCAAATCCGAACTCCGTGCGCAGTACCTCGTACCCCTTTTTGTATTCGGCGGCATATACGCCGTTCACGCGGTTGTACGCGCACATGACGGCAACGGGCTGCGCCGTGCAGGCGATCTCAAACGGCCTGTAATAGATCTCCCGCAGCGTCCGCTCGTCCACATCGCTCGACTGATGCATCCGATCAAACTCCAGATTGTTTGCGCAAAAATGTTTGATGCACGCCCCGACGCCGTGTTCCTGCAGCCCGGCGATATACGCGCCCGCCATCACGCCCGTGAGAAAGGGATCTTCAGAAAAATATTCAAAATTCCGCCCGCAGTAGGCACTGCGCTTGATGTTGACGCCGGGGGCAAGCAGGACATCCACGTCCGCTTCGATACAATCGTCCGCAAGGCACGCCCCCATGCGCCCGGCCAGCAGCAGATCCCAGGTATTTGCGAGCACCTGTTCCGAAGGATATGCCACGGCGGGAAGAGGGCTCTGCGTCCCGTCACGCCCCTCTGTGACCTTGCGCACGCCCAGCGGGCCGTCCGCAAAACGCACCGCGGGGATCTTTCCGCCGAGGTCGTCCGTCTGCCAGCATCCGCTGCCTGCAAGGAGGCGCAGTTTTTCCTCCTGCTTCAAATCAGCCAATTTTATCATGAAAACCTCTTTGTGTCATGGTTTTGGCAGCCGCAGCAGCCGTTGCCGCGGCATACAAAAGAATTCCTTCCTCCCCTTGCAGATCGGAAGGAACTCTTTGCCGAATTCCATATTTTTCTCTGAATTTTGTCCCGCCGTGCCGCCGCTCTCCGGCGGCACGGCAGAACATGATATAGGAGGGAAGTAGCAATCAGTTCTGTGCGGGCGCGCTGTTCAGATTGGGCTCAAACGCCACGTCCGAGAACCACATATCCGCCGACCAGTTGTACATCTCGTACTTGGTCGGAGTTCCCGACATACTGCAGGCAAACTTCCACTCGCCGCCCGTAAGACGGTAATATGCCGTGAACGTACCCTCGTTGTAGACGATCATCACTTCGATCCCGTTTGCCACGACATCCGCATCCGTCACGGAGAGCGTAACACCCGACCATTGATTGACAATGCGCAGTCTCCATGCGCCTTCGTCGGCAATGTAGCCGCACTGGAAGGTGTAGTCGTTATCGTCAGTAAAGAACTTAAACCCGATCCCGTCCGCCGAGCTGCCGCCCTCCTTCAGGTTGACCTTATAGTAGAGGGTGAACTGATCTGCCGTGGTGTTGACTGCCACGCCGTTCCACTGCGTGGAGGGCGTCAGCGTCGTCTCATCCTCGCTGATCGTGACGTTGTCGTTGCTGCCGAACAGGTCATAACGCAGCAGAATGTTCGCCGTTGTGTTTGCGGAGACGATGACCGTCTGCGAGCCGTAGCCCTGCGCGCTGACCGTGTACACGCCCGCCGCAAGAGAGACGGAATATTTGCCGTCCGCAATCGTCGCCGTCTGCGTCACCTCGCCCGCGAAGGAGAGGACAACGCCGTCGGGGATCGCCCAAGGATCACCTGCCCCCGCGACCGCCTGCGCCGTGCCGCTGACCGTGAACGTCTCATCGGGAGCCTCGGCGAACGTGGCGGAGACGGTGAGGTCGAGCCAGCCGCAGTCGGCAATGGTGAGCGTCCCGTCCGCAGCGACGGAGGAAGCCATCTCGGTGCCGTTTACCAGAATGCTCTGCAGAAGATAGCCCGTTTCGGGAAGGACGCGGAGCACGACGTCATCGCCGAGTACATAGTCGCCGCCGACAAGCGTCACGCTGCCGTTCTCCGTTGCCTGAATGACCGTGTCGATCGCGATCAGCTCAAGCGAAGGAGCAAAAGCGACGTCTGTAAAATACATATCCTGCGACCAGTTGTACATTTCGTACTTGGTCGGAATCGCACTCACGCTACACGCATATGTCCATGCGCCGCCCGCAATACGGTAGTAAGCCGTATAGGTGCCTTCGTTGTAAACTACCAATACGTCAAAACCGTTCTGCGTCACTTCCGCATCATTCACGGGAATGACCGCGCCGACCCAGTCTGAATCCGTGATGCGAATTCTCCAGGCCCCGTCAATATATCCGCACTGGAATACATACTCTTTGTCGGCGAAAATCTTGAACCCGATCCCGTCCGCCGAGCTGCCGCCTTCCTTCAAATTGACCTTAAAGAAGAGGGTGAACTGATCCGCCGTAGTGTTGACCGGTACGCCGTTCCACTGAGAGGTGGGCGTCAGCGTCGATTCATCTTCGCTGATCGTAACGTTGTCGTTGGAGCCGAACAGATCATAGCGCAGGGTGATGTCCGCATCCGTCTCGCCGGAGACTGTGATCGTCTGCGAGCCGTAGCCGTTCGCCGTGACGGTGTACTCCCCTTCGGGCAGGCGCACGCTGTAGGCGCCGTCCGCGCCGACTTCCGCCGTGTACACGGCATCGCCCGTGAATGTGAGAACGGTTCCCGCCGGGATCGTCCAGGCATCGCTTGCGCCCGCGACCGCCGACGCCGAGCCGCCGACCACATAGCCCTCGCCCGCCTGCGAGATAAAGACTGCCTCGATCTCAAGCAGGGTGGTGCCACAGGCAGAGATGGTGAGCTGTCCGTTTGCAACCGAGCTTGCCATCTCCGTACCGTTTACCATGAGGCTCTGTAGAATGTAACCGCTGTCGGGCGTAATATTGAGCGTCACGTTCTCGCCGATGATGGGATCGCCGGAAATGGTCACGCTGCCGTGCTCCGCCGCAACGTCCGCTCTGATGGAGACAAGCTCGTGCGTGGGCGCAAAGGAAATGTCGGTGAAGTACACATTCTCACTCCAGGAATACATCGAGAACCTGGTCGCCACGACATTGAGGCGCGTGTTGCCCGCCATCGTCCAGCCGGCGCCGGGAATGCGGTAGTAACCGATATAGATATCGCCGTCGCGGATGATGAGCACTTCAAACTTGCCCGAGGCATAGTCCTCCGCGCTGATGCCGATGCCGTATCTGCCGTCCCACTGGTTGGCGATACGCAGGGCAAAACCGCCGTCGATATATCCGGTCTGATAGGAATAGTTGTCGACTCCGTATGCACTGGAATCGCAGTCGATGCGGAAGCCGAGTCCATCGCCGGCGGAGGCGCCCTCCTTGACATTGACCTTGAAGTACAGGCTGAACTGTTCCGCCGTGGTATTGAGCGGCACCATCTGGAACGCCGCCGAAGGCGTTATCGTCGCCTCATCCTCGGACACCTCGACATCCTGCGTCAGAGGCGCGCTAAGCAGGTCGTAGACAAGGCTGATATTCTGCGTCGCATCGCCCGTAACGGTGACGGTCTGCGTGCTGTAGCCGGAAACGCTCACAACAAATTCGCCGTTGGGAAGCTCCACGCTGTACTTGCCGTCCTGCACCGTCACATTCTGCGTGATGCTGCCGGTGAAGGTGAGCGTCGTGCCGTCGGGCAGCGACCATGCCGAGCTTGCGCCCGCGACCGCCGTTGCCGTGCCGCTGACCTCATACATTTCGCCCGCTTCGGGGATAAATGTTGCCACAACGGTGAGCGTCTCGCTTCCGCAGTTCTCCACCGTGAGCGTTCCGCCCGAGACTGCCTCGGTCATATCCGTTCCGTTCACCGTAATGCTGCCCAGTGCAAACCCACTCTGGGGCGCAATGTTGAGCACGACGTCCTCGCCGATGATGTACTCGTCCGCGAGCGTCACGCTGCCGTACTGTGCCGAAATGTCGGCATCGATCGTGACAAGATCATAACTCGGAGCATATGCAATATCAGTAAAGTATGTATTGGTATCCCAGCTGAACAGGCTGTATCCGGTCACACCGGTCTGCGTCCAGCTGACGGCCTCCACCCAGGCGCCGTCCAGCAGACGATAGAACGCCGTATAGGTATTGCCGTCGCAGATCACAAGTACGTCGATACCGTTTTCTTCATATTCCGCTTCCGAGATACCCAGGTTGTACGCACCGTTCCATCCGTTCAGGTTGGTCATGCGCAGCGCATAACCGCCATCGATCTGCCCCGCCTGGAAGGAGAAATTGGTGTCACTCGTTGAGCTGTCCGCGAACAGGATCATCAGCCCCGCGCTTCCCGTGCCGCCCGACTTCGGCCTGACCGTAAAGGACAGAGAGAACTGCTGCGCGGAGGCATTGACGGTAAGAAGCCGTTCCGCAACGGTGGCCGTTGCCGTCGATTCATCGTCGCCCACTGTATATTCCGCGGATGTTCCGAGCAGATCGTAGCGAAGCTGCAGATCCTGCGTCATGCTCTGGCTGCCCTCTTCGACCGTGACCGTCTGTGCGCTGTAACCGCTGACGGTGGCGCTGAACGTGCCGTAGGGAAGCTGCGCCGTGTAAGTGCCGTCCGCGCCGATCTCTGCCGAGAACGCGCCCGCATCGCTCGTAAAGGTGATAACGCTGCCGGCGGGGATGTTCCACGCCTCGCTCGCGCCTGCGACCGCCATCGCCGTGCCGCTGACTTCCACGCGAATGTCGGACACCGCGATGAACGTCACTTCGATGTTGAGCGCCTTTGTGCCGCTGTAGTCCGTGAGCGTGAGTACATTGTTTGCAACGGCGTCGCGCATCTCGGTGCCGTTCACGAGCACGGACGAGATGGAATATCCGCTCCCCGGAGCAATGTTGATGACCACATCTTCAAGCGCCGAATAGCTCTCCGCGCCGAGGGAGACAGAACCCATTTCCGTATCGTATTCTCCGATGGTGATATCGAGCGGAGCAACGCCGAAACCACCCGAACCCCACGTCCACCAGCTTGCGGGATTCGCCCACTGCCAGCCGGTCTTGTAGGACAGACCGAGGCTCTCCCAGCCGTCGCGCCCTTCAATGTTCGCGGAGCTGCTCTGCACAACGGCGACGTCCATTTGTACGGCGCAGGGCGCCTCCGTCAAACCAAACGCCGACCAGGGGAAATAGGTTTCAATGTAGTAACCGTCAGCGTCGTAGGTATTGATCTCTCCTCCCTTCACCGTCCCTGCGGAAACGATCCCGTTCAGTTCGATATCCACATAGCCGCTCTGGATATAGCTCGCCACGCGCACGGCGCCGTCCGGGATGAGGCAGATCTCGTAATCGTGCGTGGTGCTGCCGGGGAACCCGATATAGACGCTCACGCCGCTGTCGTAAAAGAGCCAACGGTCATGCTCGAGATCGACGAACACGAAAGAGTTGGATACATCGAATGCGACGTAGAAGCCTTCTTCTCCATACACCATCGTGCCGCGGACGTTGATCTCGGAAGTGCCGAGGCCCTCCCCGTCCGTATTCTTTGTCGTATAGTCCATCCAGGCGTTCTCTTCATAGATGTCTTCATCGAGCACGCCGTCCAAAACGATGGGATCGTTCGACGGAAGTTCGGGCTCCTCTTCCCCGCCGGGCGTCGTCGTTGATCCGTGCTGTCCGTCATACACGGGAATGTTCGACGGATCGCCTTCCAGCGTTTCAACGGACGCACAGGCAGCGCCGAAGCACAGACATGCCGCCAAAGCACAGACGCCGAATAAAATCTTGATGCGTTTTCTCATATTTTCCTCCTTATCGCTTCTTTATTTCCCGAGGATGTAGATCTCGCCGATGGCGATCATCTCCTGATCGGCGTACATCCGTTCGAGCGTGATGATGACAGACTTCACCTGAATATCCGCAAACGACGCGATCGCCGCAGCGGCAGGCACCGTCGTGCCGTTCTCCAGATAGGACGAATTGAACGCAAGATCAAGGATGTCCGCATAGGCGCTCTCCCCGTTGATCAGGCAGTCAAAACGGATGGAGGAGATCTGCTCAAACGTCTTGTCGTAGTCGATGCTGTTGTAGATCATGATACCGGCAACGGTACGGTACTCACTAAACGTAAACGTGATCGTCGCCGAATCCCCGCTCATCTCATATTCGGTGACCCACGGCTCGATGGTCAGATGCGTGGGGACGATCCCGTCATTGAGTGCGGATACATTCTCGCCCTCGGACGCGGAGACCTCCGCCTCCGTCGCGATATTGCGGTATTCGCTCACGGGAGAGATCTGCAGCGTCGTGGAACAGCCGTTCAGATGCAGCACTTCCAGCCCGTCGCTGTTCGTCACCCAGGAGACGGAGTCGATCGTCACAGCACGATTGTCGCCGCCCACGGTGGGATCGACGTGACGGTGATAGACTGCATACATCTGCCCGTTGACGGTGAGCATGAAATGATGTCCCGCGCCGGAGACGTTCTCATTGTCTGCGGAATAGATGAACAATCCGCCCTCTTCCGTCTTCAGCTTGCGGAACGTTCCCAGAGGAGAGTCGCCCACCGCCTGACCGGTGCAGTACGTGGCATTGCCGTAGTCGTTGACGGAGAACGTCAGATAATACTTCCCGTTGTTGGGATTGTAGGTCATCTGCGGGCCTTCGTTGATGGAGTTGCCCGTACGCTCATAACCGGCATCGTCCGCATAAGTCAGACGGGTGAGCGTCTCATATTTGGGCGTTGCCCAGTCCTCCATCTCCACGATGTAGATCCAGGAATGCTGGATATCCCCCTGGCGGTCGCGCGCCATCAGAAGATATTTGGTTCCCGTAACGGGATCGACGAAGGGCGACGGGTCGATGGCGATAAAGCTGCCCGTCTTCTCGTCCTCGGGCAGTGCGTCATGGAAGAGCGCCTGGTCATAGGTGGGCGTGGAAACCGCCTCCTGCACCTGCGCATCGGTGACGGTCGTGCCGTTTGCCTCCGCCTCCTTGCGCAGAACGTATTCATTGTATTCCAGATACGGCCCCTCCGGAGATTCGGATACGGCGACGTTGAGGACGCACGCCGCAAAGGATCCGTCCGCCTCTCCTCTGTCAAGAAGATCCTGATAGGTCGCGGAATAGAAGAGATAATAGAGATCCTTGTCCGCGTCATATGCAACTTCGGGCGCCCAGAGCGTTCTTGTCCCCCAGCTGTACGACTGCGGCGTAAACGCCTGCGAACAATACGTCCAGTTGATGAGATCGGTGCTGCTGTAACAGGTAAAATTATACGTCGAGCCGGTGCCGAAGAGCAAATACTGTCCGTTGTACTCGCTGTCCTCGTCCTCCACATAGAGAACTGCGGGATCTGGCATCGTACGCGAGACGTTGTTGAGCATAAACAGCCCGGTATCGAACGAGCCGTCCGACGACTCCTCGATCTGGTTGCTGTAATGCACCCCTTCCTGGTAGGTGTATACGGTGACCGTTTCCGCCGGAGAACATCCGGAGAGGGCGCCCGCAAGACACACTGCCGCCAGCGTTGCCGCTGAAATTGCCTTCACTTGTTTTCTCATGGATTTTTCCTCCTTATTGTTCCGAAGTTATTATGCACCCTGCGCATCCTGTCCGGACGAACTGATGGAAATGCCCGCCGCGTTCAACGCGCCGATAAAGACAGAGTACCATTCCAATTTGGGATGAACGCCATCCCTGAGTTTGTCCGCCGTGAGCTGCGGCGGTGTATCCAGATAGACGATCCAATCGCGCACCCTGCACCATTCCATGATCTGCGCATTCACCTCGCGTGTCGCGGCGATCTTGACGGGGTCGTAACTGCGGATGGAGATGCCGAAATAGTACAGCCCCGTATCCGGATACCGTTCCCGTATCAGATGGAACAGCCGCTGAAGATCGCGCACGGTGCCTTCCGCGCTCTGCAGATCGTCGTACAGATTGTTTGTGCCGAGATGTATGACAATATTTTTCGGGGCGGCCTCCCCGAAGATCAGATCGCGCGAGAGGATCTTTTCCCAGTCATACGTCGTGGTCGAACTGATCCCGAAGCAGAGCGCATCCTTCCCCGCATACGTCGCATAGAAATCTGTCCAGAAATAACGTGTATCAAAGAAGGAATCCCCGAGAAAGACGGTCGTCTGTGTACTGCCCTCTTCCGTCCAGCGGGCGGCGAGCTGCGCAAGATAGCCGTCGTAGTCGGAGGTATCGTATCTGCCCGACGTCATATCGGCCGCCGGATAACACGTCACTTCAAACACCGTCTGCTCGCTGCCGTACGCGGCCTCCACCGAAAACGTTCCCTCTTCCAGCGCAGTCACCCTGCATGTCTGCGCATCGATGCGCAGCGCCCCTTCATCATAACGGTATTCGATCGCATCGGCCCGCACAGGCTGCCCTTCATAGAGCGCCACGAAATCGGAGGGCGCGCTGTCCAGCCACGCCGACACGTCCCCGATCACAAATTTCTCTTCCTGCACGCCGTCATCCTTCACAAAGACGCTGTAAACGTCAGAAATGTCATACCCGATGAGCGTCACCGTGATGGGATATGTCCCGGCCGCAGACGAATCGAACGAGGAGGAGTCACAGCGGTACTGCGACGGCTCCGCCGTATAGCTGCCTCCGTCGGAGAGCTGCACCGAAACGGTCAGACCCATCATGGAAAAGCGTTCGCCGACCGAAAATTCCGTCCTGGCGCCGGACGCCGCGATTGAGACAGGAACGGGATCGGTCTGTTCGGAGGGCGTGCTGCAGGCGCACAGAGAGAGCGCGCTCACCGCAGCCAGGATGAGTCCGACAATCTTTCGCATCCCGCGTCCCCTATGCCTTGACCGCTCCGCTCGCTATCCCGACCCGGAATTGCTTGCGGCCGATGATGTAGATGATGATGAGCGGAAGCATCGCGATCAGCGTGGATGCGCAGATGACGCCCGCCATGCTGAAATCATCGTAACAGCCGTTGATGAAATAGAGCGCACGCTGCAAAGGATAGAGCGTCTCGTCCGTGATATAGAGCAGCGCGCCCAGGAAGTTGTTGTACCCGCCCACGAACGACAGCACGCCCTGGGCAACGACCGCGGGAACAGAGAGCGGAAGAATGATGCGTACGTAGATGCCGAAGCTCCCCATTCCGTCGATGCGCGCCGCCTCCACGATCTCCGTCGGCAGCGTCCGGAAGAACTGCGTGAGATAGAACACTGTTACCGCACTGCCGAACATCCCCGGGATCACAACGGGAAGGGCGGTGTCCGTCCAGCCGATCGTATAGTAGAAGAGATAGGACGGCATCGTGAGCGTTGCCAGGGGCAGGGCGATGATGGCGACCTGGATCGCGTACATGATGCCCTTGCCGCGGAAATTGAGTTTTGCGTAGGCATACCCGGCGAGCCCGGAGACGAACAGCCCGATGACCGTCGTGGGCAGCGTCTGCCAGAGCGTGTTCCAGAACCCGAGCAGCAGAGAGTTGACGGGCTGACCGTTGATATAGATGTACGCGACGTCGGAGGTGACCGCTTCCACGAAGTTATCGAACGTCATGTCCGAAAAACCGGGAACGCGGAACCCAAGCGCTTCGATGAGAAATGTCTGTTTTGAAAGGGCCGTGAGCAAAATGATAGCAAAGGGAAACATCTGGATCACGGCGTAGAAGATGAGCACCACATAGGTGACGATGTCGCCAAACAGATCGCCCTTGCGCAAATGTCTCGCGGAGCCCCTCTTTTTCCTTGCAGAAGTCATGTCAGCCATTGAACACCCACCTCTTGGAAAGAAGTTCGTTGAGTTTCTGCACCGCAAAGATCACAAGGAAGAGCAGCCAGCTCATCACGCTCGCATAGGGCATATGCAGCGGGCTCTGCCGGTAGATGTAGAGCATGAGCGTCATGCCCATGTTGTCCGGGCCGTATCCCGACCACGCATCCCCGACAAAGATCATTGCGATGTCAAACGTCTGCAGGCCGTTCACAAGTCCCAGCATGAGCAGGAAATAGACCGTCGGCGTGATCTGCGGCAGCGTAACGGAGAAAAACTGCCGTACGCTCCCCGCCCCGTCCAGCTTTGCCGCCTCGTAGAGCACCTCGTCCACCGAGACGAGCGCCGCGCCCAGCACCACGATACCGTATCCCGCAGACGACCACGCCATGATGATAATGAGCATGGGCATGAAGAGATCGGGCTCATTGAACCAGTTGACGTCCAGATATACGCCGCCGATCGGCTCAATTCCGAACAGGATCTCCCCGTACCGCTCCCCGAAGATCGCCTTGAGCAGGGCGTTGACGACGCCGTAGTCGGGATTGAACATCCGCTGCCACATGAGCGACGTCGCGACGGAGGAGCAGATGTACGGGATGAAGTAAATCACGGAGAGGAACTTGCTCCCTCTGACGTCGCGGTTGAGAAAGACCGCGACGATGATGGCGACGAGCAGCGCCAGGATCTGGCTGAGAGTGGCGTAAAAACTCACGCCGAGCGCGTGCCAGAAATTTTGATCGGTCAAAACATCGACAAAATTGTGCAGCCCGGCAAATTCAAACGTCGAGAGGTTGTACCCCACCATGTCGCCGAAGCAGATGACCAGACTGATCACCGCGGGAACGAGACTGAACAGCGCAAAGCCGAGCAGCGGAATCCCCGCATAGATGTAGCCCTCCCACTGATTGTTCAGCCGGCTTCTCTTGTGCGATTTCCTTGCGACTTCCGTCATAGGCGCTCCCTTACCTGTACTTCTGCGTCGTATAGTGTTCTGCCAGATAGGTATTCGTCACGCTCTCCCAATCGCGCCAGAAAGCATCGATGGTCTTGACGCCGTTGCGCACGTTGGTATTGAGGTCGTTTGCCCAATTTGTGACCCAGTTGCCGTCCTCCACATACGACCAGTCGCCCTGCATGGATCCGCGTGCCGCAAGCGTGAGCGCATATACGTTGTCGCAACCCATTGCTTCGCCCATGGTCTCCTGCGCTTCATCGCACGCGTTGAGCGCGGTGAGGCAGCTCACGCGCGTACCCGTCGAGAGGAGCATGGTCTGCGCCTCTTCGCTCGTCCACCAGCCGATGAACTGTGCGCACTCGTCGGGATATTCGGTCTGTGCGCAGATCGCAAGCGCGCACTGCAGGTTGTGCGACGTCGCAAGCCCCACGACGGGCGTGCCGTCCACCGTCTTGAGCGTGCCGTCCTCATTGTACTCGCGGTACTGCGCGAGCGGGGCGATCCCCCACTCCAGTTCGCGCGCCGCCATCGTCTCCTGCAGCGCCGCCATATCGTCCGGGCCGCTGGCAACGAGTGCGGCGAGCTGCGTCGTAAGCACTGCGGAACGCGACGTATTTCCAAGGCGCGTGGGGTTGGGCGAAATGCCGTACCCGACCACGCTGCCGTCATCTGTCACGTTGACGCCCCTGATCTGGCTGAGCGCGCAGAACTCGGCGAATGCGTCGTACTGGCTGGGCAGCTCATAGAGCCCGTCCGTGAGGTTGTTTTCCTCAGCATACTGTCTGTCGACATAGGAGAGCAGATCGCCCGCTTCGTACTGCGTGCCGTTGACCTGCGTCGCCTGCGTCACGAGGTAGTTGGGCGTATCGTCGCAGAGGGTAAACTTCAGATTGCCGTCCGCACCGTTTTCCAGGCAGTCGCCCCCTACCGACCAGCCGTAGTTGAACCACCACTCCGAATAGTAGCCGTACGTCACCGAGGACGATTCGTCCGTGAAATAGCGGCTCAGCGTGACAAGTTCTTCCCAGTTCATGGGGATGCAGTCGTTGAATACGCGGTATGCAGAGACGCCGCCGAGCGTGGACGACTGCAGAGAACCGTTCGTGGGATCGGTCTCGTATTCATAGAAGCCGTGCGGCAGATAGGAAGTGCCGTTTGCCGCATTGTACGCATCCAGCTCCTCCTCCGGAACGGAGATGATATTGACGCCGAGCTCCTTCATGGCAGTAACATTGTAGTACATTGCAACGGGCTGATTGTCCTTCGGAACGGCGTAGAGCGGCTGCGCCTGCCCTACCTCGCCCGTAGAGGCATTCAGGCGGAAACGGTTGACCGAACTCTCCGTCATGCCGGAGATGTCGACCGTGCCGTCTTCCACGTATCCGTCGAGCGAAAGAAGGTATCCCGGGATGATATATTGCTTTGCATACTGATCGGTAACCTCCACCACGTCCACGCTGCCGTTGCTCAGCTGGGATGCGAGCGAGGACTGGAAGCCGGAGGACTGCTGCGTGATGCGGATGCGGAAGCCGTCCGCCACGTTCTCGTTGAAATAATTCTCCATCTCGAGCAGCGTGCTGCGCGAATAGGCATCGGTGGAGAGCCATACCTTGAGCGTGATGTTCGATCCGCGGTTGCCGAGCCCGCCCCCGCCGTTGCAGGCCGCAAGCCCGATCGTCATTGCCGCGCAGAGGGCAAGACCCGCTGCCGAAGTCATGATTCTTCCTTTTCTTTTCATCTTTCACCTCTTGCTGATTATTTTTTTGCGCCGGGGAGCGGCGCAGTGTTTATTCGCCGTCCGTCTGCAGCGTATTGCCGGAGACGGTATTGCCGCGCAGGAAATTATCCCTGCCCGTATATGACCAGTCGTCCGTATTGAGGACTGCGTGCAGGTAGTTCGCGCGCGAATGCCCGTAGATCGCATTGTCCGTGATCGTCATGCCGGAGATCGTCACCGATTCCACGTCGGCGATCGTAATGGTGCCGAGGACGGATGCTACGGAATGATATGCCCGCAGCGTGTTGCCCGAGATGGTACCGCCCTGGATGTCATACCCGATATAGCGCGAATACCCCGCGACTCCTCCGCAGCGGATCGCCGTATCGGAGGCGTCATATTCGGAGACCGTGGAATTGAGCAGGGAGATGTTCGTTGCCCGGATGGTCTTGCCCGACCCCTCGACGCAGCCGAAAAATCCGCCGAACCACTTCTTTGCCGTCACCGTACTGTTCTCGATGCTCACCCGCTCAAGCGTCATGCCCGAGTTCTGCAGCCAGCCGACAAGGACGCCGACGGCATACCTTCCGCTGACGGACGCGTTGGAAAACGTGACGTCCCTGACCTCCATCGAACACCCGATGATCTGGCCGAAGAAGCCGGCATCGTCCGCATCCGGATCGTTCTGTGCCAGTCCCGAAGAGGAACTTGCCGCCTTGACGACCGTCATATTTTCAATGGTGTATCCGCCGCCGTCAAACGTGAATCCGGAGAGATTGGAGGAGACGGAATCAACGGGCGTCCACGCCTGAGCGGAAAGATCGATATCCGCCGTCAGCCGCAAAAGCTGTCCGCTGAAATCCTCTCCCGCGTTCACGCGCGCCGCCCAGTCGATCAGTTCCTGCGCTGTTCCGATCTCGATATCGGCGGCCGGCTGCTGCGTCTCTCCCTCACCGCCCTCTTCCTGCGCACCGTCTCCGCGGTTGGGCAGCTGCGTCGTCGGATCGGAGTCCTCTCCGGACGCCGGCTCCTGCGTGCACGCCGCAAACCCGATGAGCGACAGAACCATGAGCGTCGCGGCAAACAATGCAAACCATCTCTTTTTCATCTGCACCTCCCGATCATTTACTTGCTGAGTTCGACGGGGAAGATCTCGCGAATGATCCTGCCGTCGTATTTTTCGATTTTGCGGATGAGCAGCTGCGCGCTCCTCCTTCCGATCGCGCCGAGTTTTCCGCCCACGCTCTTGATCTTTTTGCAGTAAGGCAGGTATTCGGAAAAGCGGTCGACACCGTAAATATCGCCGCGGAAATCGCCCAGCCGCTCCATTGCCCCCTGCACCACCGCAGCCACTTCGTCATTGAAGCAAAAAATAAAATCGTTCCCGTTCTCCTGCACGCCGCGGACGATCTTTTCCAAAGACTGTGCCTTGGCATAATAGTCATAGGCATAGATATCGCACCTCAGCCCCGCCGCTTTTAGAATGGAGACAAAATTGTCGCGCCGCTCCTCATTGATGCGTCCCTTCGGGCCGTTGACGTAGCAGGGCCGTACCGCCGCCTGCGCGATCGCCTGTTGAGCGACCAGTTTGGCGCATTGGTACACGTCCGAATAGATGGCGCTCACGCGATCGCTCTCCGGCTTATGCCCGCATATCAGGAGCGGAATTTCATACTGTTCGCAATAGTCGATGCCCTCGTTGCAGATATCCAGAAAGGAGAAGATGCCGCAGGCGCCGTTCTGCAGGCAGGAGATGATGTCGTCCACCCCCATCACGCCGCGTACAACGGAGATGAGCGGACGGTAGCCCTTTGCCGCCATATAGTCGATGCAGTGATCCATACAGATCGTAAAAAAGGGATTGGTCAGGGAAGAGACGGCGACTGCAATGATATTGGAACTCTTGGAGCGCAGAGAACTGGCGACCCGATTGGGGACGTACCCCATGTCGATCGCCGCCTGGCGGACGCGTTCCTTCATCTGCACACTGATGTCCGAACAGTCGCGCAGCGCCCGACTCACTGTATTGGCAGTTGTCCCGAGCCTTTCGGCAATATCCGAAAGCGTGACCGCCCTTTTCTGCATGGTTGCCTCCCGTATCGCATCCCGTTTCCGGATTCTTTATCCGATTAAATGTTTTTATTTTCTCCTGACGGAGAAAATAAAAAGGGCGCCCTTTTTCGACTTTTTCAAATGGCTTTTTTACATTAGCATACATTATCGTTAATGTAAAGGACACTTTCGGAAAAATCTCCGAAATTTTTTTATTCCCTCATTTTTTAGGAAAAATTCTCAAAATATTTTCCTTTTTTGGTCAAACTTTTGCTGTTTTTGGCGGAACATTACGATATAAAATGCAGGAAACAGACCCTTTTCCTTGAAATTTCCGGTTTTTAATGTTCGGAAAATATTGTCAGATCTTTCTGTTTTTCCATGCCGGCGTCTCCCGCCGCCCTCCCGCGGAAAACCAGAGTACAAAAAAAGCTGCGCCGGAAAGCGCAGCTTTTTTACAGGATATTGAACCTTACTTAAGCTTAGAAACCAGCAGGGCAACGCCCGAAACAACGCCGCCCGCCATGACGAGATAGGCGCCCGTGGAAGCCAGGAAGGAGGTGGAGCCCAGTACGCCCGCATCCGCATTGAGCGGAGACTGTGCCGCATAGGTTGCAGCAAAAGTGACGACAAGCGCCGCGATGACGATGACAAGGATCGCAAACAGCAGCTTGAAGAGCCCCTTGAAGCGGATCACGCCAAACTTGCCGAGGATGACGAGCGCGGCTGCAATAACCGTGAGTACGAGCGAGATGATCGCAAACGCACGCACCAGCGCGATCGTAAGACTGCCGTCCATCACCGCTTCCAGCAGTTCATAGTCATCAAACAGCCCCATGTTGACGGGTTCGGGATCGCCGAGAGCCGTCGACGTCGTCTGCGTAAAGAACGGAACGCAGATGCCCACGACTGCAAGCACCAGCCCGACAGCCGCCATGAGGATCATGAGCAGGTCAAAAAGACCGATCTTTTTTGACTTTTTCTTAGCCATTTTTCTCTCCTTTGATCGGAAGTTTTCTCTATTATACTACAAATCGGAAAAAAAGGGAATACCCTTTTGAAAATTTCCCGAAAAAAATTTATTGCTTTACAAAGTGACCGATCCGCGTGTACTACAGAACTTCCGGCAAAAATTTCACAGAACGATTACAAAAATACGGTTTGATTTTCAATAATGGTCGGTACAATATCAATAGCTTGGATAAAGGTTTCGGAGGCAGAACATGAGACACGTTTCCAGGACGCTGCTTGCCCTTTCGGCAACTGCCGTATTGGCAGCAGCGCTTGCGATGAGCGGATGCGCATCGCAAAGCTATGTGACGTCCATTGCCAAGACGGGAACGGACGGCACGCAGGACATCTACACCATCACCTATTCGGACGGTTCGACGGATACCTTTACGGAGACCAACGGAAGAGACGGACAGGACGGTGAGGATGCGGACATCAACGCCATCTATGAAGCGTACAGGGAGCAGACGGGCAAGGATATCACCTTTGAGGAATTTCTCGCCGAATACCTCAGCACGAACAGCGATATGTCCACCGTCATCGGCAGCAGCCTGCAGTCAGTCGCCAAGATCTATGCGGAATCCGTGGAGACGACCTCCTCGGGCGGCGGCTGGGGCGGGATCTTCGGCCCCAGCTATTCGACTTCCGACATCGCCGTTTCGACGGGTGCGGCGGTCATCTACAGCATGGACAATGGACACGGCGCAGGACGGATACACCTACTTCGTAACAAACTACCACGTCGTGTTCAACAACGATGCAGACAGTTCCAAGAACGGCGGGAGTAAGATCGCCCGCAGTATCCATGCCTATCTGTACGGCAGTGAAGGCGCTCCTTCCGCCGTGGATGAAAACGGCGACAGTCAGGCGGATACCGACGAAAACGGCTATACCATTTATAACTACGGCGACTACGCCATTCCGCTCGAATATGTGAGCGGGACGATTACATACGACATCGCCGTACTGCGCGCAAAGACGAGCGACGTGCTTGCCGTGAACGAGAACGCCAAGGCGGTGACGCTTGCCGTGAACGAGAACGCCAAGGCGGTGACGCTTGCCGGGGAATACCATGTCGGCGAGACGGCGATCGCCATCGGCAATCCGGAAGGTACAGGGCTGAGCGTGACGCAGGGCATCATCAGCACGGAGAGCGAATACATCACGCTGAGCATCGACGACACCGCCCGCTCCTACCGCTCCATCCGCATCGATACGGCGCTCTACAGCGGCAACTCGGGCGGCGGCCTGTTCAACAAGAACGGAGAACTCATCGGCATCACCAACGCGGGCAATCAGACCGATCAGAACATCAATTATGCCGTTCCGCTTGAAATCGTCACGGGCGTCGCGGACAGCGTCATCCGCTATGCCAGCGACGGCAACGATGCCACGAACGGCGTCTACCGGCTCATGCTGGGCGTGACCGTCACCACGCAGAACTCCAAATATGTTTACGATGCGGCGAGCGGATACGGCAACATTTCGGAGGAAGTGGTCGTCAGTACGGTGAACGACGGCTCCATCGCCGATCAGATGGGACTTGCCGCGGGCGACATTCTGACCGCGGTCGTCCTCAACGGAACGACCTATGGACTCAACCGCTCCTTTGAGATCGAGAACCTGTCCCTTACCGTGCGCGCCAATGACATCGTGCAGTTCGTCTATACGCGCGGCGGCGAGAACCTGACAACGGACGGATACACCGTCCCCTTCTCCGCTCTCACGCAGATCGACTGATCTTTGCAACCAAAAATGGCGCTTCCCGCCGGGGAAGCGCCATTTTTTCACGTTCTTACAATTCGTAGTGCATGGGATAGACGAGATATTTGATCTCATCCAGCTCGTCCGCCGTGACATAGCCGGCGGGCGCATTCAGAAGGGAGGGAATGCGGTTGACGATGGTCGCGCAGGTGTGTTCCACCGTGGCGGGTTTGACGACGTGGAACTCGGTATCCGGTTCACCCGTGATCTTCCAGTCGCACATGTCGCCGTCGTCGGGGCCGTACACCTTGCCGATGGTCTCCTCCTCGATGACGATGCCCTGATAGGTCTCGATGGTGACAACCGCGGACATGCCGATGCACCTGCCCGCCTTGATGGTGGTATCCATCGTGGCGCTGTACATATCCTTATCCGCCGTACAGGGAACGTTCTCCTGGCGGATGGATCGGATGGTCAGCCCCAGCTTGTTGCAGATGGCCTCCGCCGCGTTCCACGCGTAGGAGGGAATTATCTCTTCGGGATGGGCGAGCTCCTTTTCAAACTCCTCCACCGTCAGATCGCAACCGTGCGCCTTGGCAAGCGCAAGGCCGTAGTCCTCGACGTTGTAACTGTACGCGCCCTTGATCTTCTTGATTTCGGCGCAGCCGCCGGCGACCATGGCGACCATGTTGATCCAGAAAATGTCCTGCATCCCGCTGCCCGTCACCGTACAGTTATGCTCCTTGGCAAGGGCGTCCAGCTTGTTGGTGAGCGCAGCCGCCGTCGTCCAGGGATAGATCGCCTCCTCGCACGTCGTAATGACGTTGATGCCGCGGATGACGCACTTCTCCACCGCCTCATAGATATCGCCGACAAAGCTGAACAGCGTGACGACGGCGACGTCCGCATCGCACTCGTCCAGCACCCTTTCGGCATCGTCCGAAATCTTGACGCCCGTCTTGACGCCCAGCTGTGCATAGTCCCCCACGTCCATGCCGAGGATGTCGGGATTGACGTCGATGGCGCCCACGATCTCCGCACCCTTTTCGTGCAGGTAGCGCAAAATATACTTGCTCATCTTGCCGCAGCCGTACTGTACCACTCTGATCCGTTTCATGTTTCACCCCTTACAAAGATTTATACCGGGTATTTTGCCCCGTTACACCCAGATTATACCAGCAAACCCCCATTCCGTCAATGGGGGTTTGCAAAAATGGCGGAAAAATTTCCATGAAAATCAGGTGCAGTAGTGCAGGACGACGGCAAGCACGATGCCGGCAGCGACGGCTGCGAGGTAGCAGATGATGTCTGCCCTCTTTACGCGGAAGGAGCGGCGGTACGCAAAGTAGAGCGCTGCGCCGATGAGCGCCATGATGACGTACACGATGATCTCATCCATGAACAGCACTTCCGCCGCACCCAGAAGCAGCACGATATAGGCGGGAATGAGCACGCGATAGCCGAACCAGGAATCGGATACCTGTCCCGCGTTCTCCGCCCTGTCCCGATCGGCGCACACAAACAGGCCGACATATCCCCCCACGCCCTCAAGGAGTGCAACGGGGATAATGAACCAGAGGGAGAACATGGCGAACTCCCCGGGTGTCTGTGCGCAGGCGAGTGTATCGAAGAGACCCGCAAAATAGCCGATGGGCGCATGGGGAAAGAAGAGAGGAGCAACGTCATAGCTGTGGTAATAGTTGAGGTATTCGGGAAGCTCCGGATCCCAGCCGAGCGAAAAGCGCAGGGGCGAACACAGAACCATCACGGCAAGGGGCAGGACGCACGAGAGGAGAAGGAGAAACACGATGCCGTCCCCCACCGTGTTGGCGCGCGTGAAAATGAAGGAACACGCGCCGAACAGCCCGACGCCGAGCGGCAGGGAGAGCGCCCAGAATGAGAGGTAATACACGAACACAAATCCATCCTCCTGCATGGCAACGCAGGCGACTCCCAGCCAGTAGGCGAGCGTATAGGGAACAAATACGAGTACCAGTCCGCCCAGGATCTTGACGAACATCAGCCTTTTGCGCGTGACGGGCAGGGAATACCACAGATCGGCGCTGCGCTGCTTCATGCGGTAGGAGAACTGCATGACGGGTACCACGGTACAGAGCACGCAGAGAATGGCGGCAAACACGCCGATGCAGGAATCGCGCATCCTCCCCGCACCGTTGCTGAGCGGCGCAGTGAAGGCATAGACGGCGGCGATGCACACGGCGACCGCGCTGAAGATGGCGAGCGGCAAAAGATTGCGTCTGATCTCATATGCAAGCGTCTTTTTCATTTCAGATACCCCCTGCTGCGTACTTCACACAGGAACAGCTCCTCAAAGTCCACCTTGATCTCCTCGAGGAGGAGCGGGTGGAGCGGCTGCAGGGCCGACACGATCTCCTCCCTCTCGCCGCGGGCAATGAACTGCGCCACCCTGCCCGTCGCCTCAAAGGAGATGCACTCAAAGGGAATGTCCTCGCGCACGACGGGGCGGGAGAGCGCGATCTGAAATTTATGTACCTGCTCGAGTGCCGTTCCGATATCCCCCGCATCGGCGATCGTGCCGCCGTCCAGCAGCGCAAAGCCCGAGCAGATGTCCTCCAGCTCGCGCAGAGAGTGGGAGGAAATGACTGCCGTACAGCCTACCTCCTCCCCCAGCCCGACGAGTCCGCGCTTGAGTTCCAGCCGCGCGAGTGGATCGAGCCCGTCAAATGCCTCGTCCAGCAGCAGGTAGCGCGGGCGGCAGGCGAGCGCCAGCGTGACGAATGCCTGCCGCCTCATCCCCTTGGAGAAGTTGCGGACGGGCGTGCGCATCTGCACCTGAAAGATGTCGGCATAGCGGGCAAAGACATCCTTGTCAAAAGGATAGACCGCCTGATACATCTGCGCAAGCTTCTCCACCGTGGTTCCCATTGCATAGAAGGGATCGTCGGGCAGAAAGAACACCCTCCGCTTGACCTTTTCATTGTTGCGCACGGGTTCGCCGTCGATGAGGATCTCGCCGCTCTCGGGGCGCAGAACGTCCGCCATCAGGCGCAGCAGGGTGGATTTCCCCGCACCGTTGATGCCGATCAGACCGAACAGGCTGCCGTCCGGAATGGTCAGACTGACGTTGTCCAGCACCTGTTTGGTGCCGTAGGACTTGCTCAAACCGCGTATCTCGATCATGCCCCATCTCCTTTCCCGCCGTAGACTTCCTCCACGACGGCAAGCAATTCCTGTTTGCTCAGCCGCGCCGCTTTGAGCGCGGAGATATAACGGCGCGCCTCCTCGATGAGGGGCGGCTGATCCACGTTTTCCCTGACGAACGCGCCCTTTTTGGGCAGGATGACCACAAGCCCCCTCTTCTCCAGGAGGGCATAGGCACGCTCCACCGTATTGGGGTTGATGCCCAGCTGCATGGCGAGCACGCGCACACCGGGCAGTCTTTCCCCCTCCTCCAGCACCCCGAGGCGGATGAATCGCTCGTATTCGGCGGCGATCTCCTCATAAATACTCTGTTTTCCGTTCAAATGAATTTCCATGACTCTCTCTTCCCTTTATGATGCGCTGTCTGCAGACGCGCGTTCCCCGATCGCCCCTTGTGCGGGAGGCGCCGTATGTGCGCAGATTCTTCCCCGCAGGACAATTTCGCCTTTTGCATTCGCAAATGTAATATCTGTATGTATCATCTGTATTGAATATAGCACAACTGTATGCATCTGTCAAGCCTTTCTCAAAAAATTTTTGAAAATTTTTCGCCCACACGGAAACAGGCGGCGTTATAGGGCGAAACGTTCACGCTCTGTTCCGATCCCCCCATTCGCAGAGGGCGTCGAGAATGGGCATGAGGGACTGCCCGCGCGCCGACAGGCTGTATTCCACCTTGGGCGGAATCTGCGGGTATTCCGTGCGCACGATCAGCCCGTCCGCTTCCAGCTCCTTGAGCGAGGCGGAGAGCGTCTTGAAGGACACCCCCCTGATATAGCGGTGCAGTTCATTGTAGCGAACGATGCCGAATTCCATGAGCGCATAGAGAATGGTCATCTTATACTTCCCGCTGATGAGGGACAGCGTATAGCTGAACCCCGTATCGCACAGCCGCTCGGAGGCGATACACCTCCCCTCCCGCCGTTTCACCGTCTCTTCCGACATTGTTACACTCTCCTTTAGGATAGTATCGCACTTTTTTGTGCGTACTTGACAGAATGATTATACCAAAATATAATAGTGCTGTCAATCCCAAAATGGAGGTTTTTTATGAGAGACAAGATCGCAGAGTATGAGGCCGTCGAGCAGGCGGCGATGAAGTTCGTCCGGAGCGTTGCAGAAGGAAACAGCAAGTACGCGCGCGAACTGTTTACGGACGAGGCGGTGCTGTTCGGCTACCTGGACGGCGAGCTGGAGCACGGCTCCATCGAGCAGTTCTACCGCAACGTGGACAGCGTGGGCGGCGGCGAGAACTTCCGTGCGCGCGTGGACGTGGTGGACGTGGAGGAATCGCTCGCCGTAGTGCGCGTCCTGGAAGAGGGCTGGGGCGGAAGGATCGACTTCACCGACTATCTGCTGCTGCTCAAGATGAACGGGGAATGGAAGTGCGTTGCCAAGGCATATAACCAGAACTCGGACACTGTCAGGAAGTGAGGGACTTATGCTGCAGAAGATCACATTGCCCAAGGCATCCGTACTCACTTCCCCCAATCCCGTCTCCCTCGCCTGCACGCTGCGCGGGGACGGGGAGACCAACCTTGCGACCGTTTCACGGTGGACATACCTGTCCTACAATCCGCCCATGATCGCCTATGCGATGG
This sequence comes from uncultured Clostridia bacterium, assembly GCA_944372575.1. Taxonomy (GTDB): domain Bacteria; phylum Bacillota; class Clostridia; order Christensenellales; family Borkfalkiaceae; genus Gallimonas. The sequence goes on along the minus strand of CALVZS010000034.1, from coordinate 15,216 downwards.
CAAAGACTTCCTACAGCGGCGAACGGGTGCGCGCAGACGGGCGGGTCGTGCTCACCGTCCCGGGCGAGGAGATCGCGGCCGCGGTGATGAGCTGCGGCAGCACGACGGGCAGGAACACCGACAAGGCAAAGAAATTCGGCATCCGGCTGGAGGAGCTGCCCGGCTGCCCCATCCGCATCCCCGCAAAGAGCCGCGTTGCCATCGTCTGCAGACTTGCAGATTTTTATGAAGCCGGCGATCACTATCTCTACATCTGCAATGCGGAAGAAGTTTACGGCGATGCGGATCTCCGGGCGCTGTTTGCCTGGGACGGCGATCATCGGCGGAACGGGAAGCGGCAAATCGACGGTCGCCTCCCTCATCCTTCGCTTTAACGATGTTACGAACGGCGGGCTGACGCTGAACGGGATCGACATCCGCAAAATGCCACAGCATCAGCTGCGCGACAAGATCGCCTATGTGCAGCAGTGCGCCTGGCTGTTCGCCGGCACCATTGCGGAAAATCTGCGCTACAGTAACCCCGGCGCCACCGACAATGAGCTCTGGCACGCGCTGGAAGTCGCGCAGGCAGCGGACTTTGTACGCAGTCTTCCCGACGGGCTTTCATCCTTTGTCGCCCAGGGCGGCACAAACTTCTCCGGCGGGCAAAAACAGCGCCTCTCCATTGCAAGAGCGCTCGTCAAAAAGCCGGAGCTGTACATCTTTGACGACAGCTTTTCCGCGCTCGACTTCAAGACGGACGCCGCTCTGAGAAAGGCGCTTGCCGCAGAGACGCGCCACAGTGCGGTTCTCATCATCGCCCAGCGCGTGAGTACCATACGCCATGCCGAACAGATCGTAGTCCTGCACGAGGGCGAACCGGTCGGCACCGGCACACACGAAACACTTATGGAAAATTGCAGCGTCTACCGCGAAATCTATGAATCGCAGACGAAGGAGGCAAACGAGCAACATGGCTAAAACAAAAAATTATGATCCTGCACTCCACAAGGACGCACCGCAGCACGCACGCAAGACGGCGGCGCGGCTGTTCGGGCAGCTCAAAGACCAGCGGACGAGGCTCATCATCGTCCTCGCGGGCATCCTCATCTATACCGTTCTCAACATCTTTACCCCCTATTACAGCGCCATTGTGATCGATGCGCTGCTCTCTGTCATCCGTGACTGCACCGAAAACGGCACCGCATTTGCCATTGTGTGGGATCCCCTCGGCATGGAGATGACCATTCTCTTTGTCATGTACATTGCCCTCGGGCTGGTATATTACCTGCAGTCCTTCCTGATGGCAAGCGTTGCCGAGCGGCTCATCCTCTCCCTGCGCCGAACCAACCTTGTCGCAAAGAAAAATCTTGTGTGCGCCGCACAGCGGCAGGAGGCGATCTCCCGTCTGACGGGCATTGCCGAGGAATACTATACCGGCCGCGACGTCATCAAGGCATACAATCATGAGGCAGAGAGCATGGACACCGTCTCTTCCTATACGGAAGAGCTGCGCAAGGCGGCGCGCGACACCGACTTTCTGACCAACAGCGTCAACCCGCTCATCCGCTTTCTGTCCCGCCTCTCTCAGGCGATCATCCTGTTCATCGCGTGCAGCCGTATGCTGAGCGGCACCATGACGCTCGGCATCGTACAGGCATTCTTCCAGTATATCAACCTTGCCGCAGAGCCGCTCACCGAGACCTCCTACATGATCAATTCGCTGCAGTCGGCGCTCGCCTCGGCGGAGAGGACGTTTGAATTTCTGGACGGCGAGGAAGAAGTTCCCGATACTGCCCATCCCGTCAAGCTCGAACGCGCACACGGCGAGATCGCCTTTGAACATGTCAGCTTCGGCTACTTCCCCGACAAGATCCTGATGAAGGACATCAGCTTTACGGCGCACCCGGGGCAAAAGATCGCCGTGGTCGGTTCGACGGGTGCGGGCAAGACGACCCTTATCAACCTTCTGATGCGCTTTTACGAGGTCAACGGCGGACGCATCACGGTGGACGGGATCCCGACGACCGATCTGACGAGACGGGGACTCAGGCACAACTTCGGCATGGTGCTGCAGGACACCTGGCTGTTCGGCGGAACCATTGCAGAGAACATCGCCTACGGTAAGCCGGACGCCACCCGCGAGGAAATCGTACGTGCAGCGAAGATGGCAAAGGCGGATTACTTTATCCGCACCATGCCGCAGGGCTACGACACCATGCTCGACAACGATGCGGGGAATCTCTCCGTCGGACAGCGGCAGCTGCTGACCATTGCCAGAGTGTTTTTGTGCAATCCCCCTATCCTCATTCTGGACGAAGCGACCTCAAGCGTGGATACGCGGACGGAGGCAGAGATCGGCAAGGCAATGCAGCAGCTGATGTGCGGCAGAACGAGCTTTGTCATTGCCCACCGCCTGTCCACCATCCGTGACGCAAACTGTATCCTGTTCATGGAGAACGGAAACATCATCGAACAGGGTACCCACCGCGAACTGCTGCAAAAGGGCGGCGCCTATGCGGCTCTATACAACAGCCAGTTCGCCTGAGCGTTTTTTCATCGTCCCTTCCCTCATCGATCGCCTGTTGCGAAAACATCGGGCGGCGCATCCCGCAGGATGCGCCGCCCGTCCTGTTTTATTGTTTGTCACGGTCACAGCGATCGGTGCCGCGATAGGGACAGCCGTCACACTTTCTATGTCGTTTCCGATAAAAGATCCAGCCGATGACGGCGCCGATCAGGCAGGCGCCGACGAGTACGCCGATGAGAATATCCAGCCACATGACACGCCCTCCCTACACAAACAGGCACCCGATCTGATAAACTACGAAGGTGACGACCCACGCCACGACGAGCTGGAACACTACCGAAAAGATCGTCCATTTCCAGCTCTTGGATTCCTTGTGGATGGTCGCGATCGTCGCGGCACAGGGAACGTACAGCAAGCAGAACACCATGAGACAGAATGCATTCAGCGGGCCGAAGCCGATCCCGGCGAGCGCGGACGTAAATGCCGCAATGCCCGCCGCGGACGTCGTATTGGCGACGCCGAACAAGATGGCGCAGCTGGAGACGACGACTTCCTTTGCCGAGATCCCCGCAATGAGCGAGACGACGATCTCCCATGAACCGAGCCCGATGGGCGCAAAGACGGGAACCAGAACCCTGCCGACATACGCCGCAAAACTCTGCCCCATGTCCACGCCGTCCACAAAGCCCTGCGGGCCGAAGTGCAGCAGCGCCCAGATGACGATGGTCGCGATAAAGATGGTCGTCCCCGCCTTGACGAGATAGTCCTTCACCTTTTCCCACACATAGATGGCGACGGTGTGCGCGTCCGGCATCTTGTACTCGGGCAATTCGATGATGAGATAGTTGACGCTCTTCTTGCGGTCGATGAGGTGCAGGATCGCAGAGACGGCAATGGCAACAACGATGCCGATGACGTAAATGGAGAACGCCACGAGCATGGCATACTGCGCAAAGAATATCTGCGCAAACAGGATATAGATGGTGAGGCGCGCGTTGCAGCTCATGAAGGGCGTGACGAGCATGACCTTGAAGCGGTCGCGCTTGTTCTCGAGCGCGCGCGACGCCATGATGGCAGGAACGGTGCAGCCGAATCCGAGCAGCATGGGGATAAATGCCTTGCCCGAGAGCCCCAGGCGGCTCATGATCCCCTCCATAACGTAGGCGACGCGCGACATATATCCGCTGTCCTCCAGAAAGGCGAGCGCCAGGAAGAGGATGAAGATGTTTGGCAGGAAGGTGATGATCGTTCCCACGCCGCCGATGACGCCGTCCACCAGGAGCGAGATGACGATGGGGTGCGCCCCCGCCGACGTCAGGCCGCTTTCCGCCGTATCGGACAGCCAGCCGAGCGCCATCTCAAACAGGCTCTTGATGAGGTCGCCGACGTAGAATGTGAGGAAGAACACGAGCGCCATGATGCACAAAAAGATGGGGATCCCCCAGATCCTGTGCGTCAGGATCCTGTCCGCCTTCTCGGTGAGGATGTCCTGCTTCTGCTTGTGCAGCAGCACTTCATGGATGATCTCGTCGATGAAGTCGTACTTCTCGTTGATGATCTGCGACTCGTAATTTTTGTCGAGAACGTCGGGCAGATCGACGGGATACTTTTCCGTGATCTCCTTGTCGCTCTCGAGCAGCTTGAGCGCATACCAGCGCTTGTTGGTCAGGTCGGGGTAGCGCTTGTCCAGCTCCGCAATGATGCGATCGATCTTGTCCTCGATCGCATCCGAATACACCATGGCGTACTCCGCATGGTGGTCGTGGACATGGTGGGACACCTCGGCGTGTTCATGCACGAGCGGCCCGGTCTCCGTATGCCCCTTGTGGTGGATCGCCGCATGGAGCAGCACGTCCAGTCCCTTGCGCTTTCGGGCACTGACGGGAACGACGGGTATACCCAGCATCTCCGGCAGGCGGTGCAGGTCGATCTCCATGCCGCGTTTTTCCACAATGTCCATCATGTTGAGCGCCAGGACGACGGGCTTTTTGAGCTCCAAAAGCTGCAGCGTCAGATAGAGGCTGCGCTCCAGCGTGGACGCATCCACAACGTTGATGACGACGTCCACCTCATCGCTTAAAATGAACTGGCGCGAGACGGTCTCCTCCATCGTATACGACGTGAGGCTGTACGTCCCGGGAAGGTCGACGAGATGGATCTTCTGGTTGTGATCGCGGATGGCGCCCTCCACCTTTTCAACGGTCACACCCGGCCAGTTTGCGACCTTGAGATGGGCGCCCGTATAGGCGTTGAAGAGCGTCGTCTTTCCGCAGTTCGGGTTTCCGATAAACCCGATGGTCAGTTCCTCACCGGACAGGTCATTGCCGCTCATCTGCTTCCTTCACCTCGATATTCTTCGTGATGTTGCAGCCGAAAGCAAACCTTGTCCCGCGGAACTTGACGATGAGGATCCCCTTCCCCTTCCGGTTGAGGACATGAACGGGCGTATTGTCCGTCATGCCGAGCGCCTCAAGGCGGCGCGTCGTCTCAAAGGGAAGGTTGATCTTCTCGACCGTATAATCCTGTCCCACTTTTGCCTCGTTCAGATACATATCTCTCCTTTCGTAAATCTTCGGCCGCGGCCGACACCCGGCCAGTCCGGAACGCGCCTCTTCTCACGGTGCACCTTCGCTCCCGGATCTCAACCGCTATATTGTATCACACATATTCCGCAGCTGTCAAGTACGCCAAACTGCTCCGGAACAACTTTCTCGCGCGGGCAGGCAGGCCCGCTCCGTACCGTCTTTCCGGCTGTGCGGACGGCGCATCCTCCGCGGCGCAAACCGCAGCAAAAAGCCGGACAATTTTGTCCGGCTTCCCATTCAGACGATCCCATTCACAGTCATTCTGATGCGGAACGCAGTACTTTTCCCCGCAGCGAGATGCCTGTATGCAAACCGGTCATTCAGCTCCGTCGTACACGGCTCCAGACCGAGTGCATAGTCCCCCGCCGCCATGCTCTTCCACTCCACAAAATGCGGGAGCGTGTCGCCCGACCACTCCAGCGTGAGCCGCTTGCCGAGCGCCTCGTTCTCCAGCGTGACGCGCGGTGTTTTCAGGCGGAGAAAGTAACACGTCTCCTCCTCATTCGCCGCGGGCGCGCCCATGCTGCACCGCTCCGAAAGGCGCTCCGCCGCCCACGGCGTGCAGGGAACGACCTCCAGGGCATCGTCCGAGAGCCTGGCTCCCTCGTCCAGCATCGGATACCCCGCATTGATGTGATACAAAAGACAGTACTCCTCATCGCGCGTACCGCAGTTTTCAAGGGTATCGCAGATCTCCAGCGTGTCCGCGCCGATCGCACAGAACACGCGGCGGCGGAAGAGAAGGTTCTTGCCGAAGAGCGCCGTTTCCCGCATCTCTGCCTCGATCAGGATTCCCTCCTCGCTCACCTCCGCACGCGTCACGCGCGCAGGCGTATTGTGATGCGTCCCATGCTGGATAAAGCCCTCCCTTGTGCCAACGCTGTCCAGCCCGCAGGTATAGAGCATCCCGCCCTCAAAGCGGTTCACATAGGGAATTTCCCGCGCCGTGAACCCGTTTTTGGAGAGAAAGGATACGTTCTGCCCCAGATGATAGAGCTGCATCACATCGAGCGCCTTGCTCTCATTCAGAAGGAAGCGGAGCCTGCCGTTGTCGCAGTCCAGAACACGCAGCCCGCGCTCTGCCCCTTCCGTCAGTTCATAGCGCCGGATGGAGGCGATTTGTGCAAAATTTGAGATACGTCCGTCCATATTCCTTACCCTTCGGAAATGGTTTTCCTTTCCCTGCTATGAAAAAAGAGGGCAGAACGCCCTCTTCCTGGTGGAGATAACGAGATTCGAACTCGTGGCCTGTACGTTGCGAACGTACCGCTCTACCAACTGAGCCATATCCCCGCTGTTTGCAGTATGATTATAACATAAACGGAGAAAAAAGCAAGCGTTTTTGCATGGATTTTCAAAAATTTTCCCGTCTGTCAGATCGGGAAACGCTTCTCGATGTCGAAATTCAACCCGACCTCAAAGCTTTCTTCCCATCTCTGCTGGATCAGTTCAAGAAGCTGCACCTGCGCTGTCTTGATCCCGACTCCGTAAAGATCCAGATCGCCGCACTCTTCCCAGCGCTGCAAGTCCTCCAGCGAAATCGTAAGTTCGTCAATCAAATCAAGCAATGTCTCCCGCGCATCGGCCGGGATCATGGAACGCATCGTCTCCTTCATTCCCGATTTTCTATCCCCGTGTTTTCCTTATTATAACACACGTATGATTGTATTTACAAGCGGAACACACATTTTTTCGAAAAACTTCCGGGAATATTTTTATATTCCATAAAAAAACGATTGACAAAATGCATCAAAAAGGAGTAAAATAACCCAGAAATACATGTGGGGGCATAGCTCAGTTGGTTAGAGCGCATGCTTCACATGCATGAGGTCACAGGTTCGAGCCCTGTTGTCCCCACCATGCAGACAGGACATCCGAACGGATGTCCTGTCTCTTTTTTATCTTCTTTGCTTATAGAGCGCCAACTGCCGCATACCGCACAGCCCATATGTGTAAAGTCAGGCCGCGCAGCGGCGGCAATTCTTGCCCCATCTGACGGCCGCAAAAGCCCTTTCGTTTCAATATGTAAGGGATGCGAGCCAATCCTTCCATTCTTCCTTGGAAATTCCGCCGTTCACCCGTTTACTCGGTCTCCATTGTGTTGCAGACGAACAGCATCTGTGCAGCACGGCATCCGTTTTCCCGGCGCCGCTCCCGCCGGATGTGAAGAACGGAATCACCGTTTTGCCCGAAAAATCATAGCTTTCAAGGAACGTTTGCACGATCCTCGGAGCCACATACCACCATATGGGGAACCCCAAAAAGACAACGGAGTAGACGTCCATATTCAAAACTCTCTCTGCGATGGCGGGACGGCACGTTTCATCGCCCATCTCCCGCGTGGAGCGCGCGGACTTGTTTGTCCAGTCAAGATCGGCAGCAGTATAGGGCTGCACAGATCTGATTTCAAAAAGGTCTGCGCCCGACGCCTCCGCAAGCGTCCGCGCGGCACGGGCCGTTGTTCCGCTGCAGGAAAAATATGCCACCAGCATTTTGTTATTCATTCTATTTTATCTCCTTATTTTCTCATCATATCCCTGTACGCTGTACGAAATTGCCGCGTCTCCTATTTTAATCTTTTTCCGAGATCATAGGCAGCCTGCGCGTACTTTGAGGCGCGCGTCATGGAAGGCGTACCGCAACCCTTGCCCCATATCGCCCCCATGTCCCGAAAATTGAGATAACGTACAAGCGTCTGATAGTGTGCCTCCAGCGCGGCAAATGTCCAGCTGTCCGCATTCCATGCCACAGAAATGATCGCCGACTTCATATGCCTGCGCTGAATGCTCGCATTGAATGCACAAAACCGATCGATCAAAATCTTTAACTGAGCGGACATTCCATAGTAATAGAGCGGCGTCACGAACACCAGCATATCGGCACAGAGTATCGCGGCACGGAATCGTTCCACATCGTCTTTTTGCGCGCACGGCCCCTCATATCCGCATCGCACGCACCCCGTGCAGGGATGGATATCTGCATGAGCAACGTCAAGCACCTCCACCGTATGCCCTGCTGCCTGCGCGCCCTTCGTGAACTGTTCCGCCAGAAAATTAGAGGAACCGTTCCTGTTCGGGCTGCCCTCCAGTACAACGATCTTCATGCGTTTCCCTCCCGCCGATCTTTGTCCTAATTATAGCACGACGCGGAACTCCTGTAAAATGCCTGTTTTTTATGGGGATCCATATGTTTTGAGCATACCCTGCTTCAGAAGAAAATGTGCCCTCGGCGGTGTAACCGCCGAGGGCGCTGTGCTGTTCTTTTACACAAAACAATACCGTTTTATCCGCTCTCAATCTTCGGGAGCAGAAGACGCATAGACTACCGTTGCTCCGTCGCTCCAGCCGGAAGCAAATCCCGCGGGCGTAGCGCCCTGCGCGAAGGAAACGCTGATGGTCTGCGCTGCCGTCCAGCCGTCAAACGCACCCGCTTCCACCGTCGTCACGCTTGCGGGAAGCACGACGTTCGTGAGCGCCGTGCAATTTGCAAACGCTCCGTCCGCAATCGTCGTGACCGTCGAAGGAACGGTGAACGTCGCCTCCGTCTTTCCGGGCGCATACAGCATCAACGTCGTGCCGTCCGCGGAATAGAGATTTCCGTCCACAGCCGAGAAGATGTTGCTTCCCGCCATGACCGTGAACGTGGTCAGCGACGTGCAGCCCTCAAACGCACCCGGTTCGATTTCTTCAAGCGCCATGGGAATCACAAATGTTTCCAACGATGTGCAACCTGCGAACGCGCCCGTCTCGATGCTCGTCATGTTGGCCGGGAGGTTGACCGTCTTGAGCGACGTGCAGCCCTCAAATACTCCGGACGTAATATTGGGCGCAAAGTGGCTTGCATAAATCGTAACCGTTTCCAAAGCGGTGCAGCCGAGGAACATATCCGTATTGTACCAGTTCCCGCTCGGAATTGTGATCTCTTTGAGTGAGGTACAGTTTTGGAACGCTCCCGTTCCGCAATTCCTGTTGCCGAATCCGAACGTTCTGGGAATGTTGTTGAGCGATTCAAGCGCCGTGCAGTTACGGAATGCGTAATTCCCAACATAATAGCTTCTGCCGTGGTCGGAGTTAAACGTAAAGGTCTTCAGTGCCGTACAGTTTTCAAAGCAGCTTGCGCCGATTACCGTGCTGCCGGAAGTGCGGAAATCTGCATAGCTGGGCATCGTGAAAGATGTCAATCCGGTGTTGCTGAACGCATAATTTCCGAACGTCAGATAATCTGTGAGCGTCTCTCCACCCCGAACATTAAACGTAACGCTTGTGAGATTGATGCATCCTTCAAAGGCATAATTGTCAATGCCGTTGCTTGCATATCCGGACGCGTCCTTTCCGTTTCTGACACGGACGGGAAGCTCCACCGTCGTAAGCGACGTGCAATCCTGGAATGCGTAATCCGCAATGACAAGCGTATCTGTTCCGTTGGGAGCGAACGTCACCGTCTCCAGCTTGTCGCATCCCTGGAATGCATACGTTCCGATCGCCGTGACTTCACGTCCGACCGTGAAGCTCGTAAGTGCGGTGTTCTGGAAGGCGTAATTTCCGATCGTGGTAATACGCCCGAGAATGACGACCTCCGTCAGATTTTCGCAGTTCTGGAAGAGATTTGCAGGAATCTCCGTCACCCCGGCAGGCAGCGTGATCTTCGTGATCCCCGTCCCTGCGAAGACGCCGTCCGCAATCGTCGTGACGGAATCGGGAAGAACGACCTCGCCTTCCAGATCCCCCATAAGATCGATCACTTCCGTCATCGTACTGTTGTAGAGGATTCCGCTTTCATCTTCCGCAAAAGAGGTGTTGTTCTGATCGATGATGATATTCAGTTTCGTACAACCGTCAAATACATTGGTTCCAAGTGTTGTCAACGGGCCATAGAAAGTGAAACTCTCCAGTGCGGAACACCCGCTGAACGCACTTTTCCCAAGGCTTGTTGCCGAATACAGTTCAATGCTCACAAGGGAAGTACAATCGGCAAAAGCGCTGTCACCAATCGTGGAAACCCCGGCGGGAAGATCTATTTCCGTGAGCGAAGAACATCCGGAAAAAGCAAGTTTCCCTATGCTCGTAAGGTTGCTCGCTCCCGGGAAATTCACCTCCTGCAATGCACTGCAGTTCCTGAAAACGCCGATAGAGAGCGATTCAACCTTGGAGGACATATTGACTGAAACGAGGTTTGAGCAAGCATCAAAGACATAGTTTCCAAGGGTATCCACAGATTCCGGAATGGTGATGGACGTAAGACCGGATCCTGCAAAAGCGTATTGTCCAATGGTCGATACGCCATCAGGAATAACAAATTGCGTCAGGGAAGTACAATTCCGGAATACATACGTTCCGATTGAATCAAGTGATCTCGGAAGCCCAACCGACGTAAGCGCCTCGCAGTTCTGGAACAGATAGTTCGGCAGCGCGGTGATGCTGTCCGGAAGCTCGATGCTGGTCAGGCCCGTGTTGTAGAACGCGTAGTTCCCGATGGAAGTCACCGAATCGGGAAGGTCGATCTGCGTCAGGCTCTCGCAATCGTAGAAGACATGCGTCCCCATTGTCTCCAAATTACATCCCTCTGCAAATGTGACCGACGTAAGAGAAGCACAGTCGCGGAACACATAATTCCCGAGAGAAGTGAGTCTTGCGGGAAGTTCAATCGAACGAAGGCTCTGCACAGGAAGAGAATAGTTTGCAAATGCTTCTACGCCAAGTGTAAGCGTCTTGGCATCGGACGCAACGCCCGTTCCCGACTCAAAGCGTACGCTCTCCAAATAAGGGAGCTGGAATGCCGATTCCTCAATGGAGGAAACGCTTGCGGGAATGCTGACTTCTGTAAGCATTGCAAAGTCATTGTATCCGGAAGACTTATTATAATTGTGATAGAACGCAAACTTTCCGACCGTCACCGTTCCGTAAGGGATCTCATACGACGTGGCGATCTCCCCGGTGGCGTCCTCGCGGGCGACAGGATAATAGACTAAAACCGTCCTATCTTTGTTAAACAATACCCCGTCCACAGACGAATATCTGTCATTTTGCTCGGAAACAAGAACCTCCTTAAGACTCGGGCAATCCGCAAACAAGGTATAGCTGAACTCTGCCGTATAGAGTCTGGGCAATGTGACACTCACAAGAGAATGACATCCGGTGAACGTATTATTGTTATAGGCCGTGACCGTAGGCATACTTGAAACAGAATCCGGAACGACAAATGTTTCAAGTGCAGTCTTACGGAACGCCCCTGCCGAAATAGTCCTGACCCCATATTCGCCTTCCTCGTTCTGCGCAAAGTTGATTTCCTTCAAACTCGAACATTCACTGAAAGCATACTGCGATACCGTTTCAAGGCGATAAGGCAATGTGATAGAAGTAAGCGATGAGCATCCGGAGAAGACACCGTAGTACTTGGAGGACGAATACGTTCCGTTCTCGAACTCCAGTTCATCCGTTCCGTCTGCCGAGAACGTCACATCGCTGAGCGACTTGCAGGCATTGAATGCCTTCGTCTCGATCAACGTGACCGTCTTGGGGATAAAGATGCTCTGAAGCCCGGACTCATTGAACGCCTCTTCGCTGATCGTCTCCAGCGGAATGGAGTCGTCCAGGACGACCGTCTCAAGGGCGGAGCAGTTCTTGAACGCCCATTTGCCGATTCTCGAAAGTTTGCTGCCCTCTGCAAACGTGACCGTCTTCAACGCCGAACATTGATAGAACAGATAGCCTGGCACTTCCTTAAGGCTTGCAGGGAGCTCGATCGAAGTAATTCCCGTCTGCTGGAATGTTCTCGATACATCACTCTTGCTGGTCGTCGTTGCAAATTTCTCAAGTTTGCTGTTTTCCGCAAATGTAACCGAGGTCAGATCACTGCAACCGCTGAACGCATAAGTTCCAATGTATGTCACCGTCGAAGGAATGTGGATTGACTGAATCTTGCTGTCGGAGAAGGCATAAGATCCGATTTCCGTCACTCCTTCCGGAAGGACAATGCCCGTCAACTCGGCATCGGCAAATGTCGAGGCTCCAATCTCCGTCACATACTCGGGAAGTTCAAGCACACCTGTTTTGGAAATAGGATAGAGTACAATGGAATCACTGCGCACTCCATCAACCGTCTGCGTATGGTACAAAACGTTGTCCAGCGAATAGAAAGAGGTGTTTCCGTCGGCAACTGCAACGCTGCGCAAGGCGGTGCAGCCCTCAAAAGCAGCGGAGTCAAGTGTGCTAAGGTTCTCAGGGAACTCAATTTCTGTCAGCGAAGTGTTCTTATAGAACGCACCCTCATCAATCCAAAGGGCTTCCGTCCCGCCTGATGTAAAGGTGACAGACTTAAGGTTGATCTGCCCATAGAACGTATCCTCTGCGATGGTTTCCATTGTAGAAGGAATCACTACGCTCCGAAGCCTTGCCAGATTGTCATCATTCGTATAGAAGGAGCGGAAATTTGTTTCTTTCAATCCTTCCGGCAAAACAAGTTCGGTAATGGGAGCATCGCAGAACGTCAAACGCCCGATCCACTCGAGCTGGGACTTTCCGTTCTCATCCGTTCCGAACGTCACACTGCTGAGCATAGTATTCCAATAGAACGCATGGCTTCCGATGCACTGAACCTGCGATGAGAAAGAGACAGTGGTTAACGCCGAACACATGTAGAAAATGCCCTTGTCGGAAGCTGAAGAAGTAGGCTCACCCTCAAGAACAAGTCCTTCAGCAGAAGCCCCTCCCTCTTCAAATACGACCGTTTGAAGAGATGCGCATTCCGCAAAGGCAGCTCCTTTGATAAGTGTAACACTCTTGGGAATAACAAGATCCACTATCCCCGTTCTCGCAAATGCACTCTCGCCGATGGTCTTCAGCGTGGAAGGAAGCGTAATTTGAGACAAAGCATAGCACCCTTCAAACGCACTCGCCCCGATCTCAATGACGCCCTCCGGAATCTCCACCTCGGACAGCACCGGGCAGTTGCTGAAAATAGAACTTCCGATTGTTGTCATAGACGAAGGCAATGCGACACGGATCAGACTCTGGCAGCTGTCAAAAGCTTTAATCCCGATTTCAGAAACAGTATCGGGAATATCAATTTCCTCGATCGCTGTCTGTGCAAACGCATATGAACCGATCGTACTCAGTTCTGATCCAAGTTGAATATCACTGAGCGATGCATCCGCATAAAATGCATACGAACTGATTTCAATCACGCGGTCAGGAAGTTGAATTGCTGACAAATTGGAACAACCTGCAAACGCATAATCGCCGAGCGTCAGCGTTTTGGAGCCGTCCCCTTCCGCAATGCGGACATCCGTCAGCGCCTGGCAGCCGTAGAACGCGTTGTTCTTGATCTCCGTCACGTTTTCGCTGATGGAGATGGACTCAATCAGAATATTGCCCGCAAATGCGCTTTCTCCGATCGCCGTGACCGTATCGGGAATTATACATTCACTGCGTGACCTCGGGAAGAATATAATTTCCGTAATATTCTTGTTATAAAGAACACCGTCGATATCTGCAAAATATTGATTGGCATCGTCCACATTAATTGTTTCAATCCCACTGCAGCCATCAAATGCACGCATGAAATTAAAATTCGCAACCGAGGCGGCAAGATTAACGGTCTTGAGATGGTCACACTCGCTAAATGCATAGTCCGCGACTTTTAATTCCTGCTCGCCGCCCTCAATGGTGATTTCAGAAAGAGATGTACAACTCTGAAAAGCGTAAGAGCCAATGGACGTGATGCTCGTGGGAATGGAGATCGCGCGCAGACTTTCGCAATAGCCGAACGCGTAGTCGCCGATCGACGCGACATCGCTGTCCTCTGCAAACGTGACCGTCGTGAGCGCGGCGCAGTCATAGAACGCATACTCACCGATCATCATGGCTTTTGCGGCCTCTGACCCAAGAAATGTTACACTTCTCAAGCTTTCACAATTTTCAAAGGCGTGCGCGCCGATGCTCTCGACATAAGCACCGATAGAGATCGAAGTCAGTTTATCGCGTTCCGCAAATGCACGTTCCCCGATCGCGGTAATCGTGTTGGGCAACGTGAGAGCCCCATGCTTTCCGTTTGGACTGAATAGAAGCGTCTCACCAAGCGCGTCGCACACAAATCCATCAAAAGAAGAATAGTAAGCGTTCCCAGCCTCAATCGTAATGTTTTCAAGCAAATTACAATTATAGAAAACATCGTCAAAAGAATTTACTTCCGCAAGCTGGATAGGAAGCGTGATATTTTTTAAACAATCGCAACTTTGGAATGCAAGATCTTCGATCAAGAGTTCCTGGGCATTTTCCCCGGCATTCTCAAAAAGAACTTGTTCCAAATCATCACAGTTGTAGAATGCCGCCTGTCGAATATAAAGCACGCTTGAAGGAACAACCAAAGCACTAATATTGGCATTCGCAAATGCACGCGTGGGAATCTCTTCCACGCTATCCGGAATATAGCAAACTCCTGTGCGAGCTGCAGGGAAGTATGCAATAGCGCGCATCCCGGTCTGCACACTATCTACCAGCAATATCCCGTCTATCGACAGATAATAAATTTCATGCGTCCCCTCTACCTCATAGACATTGACGTCCATCAGATTGTCGCAACTCGAAAATGCACCCGTAGAGTCCGTCAACGAACGCGCGCCGACTGTACGAATGCTATTCGGAAGATTGATTTCGACCAATGAGTCGCAATTGGAAAATGCACCACTCAAAATATCCGTAACCGGACATCCCTGGAAAGTTGCCGGAATCGTAACCGAATCAGCTTCATTGATTTCCGGCCCGGCTTCTACCGTATAGGCAGTCTCACCGTTTTCGCCGGTAGTGGATACAAAGGACAAAACCTCCGCCCAATATGCATGAAGCGTCGTGTCCGCGGCGAGATCCCAGTTGCGTACGCTGTTGCCGTCCGCATCCGTGTACCGCGTCCCTTCTCCGTAGCCACTCGTATACCATCCGGAAAATGCATATCTCGCATCACGTTCATCTGTATTTTCCGGTACATCCAGTACAAAAGGTTCACCATACACTACTTGCGTTGTCGTCGCTTGCATTGCACCGCCATACAAGTTGTACGTCACCGTGAACGTTCTTCCGTGCCAGTTCGCATACAGCAAAAGGTCGCTCCGCTCCGTGTACACCGTGT
>CALVZS010000033.1 GCA_944372575.1 uncultured Clostridia bacterium | reverse complement strand
CAACAGCGTGCGCAACTGGGATCTCGCCGCGGACACGACCCTCTATGCCTCCTGGGCAGAAGTCCTCGAGTTTACGCTTACGGTGGGCAGCAGCGGCGAGAATGCGTATTCCGTCCAGGCCGGCCCCGACATCGGCGAGATCTCGCGCCTTTGGATCCCTGCGACCTATCAGGCGCCCGGCACGAGCGAGGCGTACTATGTGACGAACATTCTCTCCGGCGCATTCCAGGGCTGCACGTCGCTGACGGAGATCAATATCCCCAACAGCATCCAGATCGTCGGCGCAACGACGCTGGATGACTCGTCCGGCGCGTTTTCGGGCTGCACCAACCTGATGGACGTCAACGTCTATGAGGTGGAGGGGACGCATGAAGTCACCTATTCCTCTGTGGACGGCGTCCTGCTCTGGGGTTCGCAGGCGGGCCTGACGCGCATCGCCTACTTCCCGGCGGCGCGCACGGGCGTCTACTACATACCGGATGGGGTGGAAGAGCTTCCCACGCGTATTTTCTCCGGCGCAAATATCTCTGCGGTCGTCATCCCGGAGAGCGTGCTCTACATCCGCCAGAGGGCGTTCTATGACAACGAAGAACTCGAACTGGTCATTTTTGAATCCGGTTCGGCGGAAGCGCAGCCCCTGCTCATCGAAGGGCTTGCGTTCCAGAACTGCGAGTCGCTCGAGGAGATCACGCTGCCCGCACGCCTTGCGGAGGTGGAGTCCTTTGACGAAGTGTTCTACAACTGCGCCGCCCTTGAGAATGTCTATATGGAGGAGGGGAATGCAAATTATTCCTCCATCGACGGGCTTGTGTGCGACGCGCTCGGCGAGACGCTCCTCTTCTGCCCGCGCGGCAGGAGCGGCGTTCTGACCCTTCCCGGCAGCCTCATCTCGGTCGCGGAGAACGCCGCCGAGGGGCGCGACAATCTGACTGCGCTCGTCGTCGGCGCCTATATCGAGAGCATCGGCGCACACGCGTTCGAGGACTGCGAGGGCTTGCGCGAAGTGACCTTCCTCGGCTCGGCTGCGGCAAACGCCAAGTCGATCGGCGAGTATGCGTTCTATGACTGCGCCGCGCTCACGAGCGTGACGTTTGAAGAGAACAGCGAAGTTTCCTCCATCGGCGACTACGCGTTCGGCTATTGCGAAAATCTGCGCGCGATCTCCATTCCCACGAGCATCACGGCGATCGGCGCATATGCCTTCCAGAGCTGCGCCTCCCTCTCGGAGATCACCATCGAGGGCGGCGCACAGGAGATCGCGGTGGGTGACTACGCGTTCACCGAGTGCGTCAACCTCACGGAGGTCAACCTCGGCGCGGCGGTCGCACAGATCAACTTTGCACTCGTATTCGAGGGCTGCAACTACATTCAGAACGTCAATGTGGACGATGCAAACCCCTATTTCGTTGACCTCGACGGCGTGCTCTACAACAAGGCGGTCACGCAGATCGTATATTATCCCCGTGCGCGCACGGATGCGACCTATGCGATCGAGGACACCGTCACTTCGATCGGGGCATCGGCATTTGCGGACTGCACGCTGCTCACGTCCATCATTATCGGCGCGAACGTGACGAGCGTCGGCGCGAACGCCTTCTATAACTGCTCCGCACTCGCCTCGCTCACCATCGAGGGCGGGAACGCCGCCCTCACGCTCGGCGAATATGCCTTTGCAGGCTGCTCGGCGCTGGAGAGCATCGCACTTCCCGACCGCGTGACACAGCTCAGCTCGTACGTATTCTATATGGCGTCCGCGCTTGATACGATCACTCTCGGGGAAAACCTTGAAAGCATTGCATCCTATGCGTTTTCCGGCACGGCGATCGAGGAGATCGACATCCCGGACAACGTCTCCGAGATCAGCGCAAACGCATTTGACAGCTGCCAGAGCCTCATCCGCGTTGCTCTGCCCGCGTCCATGACGACGGTCGGCAGCGGGATCTTCAGCAACTGTCCCAACCTGTCCGAGGTGGAGATCCCGGAGGGGGTCACGGAGATCGGTGCATCGGCATTTGCAGACGCCACGGCGCTCGCTTCCATCACGCTTCCCTCCACGCTCCAGACCATCGGCAGGCTGGCGTTTGCGGGAAGCGGCCTGAGGAGCATTGAGATCCCTGCGGGCGTGACCGAGGTCGGCGCCGGCGCCTTCCAGGAGTGCATCTCGCTTGAGACGGTGACGTTCGCGCAGGGCGGCACGGAGGATCTCGTGCTCGAGGACTATGTCAACTTCAACACGAGCGGCGTGTTCAACTCCTGTACGGCGCTGCTGAGCGTGACCCTTCCGTCCCGCCTGACGGTGGTGGGGGAGAGGGCTTTCAACGGGTGCTATGCGCTCGCTTCCGTCACCTTCCTCACGGAGGAGGACGGCACGAGCCGGCTGGAATCCATCAACGAGCGTGCATTCTTCAGCGTTCCCGTTGTCAATCTTGTCCTGCCCGAGGGACTTGAAACCATCGGATACAGCGCATTCGATATCGGCGTTGCTGCCTACGCGCAGCTGCAGAGTGTCTCCCTGCCCTCCACGCTTGAGCTGATCGACGAGCAGGCATTCGACGCGCAGACCAATCTTGCGTCCGTCACGTTTGCGGCGGGCGGAACGGCGGAGCTCTCCATCGGCGAGGCCGCCTTCCGCAGCACGGCGCTCACCTCGGTGGCGCTGCCCGCCAACCTTGCCTCGATCGATCCGTCCGCTTTCTCACAGTGTGCGGAGCTTGCGGACATCACGCTTGCGGGCGAGAACGAACATTTCTATTCGACGGACGGCGTGCTCTACTATACGGCGACCGAGAGCGGGGAGAACGTCCTCGAGATCGCAGCCTTCCCGGCGGCAAAGACGGGCAGCTACACTGTCCCCGCCGGCATCACCGCCATTGCGGACTATACGTTCCAGTATGCGCAGATCACGGCGATCACCCTTCCCGAAGGGCTGAAGACGATCGGCTCGTATGCGTTTGCGGAGAGCGCGCTTACCTCCATTGCCATTCCTGCAAGCGTCACCGCGCTGGAAGAGGCTGCTTTCTATCAGTGTCAGGAACTCAAAACGGTCACGTTTGGGGAGGGCAGCACACTTAAGACCATCGGAAGCAACGCCTTTGGGGCATACGAGAACGGAGACGATCCGGACAGTACGGAATATTGCGGCATCACGTCCATTGAAATTCCCGCAAGCGTGACGGAGATCGGGACATATGCCTTCTATAAATGCTTGGATCTCAGAACAGTCACATTTGAAGAGGACAGTCAGCTGGAGACCATCGGAAGCCGCGCATTCGGCTCCTATTATACGCACGATCTGTATTGCGGGATCGAGTCCATCACCATCCCCAATACGGTGACCAGCATTGGAACCAATGCATTCGGCAACTGCCGCAATCTGACGTCGGTGACGTTCGAGGAGGGCGGTACGGAGGAGCTGACGTTCGCAAACGGCTCCGGGACTTCCAGCAGCCGATACGGGGTGTTCGGCTACTGCACTGCGCTTGAGTCCATTACATTGCCCTACCGCATGAAGGAACTTGCAAGGTTTGCGTTCATTGGCTGCACGGCGCTCACGCAGGTGAATTTTGAGGCGGACGAGAGCGGCAACTACGGACTGGAGAGCATTGCATACGGCGCTTTCCGCGAAACGGGACTTGTGAACTTTGTCATTCCCGATTCCGTGGAGGAATTGGCGACGCATAGTACGGCAGCCAACAATACGTTCTATGGCTGCGAGTCTCTTGTCAGCATCACGCTGCCCAGGAACTTTACGGATGACTTCAGCTGGCGTCTTGTCACGGGATGCGACAATCTTGCCGAGATCAACGTCGCCGCAGGTAATACGGAGTACACCTCCAACGACGGCGTCCTCTTCACGACGGACGGCACACTCGTCTACTATCCCGTCGGAAAGACGGACGCGACGGGCGCGGTCGCAACGTCGTACACCATTCCCTATGGCACACGGGAGATCGGGGAATATTCCTTCTACCATAGCAGCAGCGATTTCGCGCAGGTGGCACATATCGTGATCCCCGCCAGTGTGGATACGATCGGCGCCTATGCGTTCCGCTCTGAAGCGTTGGAGGAGGTCACGTTCGAGCCTGCCACGGGCGCCAATACCGACGCTTCCGATCTCGAGATCGGAAACTATGCCTTTGCCTATACTTCCGTCCGTTCGCTTGCGTTCCCCGCAAGGTTCAGCAGGGCGGGTACCTATCTGGCGGCATACAACGATTTCTTGACGTCCGTGACGTTTGAGAGCGGGGAAAACTCGCTTACAATCGGCAATTACGCCTTCCGGGACTGCACCGCACTTGCGCAGATCGAACTGCCCGAAAACCTCACATCGCTCGGAACCTATGCATTCCGGGAATCGGGACTCACGTCCGTCACCATTCCCGCATCGCTCACGGAGATCCCCGGCTATGCCTTCCAGGATTGTGTATCTCTCAAGACGGTCGAGTTCGCCGGTTCGCCGACGGAGATCGGAGGTTCTGCCTTCCGCAATACCGGCCTTGAGAGCATCGTCATCCCCGAAAGCGTCACTTCGCTCGGAACGTATGCTATTGCGGAAAATGAAATGCTGACGGACGTCGTGCTGCCCGACGGCATCACGGAACTGCCGAGCAGCCTCCTTCGTGACTGCACGGCGCTGGAGAGCGTTGTCATTCCAGACAGCGTGTCCGAGATCGGGACGTACGCATTTGAAGGCTGCACCGCGCTGGAAGAGGTCATCTTCGGCGAGCGCAGCTCCCTGCTCACGCTCGGCAACTACGCCTTCCAGGGCTGTTCCGCGCTCGGGGCGATCGATCTTCCCGTGAGCACGGCCTCCATCGGCAACAATGTATTCCAGAACTGCACGGCGCTCGAGAGCATCACGCTGCCCTACAACGTGACGAGCATCGGCAACTACGCGTTCTCCGGCTGCACCTCACTCGCCGAGGTCGATCTCTCGGCGTCCCTCTCGAGCATCGGCAACTATGCGTTCGAGAACTGCACCGCGCTCGAGGCGTTCACCATCAACGGCTCGCTCACTTCCATCGGCACCAACGCGTTCGCAGGCTGCACTTCGCTCGACCTGACCATCGATGAGAGCAACGCCTCCTTCGTCGAGACGGAGACGGGCGGCATCCTCTATGACAGCTTGTATACGTCCATCGTCAGCGTCTACGGCACGCTTTCGGGCGAGATCGTCATCCCTGACACCATCGAGGAGCTTCCGGCGGGGATGTTTGCGGGAACTGCCGTCACGCGGGTCGTCCTGCCCGACAGCATCACCGAGATCGCCGACGGGATGTTTGAAGGATGCGAAAACCTTGAGGAGGTCGTCATGCTCGGCCGTGTCACTTCCATCGGCGCCAACGCCTTTGCGGACAGCGGCCTGGAGCGCATCACCATCGGCAGGTTCGTCACCTCCATCGGCAACTATGCGTTCGACGGCTGCGCCAACCTCAGGGAGGTCACGTTCGAGGCAAACGGCTCCGCCGCCATGCAGATCGGGATGTATGCGTTCCGCAGCTGCACGGCGCTCGAGCGCATCGATCTGCCCGTCCGCCTGAGAAATCATGTGGTATTCACTTCCTCCGGTTCCGTTTCCTCTGTGACGACGGGCATCGGCAACTACGCCTTCGACGGCTGCACCAACCTTGCAAGCGTCACCTTCAATGTGGGCGGCGGCGCAATGCTCACCGTGGGACTTGGGATCGGCAACTATGCGTTCCGCAATACCGGGCTTACCTCCTTCGAGCTGCCCGACTTCTGCGGCCAGTATTTGTATAATACTCCGGGCGGCGGCGGTTCCACGATCTACCCTACGGTCGGCAGCTATGCCTTCGACGGCTGCACAAAGCTGCAGTCCTTCACGTTCAAGCGCGACACGGCGGGGATCTCGTCGTCCTATTATATCGGCAGCTACGCATTCCGCGGCTGCACGGCGCTGGAGCAGGTCAACAACATTCCCTCCAATCTGTCGCTGAGCAGCTCCGGAACGGGAGTTTTCCAGAACTGCACTTCGCTCAGGGAGATCACGCTTCCCGGTTCGTTCTACACCGCGACCAGCATCTTCTCCGGCTGTACGGGCCTCGAGCGCGTCACTTTTACCGCGGCATCCGCGTTGAGCAGTACGCAGCTCGGAAACTATATGTTTGAAAACTGCACGTCGCTCAGAGAGGTCGTTTTTGCGGACGGCTGCTTCCTGATTTCGATCGGCAGCCACACCTTCTCCGGCTGTACGGCGCTGGAGAGCTTTGAGATCCCCGCCACGGTTTCTTCGCTGGGAACGGGCGCCTTTGCGGGTTGTACGTCCCTTGCCTCCATTCAGGTCGCGCAGGGGAATACCAACTACACGTCCGTCGACGGCAACCTCTACAGTGCGGACGGCACGCGCCTCATCCAGTATGCGCCCGGCAAAACGGCATCGTCGTTCACCGTTCCGGAGGGCGTCACGCAGATC
>CALVZS010000032.1 GCA_944372575.1 uncultured Clostridia bacterium | reverse complement strand
ATTACATTCAACTCTTCGTAAAATTGACAAAAGTCCCTTTGCGTGCTATAATAACTGTATGGCAAAAGTTCCGAAAAATAATCCCGATTATTATCATGAGCGCACCCTGAAGACACTTGATCGGATCGACCGGCTCATGGATGAACTTCCCCCGTTTTGTGAGGATTTCTTGCGTGGGATCGAGTCACACACAAGCGTGTTGACCCGCCTCAATTATTGCTATGATCTCCGGATTTTCTTTGATTTCCTTGTTCGAAAGAAATTTCGCGGTAAGGCCATCCAGGATCTAACTTTGGAAGATCTTGAAGCCGTAACCGATACAGACCTTGAAATTTTTTTGAGTTATCTTTCAAACTATCGATTTGGAGAAAAGCGACTCTCCTGTGATGAACGCGCAAAGGCACGAAAGCTTTCCTCTGTGCGTTCCATGTTTAAATATTTCTTCAATAAAGGCCTTATTGAAGTCAATCAGACTACCAAGGTAGCGACACCAAAACAACATGAGAAGGAAATTATCCGCCTGGAAAGAGAGGAAGTATCCTCCCTCCTTGACACAGTGGAGTACGGCGACGGCCTCTCCTCCCATGCCGCAGGCTATCATGATAAGACAAAGATCCGTGACAGCGCGATCCTTACTCTTTTTTTAGGAACAGGGATCCGTATCTCGGAATTGGTCGGGCTCAATAATGAAAGCATTGATTTTTCCAACAATTCCTTCGTCGTTACACGCAAAGGCGGAAATAAGGCAATTCTGTATTTTTCGGAGGAAGTCGGCGATGCACTTGCCGCCTATCTCGCACAGAAGGAAAACGACGGACGCATTCCGCCCGATGAACATGCCCTCTTCCTCTCCCTGCAATATAAACGGATCTCTGTGCGTGCGGTAGAAAATCTCGTTAAAAAATATGCAAAAATCGTCACGCCCTTAAAGAAAATCACCCCTCACAAGTTGCGTTCCACCTACGGTACGGCCCTCTATCGGGAGACCGGAGATATTTATATTGTTGCCGATGTTCTTGGCCATCGCGACGTCAATACGACGCGGAAGCACTATGCTGCAATTACGGAGGATCATCGCCGTTCTGTGGCAGAAGCAGTCAAGCTGCATCGTTCAGAGGACGAACAATCATGACATTGGAAAAGGTCTATATCGTCCAGCCTGTTCTTGTCGGCATTGACAATGCAGAAGCGATTCATACCGAGGTCATTGCGCTCATTGAAAGCGCAGGCGCTGCCTATGCCGGAACCCTCTATGCCAAGCTCCGTGAAATCCACCCGGCAACTTTTCTCGGAGAAGGCAAGATAGAAGAACTGCACCGCCTTTTGGACGGCCTGGAAGTCACCATTCTCTTCAACGGGGAGCTCTCCCCTTCCCAGATGGTCAATCTCTCGCATGCACTCAACGGAAAAAAGGTCATTGACCGGACTACATTGATCCTGGATATATTTGCAATGCGCGCCGAAAGCATGGAGGGAAAACTTCAGGTTGAACTGGCGCAGCTGCGCTATCTCTATCCGCGCCTGAAAGGAAAGGGAAACGCACTTTCCCGTCTGGGCGGCGGGATCGGTACACGAGGCCCCGGAGAGGCACAGCTGGAGACAGACCGCAGACATATCCGCACACGGATCCGATCACTGGAAGAGAAGCTCTCTAAGACGAAACAGCGCCGCGGGATGCAAGTAGAACGCAGAAAAAAAGACGGCGTGCGCACGGTAGCGCTCGTCGGCTATACCAATACCGGAAAATCCACCCTTCTCAATGCCCTCTCCGGCGCAGATGTATTTGTGAAGGACGCCCTCTTTGCAACGCTTGACCCGACGTCCCGAAAAATCAGAATCGACGGAATGGATTTTTTGCTTACGGATACGGTCGGATTCCTGCAGGATCTGCCGCATCACCTCATCGAGGCATTCCGATCCACGCTGGAGAGCGCAATTCACTGCGATCTGGCCTTGATCGTCTGCGATGCAAGTTCTGACTATGAAATGCAGCTCAAGACAACGCTTGCTACGTTGCGCGGAATGAAATTCTCTGCCCCCTACCTTGTTGTCATGAACAAGTGCGATGTTGTTCCCGAAACGCAGATTTTTCCGAAGGATGCGATCTGCATTTCTGCAAAATGTGGCAGCGGGTTAGACGTTCTCAAGACAAAAATCTTTGATGCCCTCCAAAATCGCTTTGTGCAAACACAACTGTTTGTGCCATATGACAAAGCCGATGAATATGCTGCTTTGCGCCCCCTCCTTTCGGAAAAAGACGTCAGGTATACGCAAACGGGAACTTGGATCTACGCCGTAATCCCCGTAGAATACGCAGCAAAATTTCAGCGGTTTCTCGAGCATTGATCAAAGTTTCTTTTTTTGCTCGCGCTCATATTCTTCCGGATCCGTAAAAACTCTATCGATCCGGATCGCGGCAAACTCCTTGATGTCAAGGCATTTTCCGCAATTATCGCAGATTTTATTCGGATCGAGATCGCAGATCTCGCATTCCATACAGCCGTCGCACTCTTTTGTTTCGTCCAATACACAAATTTTACGTTCCATACTCTACAGTATATTCCTTTTGCGTAAAAAAAGCAAGACATTTGAGAAAAAGAGCGAAAAAAGATAAAACAAATGTTTGCAATTCCTCCCGAAGTATGCTATAATAGAAAAAAGGAGAACTGCAATGTTGGACAAACGCAAACTTGACGCTGTGCTGCAATTCATCAATCATTATATGGATGAAAACGGTTTTCCGCCAACCGTCCGTGAAATTTGCGCGGAACTGCAGATCAAATCGACGGCAACTGCCTACGACTATATCAATCGCCTGAAAGAAATGGGTTTTCTTCAGAAAACGTCGGGAAAAAAACGCGCCGTGGCGCTTTCCGGTTCCAATACGGTACGTGTACCGCTGGTCGGTACCGTTACGGCCGGCACCCCCATTCTTGCCACGGAAAACTATGAGGGATATTATACTCTTCCGACAACGGAATTTCCGGGAGACGATCTGTTTCTTCTGACGGTCAAGGGAGACAGTATGATCGAGGCCGGCATCTTCAATGGCGACAAGATCGTGATCCAAAGACAGGACACAGCAGAAAACGGAGATATTGTGGTTGCGATGTTTGACGATGGGATCGAGGAAGGCGCCACCGTCAAACGGTTTTTCCGTCGGGATGGTAAAATCATCCTGCATCCGGAAAACAGCGCTCTTTCAGACTATGTTCTGAATCAGGTCACAATCCTCGGGAAAGTAATCGGACTGCTGCGCTCCTTCCGTTAACCTTATTTTCAAAGCAAAAGCCCCGCCGAGCGGCGGGGCTTTTGCTTTGATTTCTCACAAATTTTTCAGATAAAATACTTCCTCCTGCGTGAGCCGGCGGATCGCCCCGCGATCGAGCCCCGTCAGAGACAGCTCTCCGATCTTGAGCCGTTTCAAAAAGGACACCGGCTTTCCGACGACTTCAAACATCCTCCGGATCTCACGATTCTTGCCCTCCGTCAGGACAACGCGCAGCTTTGTATATTTCTTGTTCGTCTCCGTAACTGTCACTTTACATTTTTTTGTAACAACTCCCGGTGCGATTTCAACGCCTGCCCGCAGCCGATTGAGCTGAACATCGGAAACACTGCCGTCCACACGCACAAGATATGTCTTTGCAATTTCACTCTGCGGCGCGGTCAAGCGATAAGCAAGATCCCCGTCGTTTGTCAATAATAACATTCCCTCTGTGTCGTAGTCAAGGCGGCCGACCGGGAAGACCCTTCCCGCTCCCTCCGGTAAAAGATCTATGACCGTCTTTCTGCCCTTATCATCAGAGACCGTGCAGAGATATCCCTTGGGTTTGTTGAGAAGATAATATTCAAATTTTACCTTGTGGGAGAGCGTTTTGCCATCCAGAGTAACAACATCTGAATCGGAAACGTCATCCCCTGCTCTGGCTGTCTTTCCGTTGATCGCCACGCGCCCCGCTGCAATAATCTCATCGCTCCCACGGCGGGAAGATATGCCTTGCTCTGCCAAAAATTTGTTGATACGCATGAATTTGTCCCTAACCTTTACTCCTCCATGATATACAAATTCTGTGAAAAAATCAAGTCATTTGCAAGAAAAATTTTGAGACAACCGGCAATCGCACCCTTTTTATCAGGCAGTGGTTCATAAAGGGTCAGCTTCGAAGATATCTTCGCGAGTTCATCATTTCGGAGCGGATATGCAAACAGATCATAAACCCCGATCCCGGGAGGAATAAGCGCAATATCAGTAATATGTCTGACAGAGTACTCTGTAAATGACAAATTTAAAAGTTCTTCTGTGCGCTCATACATTTGCGGGCAGTTGAGAACGACACAAACAACCTGCATTTCGTTCTGTTCTGCCGATGTCACGAGGCAGCGGCCCGCATCCGTTGTAAAACCGGTCTTGATGCCATTTGCCCCATCATAGGATGAAAGCATCTTGTTTTTATTGTACCATCCGCGCGGCGCATAAAATTTTGTCGATACAATCGTCCGAAATGTCTCATTCTGCATTGCATAAGCTGAAATGAGTGCCAGATCGCGCGCCGTAGTGTGATGCCGTTTATCCGGCAGCCCGTGCGGATTGACAAAACGGCTGTTTGCTGCGCCAAGCAATGCCGCCTTTTCATTCATCTTTTGCGCAAACGTTTCGATACTCTTGCTATGATGGATCGCAAGCGCAACGGCAGCATCATTTCCGGAGCGCAGCATCAGTCCGTAGAGGAGATCTTCCACCGTCCAGATTTCCCCCGCTTTTAAATAGACGCTTGACCCCTGTACCCCCGCTGCTTCAACGGGAATTTTGACCTGCTCATCGAATTTACAGTCCTCCAGAATGAGAACTGCGGTCAATATCTTGGTGGTGCTTGCATTGGGAAGCGGCGTATCCGCGTTCAACGTATGCAGAATGCGCCGCGATGCGACGTCAACCACACACTCCGCGCGCCCCTCCCCCGCTGCTGCAGCCGAAAGCGAATCCCACTGAAACCCGCAGATCATTGCGGCGCAAAGCAGGATCGAGATGATAACCTTACGCATCTTCCCCCTTTCGTATGATCTTTCCGATGAGATCCCCCGCCTTTTCGATCAGGCCGTCCAGCGCATCGTCGGTAACGCGGACAATGCGGCACTCATGGCCGTCATCGATCAAAAATCCGGCGGGTTTTACGTTGATCACCGTTCCGGCACCTCCCGCAAACGGCAGACACTCATCCTCTTCGATTTTTTTCACTTCGCCGTATTCACCCCCTCCCGAAACATAGCCCATCGTCACTTTTGTGAACGGGATGACCTGTGCGCCGCTTGCCGTACGGACAGGTTTGCCAATGACGGTATTTACATCGACGAGGCTCGTAAGTTTTTCTGCAGTTTTTTCCAGGAATACATCGATTTTCTTTTTTTCATCCATTTTATCATTTCCTCCAAGATCTTTTTTGTCAATGCAACAACGAGAACAAGACCGTTCATAACGGCCGTGATTCGGATGCATCCTTTCAAGCAGCGTTCATGATGCAGAACGGCCACATTCCGAATGGAAAGAAAGGGATATTTTTCATGCAAAATTGCATATGCCGTTCCGTCTATGGCAAAAAAAACAGACGCAAGCAGAGCGCTTGCCGCATTTTGCGCGCCGCCTGTCTCAATGATCTGATGAAAGCGCATGAACTGGAACCCTTTTGTCACCTCAAACTTTTTCCGCGCATCTGCCATCCCCGAATAGGGAAGGATGACCGCCTTCTTTTTTGTAAGATGAAAAACCAATCCCTCACTCCGCAGCTGCGCATATCCGCCGAACAAGCGTAAAACATGATAGAGCGAAAGGGAAAACCAACCACGGTTCTCATACGCGTCAAGGTAGACAGCTACATCCGTAAAAATCGGGAACAGGAGCATCAATGTTCCCAAAAAGAACGAATACACAAAAAATTCGCCCATAACCGTAATATGGGCGAATTTGCAAAAAATATGATATTTTAATCGATTTTTACGATATCGGAATCATCCAGTCCTTTCAGAAAGTCCGGAATTTCGTAGTCGCCGTCAGCTTCCTGCATCTGGGTATCAGTCTCGGCAGTCTGCCCCTGTTTTGTTGTCCCGGAGGAAGCGGCGTCACTTCCCGTATCCTCTTCCGGAAGTTCTTCCCGCGCATAGAGATAACTGTCATGCTCCTCTGTTCGCGTGATCGCCGCCATGAGTGTATCGTAATCGGGAAGATCGGAAAGAGAATGAAGTTTGAAGCGCTTGAGAAATTCATCCGTCGTTGCAAACAGGACGGGATGCCCCACGGCGTCCTTCCTTCCGCACGGATAGATGAGTTTGAGCTCCAGAAGCGCATTGACGGCATAGTCACTGTTGACGCCGCGCAGCAGCTCGATCTCCGTACGAGTGACGGGCTGCTTGTAAGCAATGATTGCGACCGTCTCAAGAATGGTGCGCGTCAATTCTTTCTCCCGGATAGGATTGAGAACTGCGGCAACCCCGTCTTTATACTTTGGATTGGAACCGAGCTGTGCCTTTTTGTTGAATTCGAGCAGGACGACCCCGCCGTCTTCGCCGTAACGCTCCTTCAGCTCTTGGAGGGATTTTTTTACCTCTCCCTCCGTGACATCGAGTTTTTCCGCAATCTCGGCGATGGGAACGCCTTTACCGGAGGCAAACAAAATCGCCTCAATCGTATTCGTCAATTTTTCCAAGATCCGCCTCCTCATCCCTGTCCGGATTGAGCGATATGGTGATTTCGCCAAACATTCCGTCCTGACTGACGCGCAGAAACTGATATTTTAGCAGCTCGAGGATCGCCTGGAAGGTCGTGACGATCTCCGATTTCGTATAATCTTTCGTAAAAAGCTGTTCAAACCGAACTTCCGGAACGGTTTCAAGGCTCTCGAGAACAAACCGAATCTTCTGCTCTACCGTAAAAGTATCGCGCGGGATCTCACGCACCTCCGCCTCTTTCATGGCATCTTCCCGCTTCAGGAGCAACTCTGAAAAAGCACGGATCAGTCCGTCCATGTTGAGATTTTCAAGCGTATAGACCGTGCGTACTTCGCCGACATTTTTGTCCGGATCCTTGAAGTAAAATCCAAGCGTTTCCAGTTCTTTTAATTTTTTTGTTTCCTCTTTGATGAGGTTATATTCCTCCAGAGCGCGTATGATCTGTGCCTTGTCCTCCTCGATCTCCGCATCGATCGCGGGATCCTCCGTGAGATTGGGAACGAGAGACTGTGCTTTGATCTTAATAATGGTTGCCGCTATGTTGAGATATTCGCTGACCTTGTCAACATCCAGATAGGGAAGCCCCTTCATATAGTCAAGAAACTGCTCGGTGACCTGAGACACAAAGACGTCCTTGATCTCAATTTCTTCACGGTTGATGAGATAGAGCAGCAGATCGAGCGGGCCTTCAAAATTGTTCAGAACGGTCGTGTAATCGACGTTGGAATCAAATTTTTCCCGAATGGATTGTATTTTTTCCGAATCTACCATGGAATAAGTCCCCAAAGCGCCCTGATGGGCCAACCGAGAATGCCGGTCGCAAACTGCATGAACCAGCCAAGGATGTTAAACCACGCCATCTGCGCAATGCCGATGCGCACAAGTACTCTGCAGATAAAGCTCTCAATGATGAGACCGTACAGAATGTACTGCCCGTAATCGCGCAGGAAGCGATACACCTTCCCCCGCCGCTTATTGAGCGCATCCAGGACGCGGAAGCCGTCCAGCGGATAGAGCGGGAGCAGATTGAACACAAAAAAGCTCAGGCTGTAGGCAAAGACAAAGTAGAAAAAGTCCTCGAGCAACAGCGTGATGAAAGGAACCTCAGGCATATAGACGAGGATCACCAGATAGAGCGGATAGATAAGCAGCGCCGTCAGATAATTCATCACAACGCCCGCGCAGGCCGTCAACCCCAATCCCGCACGGTAATTGCGGAAATTGTAGGGATTGATGGCAACGGGCTTCGCCCAACCGAATCCCACAAAAGTAAAACACAGCAACCCTACAAGATCAAAGTGACGCAGCGGGTTAAGAGAGAGTCGGTTATTCCACTTTGGCGTCGGATCGCCGCATTTGTATGCCACGAAGGCGTGTGCAAACTCATGCAATGTCAGCACGATGATGACCGCGCAAAAACTTGCAAGCAGTTCTACAATGTAATCAGCCATAACCTGCCCTTTATTATATCGGATTTCCAGAAAAATAGCAAGAAAATGTTTGCTGCAAAACAAGATTCTCCGCAAGAGAATACGGCCATTCCGCCCAGACTGTCCCGGTTATCCAAATGAATTTTTGAATCGGACGAATGGACTTTCGCAGAAAATCAACGTATGTTTATTTCAGCCGTTCAGGAATAACGTCATTGCGGACAAGATCCTCATAGGACTGCGGCTTAACAATGTACTCCGCCGCGCCGTCCTTTACAAGAACGGCAGGCGGAATGAGATTCCTATTATAATTGGACGCCATAGAATAGTTATAGGCGCCCGTGGAAAGAACGGCAAGAATATCCCCCGTTTTCACTGCTGGAAGATTGAAATCGATGCCGATCAGATCGCCGCTCTCACAGCATTTGCCTGCAATGCCGACCAACTCGGTCGGCTGCTCTGCCGCACGGTTCACAAGTACGGCCGTATACTTGCTCTGATAGAGCGCATAGCGGGGATTGTCAAACATTCCGCCGTCAACCGCGACATACTTCCGGATACCGGGGATCTCCTTGATCGCACCGACCGTATAGAGCGTAATTCCGGCTTCTCCGACAATGGAGCGCCCGGGTTCAAGGTAAACGAAGGGAAAATTCAATCCAAGAGTACGGCATCCATCTTTGATGGTCGTGAGCAGCGCCCGCAGATAATCGGCGTATCCGTTCATGTCGATCATCGGATCCCCTTCCGCATACCAGATCCCAAAGCCTCCGCCCATGTTGAGAGCTTCCGCTTCAAAGCCGAGTTTGGCCTTCATCTCCGCCATAAAGGCAAGGTTCTTTTGAACTGCGAGAACAAAGGACTGCTTTTCAAAGATTTGGGAACCGATATGACAGTGATACCCTTTCAGGCGCAGGTGCGGCTTGGACAGAACATATGCCGTGATCTCTTCCGCCGCACCATTGGCAACAGAAAAACCGAATTTGGAATCGGGCGTAGCAGTCTGTACATAGGCATGCGTATGTGCCTCGACCCCGGGATTGATCCGGATCATGACGTCCTGGATCATGCCGCGTTTTTCCGCTTCCCTCTCCAGAAGATCCGCCTCGGAATGCGCATCCACGACGATCAGACCGACCCCGTAATCAAGTGCCTCTGCAATCTCATAAGGGAGCTTGTTGTTCCCGTGCATAACAATCCTCTGCGCAGGGAAAGCAGCTTTTTGTGCCGTATAGAGCTCACCGCCGGATACAACATCGACGCCGATCTTCTCCTGATTTGCTATCGCGTAAATCGCCTCACACGAAAACGCCTTGGAGGCATACAGGACAAGGCCGCGTCCGTCATATTCGCTCTGGATTGTATCGCGATAGATACGCATCACCCGACGGATATATGCCTCATCAAACACATAGAGTGGCGTCCCGAACTGTTTGACAATATCAACACAATCGGCTCCGCCGATTTCAAGATGACCTTTTTTATTAATTTTTAATGTATCTCTTGTATGAAACATACGGATATTATACCATATTTTGTGGCAACAGGTCAATAAAAAAAGACACAGTAATGCCAAAAAGCAATACTATGTCATACATTTTACTGTGTAAAAGTTCGAAATTTAAACGATATTCCAGTATTTTGCCCCCTCTCGGTACGCTTCGCCCCACGTATAGCGCGGGGCCTCGTCCAACGCAACAAGTGTTGTATGGCCGATCTCGACCCCGTCCCGAAAGAGAATCGCCTCTCCGAGCTTTTCTCCCTGCATGACGGGCGCAACCGCATCCGGAATCAGACAGGATAGCGTATATTCCGCCTCTGTGCCGCGCCTTTTCACGACACTTAAAGTTTCCTCCGGCGCAACGCGGATCTCTTTGACGCGGCTTCCGCGCACAGATGCATTTTCCGCGAGAGCTATGCCCTCCTCGATAAAAATCTCCGATTCAA
The DNA here is from genome assembly GCA_944372575.1 of uncultured Clostridia bacterium. GTDB lineage: Bacteria > Bacillota > Clostridia > Christensenellales > Borkfalkiaceae > Gallimonas. The sequence goes on along the minus strand of CALVZS010000032.1, from coordinate 52,830 downwards.
AATTATCGAATGCATAATCAAAGAGAGAAGTCACTCCCGCAAATCGTGTCTCGGAATCGGGCGCACCGATGACAACAGCGATGACTTGCATCTGATTGCGCTTCGCACAGGACGCAAGGCAGAACCCCGCCTCATTCGTAAATCCCGTTTTACCGCCGTCGCAGCCATTATATTGACGGATGAGTTTGTTGGTATTTGTCATTTGCGTCGTCCGCCCGTCCGGATGCGCGAAATCCTCCAGCCAAATACGCGAATATTCATGATATTTCTCATGTTCCAGCAGGGCGCGGAGCATGAGCGCAACGTCTTTCGCACAGGAATACTGCGGATCCTTCGGAAGTCCGGTACAGTTTGCGAAGAGTGTGTTTTCCGCACCAAGTTCCTTTGCGCGGCGATTCATGGCGTCACAGAACGCGCTCTCGCTTCCCGACAGGCGTTCCGCAATCGCGACACAGGAATCATTTGCAGAACAGACTGCAATGCTTTTTAATAGTTCATCCGCGCAATAGGAAAGTCCTGCACCGAGAAATACCTGGGATCCCCCCATACCGGCGGCACGCTCGGAGACGACGATCTCCTCTTGATAATCCAATTCTCCTGCATCCGCCGCTTCCAACGCAAGAAGCAGCGTCATGATTTTACACATACTTGCGATGGGAAGCCGCTTTGTCTCTTCCCGCGCATAGAGCGCAACTCCGCTTGCATCATCCATCAGATATGCCGCCTTGCACGCCGCTGCAATCTCTCCCTCATTTCCTTCAGCAAAGGCCGCTCGTCCCACCCCTCCTGTCAGTATTGCCACTCCGAGCAGGAGAGACAAGGCGGCGCAAATCCATCTCTTTTTCATATCTGCAGAATGTGCAGTAATCTGAAAAATATGTCAAAAATGCGAACGGCAGAAGCTATTCTGCCGTTCGCATCAATTCCCAAGCATTTTTTCGATCCCGATGCCGTATCCGCGCGTCGGATCATTGAGAAACACATGCGTGACCGCTCCGATCAGTTTCCCGTTCTGCACAATCGGGCTTCCGCTCATTCCCTGCACGATACCGCCCGTTTCCCGGAGGAGCGTATCATCCGTCACTTTGATAACAAAATTCTTGTTGCCGCGATTGCCCGCGTCCACCTTTGCGATCGCGATCTCATACGCCTTCGGCACAACGCCATCAATGGTGGAATACATGACCGCTTTGCCGATCGTTGCCTGCGAAATGGGCGCTGTTTCAATCGTCTGCGCTTCGGAAAAATCGTACCCGCAGGCAAATTTTCCGTATAAACCCGTTCCGCAAACGGTATCCGCCTCGGCGATCGGCGCATCATTGACCAGGAGTCCGCGCAGTTCCCCCGCGCGGCCGCGCTCTCCGCGCGTAACGCCGATAATGCTGCACCGGTAAACACTCGCATCTGCCAGACGAAAAGAGGTACTGTTCTCATCACAGACCGCGTGTCCGAGCGCACCGAAGCGCCCGCTCTGCTTCTCAATATATGTGATCGTCCCGATCCCGGACAATGTATCACGGATGAGAATGCCGATTTTATATTTTCCGTCCTTGTCATCTTTGAGCGGAACGAGCGAGATCTCGAGCGTTTCTTTCCCGCGTCTGACAATAAAACTTGATTCCTTTCCGTCACCATTCGCAAGAGCATTTCCAAGTTCTTCAACTGTGCGCGTATGGATGCCGTCCACCGCGACAATGAGGTCTCCCGTCTTCATCCCCGCATCAGAAGCCGGACACCCCCTGCGGTTGCCGCTGCAGATCTCTTTAAAGGCCATGATCTCCACACCGTTTGCGGAGAGCGAAAAGCCCGCCGTCATCCCGCCGAGATAATATTGAGCACCGGCGGCATCGGCCGGGGTGCGAACACCGCAGCCGAGAACGGCGCATATGGCAAGCACGGCTCCTGCCAAAAAAAATTTCAGCTTACGCATTCCGACCTCCGTTTTCTGTACAGAAGCCAATTTGCGTAAGCCGAAGCCGTTCTATACGGAATCAATCCTATCTTTATGTCAGGGAATTTTTGTATCGTTCCGCATTATCAAGCAGTTCTTTCGCGTGCATGAGCGCCGTCTCGCTCTCCGGATCTCCGCCGATGAGCCGTGCAATTTCACGCACGCGCGCCTCGCCCTCCACCGAATGGATCTGCGTGACGGTTCGCCCACTCAATTCGCGTTTTTCAATATAGAATTCACGGTCTGCAAAGGCCGCGATCTGCGCCAGATGGGAGACGGCAATGATCTGCACGTTCTTCGCGATCCTGCAGAACTTCTCCCCGACGACGCGCGCCGTCCTTCCGCCGATCCCCGCATCGATCTCATCAAAAATATATGTGCCTATCGAATTGACTGCAGAGAGCTGTGTCTTGATCGCAAGCATAAAACGGCTCATTTCTCCGCCGCTGATAATCTTGCCGAGTTCCTTGAGCGGTTCTCCTGCATTGGCAGAAAAGAGAAACGTGACGCCGCCGAGACCCTCCGCCGTTGCGTGCGGAACGTCATCCCTGGAAAAAGTTCCGAACGCGATCTCAAATTTTGGCGAGGAAATATTGAGAGTCGCGAGCTCCTTGACAACGCGCGCGGTAAATCCCTCAGCCGCCTCCTTGCGCGCATTCTGAAGAGAAATGCACGTCTTATAGATCTCATCTTCGATTGCCTGCAAACGTATGCCAAGCTGCTCAAATTTAGCCTCGCTGTCCGAAAGAAGGTCATATTCTTCTTTTGCCTGCTGCAAAAATGTCTGCACCTCCGGAACGCTGCCGCCATATTTCTTTTTGATGGCACGAAGCTCGTCGAGACGCGCCTCCACACGCTCCGCCTCCCGCTCATCGACATCCAGTTCCGCGGCAAGATCTTCCGCCGTTTCTGCAATGTCCTCCGCCTCTGCCGCAGCGCTCTCGATCCGATCGGACAACGCTGAATACCGCTCGTCCAAGCGTGTGATCGCCAGTAGGCTGCGACCTGCGCCGCGAAGTGTATCGGCGCTCCCTCCATCCTCCGATAAAAACTGCCGGACGGCGCCAAGCGCATCCATTATCTTTTCTGCGTTGCGGAATTTTTCGCGGAAAGCAATGAGTTCCTCCTCTTCGCCTTCACGCAGCTGCGCACGCTCGATCTCATCGATCTGATATTTGAGAATGTCCAGCCTGCGTTCCCGCTCCCCCTCTTCTCCGCCCAATTTTTTCCGCGCCTCCAGAATAGATCGGCGTTCGGAAAGCTGTCCCGCGAGGATCTCTTTGCATTGCGCGACCGGCTCTCCCGCGACGCTGTCCAAAAGACGCAGCTGATTGGCTTCACGCAGAAGATAAAAATGCTCGCTCTGTCCGTGGACATCGACCAGCAGGGACGTGATCCGGCGCAGCATCGCGGCCGTGACAGAGCAGCCGTTGAGTTTGAGCGAACTTTTTCCATCCGAGGTCAGCTTCCTGGAGAGGACAAGCGTGTCGCCGGCCTCAATGTCAAACTCAGATAAAATATCGTCAATTCGATCATCCGTCCCGAAAAATTCAGCATAGACGGAACAATCGCTAGCCCCGCTGCGAATCATTCCCCGGTCAGCTTTTGCCCCAAGGACAAAATCGATCGCATCCAGGATGACCGACTTACCGGCGCCCGTCTCACCGGAGAGAACGTTGAGCCCGTCAGAAAATTCGATCTCTGCCCGATCGATAAGTGCTACGTTGCGGATCGCCAATCGCTGTAACATACTTCTTCCTCACCCGTTCACAATGGCGGAAAGACGGTCGGCAATTTCCTTCCCTTCTCCGTCCGTCTCACAGATCAACAGAACGGTATCGTCTCCCGCGATCGAACCCGCCACCTCGCGGTAGGCCAGCTCGTCAATGACGACGCCCGCATTCGGCCCGCTTCCCGGAAGCGTTTTGAGAACGACCAGATTGCCGACCGCGCGAATGCTGACGATACAGGTACAAAAGAGCGCGCGCATCTTGTCGGACAGACCGCCTTCATTTTCCCGTACGCACGCATAGCGAAACCGTTTTTCCTTTCCGCGAACCTTAAACAGGTGCAGATCCTTGACGTCACGCGAGACCGTTGCCTGTGTGACAGTAAAGCCGCGGGCTGCGAGCTGGGAGCACAGCTCGTCCTGCGTTTCAATCTCCTGATTTTCAATGATGGATAAAATCGCCTCATGGCGAAGGTTTCTTGACATAGATCCCCCTCGATCAACTGATTTTCTGCGTCAGGCGGCGGAAATACTCGCTGATCCCGCGCGTCAAAAAAGTAGCAGAGCGGGAGGACTTGCGCACGATCAAATTGTCCGATGCACCGGCCTCTCCCAAGTAGACGCCGTCGCCGTACAGTACAAGGGCTCCCTGCGGAAGCGAAAACCCCAATTCGCTCTTGTCTGAATAGGCGATCGGGCGGCTGCGCATGGAAAATGCGCAAACAGGCGTCAGCAGAAAGGCGGCACAATCGGGCGTCATAATACTCCCCCCTGCGGAGAGAGAATACGCGGTCGATCCGGTCGGTGTTGCAACGATCAGACCGTCCGCAATAAATTCTCCCGCATGGCTTCCGTCAATCGTCACGGAAATTGTAACGACTTTATTTTCTTTGCCCGGCGCAACAGGGTGCAGAAGCGCAAGCTCATTCAGACATTCATATTTTTTTGAATTGAGTTCCACTTCCAGCATGGAACGCTCCAGACGCGCACAATTTTCATCCAAAACAAGCGAAACGGCCGACTGCGCCTCCTCCCGCTCAAACTCGGTGAGAAAACCAAGCCTGCCGAAGTTTACCCCGACAATGGGGATCGCCAGCGCGGAAGCACGCTTTGCCATGCGCAGCATCGTGCCATCTCCGCCAAGTGCGATCAAACGGTCAATCCCACTTACCTCATCCGGTTCGGACATGATCTGAGCATTGTGTCCGGCCCTTCTGACAAAATCGGCAAGCGATTCGGCAACGCTGCGTTCCGCCTGATCCCGGTTGTAAAAGATTCCGATCTTCATTCTTCTATTATACAATAATACCTGCATATATGCAAGCATTTTCCCAAAAATTTGTATGTATCAGTATAAATTTTCTGCCGCATCCAAAAAGGAATCCGGCGCAAGAGGCTTCCCGTCTTTCTCCAAAAGAATGACATATTCCACATTTTTGCGGGGAAAAACAGGAGCGCAGACGATGGCACGGGGCGCAAGATGCAGCGAAAGCGCGTGAGCATAGAAGTCTGCAAGCAGCTGCCGATGATATTTGACAGGAAGAATTCCGCCCTTGCCAAGCCCCTTTCCGCCACATTCAAACTGCGGTTTGAAGAGTACATATGCCTTTCCGCCCGCACTGAGAACGGATGAAATCATCGGCAAAATCAGACGCAGAGAGATAAAGCTCAAATCGGATACAAATCCGTCCGGGTGCTCGGGAAAACTGTCGGCGGTCAGATAGCGCGCATTGGTTTTATCCATGACGACCACGCGGGGATCGGCGACAAGCGACGGAGCAAGCTGCGCTTCGCCGACATCTACAGCGTAGACGCGCGCCGCTCCGCGAGCGAGCAAAACTTCCGTAAAGCCGCCCGTGCTGGCGCCCAAATCAACAAAGACCTTATTTTCAACGCTCTCCCCGAACGCATCGAGACCGCGTTCCAGCTTAAAACCGCCCCGCGAAACATAGTGCACCCCATCCGATATAAAGATAAATTCATCGCCCTCGTGTACCTCATCGGATGGAGAAAGCGGCCTTCCTCCGCGCAGAACGAGCCCCTTCCGAAGAGCGTCTTTCGCGCGCGTGCGGGAACCGAATTTTTCAGCAAAAAAGAGATCAGCGCGCATGGCATACCTGTAAATAGGAGAGAATTTCAGCGCCGCTCGGCCCAAACTCATCGGCAAGCTCGCGCACCGATCCATGCGGAAGAAACGTATCCTTACAGCCAAAACAGCGGACGACCCTGCCGCTGCCGCGCAAGACGCGCGCAACGGCGTCGCCAAGTCCGCCAATCACGACGTTGTCCTCGATCGTGATGACATAATGCTCCGGTCTTGACAAAATAAATTCAGTATCCACGGGTTTCAGAAAACGCGCATTGACAATGGTAAATGTTATCCCGTATGAAGCAGCCTGCGCAAGCAGATCGCGGGCAAGACGGATACAGCGTTCTCCCGCTGCATAAACAATTATGTCTGATATATTACAATGTAAAATATTAAATTTACCGATTTCAACGCCATCACAATTACCTTCTTTTCCTTCTCGCGGATAGCGTATCGCAAGCGGAGCGGAATAGTCGGCGCTCAGACGTAGCATCGCCCGAAATTCTGCGATATTTGCAGGGATCGCAATCGTAAGATTCGGAATGGGCGAAAGATAGGACAGGTCAAAAATCCCCTGATGCGTTTCTCCGTCCGCACCCGTAATACCGGCACGGTCGATACAGAATGTGACGGGCAGATTTTGTCCGCACACATCATGGATCACCTCATCATAGGCGCGCTGTAAAAAGGTGGAATAGATTGCGTAATAGGGATGCATCCCCCCCGCCGCAAGCGCTGCCGAAAGAACGCAGGCGTGTTCCTCACAAATCCCGACGTCAAAAGAACGCTCCGGATACGCCTGAAAAAAGGGCCGGAGGCCGAGCGAATCGGTCATTGCCGCCGTGACCGCAACGATTCGGCGATCCTTCGCGGCAAGCGCAGTCAGTTCTTCGCCAAGCGCTTCGGAATACTCCACGCCGCGGCACTCGGGAGAGATTCCGTGCGTACGATCCGGCTGCTGCTCACAGAAAGCATATCCCTGCCCTTTGCGTGTAGTGACGTGTAAAAGGACACTTTGCGTACGCAGCGCCTCCTTTGCATTTTTCAGAGCAGGAAGCAACTCTGAAAGATCGTTTCCGTTGCAAATCCCGATATATTTCAGCCCATAGCGCTCGAACAGCGCAACATCCCCCCGTGGAGCGTTTCCGCTCTTCAGTTCATCAAGAATCTCATGCGTACTCCCGACCGTCGGCGAAATAGACATCCCGTTATCATTGAGTATGATCAGAATGCGCGTATTCAGAATATTCAGGCTGTTGAGCGCCTCATAGATGAGGCCATTGTTGAAGGAGCCGTCCCCGACGAGCGCTATCACGGAGAAATCCTCCCCTTTCAGATCGCGCGCCTTGGCAATACCGAGCGCAGCAGAGACCGCCGTTCCTGCATGGCCCGTTTCATAACAGTCATATTCGCTCTCCGAGCGCTTCGGGAATCCGGATATTCCGCCGCGGCTGCGCAGCGTACAGAATTGCTCCGCCCGCCCGGACAAAAGTTTATGAGTATAGCACTGATGGCCTACATCAAAGACGATTTTATCCTGCGGAAAACAGAACATGCGATGCAGCGCAACCGTGAGCTCCACCACGCCGAGATTGGAGGCGAGATGCCCTCCGCGCGCCGAAACCGTGCGAAAGATCTCCCCGCGCAATTCCTCACAGAACTTCTGTAATTGAGAAAGGGAAGCCTGTTCCAGCTCCCCGTCCGACATCATTTTCATACCGCCTCCCCGATCATCGCTTCAGTGATCCCGTCCGTACACATAGTCAACCATTCCGGCAAGAAATGCGGTATCCGCTCCACGCATACCCCGCAGAGTCTCATGACATTTCCGCACATAATCATCCGCAAGCCGGCGCGCCCCCTCCAGGCCGTAGACGGAAACGGCCGTGAGCTTTCCCTCCTGCGCATCTTTTCCGACCGATTTCCCAAGCGCAGAACGGTTCCCGGTCTCGTCAAGAATATCATCCGTTATCTGGAATAGCGCCCCAAGAGAAATGCCGTACTCTTCCGCATTTTTCTCATCTTTTTCCGCAAGAAGCGACGCCATGACGACAGGAGCGGCAATGAGCCGGCCGGTCTTGTCACGGTAGATTTGAAGAAGATCTTCCTCCCCTCCCGCTCTTCCGCTGCAGAGCAGATCACGCGACTGCCCCGCCACCATTCCGGATGCCCCCGCTGCATGCGCAAGCGACTTCGCGGCCAGCAGATGCCGTCCGCTGCGGCCGCACTCTGACACAGCAATCTCAAAAGCAAGGGAAAGCAATGCATCCCCCGCCAGAATGGCATTGGCTTCCCCGAATGCCCTATGATTGGACGGACGGCCGCGGCGGAAATCGTCATTATCCATGGCAGGAAGGTCATCGTGGATCAGCGAATAGGTATGAATGCATTCTAATGCAAACGCAAGCGGCTCTTCCCCATCGTATGGCAGCCCGAACGCATCCAATGCCGCAAAAAAGAGCACGGGCCGGACACGCTTCCCTCCGGACAATAAAGAATATCGCATACTCTCTGTGAGAATCTGCGGCTCAAAAGCCATACCTGCACACTGATTACACAGATATACCTCAAAATGAGAGCGATAGTTCTCATATTGCTTCATGAAGTTCATATCTGCAATCCCCTGGCACAAATGAGAGTGTTTTTCATAAGCATTGCGATCGTCATCGGGCCTACGCCGCCCGGAACAGGCGTGATCATGGCCGCCTTTTCTGCGACACTTTCAAAATCAACATCGCCGACCAGCTTTCCGTCTATACGATTGATCCCGACATCCACAACGACCGCACCCTCTTTGACCATCTCCGCTGTGACAAAATGCGGCTTCCCGACGGCAGAAATAAGAATGTCCGCACGAGAACATATTTCAGCAAGATGATCGGAATGCGAATGGCAGACCGTGACCGTCGCATCGGCATTGAGCAGCAGCATCGCCATCGGCTTCCCCACGATGTTGCTTCTGCCGATCACAACAGCATATTTTCCGCTCAGATTTACATGGGAGCGGCGCAGCAACTCCATGACGCCGAGCGGCGTACAGGCAACGATTCCGTTCTTCCCGCAGGCCAGTCGGCCAATATTTTCAGCAGAAAATCCATCCACATCCTTCTGCGAAGGGATCCTTGCAAGGATGCGCTCCGCATTGAGATGGGCAGGCAGCGGAAGCTGCACAAGGATTCCATGGACAGACGAATCGTCGGCAAGCGAGCCGACAAGCGATTCCACCGCCTCCTGTGTCGCATCTGCCGGAAGTGTATAAGAAGCAGAATAAATCCCCACCTCTTCACAAGCGCGGATCTTATTGCGGACATAGATCTTGGAAGCGGGATCTTCCCCCACCAAAACGACCGCCAGACCGACTTTTTTTCCCGTTTCTCGTGTAAAACGGGCGATTTCAGCGCTCAATTCCGCACGGATATCTGCCGCGATCTTTTTTCCGTCGATGAGCGTCATTTGTTGATGATCCCCCCGAGTACGCCATTGACAAAATCTGCTGAATGTTCGGTAGAATATTTTCGCGCAAGCGCAGTTGCTTCCGAAACGGATACCACAGGAGGGATATCGTCGCAATAATCAATTTCTGCAAGAGCAAGCAATAGCGCAGCGCGATCCGCAGGGTAGATGCGATATTCCGCAAAGCGTGTCACGGCACCCGCAAGCTGTTCGCACAGCTCCGGTTTATGGGCGCGGTATGTCTGAAAGAGCCGTTCCGCAAAGCAGCTCTCCTCCTCACTCAGATTCGCCTGCCGATAGAGTGCGGAGCGAAAATTCTTCTCCCCGTCGTTGCCGAACTGATCGGCAAAAATGATCTTGAACGCAACCTCGCGTGCATCACTTCTCATACTGTATTCCTCATGCAAGTGTTCCCTCTCGCTTCAGGAGAGGGAACACAGCTATTTCTCAAAAATCCGTCAGGCGTTTGCGGCGTCGTCCGCCGCTTCGACCACGGATTCCGTTTCGTTCTTAGGAGAAGGAAAGATGACGCTGGTGATATGGACATCCACCTTTGCGATCCTGTATTTCGTCATGGACTCAACCATCTGCTTGATGGTCTGCTGTATGCGAAATGCAAGTTCCGGCACCTTGTAGCCATAGTATGCGATGACGGAGATGTCAACAAAGACGCCTTCCTTTTCAAAACAGACCTTGATGCCCTTATTCTTGGACGGAACCAGCTCGATGCCCTCCGTTTCCTTCAGACTCAAAACAATGATCCCGCTGACAATGTCGGAATTATATGTGATTTTGCCCTTTTGTCCGTTAGGATTGTATTTGATGCTTGCCATAACCGTCTCCTTTTACGAAACCATTATAGCACATCTTTTCCAGAATTACCACTATTTTTTTCAACTTTCCGCATAAACAGGCATAATAATGATATTTCCGTCGCGAATCTGATGTTCTACTTCCAGTGCATAAAAGATTTTGGTCACCATTTCGTCTGTCAGCTCGCCGGAGTTGACAAATACGTTGATATTCTCCGTATCGCCGATGGCGACTGCCGCATCCGAGAACCCCATGGATTTGATGATGGACTCCATTACAAGTTCATCCTCCATCACTTCAACAAGTTCCTGCTTGCGCTCAAGAGCAGCGTTGTACTCCTCCGTGCCTTCGGCGTATGCGGAAATTACGCTGTCAAGCTGAACAAACTCTTCACTTCGCGTCGAATTGCGATCCGCGCGGTATGTCGTGAAATAGTTTGCCTCCACGTCCGCATTGACGTCCTGCGTATGTGTTCCGGCAAGCACAAAATTACAAACGGCCGTCACCGCAAGCAGAAGAACAAGGGTGGACATGAGTGCAATCTTCTTGGTGTTAGACATAATTTTCTCTCCTTCTCAACGATTTTTATGCTTCCGACGGGCAGACAAGTACCCTGTTTTCGGCAATATCCAATGCTCTCGCAGCGATTTGTGTCAGCCGGAGGCGGACAAGAATGCCGTCTTCGCCGCTGAAAAAGACAATTACACTGACCGGAACGTCTCCGTCCTGTGTAATATATGCGCGAATCTCCCCCGCACCGTCAACAGAAGAAAGAATTGCGCTCAACCGCTGTTCCTGATCCGTCATGGCGTCTTCTTCAGAAACCGGATCTTTATCGCGTCCGAACACAAGCCAGCAGGCAAAGAGCAGAAGAAGCGCGATACCGGCAACAATCAGGATCCGTGCCGTCCGGTTCTGCCAGATCGCCTTTACTTTCATACGACCTCCGCCTCACAGCCGTAAATTGCTTCCAGCCGCCTCTCGATCTCTTCGCTAATATGTATATGCTCGTCCATGTCAAATATTCCAGGATTCAGAATTTCCACGGAAATTTTTTCATAGGAAAATGTCATATCGGCATTGCGGCGCACAACAACATCCGTTTCAGCCCCGTATTCCTTAAATAAAAAATTTTCGATCGATTCTGCATCTTCCTTGGCGCATTCATCGGCGCAAAATGCAAAGTAAGCTGTATCGAAAGCAGGATCGCTACCCTGCGGAACAGTTACTTCACCTGAGAAAAACTGTACGATCGGCGCAACAAGCGCGCAAAGGATCACAAGTTTCGACATCCCTTTCAAAAACGCGCCCATCTTTCCATGAGGCGCGAGAATGGTTATAACGGCAGAGAATAGGATGACGCCTGCAATCGTTAAAATATACGCCTGCATCAAAAGATCACCCCCGTTGAGCAGACCAGCAGCACAAGTGTCAGAAAGTACAAAAACGCAATGCACAACAATCCTGCAAGAAAAAAACCGCTGTCTGAAGCAAGACGCCCCAAAAATACGGATATTTTTCCACCGGCAGGTTCGGCAGCGGCGGCCGACAGGCGTAAAAACAGCTGAAATACAGCAAACAGCAGAACAGAACGCAAAATTGTGGCAAACAACAAAAACACAGCAAATGATCCGACCGCATTTTTGATGAGCGCACTGCCTGCAAGCACCAGATCGACTCCCCCCGACAAAAATCCTCCGACAATCGGAACAGATCCGGAAACAAGATATTTGATGGCGCGCAAAGACAATCCGTCGTACTGTGAAGAAGCGATTCCCTGTACCGTAAGAAAAAGGGTAAATAATCCGAGCGAAAGCCCGATCAACCACTTGTTGACGCTCTTAAATAAATCTCCGAGTTTTTCCGTAGGGACTTCGGAAGAAAGGTTGCCCAAGAAAGCAAGAACTATGACGACAACGGATGCCGGCAGAACAATTGAAGTAAACAATTCACAAATTGCTCCGGAAAAGAATGCAACCGCAGGGCGAAATACTCCCGCCGAAACAGATCCGCCGCTTGCCGCCATGAGCGTCAGAAGAATGGGATAAACGATCTCCATCTGTTTTTGCATTTCCTCAATGGCAGAAAATCCAACATTGAGCAAATCTATCAATACCGCAAAAACAACAGCCCCGACAGAAAGATAGGAGACAAAATTTATTATGTCAGATATATTACTATGTAAAAGACCATTTTTTGAGGAATTTAGGATGCCGCAGAGCAACGCGGTCGCCAGAATAACGGCAAATGCGGGGAGCATAGATCTCCCCTCCTGCCAGATCATATTCAACACGGACTGCCACAGGAAGGAATAATCCGGTGCATAATCGCCTGTAATCACGTCTGAAAGTGTTTTTTTAAGATCCATTTCCTCAAATTGAGCAAAAGAACTTAAGTACTCCTGCAATTCCTCCGTATCAAGCGCATCAAGGAGCTCCTCGATCTGTTGCTGCAATTCTTCAAGCGCTTCTTCCTCTTCCGAAGTATAGGCCAGCGCCGAAACAGAATTTTGTCCGATACAGAGAAGAACAATCAACAAAATAAACAGCAGATAAACCCATCTTCTTTTTCGTAAAGGATGGCGCAAATGAACAAACGCATTTTTCATGAAATCAGCCTCAACAGATCATTCACAAGCGTTAGGATATTTTCTAAAATGGGGATCGCAAGAATGAGGATCAGGATCTTTCCGCAGAATATCAGCTTGTCCGCCAAAGAACCTTGACCGAAATCGTGCAGGATTCCCGCGCTGAATTCTACAATATATCCGATCCCGACCATTTTCAGCAGCGTCCGGATGAGAACGGAATCCAGACCGGTCATCTGTGCGATTTCAGAAAGTACTTTTAGACTTCCCTGAAACGCTTCCAGCACGATCAGCAGAAGGATAATTCCTCCGGCTATCGTGATGACGGCGGCGAGCTCCGGCTTTGTCCCCTTAACAAGCAATGCGGCAGCTGCCGTAAGAAAAGCGATTCCGATAAGCTGAAAAATCGGCGTACTCATGTCACCCCGAAGAGTTCGCGGATCACATCAAACAGATCCCCGATCATTGTTACGGCGATCGTAAGCGCAATGACAAGCCCCACGATCGAAATGACCGTCGAAATATCATCCCGATCGGACTTTTTTAAAATCTGGCATACGACGGTGACAATAATTCCGATTGCCGCCAGTCGAAAAATGACCGAAATATCCATTTCAAATCATCAAAATAACGAGAGCAAGTCCCGCAAGAAGTCCAAGTTTCAGATAGAGCGCGGTGCGCGACCGGCTCTCTTTTTCACAGGCGGATCGAGCTTCGGAAAGCTGCTTTTTATACGCGCTGAAGTACGCCGTCTGCGCCTGAGCATCTCCTCGTCCCAACATAGAAAAATAGTCCTCCGCTCGTTCCCGTTCCTGAGAAGTGAGGCAGGAGAGCTGACAACGAACAGAACCGTCCTGCCCCCATTCCTTCAGCAGTTTTGAAAATTCACCTGTCGCAGGGAACTCCTTTACAAAGATCGTCAAGGGCTTTCTGGAATACTCAAGTTCTGCAAGATATCGTTCGTTAAAATCGTGAAACTGTCTGTAAAAAGCGTACCTGCAACGATATTTATCCGCCATCAGATATCCGATTCCCACGCAGAATGCGACCGTGAGACAGGCAAGCAAAATTTTAAGCCACAACATTTTCTGCCCCGACGATATCACCGATTTGGCCCAATCCGCTCAGACTGACATAACAATCAAACAACTTCTCCGGCACATCCTCTATATGTACCAAATGCGCAGATGCAAAGACCTCGATCCCGCCTTCACGCGCACGACGCACAGCCGAATAGTCTTCTCGCTGCAATTCATCTGTCACGATCAGATCGGGTCGCATGGCGCGGATCCCGGCTGAAAACGCTGTCCGCTTATTTGCAAACCGGACGATATCTGCCGTATCACCGAGATCTCCCGCCGACAACTCCCCGCGCTCATCGCAAACAAGGATATTCAGCCGCATTCGCGCACTCACAAGACGCGTCAGATCGCGAAGCAGCGTTGTCTTTCCGTACCCGGGCGGAGAAAGCAGCAGCACGGAACGAAGTTGATTGCAAAGACAGGAAGAATACACTTCTTCCGCACACCCGATCACTGCATGAGGAATGCGGATACACAGGGACGTGACCGCATGGACGGAGAGGATATTCTCCCCCTCGGAGACGTAACTTCCGGCGACCCCGATACGCTCCCCCTCCGCGCCAGTCAAAAAACCCTGACGGAGCTGCTCGCTGACAGAGTATACGGAATAATTGCTTGCCGAAAAAAGAATGTCAGCGATCTCCTTTTCCGTCGGAAAAAGAGCTGATTCCCGATGTTCGACCCTCCCGTTTTCCCCCAAATAACATTCTCTTCCGCCGAGGTTGACACGAAGCGGCTTGTCCGCCCGAACGCGAAGCTCGTACAAAAGATTTTCATTGACATGACGAACAGCTCGCTTCAGGCGAACCGGAAGAAAATCCAACATGGTATAGAGTATGCCAGACGATGCCAAGACATGACGTCGACAGACAAAGTAAATAAATATCCACCGGCATAGCCGGTGGTTTTTCATTTTCGGGCAGTTAGCCCTAATACTACCAGCGGCGCGCAAGCCGCGCTTATGACGACCTGGCAGTCATGCGATTGTTACTTGCCGCCCGTTAACGGGCCTTTCCTGTGCTTAACTTTCTTCTCCTATGCCTTTGCTCCTCTTTTTTGTTCCTTATTCTAATTTTCCCGTTTGCTTTCTATCATTGCTTTTTCTTCTCTTTTTGCCTTTTTGCTTATTCCCCTTTCTTTTGCTCGTTTTTTGTTCATCGGCAAAGCCTCTCTTGAACCCGCGGACTATCCGCGGGTTTTCTTATACAAAAAGAAAAGGCCCGTCAAAGAGCCTTTTATAAGATATGGTTTTGCTTTTAAAGAAGTTTTTTCAGAATTTCCCGCACAGCAAGTTTGCAGTGTTCATAGGTGAGTCCGCCCTGAAAATAGGCAACATACGGCTCCCGAATGGGCGCATCGGCGGAGAGTTCAATGCTTGCTCCTGAGTTGAATGTTCCGGCCGCCATGATCACTTTGCAGTCATATCCCGGCATATCCCACGCCTCCAGCTTCACAAAAGAATCAACTGGCGAAACGTCCTGTACCGATTGGATAAAATCGGTAAGCTGTTTTTCCGTATCGAAGCGGACGGCGCGCGTGATGTCGGGCGGCAGACGATCGATGGACGGATAGTTCCGGTAGCCAAGCCCCGCCATACATTTTCCAATGAGCAGCGCACCCTTGAGCGCCTGCGCGACGACGTGCGGCGCAAGGAAAAATCCCTGATAATAGAGCAGATACCCATAGGCATAAGACCCGACTTCTCCGCCGACCGAAGGCGCCGTCAGACGATTTTCACATTGTTCGACATAGCAAGCCTTCCCGGCAATATAGCCGCCCGTCGGCGCCAGTCCGCCCCCGGGATTTTTGATGAGCGAGCCGACAATGAGATCGGCACCGACCTGCGTCGGCTCCAGCCGCTCCACAAACTCACCATAACAGTTATCCACAAAAATACAGCCCGTAAACCCGCTCTCACGCACGGCGGAACACACTGCCCCGATCTCATCAATCGTAAAAGAATCGCGCAGCTCATAACCACGGGAACGCTGCAGATAGACCATCTGAAAGGAGTCCGATGCAAGCGCCGCTTGCACCGCCGGAAGATCGATCTTCCCTTTCTCGTTGAGCGGGATCATCTCAAAAGAAATCCCAAAGTCGGCAAGGGAACCATTTCCCTTTCCCCAAACGACGCCGCGCAGCGTATCATACGGTGTACCGCTGACGCAAAGCACTCTGTCTCCCGGACGGAGCATCCCAAAGAGCGCAACAGTGAGCGCGTGGGTTCCGCTGAGCAGAGCAGGCGAAACAATGGCACGCTCAGCGCCAAACGTGCGCGCATACACCTTTCCGAGGCTTTCACGCCCCTCGTCCCCATAACCGTAACCCGTTGTAGGAACAAAATGCCGCGGAGCGATCCGCTCCTCCCGAAATGCGGACAGCACCTTCTCCTGATTGAACAGCGCAACGGCGTCGATCTCTTCAAACATTGGCGCAAGCGCCTTTTCTGCCTCTGAAATTCTCTCTTCAACTGTCATAAATTTCCTCGATCTCCCCGACCATCATCTGCAAATCAGGCGACTTGAGCCAATGCAGCCCAGGCATTTTTTTAAAAAAAGTGAGCTGCCGTTTTGCATAATTGCGGGTATGTTGCATTATTATGTCACGCATATTACTCTGTAAATCTCTATTCTTCAGACTTTCAACGACTTCTTTATATCCAATCCCCTGCATGCACTGTGCATCTTCCGGCACACCGTCCGAGAGGAGCCCTTCAACCTCCCCCACAAGTCCCGCGTCCAGCATCACCTGTGTGCGATGATCGATGCGCGCATAAAGCTCTTCTCGCGGCCAATCGACGGCAAATGCGACATAGGGATAACGCGGCACGCGCGAATCTGCCTGCTCAGACTTCCTCTTTCCTGTCAATTCATAGATCTCCAGTGCACGGATGACACGCTTTACATCATTGGAATGCAGCATTTCTGCGCTCTCCGGATCGCAAGCAGCAAGAAGCGCGTGCAGCGCTTCCCTCCCGTTTTCACCGGCATACTGCCTGTATTTTTCCCTCACGGTTTCATTGGCAGCGACATGGCCGTATCCGCTCTCAAAGAGGATGGCATTCATATAAAATCCCGTCCCACCACAGAGGATCGGCGTTTTCCCGCGCGAGATAATATCCTCTACGGCGGGCAAAGCGAGCCGTTCAAAATCATATACGGAAAAATTGTCCCGCGGATCCGCAACGTCAATGAGATGGTGTACCACCCCTTTCATTTCCTCTTTCGTCGGCTTTGCGGTGCCGATATTCAATCCACGGTAGACAAGCAGCGCATCACAGGAGATAACTTCTCCATCGAAGTGTCTGGCACATTCTACCGCAAGAGCCGTTTTCCCCGATGCAGTTGCGCCGCAAATTGCGATGATTTTTTTCATACGATGCGCTTGAAGAGTTTTTCAAAATCGCTCTTTTTCATTTTCACGACGGCGGGGCGCCCGTGCGGACATTTCATCCCCGTATCGCCGTCCATGCCAATGATGAGGGCGCGCGCCTCCTGCATTGTAAGGCTCTCTCCTCCCTTGACGGCAGCCTTACACGCCGCCGTTGCAAGTTTATCCTTCAGAAGGTCGGCAAGACGGATGGCTCGCAGACTCTCCATGGACGAAAGCACGTCATGAAAAAAAATATTGAGATCGATCTGCATCAGATCTGCCGGAACCGCCGAAACACGCACGCTCGCATCGCCAAATTCCTCGATCTCAAATCCGATTTCACGCAAAATAGGAAAATTTCTCTCGAGAAATGCGAACTCCTGCGCATTGAGCGAAAGGACAAAGGGAACGAGCATCGGCTGTGAGACGACTGAACGCGCGTCACACGCTGCCTTCAAACGGTCGTAGAGAATGCGTTCGTGTGCCGCGTGTTGGTCAATAAAATAGGCGCTTTCGCCCGCCTGATAGATGAGATAGGTACGGAACAGTTCCCCCTTGTATTCAAGAGTGTCCGGGTCAACCCGATCCTGCCGCATCTTTGCTGTCTGCTCGCGCAGAAAGCGCTGATTTTCCGCAAATACGTCCTCCGCGGGCGAAGTTTCCGGCGCAGCTGCGCGCGGCGCAGGCTGGCGTACCTCCATGCGAACCGGCTGCTCCTGCAAAAATCGCGGCTCGCCCCCTTTCGGAATACTCACGTCAAACGCAAGTTCCCGCTTTGCCTCGGCGTAGCTCATTTGCGCCCCGTCCTCCCCCTCTTTCTTCCCGATGACGGGCGTTGCGGGACTGAAAAAACTGTCCTGTGCCGGGATTTTCGGTGATTCGGGGGGATTGACAAGATATTCGAGTGCACGGGAATTCCCATCCAAAACGGCTGAAACCACCGAATATACGCACCCGTAGATCACCTGATTGTCGGCAAAGCGCACGTCCGCCTTGTTGGGATGCACATTAACGTCGACCACTTCCGGCGGAACATCCAGGAAAAGCACATAGAAAGGATACTGCCGCTTCATCAAATAACTTGCATAGGCGTTGGTCACGGCGGCACTCACCGTCTGATTAACGACGTACCGCCCGTTCACAAACAGGCTCTGATAGGTGCGATTTGCCTTATAAAAATTGCGTTTTCCGAGAAAGCCGTGCAGGCGGATCCCATGTTTTTCCGCATCGATTTCAATGCAGTTTGCGAGCGCCTCCGCGCCATAGACGGCGACGAGCGCCGCAGAGAGCCCGTCGCCGAAAGAACGGTACTTGCGTTTCCCGTCGGCGATGTATTCAAAGGAGATCTCGGGACGGGAGAGCAGGAAGCGCGCCATGACACCGGCGATATCCGCCTCCTCCTGCGTATCCGACTTGAGGAATTTCTGCCGCGCAGGGACATTGTAAAAGAGATCTTCCACCGTAACGACCGTCCCCTTCGCGCCTGCGGCAGGGCGGACTTCACCCAATTCCCCGCCTGAACAGGAAAGCGAATATGCCGTATTTCCGTCTGCGGAAGTGACGATTTCCATGCGCGAAACCGCCGCAACGGAAGCGATCGCCTCGCCGCGGAACCCGAGTGTATGGATATGAAAGAGATCCTCCGCTGTACTGAGTTTGCTAGTCGCATGGGAAGAATAGGCAAGCACCAGATCCTCACGATCCATGCCGCTGCCGTTGTCCGTCACGCGGATGCGCCTTTTTCCGCCCTTCTCGATCTCGACCGTGATTTCTTTCGCGCCCGCATCGATCGCATTCTCCACGAGCTCCTTGACGACCGAATAGGGACGGTCAACCACCTCGCCCGCAGCAATCTTGTTGTAGACGCCGGGCGGCAGAAGATGAATCATTTGCATTTCTCCTTCCATTCCGAAATGAGGGCAAGTGCCTGCATGGGTGTGAGCAGATTGACATCGATCTCCCGGAGTTCCTGCACCAGATCGGGAACAGGAACAAATTCCTCATCCGCCGGCAGATTTTCCTCCCGGCCGCTCTCCCTTGCCCGCCGCTTTTCGCCGCGTTCCAAGTCCTTTAAAATCATCTTCGCGCGGTCTGTGACCTCCTGCGGTGCCCCGGCAAGTGCGGCGACTTCCACGCCGAAGGAACGGGATGCTCCGCCGCGGACGATTTTGCGCAAAAATACGATGCTTCCCGCGATCTCCCGCACGCTGATCTTATAATTTTTAACACCTTCGAGCTTGCCCTCCAGCTCGGTGAGTTCATGATAGTGCGTGGCAAAGAGCGTCTTGGCGCGGATCTTCTGCGTCAGGTACTCGATGACCGCCCACGCAATGGACAGGCCGTCAAAAGTACTCGTCCCCCTGCCCACTTCATCGAGAATGAGCAGGCTGCGCTCCGTAGCGTTGCGCAGAATGTTGGCGACCTCCGTCATTTCCACCATAAAGGTGCTCCGATCGAGGATGAGATTGTCACTCGCCCCGATGCGCGTGAAGATGCGGTCGGTGAGCGGAATGCGGGCGCGTTTTGCGGGAACAAAGGAACCGACCTGCGCCATGAACGTGATGAGAGCGACCTGCCGTAAATAGGTGCTCTTCCCCGCCATATTCGGCCCCGTGATGATCATGGTGCGCGATTCGCCGTTGTCGAGCGTGCAGTCGTTGGGGACAAAGCGCTCCTTGGAAATAGCCTCCACGACGGGATGGCGCCCTTCCTCGATCTCGAGCGCGCCCCCCTCCGCGATCTCCGGGCGGCAGTATTTTTTCTCTTTGGCGACTGTGGCAAGCGAGACGAGGCAGTCGAGCATGGCGACCGCCTCGGCAATGCTCTGAAAGACGGGGATATTTTTTGCAAGCATGGCGACGATCTCCTGAAAGAGATGTTCCTCCAGCCTGCTCGCAGCATCGCTGCTCCCGAGGATCTTGCTCTCCAGTTCCTTGAGCTCTTCCGTCGTATAACGCACGCCGCCCGCAAGCGTCTGGCGCGGGACATACGAATACGGCACCTTATCCTTAAAGGAATTGCTCACCTCGATATAGTACCCGAACACGCGGTTATAACCGACTTTCAGCGTGCGGATCCCCGTATTCTCCCGCTCGCGCGTCTCCAGTTCCAGCACAAGAGATTTTCCGTCGTCCTTGACGGCGCGCAGTTCATCGAGTTGGCTGTCATAGCCGCGGCGGATATAGTTTCCCTCCTTGAGCGTCGTCGCATCGGGGGAGATCGCCCGCTCCAAAAGTTTGCAAACGGGCGCGGTATCCACAAGCTGCGCACAGATCTCCTGCAAAAGCGCTGAGGAAAATCCGGTCAGCTGAAACTTCAGGTTGGGGATCACGGAAAGGGAAGATGCCAACGAAAGACAATCCCGCGGCTGGATATTGCCGTTGGAAACGCGTCCCGTGAGCCGTTCGATATCCCGTACGCCGCCCAGCATATCGGCAAGCCCCATACGCACGACCGTCGCCTTATACAGCTCCTCCACCGCGTCAAGACGACGCTCGATCTCATTTTTTTCGAGCAGCGGAGAAGAAAGCATGGATACGAGCTTTCTCGCCCCCATCCCCGTCTTTGTCTGATCGAGCAGCCACAGCAGGGAGCCGTACTTCTTTCCCTCGGCGTTGTTTTTGAGGATCTCCAGATTGCGCACCGCCGTGGCGTCGAGCGACATACTCTTTTTGCCGTCCACAAGGCGAAGGCGGTTGAGATTGGAGAGCGCGTGTTTCTGCGTCTCCCTGAGATATTCGAGCAGCGCTCCGACCGCACAGACGATCGCGGAGTGCATCTTTACGCCGAGCGCGTCGAGGGACGCCGCATGAAGTTGTTCAAGCGTGCAGCGCTCCGCAGCGGGGTAAAAGAACGCCTGCGGCACATAGCAGGAAAATGCCGGGAGCGCGCCCCGCTGCGCCTCGACGTCATCCTTGAGTTCCAGGAGCAGTCTTTCGTTGCAGATGACCTCCGCCACGGACAGATTGAGCAGTGCGGAAAGGACGCCCTCCTTTCCCTCTTCCTCCGAGGCACACAATTCGCCCGTGGTGATGTCCGCCCAGGCGAGCGCATATCCCTCGTCTGTGTGACAGACGCAGGCGATATAATTGTTCCTCCTTTCGTCGAGCTGGTTTTCCTCAATGACCGTCCCCGCGGAGACGACGCGGATGACGTCGCGCTCCACCATGCCCTTGCCCGCAGTCGGTTCGGTGAGTTGTTCACAGATCGCAACGCGCTCCCCTATCGAGACGAGCTTTGCGATATAGCCGTCCGCCGCATGATACGGGATCCCGCACATGGGCGCACGTTCCTTGAGGCCGCAGTCCCTCCCCGTCAGCGTCAGATCGAGCAGTTTGGAAACGCGAACCGCATCATCAAAGAACATCTCGTAAAAGTCCCCGAGACGGTAAAAGAGTACGCAGTCCTTGTATTTTTCTTTCATGGACAGGTAGTGTTCCATCATCGGCGAAAGACCCATTCTCATCCCCTCCGTAACTGAAAACTCAGCTGTTTTCTTCAATCAGTTTCCCGTAGAGCGACACGCCGTTTGCACGCATAACTTTCATGCGCACAAATTCTCCGACGCAGTTTTTTTCGCTTGCAAAGTACCCCATTCTGCCGAGCGGTTCGCGCCCGAGATAGAGTCCTTTCTTTTCGTCAAAATCCTCACAGAGCACCTCGATCGTCTTTCCGACATATCCCTCGCTCTTGCGGCGGGTGTTCTCGTTGACCTGTTCAATGAGCCGCGCAATGCGCGCCTTGGATACTTCCTCCGGAATCTGTCCCTCCATCTCCGCGGCCTTCGTCCCCGTGCGCGGAGAATAGATAAATGTAAACGCAGAGGAAAAATCCGCCTCTTCGACAAGGGAGAGCGTCTCTTCAAATTCTTCCTCCGTCTCAGTGGGAAACCCAACGATGAGGTCGGTCGTCAGCTCCGCCCCCGGAATCTCCCGTTTAAAGAGCGCCGCCTTCTCCAGATACTCCTCCCGCGTGTAGCGCCTGTTCATCAGGGACAGAATGCGGCTGGAACCGGACTGCGCGGGAAGATGCAGGAGATTGCAGATCTTCTCATGCTTCTTCATGACGGCGACAAGTTCCGCAGAAAAATCTTTCGGATGGGAGGTCATGAAGCGCACGCGGAACTTTCCGTCGATCGAGGCAACCCTGTCGAGCAGCGCGGGAAAATCTGTCTCACCGTCGCGGTAGGAATTGACGTTTTGCCCGAGCAGCGTAATCTCCTTATAGCCCGCCTCAACCAATGCGCGCAATTCGTCGAGGATACGCTCCGCCTTGCGGCTCTTCTCTCTGCCGCGCACATAGGGAACGATGCAATAGGTGCAGAAGTTGTTGCAGCCGTATGTGATATTCACCCATGCATTCGGATAACTTGTACGAAACGGCTGCGCGCCGTCCTCCGTCTCCGAACGGTCATCAAGGAGTGATACAACTTTTTTCTCCCGTTTCTTGCGGTCAATGAGCAAAGGCAGTTCAGCAACATTGTGCGTGCCGAAAATAATGTCGATGAACGGGAATTTTTTGATCAGGAGCGCCGCTTTGCCCTCCTCCTGTGCCATGCAGCCGCCCACAGCAATAATCATCCCCTTCCTCTGCCGCTTAAGCTTTTTGAGTGCGCCAATATTGCCGAAGGCATGATTCTCGGCATTTTCACGGATGCAGCAGGTATTGAATACGACGATATCCGCCTGCTCAATGGGCGCTTCCCCCTCATATCCCGCCTCGCGCAGAAGCCCGGCGATCTTCTCCGACTCATGCACGTTCATCTGACAGCCGTATGTGACGATGTGGTATTTCATGAATTTTCCTCTTTTTCGGACAGGTAGGACGCAAGCCCGCCGAGCGCCTCCCCGACCTTCTCATGCAGGACGAGGGTACAATCCTTGTCCAGCGGCGTCGGGTCGCGGTTGATCAGAACAAGATTGTCCCCGCCAAAGTAATTGACAAAGGAAGCGGCCGGATAGACGGTGAGCGACGTACCTGCCACAATGAGCGTATCTGCCGCGGCGATCGCCGCGAGCGCGCCGTTCACCGTATCCCCGTCCAGCGGCTCCTCATAGAGCACGACATCCGGTTTGACGATCCCCCCGCACGCACAGCGCGGAACAGAACTGCTCTCGGCAATAAACCGGGCAGGATATTTTCTTCCGCAGGAAAGGCAGGTGTTTCGGTGGATACTGCCATGCAATTCATAAACACATTTGCTGCCCGCAGCCTGATGCAGGCCGTCGATATTCTGCGTGACGACCGCCAAAAGTTTACCGGCGCGCTCCCACTGCGCCAGACGGATGTGTGCGGCGTTGGGTTTTGCGGAGAGCGGAAGCATCTTTTCACGGTAGAAGCGGAAAAATTCCTGCGTGTGTGCATAAAAATAGGACGCGCTGAGCATGACCTCGGGCGGAACGTCATATTTTTGTCGATATAACCCGTCCGCACTGCGAAAATCGGGAATCCCGCTCTCCGTAGAAACGCCGGCTCCTCCGAAAAAGACGATGCGGCGGCTGTTGTCAATGATCTCGCGAAGTGTCATCATTTTCACCGATATAATATTGTAACACAAAACGGCGGAATTTTCAACAAAAGCGGAGGAAAAGTGCGAATTTTTCCGAGGCCGGAACATACTGTATGTGATGAAACGCACTTTGAAGACGGTCGGCGCAGCGTTCGGGATTCTGCTTGTCGTCCTCCTCGCACTTCTGCTCTACTATTTCAGCGCGACGGCGGGCACCCGGCTCGATCCGGAAAAACTTCATATCCCCAACGCAGGCATTCGTCTGTACGATGCACGGGAGCAGGAGATCCCGGCCGTATATACGGCAAATACGCGCACGCAATCCCTTCCGGAATATGTCGGACAGGCATTCGTCGCAGTAGAGGATAAGCGGTTTTACCGCCACCACGGCATTGATACAACGCGGATGTTCGGCGCTCTCTGGAGTAATTTAAAAAGTTTTTCCTTCCGGGAGGGAGCCTCGACCATTTCCCAGCAGCTCATCAAAAATACGCATCTTACCAGCGAAAAGACGATCACGCGCAAACTCAAAGAGATCCGCCTCGCCCGCGCTCTGGAAAAACGCTATCGAAAGGACGAGATCCTTTCCCTTTACCTCAACACCATCTATTTCGGCCACAGCGCTTTCGGGATCGGTCAGGCGGCACAGTATTACTTCGGGAAAGAGGCGGCGGATCTGGATATCGCAGAGAGCGCTATGCTCGCCGGGATCGTACGCTCGCCCAATCGGTACTCCCCCTTCCGTGACCCCGAACGCTGCCTTAAACGGCGCGATCTCGTGCTCTCTCTCATGAAAGAACAGGGATACATTTCAGAGGAACAAACTGCCCGGGCAATGGAGGAACCGCTTCCTCTCTCCCCTGCGCCGCAGGCAGAAGGAAACGCATATATCTCCTTTGTCCTGCAGGAGCTTGCCGCGCTCTTCCCGGATGCCGATTCCGGAGGCTGGGGAACGCTTGAAGTACACACGCATTACGATCCGGCCCTGCAACAGCTCGCGGAAAATACGGGCGGAGATACCGACCACTGCGTTCTCATCCGCGATAATCACAGCCACGGCATTGCGGCGCTCTCGTCCACTGTCGGAACGCCGGAACGCTCGCCCGCCTCAACCATGAAACCGCTGCTCGTCTATGCACCTGCACTCGAAGAAAACCTCATTTGCCCGGCGACGCCTGTGCTGGATGCGCGCACCGACTTCGGCGGCTATTCACCCGATGACTATCGGGGCGCGTCCGGAGAATATATGAGTGTGCGGCAGGCACTCGCCCGCAGCGCAAACATTCCGGCCGTGCGCATTCTCAATGAACTCGGCGTCGCACGCGCGGCAGATTATCTTGCAGAAATGGGGATCCCGATCGCGCAGGAGGATCAGACGCTGGCGCTTGCACTTGGCGGAATGCAAAGCGGGATCCGACTGCCCGCCCTTGCAGACGCGTATGCCGTCTTTGCCGACAGGGGAACATACTGTCCCGCCTCATCCATTTCCTATATCGCAGATGACGCAGGAAAGATCCTCCATCAACAGACACTGCACAACAAACAGATCTTTTCCGAAGACGTGAGCTGGCTCATCAATGATATGCT
Organism: uncultured Clostridia bacterium; assembly: GCA_944372575.1. Lineage (GTDB taxonomy): Bacteria > Bacillota > Clostridia > Christensenellales > Borkfalkiaceae > Gallimonas. The sequence goes on along the minus strand of CALVZS010000032.1, from coordinate 27,659 downwards.
ACAGACCGCCGTATCGGATGGTACAGCCAAACGACTCAAGGGGCTTCCCTATCCCGTCTGTGCAAAGACGGGCACCGCCGGCACAGACGCAGGCAATACGGACGCCTATTGTATCGGATATACGTCCGAACATGTCGTGGCGGTATGGATGGGAAATGCAGACGGAACCCCCTGCGACATCACCGGAGGCGGCTTGCCGGCAAACGAAGCGCTGCGCATCTTCCGCAGGCTGTATGCGTCCGCTGCGCCGGATCCGTTTTTCTCCTGCGAAAATGTGATCAAATGTCATTATGACAAAATTTCCTATGAAAAAGATCACGCTTTGATGCTCTCCGATCCCGCCGCGCCTTCATGCAGTGATCCGCAGGAATATTTCCGCGCACAGAATACACTTCCCGTCAGCACACGCTATTCCTTCCCGAGCATCGCCATACCGGAGATAAGTTACAGGAACGGACAGGTGAAAATCGAATTATGTCAGACAGAGTACTATGATTATGAGATAATAAGAGAAAATCGCGGCAAGAAAACCACGATTTACAGGGGAAAGTATCGAAATGCGATCTTTGATAATTCCATCCGCGAAGGCGAAACTTATATCTATACCGTGACGCCGACTTATCAGGAACATCGGGGAAAAGAAGTCACACTCCCGGCTGTGACGGTACCGGTCAACGAGTCAATTCCCGACAAATGGTGGGTTTAACGAAGCGCAAAACGCTCCAAAGATGAAAGTGCCTCATCGGTGAGTGCATCAACATCAAGTTTGGCCTCCTCTTCTTCGATAAAGGAAAGTTTTGGCTTGATGGCGGGAAATTCTGGCAAAAATACTGTACAGCAATCCTCATAGGGAAGCACAGATGTTTCAAAAGTGCCGATTTTTTTAGCGCGCGCAATGATCTCTTCCTTGTCAAATCCAATGAGCGGGCGCAGCACGGGAAGCGTCACGACTGCATTGGAGGAAGTGATCCCTTCCATAGTCTGCGAGGCAACCTGCCCGAGGCTCTCCCCGGTAATGAGGCATTTTGCCCCCTTTCGCTTTGCGATGCGCTCTGCGATCCGGAACATAAAGCGTCTGAGAAGCGTGACATTGAGCTCTGGTGCACACTTTTTGTGGATCTCCTCCTGAATATGTGTGACCTTGACGGTGGAGACGCTCTCCCCGCCCGTATAACGGGAAAGAATGCGTGCAAGCTCGATGACTTTGTCACGTGCCTGTTCGTTGGTATAGGGATAGCTGTGAAAATGCAGATACTCCACTTCCATGCCGCGCTTTGCCATCATGTATCCCGCAACGGGGGAATCGATTCCGCCCGAAATGAGCAATACACCCTTGGAAGAAGTCCCGACAGGCATCCCGCCCGCCCCCTCTTCAAATACTCCGAATACGAGCGCGGTTCCATCCTCCCGGATATCCAGATAGACAACGTGCTGCGGTTCGCGCACATCCACTCGCAGGGCGGAATGTGCCTGCAGAAGCCTTGCCCCGATTTCCGCATTGAGTTCGGGCGATGTCATGGGATATTTCTTGTCGGCACGGTGCGTATCCACCTTGAACGTCCCGCTCTCGGGGCAGATCAGAAGCGCCGCCTCCAGAATATGGTCAAGATCATTGGGAACGCGGTACCCCTTGGAAAAGGAGTGAACGCCGAAAACACGGGAAATTCGGTCACAGATCTCATCCGCTTCCCTTTCCTCAAAGTTGGCAACAAGATAACGGCCGCTTGTGCGGCGCAGCTCATGCCGCAATCCTTTTAGGGCCTTCTCAAGGTTAATACAAAATACGCGCTCAAAATAGCCCCGGTTTTTTCCTTTCAGATGGATTTCCGCATAGCGAACAATGATCACTTTCTCCATTGTATTATCCTCCGAAACTGCGCGCAGCTTCGTTCATGCAGTGTGCAGTCTCCCGCACGTCCTCTTCTGCGATGGCCGGACAAAAACTCACGCGCAGCACGCCGTTCAAGATATTTTTTGTGTATCCGCAAGCCTCCAATATACGGCTGTGCGGTTTTTTGGAATTGCAGGCGCTTCCCGTTCCGACGACGATCCCCCTGTCCCAAAGCATCCGCTGCATGGTCTCCCCACGCGTTCCAGGCGCGGAGACCGTCAGAATATACGGAGAACCGTCTTCGGGAGAAAGCCGCACATAGAGATCCTTATCCAAAAGACTCCAAAGCAACTCCCGATATGCCGCGAGCCGCTCGCCGTCCGAGACGAGAGAGGAAAACTTTTCTTGCGCGGCAAAGTAAAAACAGGCAATGCCGAACACGTTCTCTGTCCCGCTTCTGAGCCCGTTCTCCTGCCCGCCGCCGTACAAATAGGGAGCGATCGACGTACAGCACTTCCGATACACAAGCGCGCCCGTCCCCTTGAGCCCACCGATCTTGTGCGCACTTACTGTATAAAAGTCGATATCCCTTGTCAAACGGAACGCCAATTTCCCGAATGCCTGTACTCCGTCACTCATAAAAACGGCTCGCGGGTTTTTCTCTTTGACACGGCGGGCAAGCACAGCAATATCATTTACCGCCCCCGTTTCATTGGATACATGGATCACAGAAACGAGGGAGGTTTTATCATCAACCATTTCAAGAAGCGCATCTGCATCGACATTTCCATCCCGATTGAGCGGCGCAAAGCGCGGCTCCACGCCGCGGTTCTTCAGCTCCCTGAAACTTTCGTAGACAGCCGAATGCTCCCCCTGCGTTGTAACCGCATTTCCCCGCTTTGCCGCACAGAAGATCGCCTGATTATCCGCCTCTGTTCCGCAGGAAGTAAATGTAAGAGAATACTGCGCAGGGTCGGCAAGCTGTTCAACTAAAAATCTGCGTGCCTGTGTCAGGAAACGCGCCGCCTCCGCGCCGCCCCCGTAGAGCGCAGACGGGTTAAAAAAACAATCTGTCAAAAAATGCTTTGCGCGCACAAGCGCCCCATCGGAGGGGCGCGTGGTCGCAGCGTTGTCAAGATAGATCATTGGCGTACAAACTTATTCCTTCCCGCTGCAAAGACAAGATATTCAAGCAACTCCTGCCTGCATTCGAGAACATATACTTTTTTCCCAACCGACGAGGTGTAGAGCAAATAGATAAACATCTTACCCTCTGCAGGCTCGCGGTTCGGCGTAAGGGGAATCGCTTTTTTTCCCTGTATTCCAGCTATCGTCCGTTCAAAGGAAGCACTGTCAACATATCCGATCTGCAGGATCTGATCGGCCTTGAACGTATGCAAGTGCTTGCGCGACTTGTTGTTGAATACCTTTGTAACGCGCAATTCATCCTCTACGAACGTATAATCAAAGCTGACATTGAATTTCCGCTTGATGTAACGAAAGAGGAAGAAGAAGCCGACAAGCGAAAGAATCGGCAGACACCAGACAACGATACTGACGACTTTCTGAACCCCCGTCAGTTCCTCATCGCCGAGAATGCTCGGAACGGACGTAAGAGAAAACAGGACAAGCAATGCAGCTATGATGAGCATGACAATGCTCGCAATATGAAAGACAAGATAGGAACGCCGCTCCGCCTTTTCACGGGTCGAAATGGCGCTTTCCTCATAAAACGCAGAGCGAGCCATCAGAATTCGACCGTCCCTTCATAAATTTTTTCGACATTGCCTGTCAGCGTCACATGCCCGTCTTCCGAGTAATACCGCACAAACAAGTCTCCGCCCTTGAGCTTGACGGTGATGTCGGTATCTGCCTTGCATAACCCGTTGAGGACGGCGGCAATCGCTGCAGCGGCGGCGCCCGTTCCGCACGCCCACGTCTCGCCGTTGCCCCGCTCCCAGACGCGCATCTTCACCGTACTCTCGTTGACGACGCGGATAAATTCCACATTTGTTTTGGCGGGAAAATACTCGCTGTTTTCGATGCGCGGGCCAAGTGTCGAGACGGGGACATCATCCACCTTGTCGCAGAAAATAACACAGTGCGGGTTGCCGAGATTGACGAGCGTTACATGATATGTCGTTCCGTCGATCTCCATGGGCTGATTGACGATGCGATCCCCTTTCCAGACGGAGGGAATGCACTCGCCGCGCAGCTCCACCGTTCCGAGGTCGGCGCTCGCAGAAGTGACCACTCCGCCAAAGGAATACACCTTGACGTCACGAACACCACTCATCGTCTCAATCGTCATTTCACTCTTTTTGACGATCCCCTTTTCATAGAGGTACTTTGCAACGCAGCGGATGGCATTCCCCGCCATCTGTCCCTCGCTTCCGTCCTGATTGAAGATTCGCATCTTGGCGTCCGCGATCTCCGACTTTTCAATGAGTACAATGCCGTCGCCGCCGATACCATAGTGGCGGTCGACAAAGTTGACGGCGAGCGACTCGGGACAGGTGATCTTTCCCTCCATATCGTCAAAATAGATATAGTCGTTGCCGCAGGACTGCATTTTGACGAACCCGATCTCCGTCTTTTTCGTGCGCAGGTTGTTGATATCCACAAGCTCGGTATTGTATTCCGTGAACTTGCTGGCAATGATGTCGCAGAGCGCATTCGCCGTATCGAGGGAGGTAAGAACGGTGATCCCCAACAGGATGGCATGATGATGCAGTTCGATATAATCGTTGATGGAATCGACGTCCGTCTTGCCCGTATAGATGATATAGTCAATCTTGCCCTCATCCATCAGACCGGAAACCTGCTTGGTCGCCTTGAGGCGGTCGACCACTGTCACATCGATCCCGAGTTCAGAAATGACCTTTGCCGTACCCGCCGTCGCATAGAGATTGCAGCCGAGATCGGCAAACTTCTTGGCGATGGAAACGATCTCAAACTTGTCCTGATCGTTGACAGTAAAATACACGCCGACCGGCTTCTCCTTGGTCGGATGGCACATCTTGAATCCTGCCGAGACAAGGCCTTTGAAGAGCGCCTCCTCAATGGTCTTTCCGATGCCCAGTACCTCGCCCGTCGACTTCATCTCCGGCCCAAGCTGCGAATTGACGTCATTGAGCTTTTCAAAGCTGAATACCGGAACCTTGACGGCAACATAGGGCGAATTGGGATACAGTCCCGTTCCGTAACCCAGTTTTTTGAGTTTTGCTCCCACCATGATCTTAGTGGCGAGCTCCACCATCGGCACTCCCGTCACCTTGGAAATATAGGGAATGGTGCGCGAAGCGCGCGGATTGACCTCGATGACATAGAGCTGATTCTGGTAGATGAGATACTGAATATTGATGAGCCCCTTTGTCTTCAGAGAGAGCGCAAGTTTTGTGGAGATATCCACGATCTTCTCCAGCATTGCATCACTCAGATGGTAGGGCGGATAGACGGCAATGGAGTCGCCGGAATGTACGCCCGCACGTTCAATATGCTGCATGATCCCGGGAATGAGTACATCCGCTCCGTCTGAGATCGCGTCCACCTCCAGTTCGCTGCCCATGAGGTACTTGTCGCACAGTACAGGATTCTCGATATGCTGGGCAAGGATGACGTCCATATAACGGGAGATATCGTTCTCCGTAAAGGCGATGGTCATATTCTGCCCGCCGATGACATAGGAAGGGCGCAGCAACACGGGATAGCCGAGCGTCTCGGCCGCCGCGATCGCCTCCTCCTTTGTCATGACGGTCAGACCCTTCGGGCGCGCAATATGGAATTGCTCCAGAAGTTCATCGAAGCGCTCCCTGTCCTCCGCCATGTCGACGGAATCGGCGCTTGTCCCGAGGATGCGCGCTCCCGATTTATCGAGGTAACTGCACAGCTTGATCGCCGTCTGCCCGCCGAAGGTGATAACGACGCCGTACGGCTTTTCCACATCGAGTACGTTCTGCACATCCTCCGGTGTAAGCGGTTCGAAATACAGCCTGTCCGCCGTATCAAAGTCAGTGGAAACAGTCTCGGGATTGTTGTTGATGATGATGACCTCATACCCGAGTTCCTTGAGCGTCCAAACGCAATGGACGGAGGAGTAGTCAAACTCGATTCCCTGCCCGATGCGGATGGGGCCGGATCCGATGACGACGATGCGCTTCTTTGTGCTGTTTTTGACAAACGGAAGCGCCTCATCGTGATCAAGCTCGTCATATGTCGAATAAAAATAGGGTGTCTGCGCGGCAAATTCCGCAGCGCAGGTATCAACCATCTTGAATACGGCGCGCCGATGCATGGGAAGCTTTTCCCGGGAGAAGCGCGCAAGCGCCTTATCGGGATATCCGAGCCGCTTCCCGCGCAGATACTGTTCACGGGAAAGTTTTTTCCCATCGATCTCCGCTTCAAAATCAACCAGATTTTTCAGTTTTTCCAGGAACCATTCATCGATTTTTGTAACGGAATGGATCTCATCAACGGAGATCCCCCGCTTGAGCGCGGCATAGACCGCAAACAGCCTCTCATCCGTCATTTTTGTGATCTCGGCGCGCAGCTGTTCGGCCGTCATAGGCTCAAACTTGGGATGATTGAGCGTGTCCAGCCCGATCTCCGCACCGCGAACCGCCTTCATGATCGCCTGTTCAAAGGAGGTGCCGATCGCCATCACCTCACCCGTTGCCTTCATCCTGGATCCGAGCTCGCGTTTGGCATACAGGAATTTATCGAAGGGCCACTTGGGAAGTTTTACGACAACGTAGTCGATGGCAGGCTCAAAACATGCATATGTCTTGCCCGTCACATCGTTGCGGATCTCATCGAGCGTATAGCCCAGTGCAATCTTTGTCGAAACCTTTGCGATCGGGTACCCCGTCGCCTTACTGGCAAGCGCCGAGGAACGCGAGACCCTGGGATTGACCTCAATGACCGCATAATCAAAGCTGTCCGGATAGAGCGCGAACTGACAGTTGCAGCCGCCTTCGATCCCGAGTTCCGTGATGATATTGATGGATGCCGTACGCAGCATCTGATATTCCTTGTCGGAGAGCGTCAGGCAAGGCGCGACGACGATGGAATCTCCCGTATGAATCCCGACGGGGTCAAAATTCTCCATCGAACAGACGGTGATGACGTTTCCCGCGCTGTCACGCAGCACCTCAAACTCGATCTCCTTCCAGCCGCCGATATACTTTTCGATGAGTACCTGCGTGATGGGCGAGAGCATGAGTCCGTTGTGTGCGATCAGGCGAAGTTCCTCCTCATCGTGTGCCACGCCGCCGCCTGCACCGCCCAGCGTGAACGCAGGCCGTACGATGACTGGATAGCCGAGATTTGCGGCAATGGAGACGCATTCCTCCACCGTATAGGCGATATCGGAAGGAACGACGGGCTGACCGATCTTCTGCATGGTCTCCTTGAACAGCTCTCGATCCTCTGCGCGGTCGATGGCATCCAGCTTGGTGCCGATGAGCTTGACCCCCCATTCATCGAGAAACCCTTCCTTTGCCAGTTTGCAGCCCATGGTAAGGCCGGTCTGTCCGCCGAGCGAGGCAAGGAGAGAATCGGGCCGTTCCTTGATAATAATGCGCTTTAAACTGTCCTCGGTAAGCGGCTCAAGATAGATCTCATCCGCAAGCATCCTGTCCGTCATGATGGTCGCGGGATTGGAATTGCACAGAACGACATTGACGCCGGCGTCCTTCAGGACGCGGCACGCCTGCGCGCCTGCATAGTCAAACTCGGCGGCCTGCCCGATGACGATGGGGCCGGAGCCGATCACGAGTACTTTTTTGATGTCACTTCTCTTCGGCATGATATTTCTCCTTGCGCATATTGGCAATAAAGCGGTCAAACAGGAAGTTGGCGTCGTGCGGGCCGCCGCACGCCTCGGGGTGGAACTGCACCGTAAAGGCGTTCACGTCGGGATAATCGACCCCTTCGCAGGTGCCGTCGTTTCCGTTGACAAAGGAAAGAACCCCCTTGCCCTTCAGGGAGTCGCTCACAACCTCATAGCCGTGATTCTGCGAGGAGATGAACACCCGTCCCGTCGCCAGCTCCTTGACGGGCTGGTTGGCGCCGCGGTGACCATATTTCATTTTGCGCGTCTGCCCGCCCATTGCGAGCGCAAAGAGCTGGTTGCCCAGGCAGATGCCGAAGATGGGCTTCTTCCCGATAAGTTTTCTGATATTTTCCACGATCCCGACATTCTCCGCCGGATCGCCGGGGCCGTTGGTGAGCATGATGCCGTCCGGAGCAAAGGCAAGCGCTTCCTCCGCCGGCGTATCGGCGGGAACTTCGATGACAAAGCACCCGCGCCGTACCAGCTCGCGCACGATCTTTTCTTTTGCCCCAAAATCATAGAGCACGACGCGCAGGCCGTCCTCCTCTCCCGAAGTGTGGACTTCCCTAGCGGATACCGCCTTGACGGCATCCTTTACGCGGTACTCCTTAAGCGCAGCAAAGTCGGTAAACGGACGATATGTGATCGCTGCATTCATGACGCCCGCCTCACGGACGATGCGGGTAAGCTCACGCGTATCCACCCCGAACATGGCGGGTATCCCCTGCTCCTTCAGAAAGTTTTCAAGCGTCATCTCACAGCGGAAATTGGAAGGAGCATCGCACTTCTCGCGCACGACATACGCCGTCAGCCAGCATTTTTTGCTCTCCATGTCGGCCGGAATAAAGCCGTAGTTTCCGATGAGCGGAAAGGTCTGCGTAACGATCTGCCCGTAATAACTCGGGTCGGTGAGCGTTTCGATATAGCCCGTCATGCCCGTCGTAAAGACGAGCTCGCCGAGCGCTTCCTTCTCTGCGCCGAAGGAATATCCCTCGAACACCTTGCCGTTTTCCAGCGTAAGATAGACTTTTTTGTACATAAATTCTCCTATGGTTACTTCATGACCTTACACAGGACTGCTTTCTGTGCATGAAGCCGGTTCTCCGCCTCTTCAAAGATCTCATCCGCATGCGTCTCAAAGACATCTGCCGTGATCTCTTCTCCGCGGTGCGCGGGCAGGCAGTGCAGCACCATCGCATCCGGCATCGCAGCGGCCATCGTCGCCTCGTTGACCTGATAGCCGGCGAATGCCCGTTCGCGTTTTGCCTTTTCCTCCTCCTGTCCCATGGACGCCCAGACGTCCGTATAGATGACATCGGCATCCTTTGCCGCCTCGGCGACGTCCTGCGTCAGCGTAAAGGAGCCGTTTTCCCTCGCCCATGTCATGAGTTCCGCATCCGGCTCGTACCCCTTCGGACAGGCGATCGAAAAGGACATCCCCATTTTCACGGCACCCACCATCAGGGAATTTGCCATGTTGTTTCCGTCACCGATAAAGCACATCTTGAGGCCCTTGAACGTCCCCTTCCGCTCACGGATAGTCATGAGATCGGCAAGCACCTGGCAGGGATGACAATAATCGGTCAGGCCGTTGATGACGGGAATGGAGCCGTACTTTGCAAGATCTTCCACTTCCTGTTGGGCGAACGTGCGGATCATGATCGCGTCCAGGTAGCGCGAGAGGACGCGCGCCGTATCCTGGACGGGCTCGCCACGCCCGATCTGCAGATCGCGGTTGGAGAGAAAGAGTGCGTATCCGCCCAGTTCGTACATTCCGGCCTCAAAAGAGACGCGGGTGCGCGTGGACGACTTCTGGAAGATCATACCCAGCTTCTTTCCCTTCAGATACTCCTTAAAAATGCCGTGCTTGCGCTCATACTTGAGCTGATCGGCAAGGTTGAGAATGGACAGGATCTCCTCGCGGGAAAGATCTGCGAGTTTCAATAGATGTTTCACGAAAGTACCTCCTTGAGAATGGACAGTCCTTCGTCCATCTCCGTCTTTGTAATGGTGAGCGGCGGGACAAGACGCAGCCGCCTGTGCGCCGTCAGAACGAGCAGTCCCTTTTCCAGGCACTGTGCCGCAACCTGTTTGGGATCTTTGTCCATTTCAAGCCCGATCATCATGCCAAGCCCTGTGACCGCCTTCACGCCGTCAAAGTTCTTGAGCTTTGCACGCAGATAAGCGGCCTTGCCCTGCACTTCAAGCAGGAAATCATCGGTGAGGCGGGAAATGACATTGACCGCCGCCGCGCAGGAGACGGGGTTGCCGCCGAACGTCGAGCCGTGATCGCCCGCCGAAAACGCATCCTGCGCGCGCTCGAAAAAGAGGCAGGCGCCGATGGGAAGTCCGCCGGCAAGTCCCTTTGCCGTAGTGACGATATCCGGAGTGATGCCGTACTGCTCATAGGCGTACAGCGTCCCCGTTCTGCCGTTTCCGCACTGTACCTCATCGCAGATGAGCAGCACGTCGTTGGCGGAACACCATGTGCGAAGTTCCTGTACGAACGCCTTTGGCAGCGCGCTGACACCGCTCTCCCCCTGCACACACTCGATAATGACCGCACAGGTATCGCTGCCTGCTGCGCGCTTTATATCCGAAAGGTCGGGGAGCGCATAGGATACGTTCGGGACGAAGGGGCCGAAATACTTATGAAATTCATCCTGCCCCGTCGCGGTGAGCGTGAAGAGCGTACGCCCGTGAAAGCTGTCCCTGAGCGATACGATGCGACTTCTTCCTTCGCCGTATTTCATCCAGGAATATTTTCTGGCAGCTTTGAGCGCGCATTCATTCGCCTCCCCTCCCGAGTTGGAGAAGAACACGCGCTTTGCCCCCGTTCTGTTGCAGAGCATCTCGGCAAGTCTGACCTGCGGTTCCGCGTAATAATAGTTGCTCACATGCTGGATCTTGCCGAGCTGTTCAATGACCGCCGCCTTCCATGCTTCATCGTTTGCGCCGAAAATATTGACCGCGATCCCGGCGCCGAAGTCGATATACTGTTTTCCCTCGCTGTCCACAAGCGTGGCGTTTTTTCCGCCGACGAGCGCCACGGGATAGCGTGCATATGTCTTGGCGAGATATTCCCCGTCCAATTCCCTGATCTTCTGAAAATTCATGTGACTCCTTATAATCGTAAAAATCGGTGCCTGAAAAAAATCAGTCACCTTTTACGAACATCGTACCAAGCCCCTCATCTGAGAGCAGCTCGAGCAATATGGAATGTTTTACCCTGCCGTCCGTGATGAATACGCGCCCAACGCCGTTGCGGATGGCATCGCGGCAGCAGTTGACCTTGGGGATCATGCCGCCCGAGATAACACCCTCTTTGACGAGAGAGGGAATATCTGATACATATACCTTGCGGATGAGAGTGCTTTCGTCGTCTCGCACGCGGAGCAGGCCGCGCACATCCGTCATAAGGATGAGGCTCTCCGCCTTCAGCGCACCCGCAATAGCGGACGCCGCGGTGTCTGCGTTGACGTTGTAAATATTCCCATCATCGTCGTAGCCCACGGTGGAGACAACGGGGAGATACCCGGCATCCAGACAGCTCGTGAGAATGTCGGTATCCACATGGTCGATCTTTCCGACAAAGCCGAGTGCTTCGCTCTCCTTACTGCACCTGAGCAGGTTGCCGTCAATCCCGGAGATGCCGATCGCACGCGCTCCCATTGCGCCGAGCATATGCACAAGGCTCTTATTGACCTTGCCCGCAAGCACCATCCGCACGACTTCCGCCGTCTCCTCATCCGTATAGCGCAGGCCGTTTACAAAGCGGGATTCGATGCCCATGCGTTTGAGCGTCTGTGAGATCTCCGGCCCGCCGCCGTGAACGAGCACGACCTTGATGCCGACGAAACGCAACAGCGTCATGTCGCGCATGACGAACTGTTTGAGCGTATCGTCCGTCATGGCATTGCCGCCATACTTTACGACGAGGATTTTATTCTGATATTTCTCGATGTAGGGCATTGCCTCCAGGAGAAATTCTGCCTGTTCTTCCTTTCCGATCACGTCCTGTAATCTCCGTTGATCTTTACATAGTCATAGGTGAGGTCGCACCCCCACGCCGTCGCATGATAGCGCCCGTTGCCGAGCGAGACGAGAATGTCGATCTCCTGCTCCGAGAGCACCTTTTTGGCGAGTACCTCGGAAAATTCCACCCCGCGCCCGCCGCGGCAGACTTCCACGTCCCCCGCCGCGGAATGGAATACAACTCCTACCTTGTCGGGATCGATCTTTGCCCCCGAATAGCCGAGCGCGCACAGCACCCTGCCCCAGTTGGCGTCCGCCCCGAACATCGCCGCCTTGACGAGATTGGAGTTGATGACCGACTTCGCGCACAGGCGCGCCGTTTTGAGGCTTGCCGCCCCCGTCACGCTGCATTCGATGAGCTTGGTCGCTCCCTCCCCGTCCGCAGCGAGCTTGCGGCACATCTCCGTCGTCACGGTGCGAAGCGCCCGGCAAAAAGTGCGGTAGTTTGCGTCCGGCGCCGTGATCTCCCGATTCCCGGCAAGCCCGCTCGCCAGGATGGCAAGGGTGTCATTGGTAGAGGTATCCCTGTCCACCGAGAGCATGTTGAGCGAACCTTTCACATCTGCCGAAATTGCCCGCTGCAGCATTTCGGAGGAGATCGCCGCATCGGTGGTGATGAACATGAGCATGGTCGCCATATTGGGACAGATCATGCCGACACCCTTGCAGACGGCGCCTATCCTGCATTCCTTTCCGTCCAGTTCAAAGGAGACGGCAATCTCCTTTTTGACGGTATCCGTCGTCATGATCGCCTCAGCGGCGGCCTCGCTGTGCTCCCCGAGCCCCTCCACGAGTGCCTTCATCCCCTTCGCAATGGGTTCTACGGACAGAGGCTGTCCGATGACACCCGTCGACGCAATGACAATGTCCTCCGCAGAGATGCCCGTGTACTCCTCCACAAGCGCGCACATCTTCTGCGCGATCTCCACGCCGTCTGCGTTGCAGGTGTTGGCGTTGCCGCTGTTGACGATGACCGCCTGCGCCTTTCCGTCCGCCACGTGCTGCTGTGTAACGAGGATGGGCGCGCCCTTGACCAAATTGGTCGTATACACGCACGCCGCATTGCAGCGCACATCGGAGACGATGAGCGCAAGATCTTTCTTGATCTTATTTTTGCGGATCCCGCAGTGGATCCCGTTTGCTTTGAATCCCTTGGGCGCACAGACTCCGCCCGCAATTTCTTTCAACATCATCTTATCCTTGTCATTATATCACAATGAAAGCCCTTCGTCAAGTCCGAGCGCGATATTCATGTTCTGAATCGCCGCACCCGAGGCGCCTTTCCCGAGATTGTCAAACCGCGCGGTGAGGAGGATGCGCTCCTCATTCCCGCTCACGAGGATCTCAAGGTTGTTCGTGCCATTGAGCGTATTGGCAGAGATATAGCCGCTCTCCTCTTCGCCCACATATACGAAGCGCTGCCCCGCATAGTGCTGCCGGTAGAGCGCCTTGAGTTCTTCCACAGTGACCCGCCTTGCAAGCAGGTCGGCAAAGAGCGGAACACTCACCGTCATGCCGCAGTAGTAGTCGCACACATACGGATCGAACAGGGGCGTACGCGCAAGAGAGCAGACCGCTTTCATTTCGGGCAGATGCTTGTGCTGCTGACCAAGCGCGTACAGGCGCGGCGTATCATAGAGCGCAGGCCGGCCGGCCGCCTCATACTCCGCAATTCCCTTTTTGCCCGCCCCCGAATAGCCGCTGACGGCATGGCAGACAAAGGGATAGTCGGGCGCGGCAACGCCCGCCGCAATGAGCGGATAGACGAGCGCGATAAAGCCGGAGGCATAGCAGCCCGGATTGGCAATGCGCTTACCGCCCGCGATCGCCGCGCGATGCCTTGCAGACAGCTCCGGAAATCCGTATGCCCAGCCGGACGCCGTTCTGTGCGCGGTGGAAGCATCGATGACAATGGTATGATCGTTTTCCACCATTTGCGCCGCCTCGCGCGCCGCATCGTCCGGCAAGCACAAAAAGGCAACGTCCGCCGCATTGAGCGCATCCTTGCGCGCAGAAACCTCCTTGCGCTGCGCCTCAGACAGCGTGATGAGCGTCACGTCCGGACGTTTTTCCAACATTCCGCGAATGCGGAGACCTGTTGTCCCCGCACTCCCGTCAATAAATACATGGATCATATTGCGCACCGCGCACAATTACTTGAGCTTCTTGGCATCGAGCATCGCTTTGACCTTGAGAGGAAGACCAAACAGGTTGATAAATCCCTCCGCATCCTTCTGCGAATAGGCGCCGCCGTCGTCCGAGAAGGTCGCGATATCCTCGCTGTACAGCGAGTTGGGAGAAGAGATGCCCGCACTTGTGACGTTGCCCTTGTAGATGCGCAGCTTCACGTCGCCCGTCACCGTCTCCTGCGTCTTGGAAACGAACGCTGAGAGCGCCTCGCGCAACGGGGTGAACCACTGACCGTCATATACCATTTCACCAAACTTGACGGCAACAAGCTGTTTATAGTGCATGGTCGCCTTGTCAAGGGTGATCGTCTCCAGCAGCCTGTGCGCCTCATAGAGGATGGTTCCGCCGGGCGTCTCGTACACGCCGCGCGACTTCATGCCGACCAGACGGTTCTCCACCAAGTCTGCCAGTCCGACGCCGTTTTCGCCGCCGATCTTATTAAGCGTCTCCACGATCTCCACGGCCCCCATCTTCTTACCGTCGATCGCGGTGGGGACACCCTTCTTAAAGTGGATGCTCACATAGGTGGGCTTGTCCGGCGCCTGCACGGGAGACACGCCCATCTCCAGAAATCCGGGCTTTTCGTACTGCGGCTCGTTGGCAGGATCCTCCAGATCCAGCCCCTCATGCGAGAGGTGCCACAAATTTTTATCCTTGGAATAGTTGGTCTCGCGGTTGATCTTGAGAGGGATGTTGTGCGCCTCGGCGTACTCGATCTCCTCCTCACGGCTCTTGATGTTCCAGATCCGCCAGGGCGCAATGATGGTCATCTCGGGCGCAAACGCCTTGATGGTCAGCTCGAAACGCACCTGATCGTTCCCCTTGCCCGTACAGCCATGGCAGATCGCGTCCGCCCCTTCTTTCTTGGCGATGTCCACGATCGCCTTGGCAATGACGGGACGCGCAAAGGAGGTTCCGAGCAGATACTTGTCCTCATACACGGCGCCTGCCTGCATGGTCGGGAAGATATAATCCTCTACAAACTCCTTTTTCAGGTCGAGCACATACAGCTTGGAGGCACCCGTCTTGAGAGCCTTCTCCTCCAGTCCGTCCAATTCCGTTCCCTGCCCGACGTCGCCGGACACAGCGATGACTTCACAGTTATCGTAATTCTCCTTCAGCCAGGGGATGATGATGGAAGTATCCAGCCCGCCGGAATATGCGAGAACCACTTTCTTGATCTTCTTTTCCATAAAACATTTCCTCACTTGAAATTGATCATGTGACATTATACAAAGGACGGGGACGCAAGTCAAGCGATTGCGCCCCCTTTTCAGAAGAATTTTTATATTTTTTGCATATTATAAATTATTATCGTATAATTCAAAGAAATTATGCGATAATTTATGCATAATTACATTTTTTCAATGACAGCATTCCGGCTGAATGAATCGATCTGTTCCTGCGTGAATGCCGTCTCGTACGGTTTGGCAAACGGAACACGGGAATAAAAGGTGAATTTATCCTTTGTGTCCTGCGTACAGAATGTCACAACCCATGCATTTCTCTTTTTGCGGACAGCTGTACAACCCCGTTCGACATCATAGGTATAGATCCCGCGCTTAGTCTTGACATGCACGACCTGATTCGTCACTTCAATGCCGATCACTGTTCCCATCGAAATATGCAGCGCGTACCAACAATAGAAGGCAAGATAGGCGATGAGTATGAGCGGGGTCACGATCCAGAATCCGATATACCTGAGAAAGGCATACACGGCGCAGACCATGATCCCGGGAATGGCAAAACAGCTGAATATGACGAAAAACTTCTTCACGGTTTTGACAAAGCGGATGACAACGGGTTGTTCTATCATGACCGCCCTCCGAACCATACGCGGAATTGCGCGATCGGTTCTTCACCCATCCGCGCCTCACAAACGGCCCCATCCTGCGTATCCTCACGAACGAGTGCAAGCGAACTCCCTTCTTTTGCCTGCTTGCCGTAAGTGATCTGGAACGCGGTCACAGAGCGGGCCGCAAGCTCCTTCATCGTAAAACAGTTAAAAAAGAAGTCGGCATATTGCGCATTATTGGCATGAAGATAATGATCGCAGTGACTGCCGCACACCTTCATCTCATAGACCGTTCTCCCATCACGCACGCGCGGGATCTTCCATGCGGGAGGCACGGTCGTTTTTTCGGCGCGATACGGACAGCGCTCATGTGCTTCACCCATGTACTCAGGCGTGAGAAGAGAAAAATTCCTGAGATCGACAAGACACCAGCGCGATGCGACGGCAACGACATCCTCGTCACCCGAGAGAATACGATAATCACGCTCAAAAAAGACGTGACGGGGCGGCAGCGGCCAGGTCTGCACCGTAAGGCTCTCTCCCAAACGGATGGGCCGCTTGCATTCGCAATAGGTGTTGACAATGATAAAACCGAAATCGCGCGGTTTAAGATCCGCATAGCCGAAGCCAAGCTCATCCGCGCTCATGCAGGCAGCTTCCTGTACGATGCTCAAAAGAGCTGATGGCCGCAGCTCGTCTTTGAAATCAAAGTCAGAATACCGCAACGCATATCGTGTCGTATTGCAATAATCGCTCATGTGATAAAGTATATCACGCGTGCGCGACAAAGTCAATCAAATGGGCGGCTCTGTCGAGGAAGCTGTCGCAAGATATGCGAGCGTACCCATACAGATCGTCTCGGCAAGACGCATCTGATAGACCTCCGTAACGAGCAGCGCCTCATCCTCTGCATTAGACAAAAAACCGCATTCAACGATGACGGACGGAAAGTCAGAGCAGTTCAGGATATAATAGTCCCCTTTCAGTGCTTCGCTCGGGCGGACACATTCCGGCATTCCGTTCAATGCCGTCTGAATGGCGCAGGCGAGCGTACGGGAATTGGCATTGCTCTCACGGAAAAATACCTGCGCGCCCCGGCGGGACGAGAGCGAAAAAAAGTTCTGATGTACCGAAATGACCGCGGAGGGAATGCTCTGCGATATGATCTGCGCACGGCGCTGCATATCCCTTTTCTTGTACCCGTTTGTTGCGGCGCCATACAGTCCCGCCTCACTTGGTCGCGTCTGAACGACCAAAAATCCGGCTTCTTCAAACTGCGTCTGCAGCTTGCGCGCGATTTGGAGATTGATATCGCTCTCCTTTGTCTTTGTCACATTTCCGACGACGCCGCCGTCGATGCCACCATGTCCCGCATCTATGACGACAGTGAGCCGCGTGCTGCCCGTTGCCGTCTGTGCAAGCGCATAACAGCACACGCCCGCCGTCATGACAATAGAGAGAAGAATCGCAATGACACACAAAACAACCCGATGTTTCCGGAAAAAGGTTACTGTATTCATGTCAACATATTGTATGCGGACGAGCCGACTGGAATGCTGCAGCACAAAAAAAGACGGGCAAACGCCCGTCCGATTTCCATGCTTCAGGATACAACGCGCAGCACGGTATCGACGTGCGCGACATTTTCCAACGAATTGATCTTCGCGATCGCATTGCGTACGGAGAGTTCGTGCGTCTCGTGCGTGACAAGTACGAGCGGCACCTTTCCGTCCTCCTGTGCCGGTTTCTGCAGGAGCTCGACAATAGAGATGTTGTGTTTTCCGAATACAGTTGCGATCTTTGCGAGGAATCCCGCCTTGTCCTCCACTGTCAGACGCATATAATATGCGCTCTTGAAATCGGTAATAAATTTGATATCCTTGTCCGCGTTTGCCGTATTTTTGAATGTGGAATATTTGTTCTCACTGTGCGTGGCTGCATAGATTATGTCCGAAACAATGGCGCTGCCCGTGGGAAGCGCACCGGCGCCCCGCCCGTAGAGCATGACATCCCCCACCGAGTCGCCCGTCAGAAATACCGCATTGAAGCTGTCATTGACGGCGGCAAGCGGATGTCCTTTGCGCACAAACGTGGGATGCACGCGCACCTCAATGCCCGATTCCGACTGTTTTCCGATCGCGAGCAATTTCAGGATATACCCAAGTTCCTTCGCATCCGCAATGTCCTCTTTCGAGATCCCGGAGATCCCCTCCCGGAAGATCTTCGTAAAGGGAACTTTTGTATGGAAAGCGAGCGAGGAGAGAATGGAAAGTTTATATGCCGCATCGTATCCTTCAACATCCGCCGTCGGATCCGCCTCCGCATATCCCAGCCGCTGCGCCTCTTTGAGCGCCTCCTCGTACGATGTTCCCTCATTGGTCATCTTGGTGAGGATATAGTTTGTAGTGCCGTTGATGATCCCCATCATGGATGTGATCTCATTTGCCTGGACGCCGTCCAGAAGCGTACGGATAATGGGAACACCTCCCACGCAGCTTGCCTCAAAATACAACCCCGCATTCTGCCGCTTTGCGGCGCGCTCCAGTTCGTGGGAATATTTACAGAACAGTTCCTTATTGGAGGTGACGACCGTCTTGCCGGCATTGAGCGCTGCAAGCACATATTCACGCGCCGCTTCCACGCCTCCGATCACTTCAACGACGATGCTGACGTCCGGATTGGAGACGATCTCCGCGATGTTGGATGCAATCTTATCCGAAGGCACGCCGAGCGCACGCGCCCGTTCACGGTTGAGTTCCAAAACGCTCTCCACCACGATGTCGACGTTCTGGGTACGCTGGTAGAACTCCCGGTGTTCCGTCAGGATCTGATACGTTCCGCCCCCGACAACGCCGAGACCGAGAATTGCTACACCTACTTTCTTCATACACTTTCCTCCGAACTGTTCAGGTCATACAGATATTTGAGACCGTCAAGCGTAAGCATCTTGTCAATGACGTCGATGCAGTCCGTCTCTTTCGCGATGGTTTCGGAAAACCCGCCCGTCGCAATCGTCATGACATCGGATGCTTTCAGCTCTTTCTTGATCTTTCTGACGATATATTCCACAAGACCCGCAAACCCAAAGACAATCCCCGCCTGCATATTCGTGACCGTGTTGGTCGCGATCACACTCTTCGGCGCTTCGATCTCCACGCGCGGCAATTTGGCCGTCCCCGAAACAAGACTTTCAAGCGAACCCTTGATCCCGGGAGATATGACGCCGCCGATAAATTCTCCATCTCTGCTCAGAATATTAAACGTTGTTGCCGTGCCGAAATCAACGACGATCATGGGCTTCCCGCAGCCGTACTTTCGGATCGCAGCCACATTATTGACAATGCGGTCTGCCCCCACTTCGTGTGCGTTATCTGCCCGCATCCGCAGCCCCGTCCTGAGTCCGGGGGCAATCTGTTTGGGTATAATATTGAGGTAGACACGAAGCATATGCTCAATGGTATAATCGAGCGACGGCACAACGGAGGAAAAGATCCCGCCCGTGATGTCCTTTGCGGAGATCTTATTGAACGTCATCATCTCGGCGAGCTGCGCACCGTATTCATCCGACGTACGTTTCAGATCGGTTGAAACGCGAAAGGAGATCTTCCGTTCCTGTCCGTCATAGATCGCATATTTGATGTTGGAATTTCCGATGTCAATGCATATGATCATGTGTTTCCCCCTCATCGGCGCGCTCGTCTGCGCTCTGTTCCGTAACCGGATGGTTTCTGTGTCCCTTGCGCCGCTCCGCCATCCGCTCCAAGAGCAACACAATGCGGGAAATGGCAGGCGCAATCAGGACATTCACAACGATCTCCAACACACTGTTGAGCCAAATAAGCGCAAATACTGTCACAAAAACCGCCAATGCAGTTGCCTCCGTCCCCAGAAAAACCGCGGCATCCTCTCTCATAAGGACGATCCCGAGAAGGTATAACCCCGTATTGAGGACGGCAACGGCAACCGATGCAACATAGGCGGCTGCCAGACGGCTCTTTGCGGCAATGAGCCGATACAAAAACCCGGCGACAAACCCGGCAACAGTCGTTTTGCCGATGCAGATGAGTGTCAGCATGAACGGATTTGCCTGAAACAGAAATGCGGTGGAAGGCTCGCGCCCCATCACGGCCGTGACAAGGAATGTCAGGATCCCCGAAATCAGGCCGAGAAATCCGCCCCCCCACATCCCGAACAGGATACCGGCAAGAACAATCGGGATCAGACTGAAATTGAGCGTAACGCCAAACATGGGGATCGCGCTCGCAAAGAGCTGCAGAACAATGACAAGCGCAACGAGTACGGCAAAATATGCCACATTTCTCGCCGTAAAAAATCCGGACTGCTTCATGATGCCTCCATCGGATCCCGTGCGGGTATCCGCAGAAAAGATGTAACCGACTTCCCGAAGCGGATAGGGCCGTAAAACGTACCGTTCCGCCGATAAGGGTTATCAAAACATATTATAGCAAAACACATGCGTTTTGGCAACTAAATGAATGCAAATCGTTAAAAAACAGCCTTTGGAGGAAAATGAAGCAGACAAGACACATATTTTTTTGCAAAATCATACAATGTATCAAAAGGCCGCAGAAAGACGGATACATACTCTGCGGCGCACTCCCGTCAAACGCCGTTTGCGGGAAAGCTATAGGAGGAAACACTATGAATTGCTGTTTTAGCGGCAACCGCTGCCTGTGGGTCCTTGTGATCCTGCTCATCCTCGGAACGTGCGGAAACGTCTTCTCTTCGAGCGCATTCAAGGGCTGCGGATGGCCTATTCTCGCCGCACTTGCCTATTGTATGTGCAAGAACGGAACGCTGCAGTCTGTTCTTGCAAACGTCTGTGGCTCGGGCGAGGGCTGCGGCTGCAACTGATCCGATCAACAGATCAAAAAATCCGGGCGTCCGCTGTCTGCGGGCGTCCGGATTTCATTACCGAACCTTGTGATGCAATGCGTAATGCTGAAGTGCAACGATGGTCTTTCCGTCGCATATCTCCCCGTCCTCGATCATGGAAAGTGCCTTTTTGACGGGAATATATTCGACATTGAGAAATTCCTCTTCGTCAAGGTGCTGCTTCCCCTCTCTCACGCCTACCGCCTC
This sequence comes from uncultured Clostridia bacterium, assembly GCA_944372575.1. Lineage (GTDB taxonomy): Bacteria > Bacillota > Clostridia > Christensenellales > Borkfalkiaceae > Gallimonas. The sequence continues at coordinate 6,872 of CALVZS010000032.1, read as the reverse complement.
ATAGATGAAAATCTTCTCGTTGGTATATCCGGGCGTCGGATAAAGTACATAGAGAAGGACAAGTTCATCTGCAATGAGCCCCGTTTCTTCCCCAAGCTCACGCTCGGCGGCCTCTATGGGATCCTCGCCCTCCCCGAGTTTTCCGGCAGGAATCTCGTAGATACATTCCTGATAAGCGTAACGGAACTGTCTGACAAGGGCGACTTTTCCGTCCCTGACGCACAAAACTGCCGCACCGCCCGGATGTTCCACCATTTCCCTCCTGCACGGATGTCCGTCCGGGAGCTGCGCATCATCACAGCGCACATTGATGATCTTTCCACGATAGATATAATTTTTACTGACCGTCCTTTCTTCCAGTTGCATGGCTGATCCCTCCTTTAAAAACTGCGGGCGACGGCGAAAAGTTCCTCGCTCTCCCGACTTTCAGCATTGATATAGCGCAGAAAATAGCGATATCCGGCAAGCAGGGCGCGTATCTCCGCAATGTCCCGACGTGATGTTGCGGCAGAGAGTTCGGAAAAGATCTCCTCCCCGGCGACGCGCTCTTCCTCAAGCAGGTCTCGCCCCATAACGCGCATCTGCTCGGCCGGAAGCAGCGCGGCAAACTGCGCAAGCGCCTCCTCGCGGCGTTTTCTCTGCACGGCGATCTGGCCGCGCTTCCCGCACTCCGGAAAGCATTCACGCACGATGTCCCGGAAGGGCTTGATCATGCGCCCGGCAAAGACGGAATAGCTTGCCGTATAGCTGCCGTCCACATAAAAGTAACGCAGGAGCAGGTCGTTCATGCGCATCGTTCCCGCATCGATCTCCACAAACAGACAAAAGACAAAGGCAAGAATATCCTGCCGTTCGGCAGGCAGATAAGCGCCCACACGCCCGGCAGTCCCCGTTCCCGTACGCGGACGCAGATATGCCCGTTTTGCTGCGGGATAGTCGAATCCGTCCGTCACGGCGGTAAAGAGGTTAGTTAGCTCCCGGCAGCCCGCGATCTCCCGCAACGCCTCCGAGATCTTCCCCTCTGCCGTGATATAGGAGCCGGCGACGAGCTCATCGCAGATGGAAAGAAACTGCCCGATCTTTTCCACTTTGTCCATCAGTTCCATAATTTTATCCCCTGTCTGCCGCTTTCGTCCTCTATTATACCATAAATTAAAAAATAGTTAAAGAAATTTTTCGGAAATATCTTGATTTTATTCTCGTTTTTAGGTATAATATAGCAAACGATATCTCTTGGAGGGTAACAACCATGAAGTCCATGACAATTTCTCTCGAAATGGCGCAGCGCGTAAAGGAATTTGTCGCAGTCACGCAGAACTGCGATTGCGAGATCCTTTTGAAGAGCGGAAAGTATGTTGTCGATGCCAAGTCTATCCTCGGCATTTTCAGCCTTGATTTGTCCAAGCCCCTTACTGTGGAAATTTACAGTGACAACTGCGAGGATGTCATTGCAAAACTTTCCAAGTTCGCAAAATAATCTGAAATATTAACGACCGGACAGGACTGAGCCGCTCGCATATGGGAGCGGCTCGTTTGTTCTATTCTCAGGACTTACGTTATCGACGAAGGATCAGGCGCCATGCAGGTCAAAGGTGAAACATCGGTCAACAAGCTTATCTTGTTGTTCGTATTCGACAAAATGGAAAGTCCCCTCTCAGAGCGAACACTCGTGGACATGTGTACATCGTCCAACGACTGGCTCAATTATATGGACTGCACGGTGCTGATCCATAAACTCAAACGGGACGGTTTCATCTGTGACATCCCCGGGGGGGATGATCCTCTCTATACAATCACTACGGAAGGAAGAGAGGCGCTCGCAAACTATTATATTTCCATCCCGAAGAGTTCGAGAGAGGAGATCTCCCGATACATCAAGCTCAACGGTGCCAAATTCCGCACGCGGCAGGAATGCAAATCGGATTATTATCAGAACAAAGACGGTACCTATACCGTCAATTTGAAGATCCTTGCCGCCGTACAGCCAATGCTGGAACTCAAATTCGTCGTACCCGACAAGAAAACCGCCAATATGATCTACAAGAAATGGGAAGATAAGGCCTCCGACCTCTACTCCGTCGTCTATGAGACGCTTGTAGATTGAAGATTATCAAGAGGTAACATATGGTCACGTATTCAACAAAAGGAACTTGCTCCAAACAGATCATCTTTGACATTGACGAAAACAACACGATCCACAATGTCAAATTTATCGGCGGCTGCAGCGGCAATCTGCAGGGAATCAGCCGCCTGGTTGAGGGAAGAACCCCGGACGAGGTCGTTTCTCTTCTGAAAGGGATCCGCTGCAAACAGAATACCTCCTGTCCCGACCAGCTTGCACAGGCGCTTACGCCATATACGACAGAGGGCCGAAAAGCAAACAACAACTGACACAAAAACCCCGGTTCAACCGGGGTTTTGTCATATCAGCATATTTTATATCCGGAAGCAAGCCCGCCTTCGCTCGTCTCCCGATAGCGCGCATCCAGATCCTTCCCCGTCTCATACATCGTGCGGACAATGAGGTCAAAGGAAATCTTGCGTGTACCGGAGAGCACATCCGCGAGATCGGCGCTGTCAAGCGCCCGCAGCGCGGCCACCGCATTGCGTTCGATGCATGGGATCTGCACATATCCGCCGACGGGATCACAGGTGAGCCCGAGCTGATGTTCGAGCGCGATCTCCGCCGCATATTCCGTCGTCTCCAGTGACCGTCCGAACACGGCACAGACGGCAGCGGCAGCCATCGACGTCGCCGTACCGATCTCCGCCTGGCAACCCGCCTCCGCACCGCTCACCGAAGCGTTCGTCTTAACGACGTTTCCCACCATCCCCGCCGCTGCCAGCGCATGAAGAATCGTCTCATCGGACAGAGAGTGCTTGTTCTGCAAATAGAGCAACACGGCGGGCAGCACGCCGCTTGCCCCGCAGGTGGGCGCCGTGACGACCACGCCGCCGCTCGCATTCTCCTCCGCCGTTGCATAGGCATAACTGCAGATGAGCCGCTTGTCGTCCTGGCGCTCACGGTAGAAAGAACGATACAGCGTTGGCGCCTTCCGCTCGATGTGCAGTTCCCCGGGGAGCAATCCCTCCCGAAAGAGCCCGCGCTCCACCGTTTCCTTCATGCTTGTCCAGACAGATGCGAGATATTGTTCAAACCCGACAGACTCATACCGAAACGGCAAATTTCCAAGTCCGATCCCCTCCCGTTCACAATAGGCGCGGATCTCGGAAAAATTGCGAAAGGGATAGATCTCCTGTGCGGGCGGAACAGGAACTCCCTCCTCACGGATCGTACCGCCGCCGACGGAAAGATAAGTGACGCTCCCCATCACCCCACCGTCTGCCCCGAGCGCCGTGATCGCAAGCGTATTGGGATGCGGAAGCTCCCCTCTGTCTGTATCAAAGATCACCTGCGTGCGATCGGACGGCAGCACGGAAAGAAGCGCCCAATCCGTCAGATGCCCCTTCCCCGTACGCGCAAGGGAACCGAATAATACAACGCGGTACTTTGCGGCAGTCGGATACCGCATCAAAAAGTCCCGCGCGGCGCGTTCCGGCCCCATCGTATGCGAACTGGACGGCCCTCTTCCGATCTTATATAACTCGCGCAGCGACTGCATATTACGCCTTGAAGTGCCGATCTTCTGAACAAAGGACGGTGATCCCGTAGGTATTGCAAAGTCGGATGATCTTGCTGTCCGGCACGCCTGTCTGCACGATCGCCGTGATCCCCGCCTCCCTGCACTCCTCCAGGCTTTCCATTGTCAGAAGCCCCGCATCGGAGGCAAGGACGGCGCCCTTTGTCCTTTCGCCCGCCAGCGCGAACGCAAAGCGCAGTGCAAGCATCCGGTTGGTCTGGCCCGTTCCGATACCGCATGTCTCATGCTCCGTTCCGACGACGACCGCGCTCGAATGAGCATGTTTGGCGACCTTATAGTTGAATTCCAGCGCACACATCTCCTCATCCGTAGGCTTGCGCTCCGTCACGCAGACGACACGCTCCAATAGTGCCGTATCATATGTCTGGACGAGCAGCCCTCCATAGATCTTCTTCATGTCGAAGGTGGAAAACTGCACTTTGCTGCGGATGTCCGGCATCTCCAGAAGAATAAGCGCTTTGTTGAAACGCAGCTCTGCCATAGCTTCCGGCGTGAATCCGACGGCGACAACCGCCTCGATCCCCATTTCGCGAAACTCCGCTGCGATCCTGGCATCGACAACGCCGTTGATCGCAAGGATCCCGCCGCGAAATTTCAGCGGATCGGCGCTCGCTGCACGCTGAAACGCTTCATACAGATCGTTTCCCGTCCCGGCGCTGCACGGAACAGCGTGCTTACAGGCAACGACGGCAGGTTCATCAAACTCCTTGATGAGTTCCAGCGCCGCATTGGCATCATGGATATTGTTATAGGTAAGCGCGGCACCCGCAAGCTGTTTTGCACGCGCAATCGAACCCTCTTTCAGCAACGGCTCACGATAGACGGCTGCACGCTGATGCGGATTCTCGCCATAGAGCATATCCTGCGTCTTTTCGTACGTCACCGTAAGCGTCTTGGGAAAGGAAATATGCATGTTATAGGAAAGATACTGCGCTACAAGCGCATCATAGGACGCCGTATAGGAAAACGCCTTGTACATCAGATATTTGCGCTCATCCTCAGGAATGGCGCCCGCCGCAAGATCGCACAGGACGCGGTCATAGTCATCGGGATCACATACGGCGACCGTATGCATAAAATTGCGCGCGGCGGCATCGAGCAGCGCAACACCGCCCACGTCGATATGCTCGGCAGCCTCTTCAAATGAAAGCCCCGCCTCCATGTCCTCCCGGAAAGGGTAAAGGTTGATGACAACAAGTTCAATGGGAAATATCTTCGCCCTGGAGCGGCCAAGTTCCTTGAACTGTGCCGGCGTAAGCTGATTTGCTATGATTCCCGTATAAATTGCGGGATGCATGGCACGCACCTTTCCGCCGAGAGGTTCCGGATACCCCGTCAGTTCATGCGCGGAAAGCGCACCGATCCCTGCCTCACGCAGAACTCTGCACGTTCCGTCTGTCGCTATGATCTCATAGCCGTACTCCACGAGGTACTGGCAAAACTCGACAATACGATCCTTGTTATAGACGCTCACATATGCCCGTTTTTTCGTTTTCATATCCATCCGCCTGAAAAATATTCTTCCGCACATACTGGATGCGGTATGATCTTGCTCTGTATTCTTCTGTCTACCTATATTCTCGCCGTCAATTTCTATGGCTTCCGTCTGCTCCTTTCGCAGAAAAACGCTCATACACCGGAGAATCGCGACGAAAGAAAGGAAAACGGTAAGCTGTTGCTTGCAGGCATCCTAGGAGGCGCACTCGCCGTGTATATTTCCATGTTCGTTATGAAATACCGCCTGGAAAACTGCATCCTCATGCTTGCGCTTCCGCTTCTCGCAGTCATCAACGTATACTGCTTTTATCTCGGGTTCCGCGGAATCTTCCTGATCTGGTGATCAGCTGCGGAAAGCATTCTCGTCCAGCCACTTGGCAACGCCGTCCTCCTCGCAATATCCGATGACGCCCGTCGCCTTTTCTTTGAGCCAATCGTCCGCATTCCGAACGGCATACTTTTCATCACACACATCAAACATATCCGAATCGTTGGAAGTATCGCCGAAGCAAACCAGCTTGTTACAGCCAAGATATGATTTTAAAAACGCCACGGCATTTGCCTTTGTCGCATCGTGCGGAGAGATCTCCATCCAGAAATCGTTCTGGTACATCTCCTGATGAAAGATGCAGATGATGCGCTGATCGTATTTCAGAATATTCCAGGCTTTTTCGATCTGTTCCTTCGGGCCGATACACTTAAAATAAAAGACATATCCTTCCAAAAGTTCTTCATTTGAGGAGGCTGCGCGAAGGCGCGGATCACCGTGCCGGCGCGCAAGATAGCGTTTCATCCCGAAAGACTCCTGCCCGACACGCCAGGCAACATTTTCCCGAGATGGAACGGCACTGTATACAAACGGCATGATCCCGAAACTGGCGAGCAGGGACAAAACATAAGATTTGAGAGTATCCTCAAAACAGCTATAGCGCAGCGTCTTTCCCGATGCGTGGTCATAGACAAGTCCGCCGTTATAATAGACAGCGGGCATAACGACGTTCAATCCCTGCAGGGCGCGCACTGCGCTCCCGACGGAACGTGCGGTTGCATATGTGAAATTCATACCGCGCGCAATGAGTGCATTGAGATGTTCGAGGCTGTAGTCCGAAACCCTCTCTTCTTTGGTGAGAAGCGTGCCGTCAAGATCTGATACAAACAATGTATTCATGGAATTCTTCTCTCGATATTTTTTCTCATACTTATTATAACACAAATAAAACGCCAACGTTCTTAAATGCGGCCGTCAAATCCATGAAAGGAAAAAATGTTTCATTCTGACAAAAAAAGAAAAGAATCAATACCCTCGTCGTTCCATGAAAAAGACAGCGGTACGGTCGACGCGGAACAAAAAATTTTCCAAAAAAATCGGAAAATTTCTCAAAATCGTTTGACTTTCTTTTGGATATTTGGTAGTATATACAAGCGCTGACAAGTGCGGGTGTAGTTCAATGGTAGAATCCCAGCCTTCCAAGCTGGTTGCGTGGGTCCGATTCCCATCACCCGCTCCATTTTCGAAACAAGCAGAGTGCGTCGGCTTGCGTGGAAAGGCGTGAGCGAAATGCGCTTGTAGCTCAGTCGGATAGAGCAACGGCCTTCTAAGCCGTGTGTCAGGAGTTCGAATCTCTTCAGGCGCACCATTATATGGCGGGTGTAGCTCAGTTGGTTAGAGCGCCAGATTGTGGCCCTGGAGGTCGTGAGTTCGATTCTCGTCGC
>CALVZS010000031.1 GCA_944372575.1 uncultured Clostridia bacterium | reverse complement strand
GCTTCAGCCCCGCCCGTGGGACAACCGCGACGAGCGCGACCGCGACAGAGAAGAGGGTGAAAGGCGCCCCCGTCAGAGGAACAAGGGAAATCGCCGCACTGCGAGCGATTATGCCGATGAGGCAGAATACCGCGAGTGGAGCGAGGGCGGCTATGGCGGCGCATCCATCGCCGATCTGCTCGGAAGTGACGACAACAACAAGTAAATTTCAATTCAGATCAGAAAAATCCGCTTAAAAGCGGATTTTTTTGTTTATATATTGTTTGAATATCAACAAGGAGCTACAAGATATGGAAAAACTGGGCAATATCCGCATTGCAAGCGAAAATATGATGCCGATCATCAAAAAATGGCTTTATTCGGATAAGGATATTTTTGTGCGAGAAATCGTGGCGAACGCACAGGACGCCATCACGAAGCACAAAAAACTTGTCGATCTCGGCGAGGCAGCCGCGGAGGAAAACTACCGCGTTACCGTCACAACGGACACGAAGGCGGGGACGCTGACCGTAGAGGACAACGGGATCGGCATGACAGAGGCAGAGGTTGAAAAATATATCACGCAGATCGCCTTTTCCGGTGCGGCGGATTTCGTTGACAAATATGAGAAGGCGGGCGGCGACGGGATCATCGGCCACTTCGGGCTTGGTTTCTACTCGGCATACATGGTATCCGATCTCATTGAGATCTTTACAAAGTCCTACCGCGAGGGCGCAACGGGCGTGCATTGGGCGTCGGACGGCAATTCGACCTATACGATCGGCGACTGCGACAAGGACACGCGCGGCACGAAGATCGTCATGCATATCGCGCCGGATGAAAAGGAGTTCCTGAAGGAGACAAAGATCCGTGAGCTGTTGCATAAATACTGTTCGTTTATGCCCTATGAGATCTATCTCAATCCGACCGGAAAGGACGATAAGCCTGTCAATACCACGCATCCGCTTTACTTAAAACAGCCGAAGGAGTGTACAGAGGAAGAATACAAGCAGTTTTACCGCGAAACATTTTCCGATTTCAACGATCCGCTCTTTTGGATCCACCTCAACATGGAGTATCCTTTCCGTCTGAAGGGGATCCTTTATTTCCCGAAGGTGAAGAAGCAGGTCGAGCTGGAGCGCGGGAAAGTCAAGCTGTACTGCAATCAGGTATATATTGCCGACAATATCAAGGAAGTTATTCCCGAGTTCCTCATGCTCCTCAACGGTGTGATCGACTGCCCGGACATTCCCCTCAATGTTTCGCGTTCTTTCCTGCAAAACGACAAACAGGTGCAGAAAATTGCAAAACACATCACCAAAAAGGTTGCCGACAAACTGATCGAGCTCTATAAAAACGACAGAGAACGCTATGAGGCATGCTGGCCGGATCTTGCAACATTTATTAAATTCGGCTGTCTGAAGGACGATGAATTCTACAAGAAGGTGGAGGACATCATCATCTATAAAAATCTTGCAGGCGAGTACCGTCCGGTCAGCTCTTTCTACGGCGAGGAAGTTTCCGAGGAGGATGCGAAGAACGGGAAGGAGCCGCAGGCAGTCTACTATGTTTCGGACGAAAACAAGCAGGCACAGTATATCAAAATGTTTCAGGACGCAGGGTTGGATGCAATCTACTGCGATACCTATATCGATCCGCACTTCTTGAGTTATCTGGAATATAAAAACCCGACCCGCGTACGTTTTCTGAGGATCGATGCCGATGTTGCAGGCGCATTGAAAGAGGAATCTTCCGAAGATGAATCACTCAAAGCGATCTTTAACAGAGTCCTTAACGGAAAGCGGGTTACTGTCAAGACGGAAAAACTGAAGGACAAAAACGTCCCTGCCGTTGTCAATGTCCCGGAGTTCGCGCGCAGGATGAGCGAAATGCATTCCTTCTACGGAATGGGCGAGTCTCCCGCCGATGTGACGCTCATCGTCAACATGGCAAACGGGGCAGTAGAGGCACTGAAAACGGCACCGGAGGAGGAACAGACCCGGGCGGCAATGCAGATTTATTATCTTGCGCTCATGAATTACCGACAGCTCAAACCGGAGGAGCTTTCCGAGTTTGTCGCAACGAACGCCATACTCTTGGAGAATTATTTAAAAAAATAAGCAAAAACTTCCAAATGGGTATTGACAAGTTCTGAATGAAAGAGTATAATAAAAGACGGCGTGGAACAGCATGACTCGTGACGCATCGGTGCGTACGTTTACACTGCGCGCCGACAGGAGGTAAAACAAGTGAACGGAACTGTAAAATGGTTCAATGACGGTAAAGGGTACGGTTTCATCGCCAATGATGAGGGAGGGGACGATGTTTTTGTCCACTTCTCTGCAATCCAGACGGAAGGTTTCCGCACGCTCAAAGAAGGGCAGAAGGTGACGTTTGAGACGGAACCCGATCCCAAGGACAGCGGAAAACTTCGCGCAGTCAATGTCGTACCTGTTTCCTGAAAAGAAAAAAGACGCATCTTCAAATCGGATGCGTCTTTTTTTGTGCTCCCTCGTATTCGGATGCATAGAAAACCCCGGTCTCTGTGAGCCGGGGTTTTGCTTATGCTTCTGCAGCGACCGGTGTGCCGTTCCCGGTGTTCTCTTCCAGATAACGGCGATATTGCGTAAGAATAATATCCTGCAACATTTCCCGCGTCTCAGAATTGAGCGGATGAGCAATATCTTTATATTTCCCGTCCGTTGTCTTGCGGCTCGGCATGGCGATCGCATATCCGTCATCCCGTTCAAAGATCTTGATGTCATGCACCACAAAGCATTCATCAATGGTTACGGAAACGACGGCTTTGAGCTTTCCTGCGGGATTTTTGATCTCCCGAATGCGTACATCATCAATTTTCATACTTCATTCCCCCTGTTTCCTCTTTTGTATTCACTATATTAACACTTTTTTCCTGTCATTGCAAGAGTTTTTCTGTATTTTCTCAAATTTTTTCGAATTTGAAGTTAAAAGAACACCAAAAATACGATTTTAGCATAAAATACGGTATGTTTTGTCTCCCAAAACGCTTTTTTAGCGGTATTTTCTTTGTCGGAATCGGTGGTGTGAGCATGAGCGCGCTCGCGCTGCTTCTTGCTTCGCACGGTGTTCCTGTCCGCGGCTGCGATTCCAGAGAGAGCGTTTTCGTGCGCAGGCTGCGCGAAGCGGGAATCGAAGCGTCCGTCGGGGAGGCGGAAATCCGCGAGCCGGTCGTTGTCTACACGGAGGCCATTGACATTCATGCGCCGCTTTTGGAGCGGGCGCGTCGGGAGGGTCGGGAGATTCTGACGCGCGCTGCCCTGCTCGGCGAGATCGCACAGGCGTATCCGTATGTCATCTCCGTCGCCGGGTGCCATGGAAAGACCTCTGCAACGGCCATGCTGGCGCATATCCTCTCCGCTGCGGATCTCCCGTTTACCTGCCATATCGGCGGGGAAGACACCGAATTCGGCAATTATCATTCAACGGGGGAGGAGTATTTTCTCACGGAAGCATGTGAGTTCCGGCGCAGTTTTCTCTCTTTGCACAGCGGAATCGCCGTGATCCTCAATACCGATCTCGACCACACCGATTGCTATGCAGATGCGCAGGAACTATTATATGCATATTCCGCATTTGCAGGCGCGGCGGATCGGGTCATTGTAAACGCAGAGGATGAAAATGCTGCCAAAATCCCTCATGCGCTCTCTTTTGGCATTCGCATGGGGGATATTCATGCCACACGCATCTGCCCGGATGGAGAAAGATATGCGTTTACTGTCTGCGAAGGAAATGTCCCCGTGACGCGAATCCGTCTCAATGTCCTTGGAAGAGTACAGATGCAGAATGCGCTTGCCGCCTATGCCGCCGCGCGTCTTGCCGGCGTGACGCCGCGTACGATCGCAATGGGGCTGGAGCAATTTCACGGCGTGCGGAGACGCTTTGAGCGGGCGGGAACAATGGGAGGCCTCCCCGTAATCTGTGACTATGCGCACCATCCCGCCGAGATCGCAGCCGCCATCGAGACGGCGGAAAAACTGTGCCGCGGAACCGTGCGCATTCTCTTTCAACCGCATACCTATACGCGGACGCGCGACCTCATGGCAGATTTTGTTTCCGTTCTTCGCCGTGCGGAAGCGCCTGTGATTTACCGAACGTACGCCGCACGCGAAAAATTTTTTTGGGAAGGCAGCGCGCCTGCGCTCGTTTCGCGCGTCCCGGAAGCCGTGTATGTTCAATCTCCTCAAGAGGCAAAACGCAGGCTTCTGGAGAATGCGCACCCGGATGATCTCATCCTCATCCTCGGAGCGGGCGACATCGATGAAATCATGCGCTCCGTTCTTGATGTCAGAGCCGCACCGGTTGTCCCTTGCGTTCGCAGGCTACGAGATATCCGATAAACTGTTTCGCTCTGCGGGGAGAGCGTCCGCCGCGCAGCAGCGCCCATCGTTCGGCAAGCAAATTAAGTTGTTCACATTCTGTATGCAGGCCGGCTTCTTCGGCAAGGGCATGGACGATGAACAGATACTCCTTTTTGTTGGTGGTGGCGAACAGAACGGTAATGCCGAAGCGATCGGAGAGGGAGAGAAGTTCCTCTTCGCTGTCGCCGGCATGAACGCTGTCCCGGCGCGTTGCGAAATTTTCTTCTACGATGTGACGGCGGTTGCTCGTCGCAACGATCATGACGTTGCCGGCATGACCCTCCATGCTCCCCTGCAGGGCCGCCTTTAGCGTGGAGACACGGTCGTCCTCCTCGCGCAGAGAAAAATCATCGATAAAGACGACAAATTTCATCGGCTCCTCTGCAAGCATCGCCCGAAGCAGCGGAAGATCGAGAATGTTCTCCTTATCGATCTCAACAAGGCGCAGCTTTCTGTCCGCAAAGGCATTTACCATCGCGTGAACAGTGGAGGACTTCCCTGTGCCGCGGTCACCGTAGAGCAGCATATCGGCATAGGGCAGGCCCAATACGAAGTTTTCAAAATTATCCCGCACCTCTGCCTTCTCGCTCTCGTATCCTTTGAGTTCTGAAAGCGTGACGGAAGAGGGCGTCCGGATGGGCTGCAACGTCCTGTCCGGGGCACAATAACGAAATGCCGTATGGCAGATCCAGTCCCCATATCCGTTGGAAGCATAGTATTTGTCCAAACGTGATACACTGTTTTCATCCCATTCTCCGACCGGAAGAGACGTTTTTCCATAGGAAAATCCCTCCTCCGGCGTTTCATTGATCGCACGGGCGATCATTTTCAGATCGGCAAGAAATGCGTTGCGGACAAAAGAGGAGGGGGCTTTCCCCGCCGCGCAGGCGCGTGCAAACGGATTGGGATCCGTCAATACGGCTTCGGCGAGGCGGGCAGCAAAATGTTCCTCCGCCCCGCTGCGATAGAGGAGCCGCAGAAATGTAGCGTGATCTCCTTCAAAAAAGGCATGAATAAGCGGATCTTTCTCAATTTCCGAAAGGACGGTAAGTGATTGCAGCCGTTTCATGATAAAATCTCCAAATAACTCATTGCTTTGACTTCATGATAGCATATTTATGCAAAAAACGCAACAAAAGAGGGGTTTTAATAAAAATTTTTGCTTATAATACTTGACGCAAACATGAATCGGGTTGTATAATAAGACAAGCAACGAAACTGGAGGTTTGCGATATGGCACACAAGATCTATGACCCGAATACACAGGAAGCGAGGATCTTCCATGAAGCGGACTGCGATCTCAAGCGGCTCAAGGGAAAGACGGTCGCCGTGATCGGCTTCGGCAGTCAGGGACATGCCCATGCGCTCAATCTGAAGGACAGCGGCATCCGCGTCATCATCGGTCTCAATGAGGGCGGGAAGTCCTGGCCCGTCGCGCAGCAGGCCGGATTTGAAGTCTATCCCGTCCGCGAAGCGGCAGACAGGGCAGACGTCATCATGATGCTCACGCCGGATGAAAAAATGGCCGATATTTATCGGGAAAGCGTCGCCCCCGTTCTGACCGATGGAAAATATCTTGCCTTTGCACACGGGTTCAACATTCATTTCAAGCAGATCGTGCCACCTGCCGGCGTCAATGTATTCATGATCGCACCCAAAGGCCCGGGCCATACGGTGCGCAGCGAGTATCTGGAGGGACACGGTGTTCCCGACCTTGTCGCCGTCTATCAGGATCCCTCCGGGGATACAATGGACGTTGCGCTTGCCTACGCACTCGGCATCGGCGGAGCGCGCGCAGGTGTTTTGGAAACGACCTTCAAGTGCGAAACGGAAACCGACCTCTTCGGGGAACAGGCAGTACTCTGCGGCGGCGTGACCGCTCTAATGAAAGCGGGATTTGAAACACTTGTCGAGGCGGGTTACGATCCACGCAATGCCTATTTTGAATGTATTCATGAGATGAAGCTCATTGTTGACCTCATCTATGCGGGCGGATTCAAAAAAATGCGTTACTCCATTTCGGATACGGCGGAATTCGGCGATTATGAGACGGGAAAACGGCTCATCACCGATGAAACCAAAAAGGAGATGAAGAAAGTGCTTTCGGAGATTCAGGACGGAACGTTTGCTTCCAAATGGATCACGGAAAACAAGAGCGGCGGCAGAGCGCATTTCAATGCTTGCCGTGAAAAAGAGGCTTCGCACATGTTGGAGAAGGTCGGCGAAGAGCTCCGCGAATTGTATTCTTGGAACAAAGAGGACAAATACAGCGAAACAAAATAAGTTTTACCCCTCGGGAGGCATTCCCCGAGGGGTTTTTCCTGCACCATCCCCATCCTTTCCAAATTTTTTTGCAAAAAAAAGCTAAAAATTGCAAATTGGGTATTGAAACCGGGCGCAAAATATAGTATAATAAGATCGGTGCATGACGGATATCTTCCGTTTTCACAAATACCAGGGGGAACGTAAGGTTCAGAAGGAGTCAAGATGCTGAAGAAGGAAAACCAGGCAAATGACGTCGCCGGCAACATGACAGATTTTCCGCTTTATCTGTATCACCACGGCAAGAATGACCGAATTTATGACCTGTTCGGTGCGCATAAAGAGGTTCGCAACGGAGAGGATGGATATGTGTTCCGCGTCTGGGCGCCGCACGCGCGCAGTGTTTCCGTCGTCGGGGACTTCAACGAATGGAAACCCGAATGCAACGTGATGCAGCGCATGGTTGACGGGGAAAGTTTTGAGCTGTTTATCCCGGGGCTGAAGCAATACGATACCTATAAGTATTGCATTACGGCAGCAGACGGCAGGCAGCTGATGAAGGCCGATCCCATCGGATTCCATACCGAAACGCCCCCGGCAACCGCCTCCAAGCTGTATGAGCTTGACGGCTACGCATGGCAGGATGCAGATTACATGGCCGCCATTGGGAAGCGTAACATTTTCTCCTCGCCCATGAACATCTATGAGGTCAATCTGCTCTCGTGGAAGCGTCATGAGGATGGCAACTATTATTCCTATCTCGATCTTGCACGCGAACTGGTACCGTATGTCAAGGAGATGGGATATACGCACGTCGAATTTATGCCCGTCACCGAGTTTCCCTTTGAAGGTTCCTGGGGATATCAGGTAACGGGTTACTATGCCGTGACCTCCCGCATGGGAACGCCAAAAGATTTCATGCATTTGGTGGACGAGTTTCATAGGGCGGGCATCGGCGTCATCCTTGACTGGGTGCCTGCGCACTTCCCCAAGGATGCACAGGGCCTGTATGAGTTTGACGGACAGCCGCTCTATGAAAGCAGCCAGTGGGATCGGATGGAACATAAGAGCTGGGGGACGCGCCGTTTTGACTATGGAAGGAATGAAGTACTTTCCTTCCTCATCTCGGATGCCTGTTTCTTCTTTGACAAATATCACGTCGACGGACTGCGCGTGGACGCCGTTGCATCCATGCTCTATCTTGACTACGATAAACGCCCCGGCGAATGGGTGCCGAATATCTACGGGGAGAATAAGAACCTCGAAGCGATCGCGTTTTTAAGAAAACTCAATGAGGCGGTGTTCCTCCGCTTCCCGTACGCATTGATGATCGCAGAAGAATCCACCGCCTGGGGGCTTGTCACCAAACCCGGTTCTGTCGGCGGGCTCGGCTTCAACTTCAAGTGGAATATGGGTTGGATGAACGATATGCTCTCCTATATCTGTCTCAATCCCTATTTCCGCAGTTACAACCACAGCAAACTCACTTTCTCCATGATGTATGCCTTTTCGGAGAACTATGTCCTTCCCATCTCGCACGATGAGGTGGTGTACGGAAAGTGTTCGCTCATCAACAAGATGCCGGGGACATATGAGGAGAAATTTGCGGGTGTTCGTTCTTTCCTCGGCTATATGATGGCGCATCCCGGGAAGAAGCTCAATTTTATGGGATATGAATTTGGGCAATTCAAGGAATGGGACTATCATGAGGGTCTAGAATTTTTCCTTCGCAACACCTATGAGTTGCACGGAAAACTTTCCCTTATGGTGCGGGAGCTCAACAACTTCTACCGCATGATGCCCGCGCTTTACGAAATTGAAGATTCATGGGACGGCTTTGAGTGGCTGGCACCTGACGATGCGGACAAAAATATCGTTGCGTTCGCCCGCAGAGACAGAGCTGGAAATGAGGTCATTGCCATCGTCTGTTTCTCGGGGGTCGATATGCCGGGCTACCGGCTGGGTGTTCCGCGCCGCGGCAAATACAAGCTCGTCTTTAATACGGACGATAAGAAATACGGCGGCGACGGGAAGATCACCAGACGTGTTTTTACCGCCGCCAAGAAACCCAGCCACGGAAAGGCATATTCCATTCCTGTGGATATGCCCAAGCTGACATGCCTGTATCTCGTCCGTGAGCCGGAGGATCCGGCTAAGACGAAAACTGCAGGCAAAACGAGCAAAGGCAAGAAAACAACTGCTGCGGCAACTGCGGCGAAATCGCCGAAGTGAATAGAATAAAACAAACTGTGATAGGGGGTTCTTTATGCAAAGAAAGAAAGAATGTGTCGCAATGTTGCTTGCGGGCGGACAGGGCAGTCGTCTCTATGCGCTTACAAACAATATTGCAAAACCTGCGGTTGCATTCGGAGGCAAGTATCGGATCATCGATTTTCCGCTCTCCAACTGCATCAATTCAGGCATCGATACGGTAGGCGTACTGACGCAGTATGAGCCGCTTGAACTCAACGAGTACATCGGCAACGGTCAGCCATGGGATCTTGACCGCTCCTTCGGCGGGGTACATATCCTCTCGCCCTATCAGGCAAAGAAAAAATCCTCCTGGTTCGAGGGGACGGCGAACGCCATCTATCAGAATATGGCGTTCATGAAGAAGTATAATCCGGACTATATCCTCATTCTCTCGGGAGACCATATCTATAAGATGGACTATGCAGCCATGCTCAAGGCGCATAAGGCGACGGGTGCCGATTGCACCATCGCCGCCATCGAAGTCCCCATGAAAGAGGCGTCGCGCTTCGGCATTCTCAACACCAATGAGGACGGCTCCATCTATCAGTTCGAGGAAAAACCCAAGCAGCCCAAGAGCAACCTCGCCTCCATGGGGATTTACATCTTCACGGCGAGCAAGCTCTTCAAATACCTTACTGAAGACGATGAAAACCCCAATTCCAGCAAGGACTTCGGCAAGGATGTGCTTCCAGCAATGCTCAATGCGGGGGAGAAAATGTACTCCTACCGTTTCAGCGGATATTGGAAGGACGTCGGCACGATCTCGTCTCTTTGGGAGGCCAATATGGATCTGCTTGGGGAAAACCCTGCATTTGACGTCAACGATCCCGACTGGAAGATCCATTCGCGCAATCCGCTCGCTCCGCCCGAATATATCGGCGACAGAGCCGTAGTCGGCAACTCTCTCATTTCGCTCGGCTGCGAGATCGGAGGGACGGTGATCAATTCGGTGCTTTCGAGCAATGTGGTGATCGAAGAGGGGGCAGAGGTCATCGACAGCGTCCTCATGGCGGGAACCGTTGTGAAGAAAGGAGCGAAAGTCGTCTATTCCATCGTGGATGAACACACCGTCATCGAGAGCGGCGCGACCGTCGGCGAGGACAGGGAAAAGAATGCCGGAATCGCCGTACTCGGCAGAAACATTACGATCGGCGCCGGGGCGAGCGTTGCCGGCGGGCAGATCCTGGATAAAGATTATAAGGGGGAGTAAATATTATGGCAAATTCTGCAGTGGGTGTCATTTTTTCCAACGTACATGACGAAAATATTCCGGAGCTCTCCCGTCACAGGACTATGGCGTCCATTCCATACGGCGGACGGTATCGTCTCATTGATTTTACGCTTTCCAATATGGTGAACGCCGGCATTACAACGGTGGGGGTGGTGACAAAGTACAATTATCAGTCGCTCATCGATCACCTCGGGAGCGGAAAGGATTGGGATCTTGCAAGAAAGGACGGCGGGATCATCCTGCTTCCGCCCTATTCCGATGAGACGGACGCTCCATATACCAACCGTCTGGAAGCTCTTAAGGGCATCACCGGCTTTCTCAATCACAGAAATGAGGACTATGTCGTGATCTCCGATTGCGACGGGATCGCGCACATCGACTATGCGGCCATTCTTGCCTATCATGAGGAAAAGAACGCCGACATTACGATGATCTACCATGAGGAGGAAGGCCCGGTCGATTCCGGTTATTTCATCACGCTCACGGCCGGAGACGACGGACGCGTCACGGGACTCAAGATCAATCCCAGGATCAAAGCAAAGGCAAAGAGCAACGTCTATATGAACATGATGATCCTTAACCGTGAGTTCCTCATCGATATTATTCAGGACGCGGTAACGAGGGGATTGACCAGTTTCGGAAAGGACATCCTCAGCAAGAACGTCGACACGCTCAAAATTTACGGGTACAAGTTTGAAGGGTACTATGCCGGCATCGATTCGCTGCAGAAGTACTATCAGCACAGCATGGAGCTTCTCGATAAAAATGTCCGCGATGAGCTGTTCGGCGCCCGCGACATCTACACCAAAGTGCGTGACTCTGCGCCCAGCAAGTATTTTGACGGAGCACAGGTAAAGGATTCCCTCATTTCCGACGGCTGTTTTATTGAGGGGACGGTGGAAAACTGCATTCTTTTCCGCGGTGTCAAAGTCGGAAAGGGGAGCGTTGTGAGGAATTCCATCATCATGCAGGATACCGTGATCGGATCGGGCGTTCAGCTGGATTGCGTGATCACGGACAAAAACGTTGTGATACGTGATAAGCGTCACCTTGCAGGCTGTGAAGATCTGCCGTACTTTGTAGCAAAGGGCAGAATGCTGTAAGCATCGGCATGTCACGATCTGCCGGGGAATGATAAGGAGGTCAAGCATGGCAACAACCAAGAACACAACCAAAAAGAACCAGGGAAAGAAACAGACCGAGCCGATGCCGGCTGCAGCGCCGAGCATCGCCGAAAAACCGGAACTGCTGATTCCGGCCGAAGTTCCTGCCGAGAATATGCCAGCTGTAGAAGTCGTCAAAATCCCGGAGAAAGAGGCCGAGGCGGTAGCGCAGGAGGCCCCTGCGCCCGCACCTGAAGTGCAGGTTGTTCCAAAAAAGAAAATCATGTTCGTTGCGTCTGAGGCGGCGCCCTTCATTGCGACGGGCGGCCTTGCCGAAGTGATCGGTTCGCTTTCCAAGGCGATCGCGAAAGACGATACATTTGATGTTCGTGTGATCATCCCGCTCTATCAGGACATCAAAAAAGAGTTCCGCAAAGACTTCAAATTTATCGGAAACATCTTCGTTCCGCTCTCGTGGCGCAATCAGTATTGCGGGATCTTCGAGTATGAAAAGGACAATGTAAAATTCTACTTCGTAGATAATGAATACTATTTCAAGCGTCCGGGCTGTTACGGATACTATGATGACGGCGAGCGGTTTGCGTTCTTCTGCCGCAGTGTCATGGAGATTCTGTCTTTCCTCAACTTCTATCCGGACATCCTGCACTGTCATGACTGGCAGGCGGCGCTTGCTACGCTGTATCTCAAGACCATCTATTGCTTCCGTCCGGAATATCAGTTCATCCGCTCGGTATTTACCATTCATAACATTGAATATCAGGGCAAATATTCGCTGGACATCCTTGAGGATCTGTTCGGGATCTCCAACCGTTACCGCTATCTTGTTGAGTATGACCGCTGCATCAATCTCATGAAGGGTGCGATCGAATGCAGCGAGCGTTTTTCGACGGTCAGTCCGACCTATGCAGGCGAGATAAAAGATCCCTATTATGCACACGGGCTGGACGCGATCATCTGCAGAAATGAGTTCAAGCTCTGTGGCATCCTCAACGGGATCGATGTGGATTACTACAATCCAAAGACGGATAAATCCCTGTTTGCGAACTATGACGCGGAGGATGTCTCCAATAAGGCGATCTGCAAGGAAGAACTGCAGCGGATGCTCAATCTGCCCGTCAAGCCGGATACGCCCATCATTGCCATGATCACGCGCCTTGTGGCACATAAGGGCCTCGATCTCGTGCGTGAAGTCATCGAACAGGTACTGCGTCAGGATGTACAGTTTGTGTTGCTCGGCACGGGCGATTCCACATATGAAAACTATTTCAGCGATCTTGCACGCAGGTATCCGGGGAAAGTTGTATCCATTATCTCTTTCAATTCCGATCTCTCCCGCAAGATCTATTCGGGCGCCGATCTGTTCCTGATGCCCTCCAAGAGCGAGCCGTGCGGGCTCTCGCAAATGATCTCATCCCGCTACGGCACCGTTGCGATCGTCCGCGAAACAGGCGGTCTGAGAGACAGCATTCAGCCGTATGGCGCGGGCGGAAACGGATTTACATTCCATGACTATAATGCATACGATATGCTCTACGTTATCAACGAGGCACTTGGGGTATATCGTAACAAGGAGGCGTGGAAGGAATTGCAGAAGAAGGCAATGCTTACGGATTTCTCATGGGCAACTTCTGCAAAGTATTATATCGGGTTGTATCTCGGAATGCTCAACTGAGTGTAGGAGGAATCCGAGACTGGACAGGAAGAGGGGCAGGACGCTTTTCCTATGGGCTTCTTTGCCCCTCCTTTTTGTGCTCTCTTGCCCGATAGGGGATATCTGCTGTTGTTATCAATTTTTACGGGAGTATTTCAATGAATAAACTGACCGAACAGGAAGCACAGCGTCTGATCGCAGGGAAACTGTCACGTTATTTCGGCGTGATCCCACAGGAGGCGACCCGCGATCAAATCTACCGCGCCGTTGTCATGAGCGTACGGGACATCATGGCGGAAAAGCATCAGAAATTCCATCTGCGAACCAAGCGCGAAAAAGCGAAACGCGTCTATTACCTCTGTATGGAATTTCTGATGGGACGCTCGCTTAAAAACAGCGTCTACAATCTCGGGATCTATGATGCGCTCTCCGGGGCGCTCAAGGGGTTCCATGTATCTTTGGAAGATCTGTATGAGGAAGAACCGGACGCCGGGCTCGGTAACGGCGGCCTCGGAAGATTGGCGGCGTGTTTTTTGGACGGTCTTGCCACGCAAAACTATCCCGCTATGGGGTTCTCCATCTGCTATCAGTATGGTCTGTTCAAGCAAAAGATCGTGGACGGCTGGCAGATCGAACTTCCGGATGTATGGCTGCCGGGAGGGGAGGCGTGGCTCATTCAGCGCGCCGACAAGCGTTTCATCGTTCGCTTTGACGGAACCCTTGAGGAAAAGTGGACAGATCACGGCATGGAGACAATTTACCGAAATGCCCGGGAAGTGGAAGCCGTAGCGTACGACATGATGGTCTCCGGTAAGGACTCCGATTCTGTCAGCACTCTCCGCCTGTGGCGCGCACGCTCCGTTCAGAAGTTCGATATGCAGCTCTTTTCGCAGGGAAATTACGCGGAAGTGATGCGGGAGGATACGGAGGCGCAGCTCATTTCCAAGGTTCTGTATCCGTCTGACAATCACTATGAGGGAAAATCTTTGCGGTTGGAACAGCAATATTTCCTGGTTTCTGCATCTTTGCAATGTATTATCTCTGACCATAAACGCCGCTACGGCTCGCTCTCGCTGCTCCCGCAGATGGCGGCGATTCATATCAACGATACGCATCCCGCTTTGGCAATTCCGGAGCTCATGCGTATTCTGGTCGATGAAAACTACTTCAGCTGGGAAGTTGCCTGGAACATTACAACGGCAACCTGTGCATATACCAACCATACCGTGCTTGCAGAAGCGCTTGAAACGTGGCCGGAGGACATGGTCGCGCGCAAAGTACCGCGCATCTACGCGATTCTCAAGGAGATCAACCGCCGTTTCTGCGAGGATCTCTGGACGCATTTCCCGGGAGACTGGAACCGGATTTCCCGCATGGCAGTTCTTGCAAACAATACTGTCAGAATGGCAAACCTGTGCGTCATGGGCTGCCACAGCGTTAACGGCGTCTCGGAACTGCACAGCAACATTATCAAAAACAGCATTTTTCGGGATTTCTACGAATATACGCCCAATAAGTTCAGCAATGTAACGAACGGGATCGCGCACAGACGCTGGCTGAATCAGTCCAATCCGGAGCTGTGCGAACTGATCACAGACTGCATCGGGGACGGTTACGACAAGCAGGCGGAGAAGCTGGAAGGACTGCGGAAGTTTGCCGATGATGAGAGTGTTTTAAAACGTCTCGGCGAAATCAAACAGATCAAAAAGCATCAGTTTGCCGAACTTGCAAAGAAGCATCAGGGCGTCATTCTTGATCCCGATACACTCTTTGACGTGCAGGTCAAGCGAATGCACGAGTACAAGCGGCAGTTGCTCAATGCGCTGCACATCATTTCGGTTTATAACGCACTGCGGGAGAATCCCGATCTCGACATTCAGCCAAAGACATACATCTTCGGGGCGAAAGCGGCGGCCGGCTATGAGATGGCAAAGATGATCATCAAACTCATCTGTTTCCTGTCCGAGGATATCAAGAAGAGCGATCCGCGCATTCGGGAGAAACTCAACGTTGTCTACATGGAAAACTATAATGTGACCATGTCCGAGGGACTGATGCCCGCAAGTGAAATTTCCGAGCAGATCTCTCTTGCAGGAAAGGAAGCATCCGGTACCGGAAACATGAAATTCATGATCAACGGCGCACTTACCATCGGTACGCTGGACGGCGCAAATGTGGAAATGGCACAGCGTGTCGGAGAAGACAATATCTTTATTTTTGGCCTGAAAGCGGACGAAGTGGATGAAATTTGGGCGCACGGGTACAATTCCAGCGCATATTATAACCAGGATGCAGAGCTGCGCAAGGTTATCGAATCTCTTATTGTCGGCTTCAACGGGACATCATTTGCAGAAATTGCAAATTATCTCATCCGGAATGCGCCTGTTGCAGATCCGTACATGTGTCTCGCAGACTATGAGTCGTATTGCAGAACCCAGGAGAGCGTCAACGAACTGTACCGCAGAGATCCGCTCGCCTGGAACAAAAAATCACTCATGAACATCGCTGCGTCCGGATATTTTTCGGCAGACAGAAGCATTCGGGATTACGCAAATCATATCTGGAATCTCAAACCTGTAAACAAATAATCATCAACACCACCGTTTTTTCTTGTTCTGAGGCTGCCAATGCGTTTTTACTACAATCCCTTAAATAAATCATGTAAGAGCCGTACGGGCGCACTCCCGTGCGGGAGTCTTGTGACTCTTCGCCTGTTCTGGGACGAGGGAACCGCCATGCCGGATCATCTTGATGCGCGCTTTGTTTTTTGGCAGGACGGAAAAGAACGCACTCCGCTTTCAATGCAGCAGACTGAAAACGGATTTACCGTGACACTTTGTTTTCATCAAACTGGATTGTATTTTTACTATTTTCGTATCGGAGACGAATATTTCGGTTGCGGCAGTCTGCGCGACGGTACCTTTATGCCGCAATCGAGCCTGATCAGCTGGCAGATTACCGTTTACGAAGAGCATTATCATACGCCGGACTGGATGAAAGGCGGTGTAATGTATCAGATCTTTCCCGATCGTTTCAATAAATCGGGAAATTTACCCATCCGCAACGGTAAAATTCTGCGCGATGACTGGGGCGGTATCCCATACTATCGGCCGAATGCCTCCGGAAGAGTGCTGAACAACGATTTTTTTGGCGGCAATCTCAACGGAATCACAGAAAAACTTGACTATCTCGCATCACTGGGAGTAACTGTTCTTTATCTCAATCCAATATTTGAGGCATATTCCAATCATCGGTATGATACGGGCGACTATCTGAAAATCGATCCTCTGCTTGGAACGGAAAATGATTTGGACAGATTGGTTTCCGAGGCGAAAAAACGTGGGATCCGAATCATCCTGGATGCCGTACTCAATCATACGGGTTCCGACAGCCGCTATTTCAATCGGTACGGACACTATGACAGCGTTGGAGCGTATCAATCCATAAATTCGCCCTATGCCGACTGGTATCATTTTTCCGATTTTCCCAATTCCTATGACTGTTGGTGGGGGATCGATACCCTGCCTGCAGTCAATGAGCAATCGCCTTCTTACCAGGAATTTATTTTAGGGAAAGACGGCGTATTGCGGCATTGGCTCGCACATGGAATCTCCGGATACAGACTGGATGTTGCAGATGAACTTCCTGATTTTTTCTTGGAAAAACTTCGTGCGACTGTCAAGAAAGCATCGTCTGATGCCGTTATCATCGGGGAAGTTTGGGAGGATGCATCCAATAAAATAGCATATAGTGAGCGAAGGCGATATTTACAGGGAAACGAATTGGACAGTGTCATGAACTATCCGCTCAAGGATGCGATCATTCGGTTTGTTGTAAGCGGAAAGACGTCTGAATTACGAGAGACACTCTATATGCTTTTGGACAACTATCCGAAAGAGACCCTTGATTGCCTCATGAATATTCTCGGAACTCACGATACAGCTCGCATTCTCACAGTTTTCGGCGGGAAAAATTGTTCCGGTAAAGATGAAATGGTCTCCACCATGCTGTCTCCCGAAGAAAAGAAGCGTGCGAAAGAAATGGTAAAAATGGCAGCTGTGCTACAATTTACGCTTCCCGGCATTCCGTGCATCTATTACGGGGACGAAATTGCCATGGAGGGATATCAAGATCCCTTTTGCCGACGCTGTTTTGACTGGAGTGCACCCGATGAGGAGCTTCTTGCATTTTATCGAACACTCGGAACGATCAGAAAAAAATATCCCGTCTTCGGCGACGGGAAATACGATGAAGTTTTTGCAGATAACGAATGCGTTGTCTATGAGCGAAAAAGTATAAATCAAACTGCTTATGTCTGGGTCAACCGCTCAGGAAATAAGTACGGCATTCATGTGGACGGCACATTCCGTGAACTGCTCTCCGGAATCACATTCTCCAAAAGCATTGAATGCGAACCACAGTCCTATGGAATTTTTGTTAAAACGAAGTAGTATGCGTGACATAGGTTTCCGTATGGCCTTTTCATGTGATTTCTAAAAAAGGCGGGGTATTCCCGTCTTTTTTGTATATGATTGTGCGCCTTTGATCAGGTTTCCTGGAATTCAATTCATTATTTTTTTCTTTCGATTTTAAAAATGCACCTTTTGCCGTATTTTTGCCTTAACTATTCGTAAAAGCTGCATTTTGCGAATAGTTATTTACGTTTCTTTTCTCCCCTATACTGTCCGTCTCATGAAAATTTAATTTTTCTTTTCGTCATCTTTTGAATTTTTTTCTTTCGTATCTCCAAAGTTTCGAAGACACCAGTCAAAGTAATCATCAAAATTTACACGCAAATGACGTACATTAAACCAAATCAAAAGAAGAAACAACAAGTTACAATATAAAACCAATTTTGAGACAACCACAATCCAAACATAAAACACCTCAAATTTTATTATATTTATTATAGCATAGCGAATG
>CALVZS010000030.1 GCA_944372575.1 uncultured Clostridia bacterium | reverse complement strand
AAGCTGTGCGGCAAAGTCCTCAAACGAATAAAATTTGTGGGAGGCATAAAAGTATTCGTTATCTTTGCGGTGTGAGCGTTCCACTTTGCCGTTGTGTCTGGGCGTATATGGTTTAATCAGTTTGTGCCTTATCCCCGGCTGTTTGAGGCGCGCCTCAAACAGCGACATTTTGCCTTTCTCATGTTCTTTGAATTCTTTAATGAACTCCAGACCGTTGTCTGTCTGTATGCATTCAATTCTAAAAGGAAAGGCTTTTACAAGCATATCTAAAAACTGTGCAGAGGAATACGTGTTTTGCTCCTGAAATGCCGCAACATATCTGAAACGGGAGTATTCGTCAATGGCAGTATATTGGTAATAGCGTTCCCGTAAGCCGTCTGCATTGGGTATGATACAGGCAAGAGGAACGACCTTAACGTCAACCTGCACTCGCTGACCGGGATATGACATTTGCTCGTATGGTTTAGGTATATACTTGGGGTTAGGTGGTTTAACAGGTTGCAATGCTTGCCTGCGCAGCACACGCCATAAGGAAACCACCGAGCGGGAATAACCGCGCTTTCTGAGCTTTGCCCAAAACACGACAAGTCCGGCATTTGGATTTCGTCTGCGCATATCACGAATGAGCTTGAGTTCCTGTTCGGTATGTTGGTTGGGATGATGAAGAGGACGGCGTGACTTGTCCTGCAAAGATGCGGTTTGTCCGTTGAAACGTGAACGCCGGCGGTAAACCGAGGCACGAGATACGTTAAAGCGGCGGACAGCGGCGGGAACACCGAAATTAAAAGAATAGGTCACAACTGATTGACGGAAACGTGCGATTTGTGATATAGTTTTCATGAGTAACAGTTCTCTTTTTGGGTGTGTTTTTTGTGGTGATTAAACTATATCACAAAATCAGAACTTGTTACTCTTTTTTTTATGTTCTCTGTCTCACTTCTATTGTAACCATACAAAATGATCCGGTTCTTATTTAAAAACAGTATTGCAACTTTTTTTATTTCATGATATAATGTTTTGCGTCACGGTGTTCGGTCGCGCCGTGACGCTTCGCCGATGGGCGGGATGAGAAAAAGGAGGATTCATGATGAAACAAATTAAATCTTTGGGTGTAATGATCGATTGCTCCCGGAACGGCGTCTATCAGGTTGCGACGCTCAAAAAGCTTTTTTTGCTGTTGGCGAAGATGGGCTACAACTATGTGCAGCTATATACGGAGGATGTATATACGCTGGAAGATGAACCGTATTTCGGCTATCTGCGCGGTCGCTACTCCAAAGCCGACTTCAAGGAACTTGACGCTGCGGCACAAAAGTGCGGTTTGGAGCTGATTCCCTGCATCCAGACACTGGCGCATCTGAGCGGGATCACACGGTGGGGGCAGTATTCGGACTGCACGGACACGGGGGATATTCTGCTCGCAGGGGAAGAAAAGACCTATTCACTCATCGAAAAAATGTTTTCTGTCTGCGCCGAGTGCTTTACTTCACGCCGTATCAATATCGGTATGGATGAAGCGCACATGGTCGGGGTGGGAAAATATCTCGATAAATATGGATATGAAGATCGGTTTCAGATCCTGTTAAAGCATTTGCAGCGTGTGAATGCGATCGCGCAGAAATACGGATTTTCACCCATGATGTGGTCGGATATGTTTTTCCGCCTTGCGAACAACGGTGAGTACTATTGCGCTGAAGACACCATTCCGCAGGAGGTGAAATCTCTCGTCCCCGAAAACGTTTCATTGATCTATTGGGACTATTACGGTACGGAAAAATCCCATTATGACGCCATGATCCGCGCGCATCGGCAGTTTTCCAATCCCGTGATTTTTGCCGGGGGCGCATGGTCATGGAGCGGGTTTACGCCGGCAAACCGCTTCAGTATCCGTGCAAACGAACTTGCCATCCGCTCCTGCCTTGAGAACGGGATCGAGGATGTGTTCATCACTTGCTGGAAGGATGACGGCGCTGAATGTTCGCTCTTTGCTTCTCTGCCGTCGCTGTTTGCTGCGGCACAGTTTGCCTGCGGGAATTTCGATATGCAGGATATAGCCCGTCGATTCCAAAGCTTTTTCGGGGTGGATTTTGATACGTTTCTCGCGCTTGACGATGTCGATCTGCATCCCGGTGAGCTGAAGAACCCTTCCAAATATCTTCTCTATTCCGATCCGTTCTTCGGATTTCTTGACCGTACGACGATCGGGATCGCGCCGGGGGCGTTTTCTGCGGTCAAGGAACGCCTGCAGGCCGGCACGAAGAGCGGAAAATACGGATATATTTTCCGTACGCTGATGACTCTGTGCGATGTCCTTGAGAAAAAGGCGACGCTCGGACTCCGTACGCGTGAAGTTTACCGCCGCAGGGATCGGGAGGAACTTGCCGCTCTGGTAGAAGATTACCGCGCAACAGAGCGTTACCTGGAGGTATTTTATAAATGTTTCTCTGCCCAATGGGACAGGGAATGCCGGGAAAACGGATTTGAGAATCACGATATACGGTTTGGCGGGCTGCTGCGCCGTCTGCGCCACTGCCGCGAAATACTTTCCGACTATGCATCCGGGAAAAGCGCCGCGATCCCTGCTCTGGAGGAGGATATCTTGCCGTATTTGTCCGCCGCAGACGGGGATGCGCTTATGTATAACGACTGGCTGTATATGTCGTCCGTCCATCCGCGCACCTGAGCCCCGGAATGTCGCGGAAAATGCATTTGAAAAGGATATTTCGTTAAAATACAAGAACTGAAATACAGAGCGCCCTCCGATTTATCGGAGGGCGCTCTGTATTTTTAACATCAATACCGTGTTTTGATCGTATGCCGCGGGCACGCTTCGGCGCACTTTCCGCAGTTGACGCATTTTTCATAATCGATGACGGGCAAATTATCCTGCATTGTGATTGCGCCCTCGGGACAGGTGCGTACACATTTGCCGCAGGCAATACAGCCATATTCGCAGGCATCCATCACGGCTTTGCCCCGTTCATGCGAAGAGCAGGCGATATATACCCTGGCATCTGCGGGGATGCGCATGAAGAGCTGCTTGGGACAGGTGAGGATGCACGCACCGCATGAGATGCAGCGGTCGGGATTGACAAATGCGCATTGTTCGGGCAGAGAAATGGCGTTTTCGGGGCATACGCGCGTGCAGTTTCCGTCACCGAGACAGCCGTATTTGCAGACCTTCCTTCCGCCCGCGAGTTTATTTTCTTCGGCACAGTCCTGCGCGCCGCTGTAGGCAAAGGCATCCTTTGCGTGGACGCCGCCCGAACAGCGGCAGACGCTCACGGTCGGCTTGGAAGCGGTGAAGGGGATGCCGAGATATTCGGCGATCGCCGCCTTTTCGCTTGCCTCTGTCACATGGCAGTCGGTGAGTTTTGCCTCACCTTTGGCGAGTTTTTCCGCAAAGCCCGCACAGCCCGTACAGCCGCAGCCGCCGCAGTTTGCGCCCGCGAGATGGGAGAGAATGGATTCGACCTTCTCATCGGCGTTGGACTTGCAGAATCTGGCGACGAGCAGGATGCAAATTGTGAGTACAAGGGCGATCGCGGCAAATACGCCGAGCACGATGCCGACCTGCGCCCAGTTGACGGGATTCAATAAGAGATAGTGCATACCGGCCTCCTTAGAGCAGGGCAAAGACGTAGAACGCCATTGCCATAAACGATGCCGCAACCATTGTGATGGGGAATCCCTTCATGCACTTTGCGACGGGCAGTTTTTCCATCTTCTCCCGGACGCCGCCCATGAGAACCATGGCTAGCGTAAATCCGATGCCTGCAAACAGTGCGTAAAGGAGGGCAAATCCGAGATTCATGGAGATGCCCGCTTCGATCCCGGTGACGACGCCGGAGAGATCGTTGACGAGCAGCAGTTCCGCGACGCCCAGAATGGCGCAGTTGGTCGTGATGAGGGGCAGGTAGATCCCCATCGAGCGATAGAGGGCGGGAGAGAGTTTTTCGATGATCTTTTCCAGCATCTGCACGAGCGCCGCGATGACAAAGATGAAGAAGATGATCTCAAGGTACTCGATGCTCAGCGGCACCATGATATAGAAGTAGAGCGGCCATGTGACAAGTGTCGCAAGCACCATGACGAGGGTGACCGCGATGCCCATCGAGACGGCGCTGTTGACCTTCTTGGAGACGCCGAGGAAGGGACAGATTCCCAGGAACTTGACGAGAATGAAGTTCTGCGAAAAGACTGCAGAGATGACAATGAGCAGAATTGTGGCAGCCATCACTTCACCTCCTCTGCCGCATCGGGAGCGGGCAGCGGCTCCGCATGAGAGGGGATGCGCAGCGCGCGCGACCGTTTAGCGCGGCTCGCCTTCTCCGCTTGATTTGTGATGAGGACGAAGAGCGCGATGCATATGCCGTACACAAAAAACGCGCCTGCGGAGTTGGTGAAAAATCCGATCGAGAAATCCATCACCTTGATCCCGAAGAAGCTCCCGCTCCCAAAAAATTCCCGGATAATGCCGATGAGCGTCAGCGCACAGGTGAGCCCCAGTCCCGTCGCAACGCCGTCGATGGCGCTGTCGAGGACGGGATTTTTGCTGGCAAAGGCCTCGGCGCGTCCAAGAATGACGCAGTTGACAACGATGAGGGGCAGGAATACGCCCATCGAGTCATACAGACTGGGAATGTACTTTTCCAGCACCATGCGCAGCAGTGTGACCATGGTCGCGATGATGACGACGAAGGCGGGGATGCGCACAGTGTTTGGGATGATCTTCCTCAAGAGCGAAATCAGGACGTTGCTCAACAGAAGTACCACCGTAACGGAGAGTCCCATGCCGAAACTGTTGACGGCGGAGGTGGACATCCCCAGCGTTGCGCAGGTACCGAGTACCAGTTTGAAGGTCGCGTTATTGGTGATCAGCCCGTCATAGGCGATCTTGCCGTAATGTCTTGCTTTCTGATTCATGCTTCACCTCCCGCAAGAGCGCTGCGGAAATATGCAAGCGCCGCATTCACCGCATTGCAGGCAGCGGCAGAGGCGCGGCTTGCCCCGATCGTCACATTGTTTAATTCGTCGCTTGAGTTCTTGTCGGCGAAGAAGTATCCTCCATCGGCAACGAGGGCATCCCTGTTTGCAAAGTTGTCGTAGAAAGATGCCTCGATCTTGTCCATCCATGACTGATTGGTATTGGAGATATAGACTACCTTGTCGATGCCTGTGAGGACGGGGCCGGTGTCTGCCGTGAGCGCCGTCCACAGGGTAACTGTGCCGTCCTGAAATCCGCCCGTCCCCGTCGTGCGGAAGAGGTACTGTCCTTTATCGGCGACGAAATACACGGCGTCCACCGTGCCGTATTTGTTTGTTTTGTCTGTCTCGGAAACGGTAAGTGTTTCGTAGGCAACGGATTCTCCGTAATATTCCTCAACGGGATCCGCCTCTTCATCCGCCGTTACAAACACGGTGCGGAAGCAGGCAAGCGCTGTATTCACGGCATTGCTTGCGGCATAGGAGGACATTGTCGCGTTGAGAACAAAATTGTTGAGATCGCCCGTTCCGCCATTGATTGCCGTAAAGTAACCGCCCGAAGAAACCAACGCATCATTGTCTGCAAAGAAAGCATAGAAGTCGTCATCCAGGCTGGAAATGAGTGTCTGGCCGGAGTTGGACTCATAGACGACCCTGTCAATGCCCGTGAGCGCAAGATTCCCCGCTTCGCGCGTTCCCGTGCAGGCGATGACCGTCCAAAGGGTCACGCTGCCGTTGGAGTAACCGCCGCCGCCCGTCGTTTGGAACAGGTAATTCCCGTCGTCCGCAATGTAGTAGGCGGCATTCACATCTCCGTAGTTGTTGTGCCTTTCCTCCTCGGAGAGCGTCACTTCCTCCGCCGTTACTTCCTGTCCGTAAATCGCGGAAAGGGTGCGTCTGAGGCGTTCCTCGTCCGAAATGTACAAAACATCATTGAAGATGGCGAGCAGCGCGCCCGCGACCAGTACAATGGCGATGAGGACGGCAAGGCTTTTGAAGGCGTTGCTCTTGAAAAATTCCTTTGTCGTCATTTCTTTGCCTCCTTCTTTTCGCGTACATATCCGAAGGGACGGGGCTTGATGGCAAGATCGATCAGAAAGACGAGGAAATTCATCAAAAGGATGCAGAAAGAGACAACTTCAATGCCCGTCGCCTTTCTCAGTCCCGCAGTCAGAAGACCAAGCGCGACAAAGTAGAGGACATTGCCGAGCTTGGACTTGGGGGTCGTCACATAGTCGGTTGCCATGAAGCAGGCGCCCAGGATGAGCCCGCCCGACAGGATAGAAGGCAGGAAAAAAGTGAAATCAAACCCCTCGAGCGCGACGGCAAAGAGGCCTGTCACGCCGATATAGAGGAGGGGGAGATACCATTTGATGACGCCCCGTACGCACAGATAGAGATACCCGACGAGCAGGGCAAGTTTGCACGTCTCGCCGATGCAGCCCGCCACGCCCGTTCCGAGGAACAGATCGAGCGCGGAGAGCGTGGGGGCGTGTTCGAGCAGGTTGTGCAGCTGAGTCGCGCCGGTCGTAACGGAGCCGAGATCGCCCGATGCGATCGCGCCGAAGTTTGCCTCCGGATAGACGGTCATCAGAACAAAGGAGATGAACAAAAAGATGCGCCCTGCGATCGCTGGATTGACAATGTTCTTGCCCGTCCCTCCGAAGAGCATCTTGACGACGCCGACGGCAAAGATGCTGCCCAAAAGCGGCATATACCAGCCCTCGATGTTGGCGGGCAGACAGAGCGCGAGCAGCAGCCCGGTTACAAGCGACGTGCAGTCGAATTGCTTTGCCCAGTCCGCAAGTACCTGCCTTCCGCCGCGCCAGATTTTATGTTCTATGAGATACCATACAAATTCGGTGAGGACGGCGCCGGCAAGCGATATCGCGATGAATACGGCAGCCTGCCAACCGAAAAAGACGATGCCTGCCACAGTTGCCGGAATGAGCGCGATAAGCACGTCCAGCATGATGGAGCGCGTCGTGCGCCGCGTCCTGATATGGGGAGCAGAAGAAAGGATCCTCATGATTTCCTCCTCAGTTCCGCCTTTGCGGTCTTGATCGCCTGCGCCAACGGACGGCGGGCGGGGCAGACATAGCTGCACACGCCGCACTCAATGCAGGCAAGCACGCCGCCGTATCTGGCGGCATTTTCATATTCCTTTGCGTTCGTGTAAAACTCCGTCTGCATGGGCATGAGCTTCATGGGGCAGGCGTCCGCACAGCGCCCGCAGTTGATGCAGGGGGTGGGCTCCTGCGTGTTTGTCTCATCGCGGGTGAGGAACAGGAATCCTCCCGTCGTCTTGGTGACGACGGCATTGTAGCCCGTGAGTGCCGCGCCCGTCATTGGGCCGCCCGATACGAGCTTGACTGCCTCCCGTTCGCCGCCGCACGCCTCGGCAAGCGCAGAGAGGGGCGCGCCGATGGGACAGATGAGGTTTTTGGGCTGCATGATGCCACCCCCCGTGACGGTGACGATGCGCTCGATGAGCGGTTTGCCCTTCTCGACGGCTTCGCAGACGGCGAACGCCGTCGCAACGTTCTGCACGATGACGCCGGCGTGCGCGGGCAGTTTTCCGAGCGGTACCTTCCTGCCCGTACAGCTGTAGATGAGCTGTTTTTCCGCACCCATCGGGTATTTCTTTTTCAGGGGGACGACGTCGATGTCGCTCTTTGAGAATGCCTCAATGTCCTGCGGCTTATTTTTCTCGATCGCGATGAGGATATGCTGTACATTCAGTACTTTTGCGAGGTACTTTGCGCCGCGTAGGATCTCATCATGCTTGGACTGCATCAGCACGTCGTCGCAGGTGAGATAGGGCTCGCACTCCGCACCGTTGAGAATGAGCGTATCGACGGGAACGGGCGGGCGGAGTTTGACGTGCGTGGGAAACCCCGCACCGCCCATACCGACAATGCCGCATTCTTCGATGCGCGAAAGGATTTCCTCTGCAGAGGGATCCTGCAGCGGCGGAAGGAAGGCATCTTCCTGCGTTTGCGCAGTTTCGATGACGATACATTCCATTGTGCCGCCCCGTCCGTCCGGGCGCGCCTCGATGGCCTTTACTGTTCCCGCAACACCGGCATGGATGCTCGCCGAAACCGCTCCTGATGCTGAAGCGATGCGTTCGCCGCGCAGAACGCTCTGCCCGATCTGCACGACGGGCTGCGCGGGTGCGCCGATGCTCTGCGCGAGCGGGATGACGACCTTGGCAGGCAGCGGAAGGCGCTCTGCCGACAGGCGGTCGGTGGGCGATTTATGTCCCGGGATGGAGATCCCGCGCAAAGATGCCCTTGGTTTTACGATCACTTGATATCCTCCTTGGGAAGAGATTGCCGCGCGAGAAAACGTGCGGGAAGTGCCTTGATGCAACAAATTACAATGAGTCCGACCACAAAGCCCGCTCCGGCGCCCATGAGGCAAAGATAGGGCGAATAGGCAAAAAGCAGGGCGGTTCCTGTGAGGGCGCAGTAGACGAGCAGCTGAACGATGTTATGCACGACGGCGCCCGCAATGCTCACACAGAAAAAGCTGATATGCGGCAGGAGACAGAGCAGCAGGCGGGAGACACAGGTTGACAGGATGCCCGCGGTCATTGAGTAGAGGATCGCGGAGACGTTCCCCGCAAACAGGCTGCCCAGCAACGTGCGCACGATGACGACGGCGAGCGCCTCCGGAAGTCCGTATAAAAGGAGCGCAAAGAGGGAGAAAATGTTGGCGAATCCAAGTTTTGCGCCCGGCAGAAAGGGGATCGGGATGAGGCTTTCCAACAGGAACGCGGCAAGGGAAAGCCCCGCAAGGATGCCGAGCATGGCGATCTTCTTTGCCGTAAACCGTTTTTTGCCGCTGTTCATGCTTTCTATTATAGTGAAGGCGGGAAAAAAGTCAATCGGGCATGGCAAAAAAAACAGAAAAATGCGCAAATTTCCCGTTTCCGCGTTTGGCTTGACAAGCTGCGGCGCAGCGTGATATACTGTTTCCATGGAAAAAATTTACGATGTCATCGTCGTGGGCGGAGGGATCGCCGGATATTCCGCCGCTCTCACGTTAAAGAGCCTGAAACGGGACGCACTCTGGCTGGGTGCGGAATTGTTCGGTGAAAAACTGCGCGCAGCAGAGTATGTCCGCAACTATCCCGCCGTCTGCGGAAATGGCTCGCTCTTTGCAGACCGCCTCGAGGAGCAGATGCACCGCGAGGGAATCGTATTGACGAAGGGCAGGGCGGACGCAGTATATGCCGGAGAAATATTTACCGTTACTGCGGGCGGGGAGAGCTATTTGGCCCGTGCCGTCATTTTGGCGACGGGCGTTTCGCAGACGGGCGCCGTGCAGGGAGAGGAGGAGTTCCTCGGGCAGGGCGTGAGCTACTGCGCCGTCTGCGACGGCGCGCTCTACCGCGGGAAGGTCATCGCCGCAGTCGTCGCCTCTCAGAAGTATGCGGAAGAGGTGGAGTATCTTGCGGGATTTGCAAACACCGTCCACGCCTTCTGCCTCTATCCCGATGCACACTTTTCCAAAGATAATATCGTCGTGCATATGGAGAAACCGCTGCGCGTGGAGGGCGGAATGCGCGTCGAACGCCTCGTTCTCAGGGAGGGAGCGCTTGATGTTGCGGGCGTATTTTGTCTGCGCGATGCAGCACCGCCTGCCGCGCTCGTTGGAGGACTGGAGACGCAGGGCGCGCAGGTTGTGATAGCGCGTGACGGTTCCACCAATCTGCCCGGTCTGTTTGCCGCGGGCGACGTCACGGGCAGACCCTATCAGTACGCAAAAGCTGCGGGGGAGGGACTTGTCGCGGCGTACTCCGCGCAGGCCTATCTTGCGGGGAAACAGTCATGACGCTTGAACAGATTGAGCGCTCAATCATCAAGAAGTACCGCAAGGAGATCTGGTGTCCCTTTGTCAGGAGTGTCAAGCAGTATCAGTTGCTC
Organism: uncultured Clostridia bacterium; assembly: GCA_944372575.1. Taxonomy (GTDB): domain Bacteria; phylum Bacillota; class Clostridia; order Christensenellales; family Borkfalkiaceae; genus Gallimonas. The sequence goes on along the minus strand of CALVZS010000030.1, from coordinate 52,244 downwards.
TCTCCCGGGGATCGTGTCGCCGTCTGTATCTCTGGCGGAAAGGACTCCTTTCTGCTCGCCAAATGTATGCAGGAACTGTGCCGGCACGGGCAGTTTTCCTTTGGCCTGGAATTTCTTGTGATGGATCCGGGCTATACGGCGGAAAACAGGAGACGGATCGAGGAAAATGCGGAAAAACTGCAGCTTCCCGTCCATATTTTCGAAAGTGATATTTTTGCGGTCGTGGACAGCGTGACGCAGGGCTCGGCGTGCTATTTGTGCGCACGGATGCGCCGCGGGTACCTCTATGAGTACGCCAAAAAGCTCGGCTGCAACAAGATTGCGCTCGGGCATCATTTCGACGACGTCGTCTCCACGACGCTGCTGAGCATGTTCTACGGTGCGGAGATCAAGACCATGATGCCGAAGCTGCGCTCTACGAGCCATCCGGGCATGGAACTCATCCGGCCGCTCTACGCCGTGCGGGAGCGGGACATCATTGCCTGGACGGCTCATTGCGGGCTGTCCTTTCTGGGCTGTGCCTGCCGTTTTACCGAGCGTGTCGCGGGCAAAGAGGAGGAGAGCAAGCGCAGGGAGATGAAGGAACTGCTTGCCGCGCTCGACAGGATCAATCCCGAGGCATCGAACAATGTGTTCCGCAGCTTGCACAATGTCGCGCTCGACTGCATTGTCGGCTGGCGAAAGGACGGGAAACGCGCAAGTTTTCTCGACGATTACGGAAAATGAACGGGTGAAACGGACTTTTTTTTGCGTTTCCCCTTGTTTTTTTATAAAAACTCATGTATAATAGACCAAACGGCTTTCAAAATATTTCAGATGCTGACGGAGGCACGGTATGACGCGCGAGGCGCTGCAGAAATTTTTGGATGAGGAAAAGTGGAAGGACAGCGTGGCGCGCTCCTGCGATATGTGCGGCCGCTATGCCCGCTGCCGCTATTGTGTGCGTACGCAGGAATATCCCTGTGCTGCGGCGCACAACCGCCTCATTGAGGCAACGACCGCGCCCGTTCCAGATCATGTTCCCGAATGGCTTCTGCCGGAACCGGACGTCCTCGCAAAGTTTGGTACGCTCACTGCGGATGATGCAAAGACGGAGGCGCCGGAACAGGAACAAACGGCGCAGGAGGCTGCATCTTCGGAGGAGAAGACCGGCGCTGCGGCGAGCGAACGGAATGTGCCGCCGGAGGAGACGGGGAACGGGATGGATCGGAAAGATACGCGTGTACATGTTGTGGCGCGCGGAAAGAAGGGAGAAGTGCGCCTGTGTATCCTGCAAAGGCGGCTTCCGACCCTTTCATCCGAACTCGGGGCCGATTCTTGAGATCAATGCGGTTCACGCCTCTGCGTTGGAGACGGGAACCTGTTGAATAAACGGAAATATCCGTCATGAAAGGAGGTATCAGGTAATTTCCTATCTATGGACAGTCGATGTATCGGACTGTTGGCAGCACTTTTTGTGCTTGTCGTTCTGTCGGGGCTTTTCAGCGCGACGGAGACGGCATACACCGGCTTTTCTGCGGTGCGGATGCGACGCTTCGCGAAGAGCAAAAAAACCGCGCGCATGGCGTTTCGCCTGAGTGCGGATTATAACAGGGTATTGACGACACTGCTCATTGCGGACAATATTGTGAATATTGCTTCTGCGACCATCGGCACTCTCATCTTTACGTCGCTTCTGGGCGGCGAGATCGGGCCGACGGTGTCCACAATCGTTCTTACGATCGTCTTGCTTATCTTCGGCGAGATCACGCCCAAGATCCTGGCAAAGCGCCTTCCCGAGACGTTCGCGTGTGCAGCAGCTTACCCGCTTCTGGTCTGTACATACCTCTTCCTGCCGCTCGTATGGCTGTTCGGGCTCTGGAAGAAGTTTATTTTTTGTCTTTTCGGACTCGGGAAGGAGCAGCCCAGATTTACCGAGGAAGAGTTTGAGATGCTCGTCACCGACGTCGGAAAAGAGGGTGTCCTCAACGAAACGGAGCAGGAACTCATTCACAGGACGCTGCGCTATGACGAACTCACCGTTTCCGACTGCATGATCCCGCTTGAGAGGACGGTTGCCATAGACGTCAGGGAGAATGAACGCGTCGTGTACCGGCTGTTTTGTGAGACCAATTTTTCGCGGCTTCCCGTCTATAAGGGCGTAAAACGGAACATCGAGGGCGTTCTCTATCGGGCGGATTTCTATGAGAATCTGCTTGCCGGCAGACGGGATTTTGACAATATTATCCGCCCCGTCAGCTATGTTTCGCCGGACGAAAAGGTCTCCGAACTCATGGAACGCCTGTGCACGATGCGCGAGCATATGCTTGCCGTGGGAGCCGAGGACAACGCACTCGGCATCATCACGCGCGAGGATATGGTGGAGGAGCTCATCGGGGACGTGGACGACAAATATGATCTGACGCCGGTCACGGCTCTTCCGACGCCGCCCGTGGCGCCGCAGCAGGCGTAAGGGGGCGGCAGTATGTCAAAGGCTACCATTGCCGTTCTTCTCGTCACCCTCGTGATCCTCGTCTGCTGTTCCGCCTTTTTCAGTGCAACGGAGACGGCCTATACAAGTTTTTCCTCCGTTCGGATGCGCCGCTATGCGGCAAAAAAACGCACGGCACGCATGGCGCTCCGGCTGAGCGAGGATTATAATAAGATTTTGACGACGCTGCTCATCGGCAACAACATTGTCAATATCACGGCTTCCACCATCGGTACCGTACTGTTCGTTGCCGCACTCGGAGAGGGGCTCGGATCGACGATCTCAACCATCGTCATTACGGTGGTCGTCCTGATCTTCGGCGAGATTACGCCCAAGACGATCGCCAAGGAGATCCCCGAGCGGTTTGCCTGTTTTTCGGCATATCCGCTCCTCGTCCTCACATATGTTCTCTTTCCGCTCAACTGGCTGTTTTCGCAGTGGGAGAAATTTGTCTTCTATATCTTTCATCTCAATAAAGAGAAAAAAGGATATACGGAGGCCGAGTTCAAGATGCTTGTCTCCGACGTCATGGAGGACGGTGTCCTCAATGAGACGGAACACGATCTGATCCACCGTACGCTGCGTTTTGATGAGCTTACGGTCGGAAACTGCATGATCCCGCTCGACCGCGTTGTGTCGGTCAGCGAGCGGGACAACACACGGACGGTGCAGCGCATCTTCCGGGAAAAGAATTTTTCCCGCATTCCTGTGTGGCGCGGCAGCCGCAGTAACCTCATCGGCGTCCTCTACCGGGCAGATTTCTACGAAAATCTGCTCTCCGGGAAAAAAGATTATGCATCGCTCGTACGACCGCTTTCGTCTACCACGGCGGAAGAAAAGGTCTCTGTTCTGCTCAAACGGATGCAGAAAGAGCGGGAGCACATGATGGTCGTGGCGGAGGGCGATGCTGCTGCCGGGATCATCACGCGTGAGGATATCATCGAGGAGTTGCTGGGCGACCTCGATGATAAGTATGACATGACGCCCGTTACTTCGCCGCTCAACCCGTGCGTCCCGGAGACGGAGCAGGAGAGCGATGAGCCGCAGGAGTGAGATGAAACTTTATATTCCGGTTGCCGCAGGTGTGGAAGCTTCTGTCAAGCGGCAGCTCAGACAACTCGGCTACGGCGACTGTCCCGCCCTGCAGGGCAGGATCTGCCTTGAAGGGGACTGGCAGGATGTCGCACGTCTCAATGTCTGTCTCAGAGCAGGTGAACGCGTTCTGATCGGGGTGGGGGAATTTCCCTCCCCCGATTTTGACGCGCTCTATGACGGCGTGTTCCGCCTTCCGTGGGAGGAATATCTTTCGGCGCACTCCATGATCCTTATGGACGGAAAATGCGTCAGGAGCCGCCTCATGGCGGTCAAGGCAACGGGAGGGGTCGTCAAGAAGGCGATTACCGAGCGACTCAAACAGAAATTGGGCGTACATACGCTGGATGAGCGCGGCGAACGCGTTGTCGTGGGCGTCTATCTCTATGAGGATACGGCATATCTTACATTGGACACCTCTGGCGACGGACTGCACAAGCGCGGCTACCGCGTGCGCACATATGATGCACCTCTGCGGGAGACGACGGCGGCGGCAATGGTGGAGAGTTCCTTTTTCCGTGCGGGAAAACCTTTTGCGGACGTCTTCTGCGGAAGCGGCACCATCCCCATTGAAGCGGCGCTGTATATGCGTAACATTGCGCCCGGCATGGCGCGTGACTTTGATTTTACTCGGTGGAAATGCGCGCCGAGGGGGATCTTGAAACTTGCCCGCGAAGAGGCAAAGGAAGGGGAGATCCGCACGCCGCTTCCCAGGCTCTTTGCTTCGGATATCTCCTCTGCGGCAGTGGAGATTGCCCGCTTTCATGCATCGCGGGCGGGCGTGGAAAAGGATATTGTGTTCCGTACGCAGGATATGCGAAAATTCACTTCCCCGGAGACAAACGGCGTACTCATCTGCAATCCTCCCTATGGCGAACGGATGGAAAATGCTGACCTAATGGGATTGTATCGTGATTTCGGAAATATGTACCGCGCGCTTCCCGACTGGAGCTGCTACTTCCTCTCGGCATATGCCAATGCCGCTCGTGCTTTCGGCGGACGGGCAGATCGGATGCGCAGGCTGTGGAATGCGCACCTTGCATGTACGCTCTATTCCTATTTTGGGAAACCGCCGTGTAAAAAATGATATTATTGTGAATTTGACTGAAAAAGTGTTTCTCAAGGTTGACAATATACAGAGGCTGCGATATAATAAAGGCGCTAAATTGTTCAGCCAGATACAAACAAATCGGAGGAATTTTCTATGGAAATCAATGAGTATCTTATCAAATGTTTTCAGCTGATGCGCAACATGGAGAACATCGATTTTTTTGCAGGTGCGCATGAACTTTCGCGTACGGAGTTCCGCCTTTTGCGTGAGGTGATCCTGGAGGAGGAGAAGGGAAAAAATATCATTTCCTCTGAGCTTGCACGCAGACTCGGAATCACTCGTTCCGCCGTTTCCCAGATCGTGACCAAGATGGAGAAAGACGGCGTTGTGGCGCGTGTCGATTCCCCGACTGATCGGAAGATTGCCTACATCCGTCTTTCTGAAAACGCCCGTGCCGTATTTGAAGAACAATGCAAAGAAGCCAATGCGACGATGGAGCGCATCGTAAGCGCGGTCGGCGAGGAGAAAGTCAGGGAATTTTTTGCGCTGTATAACGATATTTATAAGGCGACCGACACCGTAATGAAGGAGATTTCCAAAGAAAAGGGAATCGAGAGAAAATAAGAGTTGCTTTTTCCGCAGCGAGCGGCGCAATGCAATGATATTAAGAGGTTCTTATGCTGAAACTGATCGACATCCGGAAAGTTTATCGAGCTGCTTCCGGAGACGTGCAAGCGCTTAAGGGTGTGAGCCTGGAATTTCGCGAAAATGAATTTGTATGTATTTTGGGAGCGTCCGGCTGCGGCAAAACGACGCTCCTCAATATTATCGGCGGGCTAGATCATTATACGTCCGGCGATCTCGTCATCGACGGACGGTCGACAAAGGATTATAAAGACCGTGACTGGGATGTCTATCGTAACCATCGCATCGGCTTTATCTTCCAGTCCTACAATCTTATTCCGCACCAGAGCGTCCTCGGCAATGTCGAACTTGCGCTCACCATTGCGGGGATCGGCCGGGAGGAGCGTAGGAGACGTGCCGTTGAGGCGCTTGAACGCGTCGGGCTGGGGAATGAAATCAACAAACGCCCCAATCAGCTTTCCGGCGGGCAGATGCAGCGCGTCGCCATCGCGCGCGCCCTGGTAAATAATCCCTCCATTCTGCTTGCGGATGAGCCGACGGGCGCGCTTGATTCCGAGACGAGCGTACAGATCATGGATCTGATCAAGGAGATCGCGGGCGAGCGGCTCGTCATCATGGTCACGCACAATCCCGAGCTCGCCTATCAGTATGCCTCGCGCATCGTTAAGCTGAAGGACGGTCAGGTGGAGGCAGACTCCATGCCGTATGATTCGTCGGCAGATAGTGCTGCAGAGCAAGCCGCCCCGCTTTCGCAACAGCCGCCGGAGATGCAGGAAGAAGCCGATCCGTCTTTCGCAAAGAGCACGGGGGAGTGTAAACGCGAAAAAAAGCCGCGCGCCCGCATGAGCTTTCTCACCTCGCTTGCACTGAGTGCCAAGAATCTGCTCACCAAGAAGGGGCGCACGATCCTGACATCCATCGCAGGCAGCATCGGCATCATCAGCGTTAGCCTTGTGCTGGCGCTCTCGAGCGGTTTCAATAACTATATCCGCAAGACGGAAGAAGATATGCTCTCTTACTATCCCGTGACCATCTCGGAGAGCTCTTTTGACCTTGCTTCCGCCATGACTTCGTTCACTTCCCCGCAGGATATGCCCGATCTCGGGCAGCTCGGGGATAAGGTCTATATCGATTCTTTCCTCACAAGCCTTGCAAACGGCATGGCAACGCAAAACAATATTACGCCGGAATATATCGATTATCTTGAAAACATGGATTTCGAATGGTATGCGGAGCTGGCATACGGATATGGCGCAGCCATTTCGGATAATCTGTTCCTGCAGGCGGAGACTTTCCCGGAGAATGACAGCTCCCGGACGGAGACGACTACGCGTTCGCTGTCCAACCTCAAGGAAAAGTTTATTGCAGACCTCATGGTATTCGCGTCGCAGTACGACTCGCTCGTCGGATATGCCGATTATTTTCTGGACGTTGTCAACGTCATGCCGGGAACGTCGGACAATACCAACCTTGGTTACGGGGAATATGTTCTCTCGCAGTACGATGTAATCGCCGGGCATTTTCCGCAGAATGAAAACGAGGTCGTGCTTGTTGTCGGGAGCAACAACCAGGTGACAGACTTGACGCTTGCGCAGCTTGGATTGCTTCCGGAAGACCGTTTCATGGAATTGTTTAACCTCGGCGATGAAGACAGCTCTGCAGAAGTCGACCCCGATGCCGATAAGGTGACGTTTGAAGAGATCCTCGGCAAAAAATACACCTTCTTTTATAACGACGCGGTTTATATCGAGAACGAGGGATGGTCATTGCAGTCCTATCTGACCGGGCAATATCCATTTGAATATTCGGGCGACAAGACAAACTACAATGATTTGACCCAAGATACGCTGACTGCGGCGGAGGGCGAGGGACTCAATTTGGAAATTTCCGGCATTTTGCGGCTGAAAGACGGGCTCTCCTATGGCTGTCTTTCTGCTGGGCTCAACCTCACGGAAAATACTGTCAGAGCATACATTGAAGGCAATAAAGATTCCAAGATCGTAGAGTGGATGCGGAGCAACGAGGCGAAGATCCCTTATGGCAGCAGCGACAATTACATTTATCTGCTCCCAGCCGACACGGATAATCTCATCAACGGCTATACAAGACAGCCGTACGGCAGCTCGTCCATCTATATCGCACAGACGCCGGACGTCGCCATTCAGACGCTGGGTGGCAGCGATGAGGTCAGCCGCATTTCCATTTATGCGACCGATTTTGACAATAAGGAAAATATTCTTGCCTACCTCGATCAATGGAATGCAGACCATGACGATACCGAGGAAAACCGTGCGTTGCAGATCACATATACCGATACGGTGGGGCTGCTGATGGGCATGGTGCAGCAGATCCTGGATATCATCACCTATGTGCTTGTGGCGTTTACGGCGATTTCACTTGTGGTCTCCTCCGTGATGATCGGCATCATCACCTATGTCTCGGTCGTCGAACGCGTCAAAGAGATCGGTGTGCTGCGCTCGCTCGGTGCGCGCAAGCAGGACGTGCGCAATCTCTTCAACGCGGAGACGTTCATCATCGGGCTTGCCGCGGGTCTCATCGGCATCGGGCTTGCCTATATCATCTCTATCTTTATCAACCTGATCATTGAGTCGCTTGCAGGGATCGTCGGGATCGCTGCGCTGCCCGTCGGTACGGCATTCATCATGGTGTTGATCAGCGTTGTGCTGACGCTCATATCCGGACTCATTCCCGCGCAGTCTGCGGCGCAAAAAGACCCCGTCATCGCACTTCGAACCGAATAAAAGAGGATAAATGCGTCCAAACTACAGGTACTACGATCCAAAGGGGGCGCTCCTGTGGAAAAGAAGAAGATCAGAAAACTCACGGATGAGGAGTATGAGAGATACATCCGAGAACTTCTGCAAAAGTGAAAGAAGGGCTTCGCCGTATGGCGGAGCCCTTTTCGTACAGAAACGACAAAAGATACGCAAAACCGCTGCAAAATAACCGACAAAACTGTGATATGATACAGGAAAACGCGTGCAATGTCGTTGTGCGCGGAGGGAACATGGCAAGAAAGATCGTGATCACGTCGGGAAAAGGCGGTGTCGGTAAGACGACTGTATGCTGCAATCTCGGCGTACAACTTGCGCGGAAAGGGTATCGTGTCGTTGTGTGCGACCTTGATTTCGGTCTCAACAACGCCGACGTGGTACTCGGTGTAGAAAACCGCGCCGTCTATGACATCTTGGACGCCGTCGAGGGGCGCTGCCGTCCCAAGCAGGCGCTCGTGGCGCATCCGTTTTATCCCACGCTCTACTCGCTCTCGAGCAATCGCGTCCTGGAGGAATATCTCTCCCCGCAGGCGATCCGCCTCGTGCTGGAGGCGCTCTCTCCGCAGTTTGATTTTCTGCTCATCGATTCGCCTGCCGGCATTGAGGATGGATTCCACCGCGCTGCGGCCTGCGCCGAGGAGGCATTGCTTGTGACGACGCCGCATATCTCCGCGTTGAGGGATGCTGACCGTGTTGCCGGGATCTTAACAAGTTATAGTTTTTCCTTTGTAGGACTTGTTGTCAATCTTGCACGGCGGGAGCGCCGCCGAAGCGAATTTCTGAGTCCCGAAGAGATTGCGGCAACGCTTCGCCTTCCGCTTGTCGTGGCTGTTGCAGAAGAGGAGCGGATTTTCTCGGAAAATATCGTTCCGCGCGGGAGGGGATTCCGCAATCTGGCGGAAGCCGTCCTGAAGTACCGCGAGGGTGTGCGCTTATCTGCACAGAGGAGGGGAACATGAAAGATGATGAGCTGCGCCGTCTGGAAGATCTCCTGCGTCGGGATAAGGCGGTGATTTCGGATGAGGTGGAGGCTGCTGCCGTACGAGACTTTGCGCGCGTCGCACAGGAATACTTTGATCTTGACGGCAGGGTATCCTTTTCCCTGCGTGAGGAAAAAGGAGGCGGACTTGTTACATTGACGTTTCGCATCACGCGCGTAAAAAATTTTACCGTATTGACATGATTTTTTCGCAGGCGATTGACAAAAAAGTTTCCTTTGTGTATAATCTGATATGGAACAGCGGGGAGAGTCTGCTCCGAATTTTGAAAAAGGATGCAAAAAATGGCAAGAAACTTTGTATTGATGACGGACACGGGGAGCGATCTTCCCGATGAGTACTATGTACAGCATGACATTGCGCGTGTACAGCTCGGGTTTACGCTGGACGGGGTGACGTATGGCGGCGACGACGGAGCGGTGATGGACACAAAAAAATTCTATGAACTGCTGCGCGGCGGTGCTATGCCCAAGACATTCCAGGTGACGCCCGCACAGGCGCTCGCGCATATCGAACCGTTTGTAAAAGAAGGAAAGGATGTGCTTGTCATATCGTTTTCTTCCGGGCTCTCCGGAACATACGAAAGCTATTGCAGCGCTGCCAAAGAGCTTGCGCAGCAGTATCCGTACGTTCAGGTGCGTGTCGTCGATTCGCTCTGCGCCTCCCTCGGGCAGGGGCTCTTTGTCGATTATGTCGTCAAAAAGGCGGACAGCGGTGCGTCGCTGGAGGAGACCGTCGCTTACGCAGAGGAACTCAAAGGGCATATCTGTCATTTCTTCACGGTGGATGACCTCTTTCACCTCAAACGCGGCGGAAGGGTTTCGGCAACGACGGCAGTTGTCGGAAAGATGCTCAATATCAAGCCCGTTCTGCATGTGGACGATGCGGGACACCTCATTGCGATCGGAAAGGCGATGGGCAGAAAAAAGTCACTCGCGGCGCTTGTTGACAAGATGACGGAGTTGCAGACGCTTGGAAAAGATGACCCGATCTTCCTCAGCCATGGCGACTGCCAGGCGGACGTCGATTACGTCATCGGTCTGCTCAAAAGTCGGTTCGGAACCCGTACTGTATTCGTAAATATGATCGGAAGCGTGATCGGTACGCATTCCGGTGCGGGAACGGTTGCGATTTTCTTTAAAGGAAGGCACAGATAATTGCGGCGGGACACGAAGTATTTCGTGTCCCGTTATCATTCTTCGCCTCCCGCGCATATACTGCGTGGGGGTGAATATGCGGATCTCTTTTCTGACGAGGGGCGGCTTATCGGAGGTGCCGGAACAGGAACCTGTTCCGGCAGATGTGCTTATCTGCGGATTTCAGACGCTGGGAGAGGTGAGTTATGAGCGCGAACTCAAAGGGGAGACGGGGCTGTTTGCGGACATCGCCGTTCTTTCACGCGAGCGTCGGGGGGTCGTTGTGAGCGGCTGTTTCACCGATGCGCGCGGTATGCGCAGAAAATCGGCAGTTGTTGCGGAAAAGGGACGCATCCTCGGAGTCTCGGATATGGTAAATCGTATCGACGGAGGGGCTTACCGTGCCGGGGCGGGTGTGAAGATCTATGAAACTTCCGCCGGAAAGCTGGGGGTCATCGTTGCGGAAGATCTGTATTTTTTCCGCGTGGCGGAAACGCTCTCGGTATGCGGGGCAGATGTCGCCGTATGCATTTTTGAGGGGTTCACGGAGGGATTGGAGCCGCTGCTTGCCCGCGCGCAGGCCTTTTTGTGCGGGATCCCCATACTTCTCTGCGGATACGGCTATGCACTGATTGCCGATATCGGCGGAAAAGTGCGTTTTGCCTGCGCGAAGAGCCCCTGTTTTTTTGATCTTGAAAAACAGCAGGAGTATCATCTGGTCGAAACGCGCCGACGCGGCTTCTATCGCGCAGGGAAACATGAATTTTAGGGATTGCATTTTATATAAGATTGTGCTATACTCTGTCCATGAGCAACGCCGTTGATTTTGTTTCTGCCTATAATACGATCGATTCGCGCCTGCGAGCCATCTACCGCGGAAAGGGCAATCTGCAGTTTTCCGATCTCGTCCGTCGCTGCGCCGAGTTCAACAATACCGTGCGCAAGTATGAGGATGATCTGCTCCTCTGTGCCAAACTGCGCAACGTTATCGTGCATGAGAGCAAGCGTGATCGCATCATCGCCGAGCCGTGTGCAGAGATCACCGGTCTCATATGCCATATCGCGGAACTTCTGAGCCGCCCGCCCAAACTTTCCGTCCTCAAGCAGAAAAAGGTTACGGGAATCGACGGCGATGCTACACTGGCCGAGGCTCTGATGCGGATCGCAGAGACAAATTACTCCAATTTACCCGTATACCGTGGAAACCGCATGGTCGGGATCCTGAACAACCGTCGCATCGTACGCGTCATGGGGCAGGCGCTCGAACGCGGAGAGGATTTGGACAAATTTCTCTCGACGCGGTGTGAGGCTGTTTTGCATGAGGAGGATATGAATCGATTTTACCGCATCCTAAGCGCCAACGACACCGTGCAGGAGGCGATCGACGCGTTTGAAGACAATCGCAAGCTGCTCGCCGTTGTCGTCACGCAGAGCGGCTCCGTTGGGGATCCCATTGTCAATCTTCTGACAAGCGCGGATCTTCCCATGCTCATTCGGATTCTGGAAGAATCATAAAAAAGGCAGCGGCTATCTGGCCGCTGCCTTTTTTATGTCTGATTTTATGCTTTGAGAACTCTTGTCGCCGTGCAGGCAAGCGCTCCCGGCCCGATATGGCAGGAAACGGAGAGCGAAAGGGGATCGACATACAGAACGGGGATATCGGGAAACGTCGCCTCAAGTTCCCTGCGGAAGTTTTCCGCCTCCGTGAAATTGTCCGTATGTGCGACGGAGATGGTCATTTCTCCGTTTCTGCGGAACTGGGCAAAGCGCGTGTTCAGATCATGGCGGAGCGCGCCGATCATCTCCTGCTTTGCCTGCTTTGTGGAAAGTACTTTTTTATAGGCGTCGAGTTTTTCACCCTGGATCTGCAGAACGGGCTTGATGCGCAGGATAGAGCCGACAAGCGCCGCTGCCGGCGTCAGTCTGCCGCCCTTTTTCAGATAAAAAAGTGTTTCGAGCGAGATATAGATGCTGCTGTCCTTCGCGGTCGCAGTCAGGTAATCCACAATCTCTTCAGCGCTCTTCCCCATTTCGATGAGTTTCATTGCATCAAAGACGCTCTGCTTTTGCGTGACGGAGATGCGCTGATTGTCCACGACGTGAACTCTTCCGGCGTATTCTTTTGCCAGGGTCTGTGCCGTATGGCAGCTCTCCGAAAGTCCGCTTGACATGGGGATATGGATGATCTCGCAGTCCTCCTCCTGCAGAAGCGCGTCCCACAGTTCGGTGACGCTTGCGACGGAGGGCTGCGATGTGGAAACGGAAGCATTGCCGCGCAGATGTTGATAGAATTGTTCCTGGGTGAGGTTGATGTCCTCAAAGTACTCTTCGCCGTCGATCAAAAAGGGCATCGGGATCACGGAGATTCCCAGTTTCTCCGCTTCTGCCTGCGTGATGCCGCTGTTTGAGTCGGTGACGATCCGGATATTCGCCATAACTCTCTCCAATATTTATTTCATTTATTGAACCAATTTTATTATAGACGATTGAACAATGGATGTCAAGAAATAGTGAGCCGTTTCCGGGAAAAACCGTCGCTTTCCCCGTTGACAATTTTATTTTCGGATAGTATAATATGCACTGGAAATCATACAAGGAGATTGTGCAAAAGTATGTTCGAGATCGTGAAGAAAGAGGCGCTCAATCCCACCGTCATGCGGATGGAAATCAAGGCACCCCTCATTGCGAAAAAGGCGCGCGCGGGACAGTTCATTATTTTGCGTGCGGATGAACGCGGTGAACGCATCCCGCTCACCGTTGCCGGCTGCGATGTGGAAGCCGGTACCGTGACGATCATTTTCCAGATCGTAGGCGGCGCCACCATGATGCTTGCAACGCTGCCGCAGGGCGGATGCGTTGCGGACTTTGTCGGCCCGCTCGGCACGCCCACCCATATTGAAGGGCTGAAAAAGGTCGCCGTTGTCGGCGGCGGCGTCGGGTGCGCCATTGCGCTGCCCGTGGCACGCGCCCTGCACGAGCAGGGGAGCGAGGTCACTTCCATCGTCGGCTTCCGCAATCAGGATCTTGTCATTCTCGAGCAGGAATTCAAGGAGGTCAGCGACCGCTTCTTTATGATGACGGACGATGGCTCCTATGGCGAAAAGGGGAATGTATGCGTGCCGCTCAACCGCCTTCTGGAGAGCGGCGAAACGTTTGACGAGGTCATCACCATCGGCCCGCTCATCATGATGAAATTTGTTGCCGCCGCCACCAAGCCGTACAACATCAAAACGATTGCCAGCATGAATCCCATCATGATCGACGGCACGGGAATGTGCGGATGCTGCCGCGTCACGGTGGACGGGCAGATGAAATTTGCCTGCGTGGACGGCCCTGACTTCGACGCCCACCTCATCGACTTTGACGAGGCTATGAAGCGTTCCCGCACCTATGTCGAGTTTGAGGCAAAGGCACGCGAAAAGCACTGCAATCTGTTCAAGAAGGAGGTGTCCTGATCATGCCCAAGTTCAATATGGATCCCAAGAAACATCCGATGCCCTCGCAGGAGCCGCTCGTCCGGAATAAGAATTTTAAGGAAGTTGCTCTCGGTTATGACGAGGCGACCGCGATCGACGAGGCAAAGCGCTGCCTGCACTGCAAGAACCAGCCCTGCGTCAATGGCTGTCCCGTTGCGGTGGATATCCCCGCCTTTATCGCCCTTGTCGCCGAAGGTAAGTTTGAAGAGGCGTATCAGGTGATCGCTCGCACTTCCTCGCTGCCTGCCGTCTGCGGCCGTGTCTGCCCGCAGGAGACGCAGTGTGAGGGGAAGTGTACGCGCGGCATCAAGGGCGAGCCGGTTGGCATCGGCAGACTGGAGCGCTTCGTCGCCGATTGGCATATAGCAAATTCCGCGGCTGCGCCCGCAAAGCCACAGCCCAACGGACATAAAGTCGCCGTCGTCGGCTCTGGCCCCGCGGGGCTTACCTGTGCGGGCGATCTCGCCAAACTCGGCTATGACGTCACCGTGTTTGAAGCGCTGCACGTTGCGGGCGGGGTACTTGTCTACGGCATCCCGGAATTCCGTCTGCCCAAATCCATCGTCCAAAAGGAGGTGGACGGGCTGAAAGCGCTCGGCGTCACGATTGAAACGGACTCCGTCATCGGGCGTATCCTCACCATTGAGGAATTGAAGGAGGAATACGGCTTTGAGGCGGTGTTCCTCGGCACGGGCGCCGGCCTTCCCCGTTTCATGGGCATCAAGGGCGAGGGAGCGAAGGGGGTTTTTTCGGCAAACGAATATCTTACCCGCACCAATCTCATGAAAGCATATGAGGAGGGCAGTGAAACGCCCATCCTGCACGCAAAAAAGATCGCCGTTGTCGGCGGTGGCAATGTCGCCATGGACGCGGCGCGTTGCGCAAAGCGCCTGGGCGCAGATACGGTGTACATTGTCTACCGCCGCTCGGAGGCGGAACTGCCCGCCCGCCGCGAGGAAGTTGAGCACGCAAAGGAAGAGGAGATCATCTTCAAGCTGCTCACCAATCCCGTCGAGATCTTGACGGACGCCGACGATAACGTGGTGGGGCTGCGCTGCATCCGCATGGAGTTGGGCGAACCGGATGCCTCCGGACGCCGCCGTCCCGTGGAGATCGCGGGCAGCGAGTTCGATATGGAGGTCGACTGCGTCATCATGGCGCTCGGCACTTCGCCCAACCCTCTCCTCAAACAGACGACACCGGGATTGGAGACCCAGCGCCGCGGGGAGATCGTTGCCGATGAGAATGGCAAAACGAGCTTGGAAGGCGTCTACGCGGGCGGTGACGCCGTGACGGGCGCCGCGACGGTCATCCTTGCAATGGGTGCCGGCAAGACGGCCGCCAAGGCGATCGATGAATATATCCGCAGCAAATAACAAAAAATCGGGCGGTGCTTTTACAAAAGCACCGCCCGATTTGACAGAAAGGGGATACATGTCGGATTGGTTTACTATCGAGCCTATAGACGATGATACGTTTGTCATCGGTGAACCGAAACATTGGGAGGAGACACACTGTTACCTTGTGTGCGGAAGGGAACGGGCAGTGTTGATCGATACGGGCTTGGGCGTTGCGGACATCGGGGAAACGGTAGCAAATCTTACGGAACTCCCCGTTTTTGTTGTACTTACACACGCACATTGGGATCATATCGGGGGACTGCACCGCTTTCAGAAATTTGCCGTTCATGGAAAGGAGGTCGCCTGGCTCTCAGAGGAGTTTCCCATTCCTCTTGCCGCGATCAAGCGGCAGCTCACCGCCCGACCGTGCAATTTCCCTTCACAATTCGATCCGGAGAAATATTCTCTCTTTCACGGCAATCCGGAAAAACTGCTTTGTGACGGCGATCGGCTGGAACTGGGCGGAAGGAGCCTGCTTGTCCTGCATACGCCGGGCCATTCTCCGGGACATTGCTGCTTTTATGAGGAGGCTCGTAAATACTTGTTTTCGGGCGATCTGATCTATGGCGGCTGCCTGGATGCTTTCTATCCGACTACAGATCCTCTGCAGTATTATTACTCCGTCCGGCGTATCCGATCCCTCTGTGCGGAGCGCATCCTGCCGGGGCATCACACATTGGATCTGCCGCACAATTTCTGTGAGAGGGTGGAGGAGGGCTTTTCCGAACTTTCACGGCAGGGCAGACTGTACCGCGGAAGCGGGCTTTATGATTTCGGAGATTTTCAGATCCGCCTCTGAAGAGGCTTTTTCAGATAATAACAGTCCATTTCCATGCCGAAGCGCTCATACAGTCTGAGCGCCCGCTGATTGTAGGCGGATACGCAGAATTGCATCAACGTGCAGTCCTTTTCTGTAAAGTACTGCTCCGCTTGTGCAAGCAATGCGCTGCCGATGCCCTTTCCGCGCATGGAAGCGGTTACAACAAGGTCACTGATGAACCCGCATTTCGGACAGGTGGTCGTAAGCCGGCTCTCCTCGCCGTACGGCGGGATCATGCAGATGGCAACGCCTACGGCTTTCTCTTTCTCCAATGCAAGAAAGATTTTGCCTGCATGTTTTTTGACGGCTGCCATCGCGTGGGCAAAGTAATCGTTGCGGTAATTATCGCGCAGGACAATGATATGGTATGGATCGAGGGAGGCAAGATGTGTCTGCAATTCCACCAGGAGATCTTTGACATCGTTTTCAAACTGCGGGGTGTATTCTGTCAATTTCATAGCGGCATCCTTTTTGACTGAAGTTGAAGAGGGGACAAAGGTAAGGGGCGTATCTTGCGATACGCCCCCGTTTTTCATGGCATTTATTATCATTTCAGATCGTTGATTCCGAAAAGTTCTGATCTTGAGTCATTTTTTACGCTTTTCAGCCGAATCCCGTTGCGTCTTGTTTGGCTGAACTCCTGGCTTTCGATCGGAAATTTCTTTTCCTTTTGCGATCCGTTTTGCATTCATCTTTCAAAGGGCATCCTTTCTACCGTCTGTTCGTGGGTGCGATTGATCGGATTTCCTTTTTCAGATTTCTTGCAGATAATAAATCCATGCAACGAATGGAGCTTCCTTCGGGTGTTCGTTTTCCCGTTTGTTTTTCGTACGCAAAACTCTCGTCTGCGGGTGGAACACGATTGCGTTTCCGAATCGGTATTTCCCCGGTTTTCCGCATGATCTTTTCTTTTTTATTCTGACGTTCTCCCTTCATCCTGTATCGATCTTTTGACCGACCCGCAGAGGATACATTCATCAGAGAGATCTTTCAGAATACTTCTGAAAATCTTTTGCGAAGCTCCGTTTCCATTCCTTTTCGGGGAACTTCCTTTAGGCTACTCCCTTGTTGTGCCTTTATTATAGCATAGAATTTTCGTTTGTCAATAGTTTTTCTGAAAAAAATTCTAAAAATTTGCAAGTTTCTTTCGAAATACAGCGGCGGTCAGAACGGCTTTGCGTTATATGTCTCCAAAAACCGATTGATGCGCGGAAAATCGGATGGCGTGACGATGGAGAGTACCTTCTCTCCAAAAACGCCGTTTTCCGTTACAATAACGGCGAGGAGATCCTTCTTTTCTTCAAAGGCAACAAATACTTCAAATACCGTTGCGTCCTGACTTAATATGCGGTACTTTTCCATCTCGGAATCCCGTACGATGGCAGAGCAGGATGTTTTTGTAAAAAAATTGAGAAGATCGGCGCCTTCTTTGACCTGCATCTCGATCTGCGCATACAGCCAGTAGCTGTTGATGACGCCGGTCATTGTCCCGTGGTCGTAGACGATGAGCGTCTTCTGTTTGTATTCCCGAAACGCTTCTACGGCCGTAATGATGGGTTTGTCCGCAAAGACAGAGGCG
Source organism: uncultured Clostridia bacterium (assembly GCA_944372575.1). Taxonomy (GTDB): domain Bacteria; phylum Bacillota; class Clostridia; order Christensenellales; family Borkfalkiaceae; genus Gallimonas. The sequence goes on along the minus strand of CALVZS010000030.1, from coordinate 34,782 downwards.
ATTTTTTTGACTTTGATCGCATCGATGAGGCGAGGTGGGCGGCAGAGACATGCCTCAATAAATTCGATGGTCTGTACGACGTCATCACAGGGGATGGCGATCACGGTTTCGTCCGACGCGCCGGACGCACGGTGGACGATCGCATTGCGCAGTTTTCCGTAATCGATGAGTTCTGCGGAATAACGGCGTACGGTGATGTCCGTATCGCTGCATTTTTTGACCAGATCGGTAAAGTTTGCGGATGCCTTTGCACCGTGCAATCGCTTCAGTTGTGCTTCGATGCGGTTATAGCTCTGCAGAAAACGTGCGGCGTTGGAAATATCCATATTCATCCTCCGATATGGATTATATCATATTATGAAACCAATCGCAAGGGGGAGCGCTTTTTTTCGTCATATTTCGTACAAAATCGTCCCGCAATTCCACGATCTGCATGGCTGCGCGATATATAATTTCATGGAGGAACGGAAGGATATGATCGTCTATTGGGAGTATGCCTTTATAGAAAATGCATTGATAGACGGATTGCTGCTCTATTTAGCACTTCGCTGTGCGCGTCTGCATGTCCGTGTGCTTCCGCTCCTGATGGCGTCCGCAGCGGGCGGTGCATTTGCCGTAGTCTTCCCGCTTTTTTCACTTCCTGCTCCGGCTGCGTATTGCGTCAAAATTCTTTCCGGCATTGTCTTTGCGCTGATTGCGTGCGGAAGGGCGCGGTGGCGGCCTGCACTTGTGACCGTTATCGCTTTTTTTATCCTTACCTTTTTGCTTGGCGGGATCCTGACCGCGATCCATGGTTTTTTCGGAACAGAAATGGTCAACGGGACAGGGTTTTATGTGGAGCGTGCGCCCATCGGCCTCGTCCTGGGCGGAGGCGGCTGTTTCGCGGTCGGCGTCATCTGCAGCTTGCGTGCATTCCGGAAACGACGCGGGTTTATCAGAAATCTGATACCGTGTACTCTTTCACAGGGCGAACGAACAGTACATTGGACGGGCTTTGCGGACAGCGGAAACTGTCTTACGTTCCGCGGTGCGCCTGTTTGTGTTGTCTCACCGGCAGGGATATTCGCACTCTTCGGGCGGAATCCGCAGGCCGTGGGGCATATTTCTGTTACAACGGTGAACGGGGTCAGGATATCTCCGGTATTTTTCTGCGAGCATCTTGCTGTGGACGGTGGGACGGAACGGCATGTGTTTTTGACGATCGGAGAGATCGGGCGCTCCTTTCAGATCCTTTTACATCCCGGAATTTCGGAGGCAATTCATGAGCATACTCGGCACATTACAGCAATGGCTTCAAAAAATCGGCGCGGGCGAAAATGTCGTTCACTATCTGTGCGGAAACGAGGCGCTTCCACTGCCTCTCTCGCCGGAGGAGGAAGCGGAGCTGCTGGAAAAGCTGGAGGCGGACAAGGACGCGGAGGAGGTCAAGGCGAAGCTGATAGAACATAATCTGCGGCTGGTCGTCTACATTTCGCGTAAATTTGAAAATACGGGCGTGGATGCCGACGATCTCATCTCCATCGGAACGATCGGCCTTATCAAGGCGATCAATTCTTTCCGAACCGATAAGAATATCAAACTTGCGACCTATGCCTCACGGTGCATTGAAAATGAAATTCTGATGTACCTTCGCCGTACGTCGAAACTCAAAAGTGAAGTTTCCTTCGACGAACCGCTCAATACCGATTTTGAGGGCAATGAACTGCTTCTTTCCGATATTCTCGGAACGGACAGCGAAACGGTATACGGCGGTGTAGAGGCAAATGTGGAGAAGGAGCTCCTCAAAGAGGCATTAAAAAAATTGCCCGAGCGCGAGCGGCGCATCATGTATATGCGCTTCGGGCTGGGCGGGAAAGAGGAAATGACGCAAAAAGACGTTGCGGACGAGCTTGGAATCTCGCAGAGCTATATTTCCCGGCTGGAGAAAAAAATCATTGCGCGGCTGAAAAAGGAGATCTCAAAATTAGTATAATCTTCTTTTTCACTGCGGAAAGACGCACCGGGCATAGTACGCTCGTCAAAGAGAATCGTTGTCGGACAAAAGGCTCAAAAGCGCTTTACGTTTCTTTGCCGGAAGCCGTCGGAAATACTCAAGCAAGAGCTTTTCGTCCTCAGTTACAAGTTCCATCGTTTCGTCCTCCAGGAAGAATTGTGCCAAAGTGATGCCGAACGCGTGACACAGATTTTCAAGGATATCGAGTTTCGGCGGCGTGTTTCTCTCATACATCGACGCGATAGTGGACTGCGGGATCATCGCCTCCATTGCGAGCCGGTAATCCGTCCAGCCTCTCTCATTTTTCAGTTGTCGTATGCGTGTGATTACGTTCATGCTGCCCTCATTATATAACGGGTTTAAAATTTAATTATATCGTAGGAAAGGCAACAAAATATCGGTTTTACGAATTTTTGACAAAATTTTCACAAGATGCAGTGCGTACTCATATTATATTGAACATTCTTGAAAATCTTATTCAAAAAAATATTTTTACGAAGTTGCATAAAAGTGTCTGTTCTGTCCATACTGTTCTTACTTGCGGTACATACGCGGATTTCCGCGCAAGGAGGTGCGTATGCTGCAAAAAGTCAATATCTGCGGGGTGGACACGACAGGACTTCCCAAACTCACGCAAAAGGAGAATGAGGAACTCATGCGCCGTCTCAAAGCGGGGGATAAGGAGGCACGAGAGAGGTTTATTGTTGGGAATATGCGCCTGGTATTGTCTCTTGTGAAGCGCTTCTGGGCAAAGAACGCCAATGCAGATGACGTATTCCAGGCGGGATGCATAGGACTGATCAAGGCGATCGACGGCTTTGACCTGTCTTTTCATGTGCGATTCTCCACATATGCCGTACCCATGATTTTGGGAGAGATCAAACGCTATCTGCGCGACGGAAACTCGCTGCGTGTGTCCCGCTCCATCCGCGATGCCGCCTATCGTATTCTGAAGGTGCGCGAGAGTCTGGAGGAACACGATGAGGAAGCGACCATCGAACGGATCGCCGAGGTCATGCAGGTGCAGGAGCGGGAGATCGTCTATGCGCTGGATGCCATTTCCGATCCCGTTTCGCTGTATGAGCCTGTCTACAATAAGTCCGGCGATACGCTTCAACTCCTCGATCAGCTGTTTGATGAGACACAGGGGGAAGACATATGGACGGAGCGCGTCGCCTTAAAGGACGCGATTGCGCGCCTCGCTGAACGCGAACGCAAAATTTTGACCCTACGCTATTATGAGGGAAAAACACAGACAGAGATCTCCGAGGAAGTCGGGATCTCGCAGGCGCAGGTTTCCCGGCTTGAAAAAAATGCGATCGGCGCCCTGCGCAAGGAGATCGGCTGAAAAATACAGTGGCGGCTGTCCGGATTCGGACAGCCGCCACTGTATTATAAACTGTATTATAATATGTTCTGGATTATAATATGTTCTGGTCAAATTTTTGTATTGAGAGATCTGTTCTTCGAAAATTTCTTTCGGCGGGGAATGTAAATTGCGGTATAGATGCCAAGAAGAAGCACGCCGCCGGCAACGGGCGCCGCGATCACATCCCGATTGTGAGCTGAATTCCCTGCGCCTGCGCAACCTCATAGAGCGGGGTATCACATGCCAAAAATACAGAATAGGAAGTCTCCTCGTATACATGCATGGCTGTCTCTGTCTGCAGATCGAGAATCCCGCCCTGCATTTCGGGATTGAAAACGGGGGAAGAAATGATGCCGCCGTCGGGCAGGGTGATCGTCAGAACCTCCACTTCAACATATACACCGCCGTCTGCGGGAACCGTAATATAGTCATCTTCAAACTGAGAAGGGAAATCGGGGAAGAAATAGCTGGCTTTTCCGATCGTGTACTCCTGAAAACAGACTTCCTCATAGATGGGTGCTTGGAGCGTCCCTTCGTCAAGAGTTGTTTCAACTTCATCCGTTTCATACAGGGTGTAGTCAAACTCAGAAAACAGTCCGGTATCCCTGCGCAAGTAATCAAGCAGTGACGCGTAGGTGTCGGCATAATAGGTGCTTGCGCTTCCCATCGGTTGGGGAATGGATGCAGCTACACCTATGCCGATGGCCATGGCGATCACACTCAAACCACAGATGATACAATATGGGACGACGCCGTTCTTGAGCGTCCAAAAGAACTTATGCCGATCCATTTGATAGGATTTTTTTGCCGTGCGTACGATCCAAGTGATGAGCAGCACAAGCAGGGTGGAGACGACAGCGCCGATCAGCCTGTAGAGAAAGGCATATCCGAGCAGCAGTCCGGTGTGTACGGGAGGGAAGACGTGTGGGAAGATAAATCCGAAAGCTGTAGCCGCAAGAGTGAGTGTGAGCGACTGTTTGCGTTCCAGGATGCGTAAAAATTCGTCAGTGGAGGCACTGTCAAAATCATTCTGCGTTGGCTGGAAACGCAGATATCTGCATTGAATCATGCATAAAAATACGCCTCCGAGGATAAAAATGATACCTACAAAGAAGCCGATCAGACTTTCGAGTGCTGCACAGCCGATGAGCAGAGCAGCAACGATGGCAACGAGATATAGTCCGATGCAGATCCAGCTTGTCACCGTCAGATTGTTGCGGTACATGGCAAGCAGCCGCGCAAGCGATTTTTCGCGACGTTCTTCGCTTTTCTGAGCCGGTTCATCGCAGGGATACGTTCCCCGCGAAGAAGTTCATCGCACGTCACGCCAAAGAGTTCAGCAATGGCGGGCAGCATGGAGATATCCGGGCAGGATGCGCCCGTCTCCCAGCTCGAAACCGTCTTGTTGGAAACGCCCAGACGGTCAGCCACTTCCTGTTGCGTCATCCCTTTTGATTTTCTCAAGATTGCGAGAAATTCACCGATGTTTGACTTCATGTCTGCCTCCTGTTGTGATCAATATTCTATCATGTCCGGAAATATTACGCAAGGAAGAATGATAGAAAATCGCTCCGAAAGTCTTGGAATTGTGCCGGAAACCTTGGAACAGTCACAGCAGGGCGGCCGAATGCATATAATAATAACATGGAAACGAGTTTTTGCGAACTGCACCGCAAAGAGGCGGTCAATCTGACGGACGGCAAGCGCCTTGGCAGGGTGAGCGACGTCGTGTTCACCTATCCGGAGGGACGCGTACAGGGCATTGTAGTGCCGGGCGGAAAAGGATGGCGCTGGGGCAGAGCGGAACAATTTATCGATCTCAAGTGCATCAAAAAAATAGGTGTGGACGTCATCCTCGTCGATATCAAGTCGGTTCCCAAGCCGGAAAAGCGCGGGGGAAAATGGGGAACGCGGGATGCAGCTTGTCCTCCGGATCGGCGTGACTACGGAGAATATGAATAAATATATTTATTTTTACATAGTACTATGCCATGCATAATACAAATCAAGGAGGAGTGCTTGAGACACTCCTCCTTGACTTACTTATGGTAACAGTCGCACATTCTCCCATCCGGAAGAAATCCCGTATCGGAACATTTCTGGCAGGAGAAGCGGGGGGTAAAATCTTCCTCGGTAAGGCCGAGACGCTCCAGCGCCTCCCGCCGCGCCCTTTTGGCGCGATCGAGTTTCTCCTGGATCTGTTTGACACTTTCAGGGCTGAACACTTCCGCTTTGGCAAGCTCGATCTCGCCTCTTTTGACGGCTTTGTCAGCGGAAGAATAGGCTTCGTCCCTGTTTGCCAGGTTTACCGACTGTTCGGCGCGCGCAAGTGCTGCCGTTCGCCGCGCTGCATACCAGCTTTCACGTGCGCTCCGCGCGTCTGCGGACAGATCTGCCGCATTCTTTGCCTCCTTTGCACGCGGCGAACTCTCCGGGATTTCCTCCGGAGCAGAGATACCTTCGCGTTTCCATTCCGAGAGCAGTTTGTTCATATAGGGGAGCGGGGCGGAAGCCGTTGCGGCGCGTTTTGCGGCTTCCAGGATCATGGTTTCCGAAAAATTCCAGCTGCGCCATGTTCCGATCATGTCGAGCGCGGACTGCGTCTTACGCATCACGCCGCAAATTGACTGGATCTTCTGCAACAGCCTGAGCTGCCTGTCACAGGACGCGCAGTAATTCTTCACGCTTTCTTCATCCACGATTCCGGAAGAGTACAGTTCGTCCAGCATCGCGTCAAATTCCGGGAACCCGTATGAGAGTTTCATGGCAAGGGATGCGAGCAGCGTAAGGCTTTCGCTGTCATAGCCGCGTTCAAGCCATTTTTCCGCATATTCCTCGCAATACGTACGGGGATTCCCGACTTTGATCCCAAGTTTCCGGGCGACCAGATAGACGATGTCGGCTTCTTCTTTGCGCCGCGCAAGGTATTCGCGCGCTTCCTGTTCGGTATGCGCATTCTTTTCGTGCAGTTCTGCGATGAGGGTATCCAACGTTGCCAGCGAGCCCTTGCCGAGTGTCTCCGCACAGGCGGTCACCGCGCCGTTCTCCATGCCGAGCGTACTCCATTTTTCCAGATAGGCATAATCGCTCTCCTGCGGTTTGCGCGCGATCCCGAGAAGGGTATAGAGATGGGAAAGCTCCTTTTCACGCAGATGGAAGTCCGCAAGATCCGCCTCAACCTGTTCATATGTATATTTGTGCTCGCGGACAAGTTTGGCTGCTTTGTTTAAAATATGGGAGCAGGACAGTTTTTCCCCGTCTTTTTTTGCACAGTATTGCGCGACAAGCAAAAATGCCTGCTGTTCCATGGGATTGTTTTCAAGAAACTCAAGGATGCGCTGCATCTCATAGGGGCGGAAATCCTTGCGCGCCCGCTGAAGGATCTGAAGAAGTTCTCTGTTGAACGCGGCGTATTTTTCCGGCAGTACGGTCTTGGGTCTGCCGACTGCGGCATTCACGGGGAGGTATTCGACATAGAGCGGGGAACGGGAGAGGATGCGCACGAGATCGCACTCCTCCCAGAACGAGAAGATCTGAATCAGCTTTTCCTCCGTGAGCCGAAGCAGTTTCGCACAGGTCTGCGCGTCAAAATCTCCGGAGACCTGGCAAAGATAGAGCCCGTACAGATAGACACGCACGGCATCGCCGTCCGCCTGCGGGAGATATTTGGTGATGAACTGGTTCTCCACGCTCGTAAACATATTCGAGGCAAAATCCTTTGAAAAGGCGGCGAACGACATCTCTGTTTCTCTCCTGTATTTGCGTGCGCGTTTTCCCCCGAATGCGGGATGAACGCTTGCTTTTTTTTTAAAGCCGTTGTATAATAGTATAACATAAATGTCGCCGAAAAGCAATGGCTTTGTGACGCTGACAAATTTTTACGGTGATTCTTTCTTTATGAATATTCTTCACACCTCTGACTGGCATATCGGCAAGCGGCTCATGGAGCGCGATCGCCTGCCCGAACAGATCGCGGTGCTCGATGAGATCGCTGCGATCTGTGACGCCAAACAGGTCGATCTCGTCCTTGTTGCGGGCGATGTATTCGATACATTCATGCCCTCCGCCGAGGCTGAGGAGGTGTTTTTCCGTGCTGTGAAGCGGATCGCCGGCGAGCGGCGTGCGATCGTCCTTGCAAGCGGCAATCACGATGACGGTGTCCGGCTCGCTGCATCCGCGCCCCTTGCCGCTGAAGAGGGGATTTATCTCTTTGGCGGCGGAACGGACGTAATGTCGGTTGGCGGAAGCAGAGGGGTACGTGCGGTCGCATCGGGCGAGGGGTATGTCGTCATCGAAAACGAGCGGGGGGAGCGCGTCTATCTCAATGTGCAGCCCTATCCCAACGAGGCACGGCTGAAAGAGGAAAAGACGGACGAGAGCTATCCGGACAAGCTCCGCCGCTGGATCTCCCGCGGAGAAGCGGGCTTTTCGGGCGGGATGCCGCATATACTTTTGAGCCATCTCTTTGTCTCGGGCGGCAGAGTGAGCGAAAGCGAGCGCGACATCGATCTTGGCGGCGCGCGCGCCGTTCCCGTTTCCCTCTTCGACGGCTTTGACTATGTCGCACTCGGACACCTTCATAAACCGCAGAAATTCGGAGAAAAGGTGCGTTACAGCGGCTCCATCCTGCAATATTCCTTCGATGAACAGGAAAAAAAGCAGGTGATCTTGCTGCATACGGGCGCGACGGGGATCTCTGTCGAGGAGCTGCCGCTCTCCTCCGGAAAACGGCTCGTGCGACTGGAAGAGGAGGATGCGGAGCGCGCCGCCGCCCTGCTCAGGCGCTACGAGGGCGCTTTTATCGAACTAACTCTGCAGCTGCGCGCGCCGCTCTCTTCTCAGGAAACGCAGATGCTGCGCGCTGCCAATGAGGGTTTTGTCTCCCTGATCGTGCGCACCCGGGCCGCGCAATCGACGCCCGCCGTGCGCCGCAGTACGCTTTCGCCGAAGGAACTTTTTGAGCAATACTATCGCTCTGTCTATGCGGAGGATCCGTCCGACGATCTGACGCAGGCATTTCTTGTCCTGCTGGAGGAGGGAGTATGAAGCCTGTCTCTTTGGAATTTTGCGGCATCAACTCTTTTTCCGAGCCTGCGGCGATCGATTTTACGAAACTGCTTGAATTCGGGATCTTCGGCATTTTCGGGGACACGGGTTCCGGGAAGAGCACCATCCTCGACTGCATCGCCTTTGCTCTCTATGGCAATGTATCTCGTGCCAGGGGAAGTATTGCGGATATTCTGCATTACGCGAAAGATAAGGCGTATGTAACCTTTGAATTTGAGATCGTCTTTGAGGACGCGCGGCGCACCTACCGCGTTGAACGGGAGCTCAAGCGCAAGAATGCTGCACAATCGCTTAAAGTATATGAAAAGAAGGGAGATTCCCTTCTCGTGCTGGCGGACGGCGTGCGGGATGGAAATGCGCTCCTTGAGCGCATCATCGGGCTGGAGCAGCACGACTTTGAAAAGTGTATCGCACTCCCTCAGGGTGAATTTGCGCAATTTGTCAAGTCCGCGCGGGCAGACAGACTAAGACTTGTCTCCCGTCTGTTCAATCTGGAAGCATATGGCGACGCTTTGCTCAGGCGCGCCGGAGCCAAACTGAATCAGGCGCGGGAAGATCTGCGCGTTGCGCAGGCAAAACTGGAACAGTATGCCAACCTTTCCGCAGAGAGCGTTTCCTCTCTCCGAAAAAGGGCGGAGGAACTGCGCAAGGAGGATGCGGCGCTGCGGGAGGAACTGTTATCCCTGCGCGAGCAGGAGAAGGTGCTTGCGATCCGCGTCGGCATGCGTGCCGAACAGGAAAAACTCTCTGCCCGCATGGAACAGCTGAAGCAGCAAAAAGAGGAGATGCGCACGCTTGCGGAGGAGCTCGATCGCCTCGACCGCGCTTCCGCCGCCGTACGCGATGCCAAAGAGGTGCGGCAATGCCAACAACGGCTGAATGCGTGCAACCGCAACCTGAATACTGCAAGAGGCGCCGAACAGGAGGCGCAAAATGCGCTCGATGAGGCCATGCTGTGGAATGCCGCGGACGCGGAAGCGCAAGAGCAGGCGCTGGCAGACAGTCTGGCGCAGGCGAAGAACGCGGCCTTCCGTGCCGGTGAAATTGAAAACGCGCAGAAGAAACTGCGTACCGTGGAGGCAAAACTTGCGGCGGAACGAGCCGCGTTTCCCGATTTTTCCTATGACGAAGAGCTTGCACGGCTCGACGAGGCGCTTGCGCGACTCGGAAGCGAGGATTTCCTCTCCTATGCGGAACAGAACGGCAAGGCGGCGCTCCTTCATGCAGAATATGCCGGCTTTTCGGCGGAGTTGGAGCATCTTACAAAAAAGCATCCCGTGATCGAGCCGGACAGCCGTCCGCTCATTGAAAAATACCGGCATCTCTCGGAGGGCGGAACGACGGATTTCGTGCGCCTCAGAGAGCAATTTGAACAGGAAAAGCAAACGCGGGAGAAACTTCACAACCAACGGGTCGCTCTTGAAAAGAGAAAGGGAAGATATGACCAGCATCTCTCCGATCTGCAGTCGCTCTCTCAGGAGCGGCAGGAGACGGCGGAACGGCTGCGTTCCCTGACGGAGGACTTCACCCCTCCGCAAGTTCCCGCCGAACAGCTTGAAGCGCAGCTGGCTGCGCTCCGGCGGGAGAAAAAACGGCGGATGCAGGAGCGTGAAGCGGCGCAAAAACGTGTTTCGGATGCAAAAACTGCGCTCGCAGCGGCTGAAGCACAGACAAAGGCCGCCGGGGAGGCGCTGGCAGGCGCCGACGCGCGGCTTTCTCGGTCGCTGCAGGCGGGTGGATTTTCCGGTGCGGAAGATGCGGCCGCGCTCTGCGCGCGCTACGGAGACCCGACGCGGGCGCGCACCCGTGTGGAGGCATATAAAAACGAATACGCGGCTGCGCATTCCCGCCTGAACGAACTTGCCAAAGAAAATCTCTTTGACGCAACGCAGGAAGCCTATGATGCATGGAAGGCGCATCGGGCAGAGAGAGAGGCCCGCGCTGCGGACTGCGCAAGGGAGCTTGCGCTTGCGCAGAGCGATCTTTCCCGCAGCGAAGAAAACTTGCAGCGGAAAGAGGAATTGGCGAAAGAGTGTTCCGGCCTTGAAAGGACATTTACCCGCTTTGAGCGGTTGAGAAAGCTGCTCGAGGGGAACAAATTTATGGAGTTCATCGCCGAGGAATATCTTGAGACCGTTGCAGAGAATGCGAGCGCGCGGCTGCTTTCTCTGACGGACGGGCGGTACTTTCTGCGCTATGAAGGCGGGTTCTTTGTCGGCGACAACTTTGACGGCGGGGAAAAGCGCAACGTCAATACGCTCTCGGGCGGAGAGACGTTCTTGGTTTCGCTCTCTTTGGCGCTCGCGCTGAGTGCCGAGATCTGCGCCCGGTCGCTGCGTCCCATAGAATTCTTTTTCCTGGATGAGGGATTCGGTACGCTGGACGAACACCTGGTGGATGTCGTCATGGACAGTCTCGAACGCCTGAAAAACGAGCATTTCTCCATCGGGATCATCTCCCACGTTGAAGAACTCAAACACCGGATCGAGCGCAAACTCCTCGTGAAGAAGGCAACCGAGCGACACGGTTCGCAAATAGAAATGGTGTGAGGTGGCATTTGGCTAGTACCTTTCTGACTCCCGTAACATTGTGGAAAGATTTTGACGATTCGCTCCCCCTGGAAGAGGAGACCCTCTCCGAACGCAAGGATGAGGGAGCCGTCTTTCGCGACGTGCGCTTCCTCGGCAGGCGGGTCGGCGGAGAGCGCGTCAAAATTTACGCACAGTATGTGCTTCCGGAGGGCGCGACGTCGTTTCCCGCACTTCTGATCCTCTTTGAAGCCGGTTGCCCCTTTGACGAGACGTTCGTCCGTCGGTTTATTGCACGCGGTTACGGCGTTCTTTGCGTTGACTACTGCGGCGAAAACGGGACTGAGGCATATACCTCCTATCCTGCCGCTGTGGACTATGCCAATTATGTGCGGGCGGGAAGTCACCTCGACCGTGCGGAACCGACCGCAAAAGAGACAAGCTGGTATGAATGGGCGGGCGTGGCACGCTATGCCGCCAAGTTTCTTGCCACACGCAGGGAGGTAACGCGTTTTGGGGCGATCGGATTGAGAACGGGCGGGGAAGTGCTGTTCAAGATTGCGCCATATGTTCCGCTTTCCTGTCTGATTTCCGTCTGTGCCGCGGGCTGGCTTGCCTATCGCGGCATGGAGAAGTTCGCGGACGGTGAAAAAAGGGTCTTTGATGAGGATCATCACCGCTTCATTGCGGGCATCGATTCGCAGAGCTACGCGCCCTATGTCCGCTGTCCCGTTCTGCTTCTATCGGCGGTCAACGATAAAAAGCATGACTATGACCGCGTCTATGATACCTTTCAGCAGATCAATCCGGATGTGGAAAAGGCATTTTTGTATTCTTCCCACGGGAACGGTCTGATTGGGATGCATTCACTTGCCGATATCGATCTTTTCCTTGACAAGTATCTCAAAGAGCGCTCCGTCTTTTTATGCGGGCCGATCGCTCTCACCGTCGAAGAGGACGATGACGGCAATCTGGTCGCGCGCGCCACGTTTGACGAGGAAGGGGAGTTGCGTGAATGCGGGATCTTCTATACCGAGCGCATCACAGGTTCGCACGCACGCGACTGGACGCGCGTACTTGGAACTTCTTCCCAAGTAAAAGGGAATGTCGGCACGTTTCCGCTCTCTCTCTATGAAAAGAGCCGCCGGGCGCTCGTCTATGCGTTTGCGAATTATTCCAACAACTTCTCCGTAACGTCCAAGATCCAGGAAGTAATTCTGCAAAAACCCTATCGGAATGCCTGTGTACGCAGCCGTATCATCTATGCCTCCGAACGGGACGGGCTGAACGGCATATCGGGATTTCGTCGCCGTGCGCGCTCGATTGCGGACTGCTTTGCGGACGGAAAAGGTGTGGATGCCAAACTTCTGCCGGGTTACGGGGGGATCCTCGGCGCGACGGCGGAGGCGGGGATCGTATCATACCGAGTCAATGAACCACGCTATGCAGCACCGGAAGGTGCATCGCTTCGATTGGACGCCTATTGCGCCGCAGATGCCACGCTCAAAGCTACCTTCTATTTTGACGATGATGAAGAAAACGGCTTCAGCGCCGAAGCGCACATTGCAGGCGGAGGCAAATGGAAGAGTGTTCTCTTCGATGCATCCGACTTCAAATCTGCAACGGGAGCGCATATGGAGAGTTTTTCCGGCGCGCTCTCCCTTGTCTTTGTTGGAAATGACGAAGTTTTGGTGAACAATATCCTATGGATCTGAGCGAATTGCAACTTCATACTGTCGTGGAGACCAAGAAACCGCATCCGTGCGGAGGAACGCTCTGGAAGATCGTGCGCACGGGGGCGGACTATAAGATCCGATGTCTTACCTGCGGCAGGATCGTCATGCTAACGCCGGACGAATTGAAAAAACGTGTGCGGCGCATCGCGGAGGAGAAATTGTGATCCGCCGCCCCGCAATGCTCAACGAGCCGCGCGAAAGCCGCGCGGCAAAGATCGCACTGTATATCGTGTTTGCATTCGTCCTGCTCATCCTTATCTTCGATCTGTTGCGCGCCAATTTTCTTCTTGTGGTGGAAGTGAAAGGGGATTCCATGCGCGATACGCTTTACGGCGGCGAGCGCGTGGGAGCGGACTATGAAGGCGGAGACATTGTCTATGCAGTGCGCGGGAATGCCTTTTCACGCGGAGACATTGTCATTCTCGATACGACTTCGAGCGACGCCTATTCCGCAGACGGAGATGCCGTCTTTACGGCAGAGACGATTATCAAGCGCATTATTGCGACCGAAGGGGACTCCATCAAGTGCGAAGGAGGGGTTCTGTGGATTAGAGAAGCGGGCGGAATGTATCATGCGCTCGAAGAACCGTATGCCAAGGGGAGAACGCCCGATTTTCCGGAAGTCAGCGTCGGAGCGGGTGAGATCTTTTTTCTCGGTGACAACCGCGCAAACAGTGCGGACTCCGAGGACATCGTGAGGCGCGGATACGATCTGCTGACGGCCGAAGATGTCATCGGCGTCGTTCCCGCCTGGGCGGTTTCGGTCAAGAGTTTTACAACGGCATGGGAGGGATTCCGTTCTGCCGTCTATGGCATTTTTGTTTGGGAATAATCTCATCGGAGGAACACATATGATCAAACTTACGGCAGACAGCACCTGTGACCTGGGCGCAAGCATCGCCGCGCACGATATCGGCATCATGCCGCTCTCGGTTATTTTGGGCGGAACGCCGCACTTTGACGGCGTTGACATTGTCCCGCAGAACATTTTTGACTATGTCGAAAAAACAGGCCAGCTTCCCAAGACAGCCGCGCCAAGTGCGGCCGATTACGAGGAGTTCTTCCGGCCGTTCGTTGAGGCCGGGGACACCGTCATCCATTTCAGCATTTCCGCCAAGGCGTCCTCTGCCTGTGACTATGCTCGGGAGGGCGCGAAGGCGTTTCCCGGAAAGGTGTTCGTAGTGGACAGCAAGGCGCTCTCCACGGGCCAGGGGCTGCTCATTCTCAAAGCTGTCGATCTGCGCGACGCCGGCGTGTCCCCACAGGAGATCGTCGATCGGGTCAACGCGCTGCGGCCGCTTGTCAATACTTCCTTTGTGCCGGACAGGCTGGACTACCTCTACAAGGGGGGCAGGTGCTCGCGCATGGCGTTCTACGGCGCCAATCTGCTCAGGATCCATCCTCTCATCGAAATGCACGACGGACAGCTCGTTGCCGGAAAAAAGTATCGCGGGAGTATGGTCAAATGTATCGAACAGTATGTCGACGATCTTGCCAAACAGTATCCGAAATACGAAAAAACGCGCTGTTTCATCACGAACAGCATGGCGGATGAGGAAGTCATAGAGGCGGCAAGAAGGAAGGTCGCGGAAAATTTCACCTTTGATGAGGTATTGGAGACGGTGGCGGGCTCCGTCATCACGGGTCACTGCGGCAGAAATACGCTCGGCGTTCTGTTTATTGCGGAGGAAAACGCATGACAAAGCTCTACACGGATGCGGATCTCTGGGATGCATACAGGCAGCGCCGCAGGATTCTCGGCTGGTTTTTTGGCGTCACGGGACTTTATTTTGCCGGTTTTCTTGCGCTTTTGATCTACTATATCATGCTTCCGTACGAGGATCCCAATCAGACATGGGTGATCGCCGTCGCCTGCGTATGGACGGCACTGTATATTATTTTTCTCTTCCCGTATATGGGGATCTGTTTCAAGCGTTCCAATGCCTATTGCAAGATGCTGCGCTTTATCTCCGTAGGGCTGAAGGAGTATTCCGTCGCACCATTCGCGGGCATTGAGGACTGGACGACGCGGGACGGCGTGGATGTCAACGTCGCGCTCTTCCGGGTTCGCAATATCAAGCGCGATGAGGACATGATCCGGCAGATCTATGTGGACGGAGAGAAGGATTTCCCTCCCTTTGAAGAGGAAGTTCCCGTCCGGATCATCTCGCAGGGAAACCTGCTGATCGAATATGAGATCATCAATCAGACAAAGGAGATTACGGAATGCGAGCAGTCGTAACGGTCACGGGTTCGGACAGGCGGGGCATCATTGCCAAGGTGAGCGGCTTTCTGTTTGAACGCAACGTGAATATCGAAGATATTTCCCAGACCATTCTGGGAGATCAGTTTGCAATGATCATGATGGTGGACACCTCCCAGAGCAAGGTGGAATTTGCCGAACTCGGCAGGCAGCTTGCGGATATGGGGGAGAAGATCGGCATGACGGTGCGCCTTCAGCACGCCGATATCTTTGATGCCATGCACAATATTTGACGGTTAGCGGCGATTATGTTCAGTAAATTTGATGTTATCGAAACGATCGAAATGATCGAAAAGGAACACCTTGACATCCGTACGGTGACGATGGGGCTCTCTCTGCTCTCCTGTATCCGGGCCACGGCCCGGGAAACGGCCGCGGCAGTATATGACCGCGTCTGCAGAAAGGCGGAGAAACTTGTCCCCACGGCAGAAGCGCTCTCGGGCGAATATGGGATCCCGATCGTCAACAAGCGCGTATCCGTCACGCCCGTTTCACTCATCACGGCGGCGTTTCCGCAGGAGAGCGGACTTGTCGGCAGGGCGCTTGACGATGCCGCAAAAACCCTCGGGATCGATTTTCTGGGCGGCTATTCTGCTCTCGTCCACAAGGGAACGGCGGACTATGAGGAAGCATTCCTTGCCACCATCCCCGAAGTCCTCGCCTCGACGGAGAGGCTCTGCTCGTCTGTGAACATCGGCTCCTCCAAGTCGGGCATCAATATGGATGCCGTACACACGATGGGAGAGATCGTCAAGGAGACGGCGCGCCTCACGGCGGAAAAAGACGGGCTCGGCTGCGCCAAACTCGTTGTGTTCTGCAACGCGGTGGAGGACAATCCATTCATGGCGGGGGCGTTTCACGGCATCGGCGAGGCGGACACCGTCATCAACGTCGGCGTATCCGGCCCCGGCGTCGTTCAGCACGCCTTGAAGTTCATCCCGGAAGCCGATCTCACCGATGCGGCGGAGACCATTAAGCGCACCGCATTCAAGATCACGCGGGCAGGGCAGCTCGTTGCCAGGGAGGCAGCGAAGCGTTTGGGAGCGCGGTTCGGCATTGTTGATCTCTCCCTTGCGCCCACGCCCGCGCGCGGGGACTCTGTGGCGCATATTCTGGAGGAACTCGGGCTGGAAGTCGTTGGCTGCCACGGCACGACGGCCGCGCTCGCCATGCTCAATGATGCGGTCAAAAAGGGGGGCGTCATGGCGTCCTCCCGCGTGGGGGGGCTCTCCGGCGCATTTATCCCCGTGTCCGAGGACATCGGCATGATCGAATCCGCCGAGGCAGGCAGAATCAGCCTGGACAAACTGGAGGCAATGACCTGCGTCTGCTCGGTGGGGCTCGACATGATCGCCATCCCGGGTGATACGCCCGCGTCCACCGTCTCCGCGATCATTGCGGACGAGGCGGCGATCGGCATGGTGAACAACAAGACGACGGCGGTACGCGTCATTCCCGCACCCGGAAAACAGGTAGGGGACGAAGTCAGCTTCGGCGGGCTCCTGGGAAGGGCGCCCGTCATGCCCGTACATACGGGCGATGCGGGCAAGTTCATCCGCCGCGGCGGACTCATCCCCGCACCCATCCACAGCTTTAAAAATTGAAATAAAGGAGTCGTTATGGAACGCAAAGAAGTTGAAACAAAATACCGCTGGAAGATGGAGGACGTCTTTGAAAGCGATGAAGCGTGGGAGACAGCATATTCCGCTCTGGAAACACTGCCCGATTTTGCATTCTACCGCGGGAAACTGAACACGGCAGAGAACGTTGCTGCCTATTTTGCTATGACAGAGGCATATGAACAGGCGCTCATGCGGGTTTATCTCTATGCTCATTCCCGCAACGATGAAGACGTACGTGTGACAAAATACAGCGCTTACATGGCAAAAGTCATGTCTTTGTTCACAAAATACAGCGCGGCGACCTCGTTCGCGGAGCCGGAGCTGACGGCGCTGCCCGAACAAACGCTGCGTGATTTTGCGGCCGATGCGCGTCTGAAAAACTATGATTACTATTTTTCCCGCCTGATTGTGCGCAGGAAGCACGTGTTGTCCGAGAAAGAGGAGCGCATTCTTGCCCAGACGGCGGAGCCGATGAGCGTTTCCTCCGATGTGTTCGGGATGCTTGACGATGCGGAACTCAATCTCCCGTTCATGATGTATCAAGGGAAGAGGGTCAGGCTTTCGCACGGGCTGTATTCCGTCATTCTGAGCGGGAAGGATCGCGCCGCGCGTGCGACTGCCTTTAAAAAGTACTATTCGGCTTATGAGAAGATCATCGGAACGTTGGCGACGACTTATTTCGGAAACGTCAAGAAAGACATTTTCTACAAAAATGTGCGCGGATACGCCAGCTGCCTGGAAATGGCGCTCGAGGAGGAGGACGTCACGCGCGAAGTGTACGACAACCTCATCTCTTCCGTCACCGAGGCGGCGCCCGTCATGCATCGCTATATGCAGGTGCGTAAGGAGACGCTCGGCTACGATCAGATGCATATGTACGATCTCTACATCCCTCTTGTGGAAAACGCCGAGCTGCGCCTCACCTACGAAGAGGCATATGAGCTCGTTCTCAAGGGGCTTTCTCCGCTCGGGGATGAATACCTCACTCTTCTCAGAAAGGGAAGGGATGAGCGCTGGATCGACGTATGTGAGACGGACGGAAAGACGAGCGGCGCCTATTCCATCGGCGTTTACGGAATGCACCCGTTTGTCCTGCTCAATTATCAGCAGACAACGCACGATGTCTTTACCATTGCGCATGAAATGGGGCATTCCATTCACTCGTGGTTCTCCAATGCCAATCAACCCTATGCCAAGTCCGATTATAAGATCTTTGTCGCAGAGGTTGCAAGTACGGTCAATGAAGTGCTTCTGCTCAAATATCTTCTTAAGACATCGCAGGACAGGAACCTGCGCAAATATCTGCTCAACTATTTTATGGACATGATCCGGACGACGCTCTTCCGTCAGTCACAGTTTGCTGAGTTTGAGCAGGAGGCGCACGCGATGGCGGAGCGCGGCGAGCCGCTCAACAAGGATAACCTCTCCGCACTCTACTATTCGCTCAATCAGAAGTACTACGGGACGGCACTCACGCATGATAAACAGATCGCGATCGAATGGGCGCGCATTCCGCATTTCTACCGTTCCTTCTATGTCTACAAATACGCGACCGGCATCACGGCGGCGATCGCCATTGCGGAGCACATTCTCAGCGAGGGAAAGCCTGCCATTGAACGCTACTTCAACTTCCTGAAGGGCGGATGTTCCACAGATCCCGTCACTCTCTTAAAGGGCGCGGGCGCGGATCTCACCAAAAAGGAAACATTTGCCGCGGCGATGAAGGAGTTCTCCGAAGCACTCGAGGAATTTAAAGTACTGTCATAAGAGAATTACGGAAGGTAGGGAGCAATGGCAAACAATCAGATGCCGCACAATCTGGAAGCGGAGGCTTCGATCCTCGGATGCATCATCATTGACGGGGACATTCAGTCCGAACTCCTTGAGACACTCAAAGAGGATGACTTTTATCAGGAATCCAACCGTCTTGTCTATCAGGCAATGCAGAAGGTATATGGCGCGCGCAAGCCCGTCGACGTCGTCACGCTCACCGATATGCTCGAACGCGAGGGGACGCTGGAACGTGCGGGCGGCCTGCAGCGCGTCACGGAACTTGCCGAAGTGACGCCCTCTGCGGCAAATTACAGGCAATATTTTGAAATTGTGCGCCGTGACGCCATCCTCCGCAGTCTCATCCGTGCAGCAAAAGGCATCATTGAAGTGAGCACGGAAGGAGCAGATGCGCGCGAAGCGGTCGCTTTTGCCGAAAAACAGGTGTACGACATTTCCAAGCAGGAGGATAACAGCCAGCTCGCCGGGCTTTCCGACGGCGTTGTCGTCCGGCAGGTACTCGGAAAGTTCGAAGATATCCAGGCAGATCCCAATTCCTTCCGCGGCCTGGAAACGGGGTTCAAACACCTTGACCGAATCACGAACGGACTGCAAAAGTCCGATCTCATCGTCATCGCGGCCCGCCCCGGCATGGGAAAGACCTCCCTCGCCATGAACATTGTTGAGAACGTCTGTCTCAACAAGGGAAAGACGGCTGCCGTCTTTTCTTTGGAAATGCCGCGCAGCCAGATCGTGCAGAGGCTTCTCTGCGCCCACGCCGAAGTGAGCATGGAGAAGGCGCTCTCGGGAAAACTGACGCAAAAAGAGTGGAAAAATCTCATGATCGCAAGCGACAAACTGCAGAAATGCAAGCTCTATATCGACGATTCTTCCCGCGTCTCCCCGGCGGAGATCCTCTCCAAGTGCCGCCGTCTCTATGCTTCGCTCGGGTCGCTCGATCTCGTCATGATTGACTATATCCAGCTCATGGGTGGCACGGGTAGCAGCAAGAAGGTCAGTAACACTTATGAAAACAGGCAGCAAGAAGTCGCGTCCATCACCCGCGATCTCAAGATCATGGCAAAGGAACTGGACGTTCCCGTGATCGCGCTTTCCCAGCTTAGGCGCATTCAGACCAAGGAACCGCAGCTCTCCGACTTAAGAGAGTCGGGCGCGATTGAGCAGGACGCCGACATCGTCATGTTCATCAATCGACCGGACGTTACGGCGACGGCGGAGGATCTTGCCAAAAAGACGGTCGTCAAGGGCGCGGCGGAGCTCATCCTTGCCAAGCACAGAAACGGCGCTTTGGGCAGAGTGCAGCTGCGCTTTATCGGAGAGAGCACCAAGTTCGTCGACGTAGAGGATCAGAATCTTCCCGACGAGGAGCCAACGCACTACGTCGCACCGCCGGAGGGGTATGAGGATGCATTCCCCGATGACGATACGGGGATCCCGGAATGAATACGGTGATCCTGCCCGTGACGTCTGACTCGCTCGCATGGGCAAAGGAACTCATCCAAGACGGCGAGGTCGTCGCGTTCCATACCGAGACGGTATACGGATTGGGCGCAGATGCGACAAACGACGACGCGGTCAGAAAAATTTTCGCACTCAAGGGAAGGCCGGCGGACAATCCGCTCATTGCCCACGTTCATGCGGACTATGACATCTCCCGGCTGGTGGAGACGCCCGCCTGGACGCAATGTCTGCGCGAAAAGTTTTTGCCCGGCCCGCTCACGATGGTCTATCCTTCGAAGGAGAAGGTGAGCAGGTTCGTTTCAAGCGGACTTCCGACGCTCTCTATCCGCGTTCCATCCTCTCCCGTGGCACAGGCATTCCTGCGCGCGGTCGGCGTCCCCGTCGCTGCGCCGAGTGCTAACCGTTCCAAGCACGTCTCTCCCGTTACGGCGCAGCATGTCTATGACGATTTTGCGGGAGATATTCCGCTCATTTTGGACGGAGGGGCTTCGCAGGGGGGGATCGAAAGTACCGTTCTTGACTGCACTGGTGCCGTTCCGCTCATTCTGCGCGCAGGATTGGTGACGCGCGAGATGATCGCATCCGAAGTTGGCGCGTGCGAATACTACACGCTGCACGAAGGCGAAAAACCCAAGAGTCCCGGCATGGCATACAGACATTATGCTCCGGCATGTCGTACAGTTTTTTTCACAGCTGCTGAACGGAACGATGCGTTGCAGGCGTATCGCGAGGAGGCAGCGCGAGGAGGAACACCCGTTTTCCTTTGCGAACATGCTGTTGCAGAAGCTTATCCTTCCATAAAATCGCTGGATCTCGGCAGAACGCCGGAGGAAATGGCATCCAATCTGTATGCGCACCTTCGTACGGCGGAAAAGAGAGCATCCCTCCTCATCGGCATCGAACCGCTTGAACACGGCGGTGTAATGGACGGCGTGCGCAACCGCCTGCTCCGGGCATTCGGGCAGGATGCAAAGGAGCAACGCGATGACACATAAAAAGATCGTCTTTGTCTGTTCCGGAAATACCTGCCGTTCGCCGATGGCGGAAGCGGCATTGCGGGCAGAACTCAAGCGCCGGAAGATCCGTTGGTATACCATTTCATCCGCAGGGATGAACGCACAGCCGGGTGCGCCGATGGCGGAATTCACCCGCGCCGTCCTTGCCGAACGTGATATCGCCTGTCCGGACAATTTCCGTGCGCGCCGCCTCACAAACAAGATGATCATGGAGGCCTATGCCGTCATCTGCATGACAAGTGAGCAAGCAGACGCGATCGGCAAGGAGAACGTCAAAAGTATGTGGATGTTCACGGGGAAAGACATTCCCGATCCGTATGGACAGGGAATAGAAGAGTATCGGGCAGTTTTGGCAATGATTTGTGACAGTATTCCGCAGATCATCGCCATTTTGAATATCGGAAATGATTAAATGAAAGGGGGTATTTTATGAAAATTGCACTGGCATGTGACCATGGCGGACTTGCACTTAAGAATGCGGTTTGCGATTGGCTGAACAAAAACGGGTATGAGACGTTGGATTTTGGGACGGATACGTTCGCATCGTGCGACTATCCCGATTTTGCCCGCAAGGCGGCAGAGGCGGTCGCAGAGGGGAAATGCACGTTTGGCGTACTTGTTTGTACGACAGGAATCGGAATATCCATTGCCGCAAACAAGGTTCGCGGGATCCGCTGCGCGCTCTGTTCTGAGCCGCTCTCGGCCAAAATGACGCGCCTGCACAACGATGCCAATATGCTTGCGCTCGGCGGGGGGATGACCGGCGTCAACCTTGCTCTGGAAATCGTTCGCACGTTTTTGGAAACATCCTTTTCCGGGGAAGAGAAACATGCGCGCCGTATCGCAAAGATCGCGGCAATCGAAGATGAAAATTTAAATTGATCGCCCGGAAGTACCGGCGGGATTTTCGGAGGAATTGACGATGAAAGCTCTGCGCGATAAGATCGTCGAATCGCTCACATCCATTTTGCCCATTGCACTCATCGTTCTGGTGATCAGCGTAGCTCTTGTTCCGATGGATACGGGGATCTTTGTACTGTTCCTCGTCGGAGTATTTCTGCTCATTGTAGGGTTAGGGTGCTTTATGCTCGGAGCGGATATGTCCATGCTTGTCATCGGCGAGAAGATCGGCGCGACGATGACGCATTCGCGCAAAATCTGGCTGATTGCGCTGCTCTCTTTTGTCATCGGCATCATCGTCACGATTGCGGAACCGGACTTGCAGCTTTTGGCAGAACAGGTACCGGCAATCGCAGAAAAGACACCGCTTGGAAATTATTTGCTCATTCTGACCGTTGCCATCGGCGTTGGCATCTTTCTCATGATCGGAATGCTGCGAATCGTCTTTCAGATCCCGCTGCACTTTCTGCTGATCGGATTCTATCTCGTCGCGTTCGTACTGAGTATCTTTGTTTCGCCCGATTTCTGGGCGGTTTCCTTTGACTCCGGCGGCGTCACGACCGGCCCGATGACCGTTCCGTTCATCATGTCGCTCGGCGTCGGCGTTGCATCCATTCGAAGCGGTAAAGGGAGCAAGGACGATTCGTTCGGTCTCGTTGCGCTCTCCAGCGTCGGCCCCATCATTGCCGTCCTTGTTCTCGGGATCATCTTTGATATTCACGATATAGAGTATACGGTAGAGAGCTTGGCTCCGGTCAGCGATACCCGGGAAGTGTTCTTTGCCTATCTGAACGGATTCGGGAGCTATGCGCAGGAGGTCGCCATCGCACTCTCGCCCATTCTTGTATTTTTTATCCTCTTCCAGATCGTCAGCCGCGCATTCCGCAAGCGCCAGCGCGTGAGGATCATTATCGGATTTCTCTATACATTCATCGGACTTACCGTCTTTCTTACGGGCGCCAACGTTGGGTTCATGCCTGTCGGACGCCTTGTTGGCCAGGGCCTTGCGGAGTTGTGGGGAGGGTGGCTGCTCATCCCCGTCGGCATGATCATCGGTTACTTTGTCGTAGCAGCAGAACCTGCTGTCCATGTCCTCAACAAACAAGTCGAGCGAATGAGTGCAGGTGCGATTTCTTCATCTGCCATGATGAAGGGACTGTGCATCGGCGTATGCATTTCGCTCGGGCTTGCCATGACGCGGATCTTGACCGGGATCAACATTATGTGGATCCTTGTCCCCGGCTATCTCATAGCGCTCACACTTACCTTCTTTACACCGCCCATCTTTACGGGGATCGCGTTTGACTCCGGCGGCGTTGCAAGCGGTGCGATGGTGTCCTCGTTTGTGCTGCCGCTTGCGATCGGTGCCTGCAGTGTTCTTGATCCGACGGCGATCATGACGCAGGCGTTCGGCTGCGTGGCCTTTGTCGCTCTTACGCCGCTGATCTCGATCCAGATCCTCGGCATTGTTTATAAGCGAAGGACAAGCAGGATCAAACACAATTTCCTGACAGTCGAGGACAGAGTGCTCGAATATGAGGTGACGTGAGATGATCGTTGAGGCAAGGCAGTCAAAAAAAGAAAATGTGCGCGATGCCCTGCGTGCCGCAGGGGAGACGCTCGGCAGCCGTTTTGGCGTCCGTACGTCGCAGCGCCTGCCCAACCGCGTCAAACTGCTCGTGAGCATTGTCGCAGCAAAGGATGAAGCACGCCTGCGTGAAGCGATCGATGAATGCTCCGTTTCCCTTGCGGTCTCGTTTGCGGGAACAGGTACGGCGCATTCGCAGGTGCTTGATTACCTCGGGATCGGGGAATCGGAGAAAGTCATCATCCTTTCGCTCATCCCGGAGAGCGATGAAGAACTGATCATGCGGGAGATCCGTACCAAGATCTCCCTGTATCTTGTGGGGCGGGGCATCTCCTTTACGGTTCCGCTTACGGGGATCTCGGAGATCGTAGCGGGCGGGATCGCGCGCGCCGCTGCGGAAAAAACAGTGGATGGGAGCAAAATCATGACGAGTGAAACAAGGCAGTATGATCTGATCGTTGCGGCGGTTGCCGCAGGGTTCGCGGAGGAAGCGATGGAGACGGCGCGCGCGGCAGGAGCAGCCGGCGGGACGATCATCCATGCTCACGCCATGAACAATGCCAAGGCAGAGCAGTTTATCGGAATTTCCCTCATGCAGGAACAGGACATATTGTTGATCCTGACAAAGCGAGAGGGGAAACTTCCCATCATGCAGGCGCTTTTCGACAAAGTCGGATTAAAGACGCAGGCAGGCGGTGTCATTATCTCGCTCCCTGTAG
The DNA here is from genome assembly GCA_944372575.1 of uncultured Clostridia bacterium. Lineage (GTDB taxonomy): Bacteria > Bacillota > Clostridia > Christensenellales > Borkfalkiaceae > Gallimonas. Next base: position 10,729 of record CALVZS010000030.1, on the reverse strand, counting down.
ATCGCACGGCCGGCATTTCGGCTGCGGACGAGGCAGCTGCAACGGAGGAAAACGCATGAAGCGCATTCTTGCGATCGGAGGCGGAGAACTCAAGACGCATGAGACGCTGGAAATTGACGCCTGGATTGCACAGGAGACAAAGAAAACTGCCGGGGGACGGCGTGCCTGCGGCCTGTTTCTTCCGACGGCCAGTCACGACTGTATGCCCTATTACAACACGTTTCACAAAGTCTATACGGGTCTGTTCGATATCAAAACGGATGTTGCCCTCACAGTAGGACGGGAGTATGATCCGGAGAAAATGAGGGGCAAATTTGAAAAGGCTGATTTTCTCTATGTGGGCGGCGGAAATACCGTCTTTATGTTGGAGCAATGGAACAAAACGGGGCTGCTGACATATATCCGCGATGCTTATGAACGAGGTGTCCTCATCGCCGGCCTCTCTGCCGGAGCGATCTGTTGGTTTGAGGAAATGTATTCGGACTCCGTTGTGGAGGGCGAATATGCCATGTTCCCCGGGCTTGGATGGATAAAAGGAAAAATTTCTCCGCATTATAACGAAAGAATGCTTGACTTTGATGCAATCGTGTTGTATAATAAAATACGCGCTTGGGGGATTGAGAACAATGCTGCGCTTGAGATCGCGGACGGAGAACCCGTTCGTACGATCGGGAGCGGGCGGGTATTTGTTCTGGATGGTTCCGATGGCGTATCCGTCCAAAAGACGAAATGGAAAGCGGATCAAGCGTAAACTCCGCCTCGGTGTTCCCGCCGTGTCAAAATCGGGAAAATGCGGACGTGGCGAAATTGGCAGACGCGCAGGTTTCAGGTTCCTGTGGGAGACCATGGGGGTTCAAGTCCCTTCGTCCGCACCAAGATAAAAAGTCGACATCTTCTGAAAACAGAAAGTGTCGACTTTTCTTTATGTAAAAAATATGTTATAATGAAACAAAAGAGGGGAAATAAGAGTGAATTATACAAAGCAAGTAAGAGAGTATTGTGGAAAGCACAGTAAAGGATTAATAGATATTTCAGTTGTTCGTAATACCGTATTTGCGGATATTCCTTATAAAACATTATTGAAAATCTTTAACCGACTTGAAGAAGAAGGAATCGTGAAAACTGTTTCAAAAGGCGTTTACAGTATTGGCAAGAAGAAAATTGATGAGCGAAAGATACTTTCTGATTATACAAGCAATGGAAAAGGAATGGTTGTCGGTTTTACGCTGTTTAATAAAATAGGGTTAACACTTTATCAAGATGAACGGATAGTAATTTATACTAATGTTATTACGACAAAACAAAAAAGTATTGGAAATTTGTTATTAAAGAAAGTCGATTTAATATTTACGGATGAGATTATAGATTTAGTTTCATTGCTTGAAATTCTTGATATCGGCTTTGGGATGCGAGGTGGAGATTATTTAACATATAGGAATGTCGTAGAACTTTTGGCTAAAACATATACAGACGACAACTTCAAACAAGTAATAGGTGCTATACGCTATAAATATTCGACAATAGTAAAATTAAATGAATTGTTAAATCGATTGAATATAAATAATTATTGTCTTGATTTGTATCAATAACTTATCTATAAGCGGGAGAAATGTTTACGCGTAATCACTATATACAAAATGGCAAATATAAAATTTATGTGCATGATTTAATAAAAATTGTGTTGAATTATCAAAATATTGAAAGTGCATTTTATGAGAAAAATTCAATTTTATAAGTAAAGGAGAAGATATGAAGCGTTTTTTTAAAGAAAATATCCTAAATTGTATAATTTATATGATTGCTATTTTGATGTCTTTAATTTGTCTTGTCTTGTATTTTGTTGAATGTGAAAAGAGTGATGAATTAAAAAACTTTTTTCTTTCTATAGGAACATCTGTTTTTGCAAGTGCATTGCTAGCATTTACTATTGAATACTCGAATTATAGGCGTTTTGAAAAAAGGAAAAGTGCTTTTCGTCAGAATAAATTGTATAATTTAAATCAATATTTAAACTTTTTTTGTGAAAGGTTTTGTAATTTAATTTATCGTTCTTTCAAGTTTTGGAATGAGGATTCTCAAGGTCAACCACAAGAAAAAACTTTACAACAATGGATGATAGCGGCTAAAGAATTGTTCGACGAAATAGAAGAAAATAAGGATAGCCAAGACAAAGAAAAATGTTTAAATCGTATTTTTAACTTGATAAATGTAATTTTTGTTTCAAGAGGAAAAGTTTTAAGACAGTATATTGATGAACTTGCTCCGTATCTTTCATTTTGGGAGCAAAGTGACTACTTTAATAATGAAGACATAAAACATTTAATGAATATTGCAAGTTATTGTGACATTTTACTATGTGACTATAATTTATGCTCGGGGGTAAAGTATTTTGACTATAAAGAATTTTATAATCAAGTAGAAATCTTATTTAGCGAGATCTTTGCAATTAATGAATTTACAAGTTTACAGAATACATATTTCAACGAACAAAGTAAGTAGCATTTTTATCCACTAAACCCAAAAAGGGCTGAAAACAGGCAAAAATGCTTGTTTTCAGCCCTTTTTTTGCATTTTTTGGCGCGTAAATTACTATTATACTTGTCATTTTGGGGACAATTTTGGGGACAAAATTGGGAGCAAATGATTATTCATCCGGGCGGTAGGTAGTCCAGCTTCCGCGCCTCCCGCGTGAGGTACTCGTCAGAGAGGTCGGTATAAGTATCCGCAAGGACCCCCGAAGAATGCCCGACCAATTTCATCCCGCGCGGCGTCCGAAACGCAGCAACACCTACAAGAAAACAATCGGGCAGTGTCGAACATTTGACATTCTATCATGATTGTTATAAAATAATACTGACAGTTACCGCAAAGGGCAGCTGTAATTTGAAGAACTAAAAAAGGCTTTAAATCACAATATATGCGATTTAAAGCCTTTTGGCAGGGGAGACGCGATTCGAACACGCAACCTACGGTTTTGGAGACCGCTACTCTACCGTTGAGCCACTCCCCTGTGAACAGCTGATATTATATCGCATTCCATTGCGTTCGTCAAGAATTTTTTCACCATATCCCCAAAAAAGGAGCTTTTTATATGAAAAAAAAATATACATTGGGCGTGATCGGCGGCGGATTTATGGCGCGTGCGATCCTGTCCGGGGCAATGACAAAGGGAATCCTGTCAGCAGAGGAGATCCTCGTCTGCGACCCGTCGGCGGAGAGCCGGACATACTTTGAAAAGTGCGGCATTGACGTGTCTGCAGACAACGCTGATGCGGTGCGACGTTCCTCATATCTGCTGTTCAGCATCAAACCGCAGACATTTCCGGAAGTCGCCAGGGCGCTTCAGGGTCAGCAATTTCCCATTGTGATCAGTATTATGGCCGGAAAGACGAAAGCCGGGATCCGGGCAGCGACGGGAGCCGGAAAGATCGCACGCGTCATGCCAAATCTGCCGTGCAGTATCGGTGCGGGTATGTCGGCCATTGATGCTTCCGAATTGCCGGACGATGCGCGCAATTTTGTTCTCGGTCTGTTCCTTTCCGTCGGAGAAGTCATCGAAACGGAAGAGGATCAGCTCAATGCTGTGACCGCCGTCTCCGGAAGCGGCCCCGCCTATATTTACCTGTTTCTTCGGGCTTTCATTGCGGCGGCGCAGGAGCAAGGACTGCGGCATGATCAGGCAGAAACGCTTGCATTTCAGACAATGGAGGGCGGCCTTGCAATGACAAAGACTTCCGGAAAAACGCTGGATGAGCTGATCGCAGCCGTTTCCTCCAAGGGCGGAACAACGATTGCGGCGTTACAGAGCTTTCAGAAGGATAACTTCGAACAGAGCATCGCCCGTGCCGTTGCGGCAGCGGCAAAACGGGCAGAGGAACTCTCCGAATGAAAAAACAGGTTATTCTGTATACGGACGGCGCCTGCTCTGGAAATCCCGGCCCGGGCGGATGGGGTGCGATCCTCATGTATGGAGAGCATCGGCTCGAACTTTCCGGCGGAGAGGTTGATACGACCAACAATCGCATGGAACTTATGGCTGTGATAGAGGGATTGCGCGCGTTGAAGATCCCATGTCATGTGGATATTTACAGCGATTCTGCCTATACGGTAAATGCATTTTTACAGGGATGGGTACTTGCCTGGGAGCGAGCCGGATGGAAAAAAGCGGACAAAAAACCCGTACTGAATGCAGATCTCTGGAAGGAATTGCTGACATTGACGCGAAAACACAATGTCACATTCCATAAAGTCAAGGGACATTCGGACAATGCATTCAATAACCGGTGCGATGAACTTGCCCGGTCGGCGATCCCGTCAGGTGACTAAACTTACCTTCGGGAGGATATAATATAGAGAAGCCGACCGGAGAACGATTTGTATGAAGAAAGAACATGAATTAACAAAACGGCGTGCCGTTATCCACATACTTTGTCTGATCGCCACAGCAGCAGTCTTTCAGACGATGTTTGTGCTTGCAGCTGCAACATTTCGCTCATCCTGGAGCGATATTCTCTATCTGCTCGTTCTGACGGGCGGAACGGTCGTCAATGCAGTATTGCTTTCCGTCGATCTGATCACATATTTTCTACAGAAACAGATCGTCTATCGTTTCTGTATTATTGCCTATATCCTCCTGATTTTCGCGGCAGCCGTCGCCTACGCACTGCTGGAAACGGGATTTATTGAAGTATTGCGCGACGAAGATCAGCTGCAGGATTATTTGGAACGCTCCGGAAGCTGGATGTCTATTCTCTTTATTCTTCTCCAATTTTCCCAGGTCGTCTTGCTTCCTATTCCAAGTACAGTCACCGTTGTTGCAGGAAGCGCTCTATTCGGGCCGCTGCTCGGAAGCGTCTACAGCCTGATCGGAATCATGCTCGGATCGTTGTGTGCTTTTCTGATCGGACGATATGCGGGATACCGCGTTGTGGCGTGGATCGTCGGACGGGAAACGCTGGACAAATGGCTGAATAAGATCCGCGGAAAAGATAAGCTTTTTCTTTCGGCAATGTTTCTTCTGCCCGTGTTTCCGGACGATGTACTTTGTTTTGTTGCAGGGCTCTCTTCAATGCCGATCCGGCTGTTTCTTGGCGTCATCCTCGTGTCACGCATTCTTGCGATCTTTACGACAAGCTATGCAGTTTCCCTCATTCCTTTCACGACATGGTGGGGGATCCTCATATGGATCACATTTGCCGTTCTCGTCATTTTGCTTTTTATCCTTTTGTATAAGAAATCCGATGCAATTTTAAGTTGGTTCAGTCGTATTTTCCATCGGGAAACGCGGATTGAGCATCCGGTGAAACGGGATGAATTTCAGGTAGAGATCGTTGATGCAGACGGAGCACTCGTCTCCAAGGGCATCAAAAAAACAAAATCAGAAAAACAAGAAACCAAAGAAAACGATCAGACATGCAAAAAGTAATCATCATCGGGGGAGGAGCCTCCGGCCTAATGGCGGCATATGCTGCCGCAGCTGCCGGAAAACGCGTGCTTCTCCTGGAAAAAAACGAGAAGCTTGGAAAAAAAATCTATATTACAGGAAAAGGGCGCTGCAATCTGACCAATGATTGTTCTGCGGAAGAGTTTCTTGCCAATGTTGTGCATGGCGGAAAATTCTTAACGCGTGCTGCCTATGCCTTTCCGCCTGCACGTACCATGGAATTCTTTGAGTCCCATGGACTCTCTCTCAAGGTGGAACGGGGAAACCGTGTTTTTCCTGTCTCCGATCATGCCAGCGACGTGACAAAGACGTTGGAACGTGCCTGTTTGGAGAACGGCGTTCAAATACATTTCAATGAATCGGTCACTGACATCGAAGAAAAAGACGGATCGGTCTGTGCGGTGCATACAACAAGGACAAATTATCCGTGTACATCTGTCATTGTGGCAACAGGGGGATGTTCCTATCCTTCAACGGGTTCGACGGGGGATGGTTATACATTTGCCAAACACCTCGGGCACAGCTGCAGTCCGTGCACGCCCTCTCTTGTCGGGATTGAAATAGGGGAAGACATTTCTGCTGCGCAGGGCATAACATTAAAGAACGTCGTTCTTTCTGCAAGGCGGGATGGAAAAAAGCTATTCTCCCAAATGGGTGAACTGCTCTTTACGCACTACGGGATCAGCGGCCCGCTCGTACTCTCGCTTTCGGCGCTGATCAACCGTCTTCCGCTGTCGGAAGTTATGATATCACTTGATCTTAAACCGGCCTTGAGCGAAAAAATGCTCGATGAACGTCTGCTGCGCGACTTCTCTGAGCGAAAAAACGAAACAATGAAGAATGTCATGCGCGGATTGCTGCCGGCCGGCGTTGTTCCAATCATTCTTCGCGCAGCGCATATCACTCCGGAAAAACAAGCCAATTCCGTCACACGGGAGGAACGGCGATCACTTATCAATGTACTCAAATCTCTTTCGTTCACACCAAGAACATTGCGCGGTTTTGATGAAGCAGTCGTGACATCCGGTGGGGTAAACCTACAAGAAATAGATCCGTCAACGATGCGCAGCAAACTTATTAAGGGACTGCTCTTTTGCGGGGAAGTGCTTGACTGTGATGCGTTTACCGGCGGGTTCAATCTTCAGATTGCGTTTAGTACAGGATATCTTGCTGGATTAAATGCATAAATCTTATTTTTACATAGTAATATGTCAGACATTTTTTTATGATTTCTTTGATCTGTTTGACATTTGCGTGCGATTTCAATTATGATAGAAGACAAGGAGAACCACATATGACAGTCATTCGCGGGGCAACGACCATTTCCAAGGACAGCCCGGAGGAGATTCGATCTGCGGTTTCAGAACTATTGGAACAGATCGAGAGCAGAAATGCATTGAAACGGGAGGAGGTGCTCAGCATCGTCTTTTCCAGCACATCGGATATCCATTCTTTTTACCCCGCCAAAGCAGCGCGTGAAGCGGGATTTGCAAGTTGTTCCCTCTTCTCTGCACAGGAGCCGGAGATCGAGGGCGGGCTTGCACTCTGTATTCGCGTGATGCTGTTCATTGAAAAAAACATTGAACCCCATCACGTCTATCTGCGCGGTGCGCGTATCCTGCGCAAGGATATTGCACAAAAATACAATATTGCGATCGATGGGCCTGCCGGCAGCGGGAAATCAACAGCCGCAAAACTGCTTGCAAATGACTGTCACATTCTCTATCTCGATACGGGTGCCATGTACCGCGCCTGTGCGCTCGCGGCACTGCGTGCGGGGATCGATGTCGCGGATGAAGCACAAGTCTGCGATCTGATGCGCGGCATTGCACTTACCGTACTCTATCAGGACGGCGTTCAGCATACAATGCTTGACAAAGAGGATGTCACTGCTCTTCTGCGTTCGCCGGAAATCTCCATGGCGGCTTCCACGGTATCCCGCCATCCGAGTGTCCGTATGAAGATGGTGGAAAAGCAGCGTGAGATCGCGGGAAAGATGTCCTGCGTCCTTGACGGAAGGGATATCGGTACATTTGTCCTGCCGGATGCAGATTTCAAATTCTTCCTGACGGCAGCACCGGAAGTGCGCGCAAAGCGGCGCTATGATGAGATGGTGGCGCGGGGAGAGAAAGTCGATTTTGAAACATTGAAAAAAGAGATCGTTGCACGGGATGAGCAGGATGCAACACGCCAGCTTGCGCCGCTCAAAAAAGCAGAGGACGCCGTGCTGATCGATACATCCGATATGACGATCGAGGAAGTGCTCAAAACGATCAAGCGCAAAATGCAGGAGAAGATTTAATGGCAAACGGCGATACGACAGAGCTTTCGGCGCAGGAGAGCCGGGACGAAGAAAAAGAAAGGCGGAAAATCGAACGAGCAGAACGCAGAAAGAAGCGCCGTGCGCAGCGGGAACAAAAACAGCGCAGACTGCTGTTCCCCGCAGACAAAAAGGGGCGGCATGTAATGCGCCTTATGAACTTTCTGCGCATGCTATTTTATCCCATTCATTGGATACTATTTCCTTTCCGTCTGCACGGCAAGAAAAAAGTCGGGCCCGGCGCTTTTATTTATGTGAGCAATCACTATTGTCTTTGGGATGTGTTCTATCCAGCACACACGACGTGGGAGGGAATCCATTTCCTAGCAAAAGATTCCGTGCTCCACGCGCCCGTCGTCGGTTCATGGGCGCGGCGGCTCGGCGTCATCGGCGCCATGCGAGACGGCTCCGACGTGCGTACGATCATGGATGCCATGAAAGTGCTTAAAAACGGAGAGAAAATCTCCCTGTTTCCGGAGGGAACACGCAATAAAGTCTCTGATGAAACATTCCTGCCCTTTCACGGCGGGGCAGCAATGCTTGCGATCAAGACGAAGACTCCCATTATTCCTATTGTGATCTGCAATCGGCCGCACGCCTTCCGTATGACACACGTCGTCATCGGGGAGCCGTTGGAACTGACGGAGTATTACGGCAGAAAACTGACGGCCGAGGATTATGCACAGGCGGATCAGCAGCTCGCCGATGTGCTCTACAGCTTGCGGGAGAACTTTCGGAAATCGCGCGCAGCAAAGAAAAGAGGAAAAAAGACGAACCCATGAACGTCACCGTTGCCGCACACTGCGGGTTTTGCACCGGGGTGAAACGGGCGGTCGAAACCGCAATGTCCGTTCCGCCGGAGAATACCTATGTTCTCGGAGAGCTGATCCACAATGAGGACGTGACCGCCCGTATCCGTGCGCGGGGCATCCGGACAGTGGAAAGCGTTGAGGAAGTTCCGAACGGGGCAACCCTTCTGATCCGTTCCCACGGTGTCGGAAGGGAAATTTATCACCTGTGCCGCGAGCGGTCGATCTCCGTCATTGACTGTACCTGCGCCTTTGTCCGCAATGCACAGCGTATCGTCGCTGAGATGTCCGCTTCCGGAAAAACGATTGTGATTGCCGGCCAGCGTGAACATCCGGAAGTTATCGGACTCATGGGATGGCGCAGAGGGGAGGCATATGTATTTGCCTCAGAGGCAGAGGATTTCTCGGTTCTGCGCGGAAAAAACGTAGCACTTCTTTCGCAAACGACCTTTCCGGAGCAAAGATTTTCGGAAATTGCGGAAAATATTCAAAAAGTGTGTCCAAAAACAGTTGAGATTTTTAAGACAATTTGTTATACTACTGTAAGCAGGCAGAGGGATGTTGTGCGTCTTGCGCGGGAATCGGACGCGGTTCTTGTCATCGGAGGCCTGAACAGCAGCAACACCAATAAGCTTGCGGAAATCGCTTCGCAGTTCTGCAGCCGCGTCTACCGGCTGAAAAATGCGGAAGATTTTCATTTTGAAAATGTAAAATTTTGTAAGAGGGTCGGCATTGTAGCGGGGGCAAGCACCCCCGATTGGCAGACCTCGGAGGTTCTCAAAAAGATGGCAGAAAACAACGCGGAAGTACAGGTGGAGACCCAGGTCTCCGAAGAGACGGCAGCGACGCCCGTCGCAGAGGAAACGGCAGCGGCGGCTCCCGCCGAAGCTGCTCCCGTCGAGGCACAGGATGCTCCTGTTGCACAAGATGCGCAGGAGTCCGTCTCCGAACAGGCAGAACAGTCTGCTCCCGAGCAGAAGGAGGAGGCGGCGTCTGACCAAGCAGCTCCCGCTGAAGAAAAGTCGGCCATGGACGCAGTCATTGCCGAAATGGACAAGAGTTCGCACTATAAAAACGGTCAGCTCCTCACCGTAAAAGTCGTATCGGCGACCGATGAGTGGATCTACGTTTCCGGTTCCGGAAAGGCCGACATCCTGATCGATAAAGCTGATCTTGACTGCGACAATTACAGCCGTGATGCCTATGCGGATAAGATCGGCGAAAACATTGATGTCATGGTCGTGGAAACGAAGCCTGCCGTCAAGCTCTCCGAAAAACAGGTGCGCAAAGTCAAGGAAGAGGAAGCTCTTCTGAAAGATATTGAAGAGGGCAAGGAGTTCTCCGTTGTCTGCACGGGATACAACAAGGGCGGACTTACGTCGGAACTTGGCACCTATGCCGTATTTGTTCCCGCACGCGAGATCCGTTCCGGCTATGTCAAAGAACTTGACAAGATGGTGGGCAAGAAACTCCGTCTGAGAATGATCGAGATCCGCCGCGAGCGCAGAAAGGAGATCATCGCCTCCCAGCGCGTCATCCTCGAAGAGGAGAAGAAGGCACGCGAAGAAGCAAAGGCAGCCCGCGAAGCCGCTTTCTTTGATTCCATCAATGAAGGCGACATCGTTGAAGGAAAGGTTGAACGCGTGACGTCTTTCGGCGCATTCGTCTCCGTCAACGGATTTGATTGTCTTGCACATATCTCCGACCTTTCCTGGACGGGTGTCAAGGAGGTGACCGATGTCCTTGAAATCGGCAAGCGCTATCAGTTTAAAGTCCTCAAGGTCGACCGTGAGAAGAAAAAGGTCTCCATCGGCTATAAGCAGCTTCAGCCCCGCCCGTGGGACACCGTCGCGGAACGTTATGCGAAGGACGATATTGTACACGGAAAGGTCGTGCGCATCGTTCAGTTCGGTGCATTTGTGGAACTAGAGAAGGGCGTTGACGGACTCGTCCACGTTTCCCAGATCACGCACGAGTGGGTGGAGGATCCCACGTCCGTTCTTTCGATCGGACAGGAAGTCGATGCAAAAGTCCTCGGTGTAGACCCCGAGGCGCGCCGTATCACGCTCTCCATCAAGGCGCTTCAGCCCCGCCCGTGGGACAACCGCGACGAGCGCGACCGCGACAGAGAAGAGGGTGAAAGGCGCCCCCGTCAGA
>CALVZS010000029.1 GCA_944372575.1 uncultured Clostridia bacterium | reverse complement strand
GCAGCAGTTTCCTTTTCATAATGCCTCCTTATCTTTTCATTTTTATCGCGCTGTGCGCTAATTTTGCCAGTTTACAACTCATGTTTTCCTCCGACTTGTTCTCTCTTTCCCTCGATTGTCCTCCTATTACTTAACTTATTAAGTAATTGCAGTATATCATACATTTCGTCTTTTGTCAATACCATTTCTGAAAAAATTTTTAACTTTTTGTTTCCGCCTATCATGACACGAAAGGAACGAAAATTGTATATAGGAAAATATACCTGACCGATTCATTCCCAAGTGATATCTATTTTGACCTGTTTATTACACAGCCGCTTTTCAATGTCGCCGATGCTCATACGCTTTCTTGATTGCTTTGATGAGTAAAAAATTATCTGGCACCGTGGCGTGTGCTTGGCATAGACGAGTGCGGCGCGCTGACGCGCGCCGCAGCCAAGCACACGCCACGCCAAAGACAACCGTAAAACCAACGCGAGCTGGTCGGACAACCCGGCCTGCTTTTGCTTGTCAAAAAAGAGGCGACTGCAAAGCCGCCGCGAACGGCGTCCGCCGCTGACCCGCTTGGCGGATCGCCGTTTCCCCACGGCGGCTCTCTTGCCGTTCCATCCTCTTGTCATTAGCGCAGATAAAGTACGCCTTTTGTCCGTAACAGTCCGCATTTTAGGGGGATAACGGCGGGAAATCACCCATTTGCGCTCCGTACAATTTCATACGCTTTTGTGGTACGATCATCTTGTAAGAAAAAATTTTTCCGAAAGGTGAAGAAATCCTGCACCTTTTCATGCTAAATTTTTCAAAGTCGGAGAAATCCTACGACTTTGGCTTGTAAGATAAAGCCCATCCATACAAAACAGCGGGAGTCAAACCATGAAAGAAGAAAAGATCCAAACCGTCTGCCACGGAACGCCATCCGTATCCGCGCTTTCCGCCTGTGAGACGCGGGCGTTTTTCGCAGCGCTTTTGGAGGATATGATAAAAATCGAGGAGGAACAAAATAATGCCGTACAGAGCAGCAAAGATCTCATTTGACGGAAGCCATTATGTCGCCACCCCGAAGGAAAACTTCCCGCAGGGACATAAGCGACGACGGGAAGCCCGTCCGCTATCCGAACAGGAAACGGAACAGAGAGAACAATTTGAAGCCGCGTATCAGGAGAGCCAACAGCTTCCGAAAAAAGAACGCAAAGCCTATATGCGGAAAGCCATGAAAGATGTTATTCCCGATAAAAAGCAGAGGAAAGCATACGTCGATCGTCACGACGAACGCAAACAGACCAACGCCATCCGCAGGAAAGCCCGCTTGTCCAAGAAAGTCAATCTGCAAAGAGATTGGAATTTCTTTTGCACGTTTACGTTCTCGGATAAGCTGCACACGGAGGAAACATTCAGGAAGTCTTTGCGCAACACGTTCAAGCATCTTGTCAACCGCAAAGGTTGGAAGCACATCGGCGTATGGGAACGCGGAAACAAAACAAATCGTCTGCATTTCCACGGTATATTTTATATCCCGCCGGGCGGGATGGTCGGAGAGATGACCGAAACACATGATTACAGCACGAAAGACCACTGTATGCAGACGGCGCATCAGAATACTTATTTCCTCGAACGATACGGGCGAAATGACTTTCAGGCGCTCGGCTCGCCGATGGAAGTGCAGCATTCGCTCGGATATCTGATGAAATACATAGAAAAATCGGGCGAACGCCTGATCTATGGCGGGAAGCTGCCGACCTACTTCGTTTCCGATATTATGGACGAGGACATTCTCTGCCCTTGCGGGATAGACGACAGGAAGGCCGTTCTTGCAGATGATTTTACCTGCATCAAAAACGGAGAAGTGATGGGCAAAGTGAGCAAGGGAGTTATAGCCAAAATGCCAAAGGCGAACTAAGAATTTCTTTCGAACGGAGAGTATAAACGGAAACGCCCTTCCCGTCAAGGGCAAGGTGCATTGCCTTCGGCAACCCTTGACGGAAAGTAATGAACAGAACGGGTAAGAGAAAGACCTTGCGTTTCCGTTTGTTTGGTCTCCGTCGAAAGACAAAAGTATATATCAAAAGGAGTGATGAAAATTGAAAACAGCAGCGATCTATGCCAGATACTCATCTGACAACCAGACGGAGCAGTCCATCGAAGGTCAGCTCCGCGTATGCGAGGAATATGCGCAAAAGAATGGCATCGCCGTTATAGATACCTATATCGACAGGGCGATGACGGGGACAAACGACAACCGTCCCGAATTTCAGCGTATGATAAAAGACAGCGCCGAAAAGCGCTGGGAGGTCATCCTCGTTTACAAATTGGACAGGTTTTCCCGAAACAAGTATGAAACGGCGATCCATAAGAAAACACTCAAAGACAACGGCGTGAAAGTCGTCTCCGCTATGGAAAACATCCCCGACACTCCCGAAGGCATCATCCTGGAAAGCCTCCTGGAAGGCATGAACCAGTATTATTCGGCGGAGCTATCGCAGAAGATCAAGCGCGGGATGCGGGAAACACGGCTCAAAGGTCATTTTCAGGGCGGGTATCTCCCCTACGGCTATCGGCTCGACGGGCAAAGGATCGTGATAGACGAAGAAGCGGCAGAAAACATCCGCTTTATCTTCTCCGAATACGCCAAGGGTGCGCGCCTGTGCGATATCCTCGCAAAGCTCACACGGCAAGGCCGCCTCTGCGCAGGAAAGCCGTTTACGAAAAATACCTTTTACAACATTCTTCGCAGAGAGAAATACACGGGCGTCTACCGTTACGGCGGGGACGTGATCACCGATATGTACCCGCAGATCATCCCAAAGGAACTTTTTGAGAAGGTACGCGCCATCACCTCGAAGAATAAAGCGGGCAAACAGAGCGTGAAAGTCGCCTACCTCCTCCGCGGAAAATTGTTCTGCGGATACTGCGGTCAGCCCGTTATTACCGACTGCAGCACCGGCTTGTACGGCAGTAAGAGATACTACTACAAATGCAGGGGCAGAAAGGCACGGCTCAATGACTGCCAAAAGTCGTCCATCCGCAAAGAAAAGCTCGAACAGCTTGTTCTGGACGCCGTCATCGGACGGCTGAAAGAGCCCGACATCATGACGCAGCTCGTGGAAGGGATCCTTACCGAACAGGAACGCCGATGCAAAGGACGTTCTTCTTTAGAACTCCTTCTCAAAGAACAGAACAAGATCGGGAAGGCGCTCGGCAACCTCCTATCCGCCATCGAACGCGGCGTCGTGAACAATACGACGCAGAGCCGCATGAAAGAATTGGAAGCCAGACAGGAGGAACTCGAACGCCTTATCCTGATAGAACGCAGCAAACAGACCGCCATGTACACCGAGGCGCAGATACGCGAACATTACGAACAGGCGCTGCGCATGGAGCCGCTGATGCTCATCAACGTTCTTGTACAGAAGATCGTCTGGTACGACGATAAGATCGAAATCTATTTCAACAACATTCTTCCGGAAGGCCCCGATCACGATCGGGGCTTTCTTTTTTGCTCCGTCTTTATCCCCGTGCAGTGATCCCCCTCTCGGATTTGTCTTTTTCGGTCGGCTATGGTAGCATAGTTCCTCGCGGACGTCAACGGTCGCAAAATCGTCGCTTAAAACACCTATATAAATACTTTGAGCCGAACAAGGGGTTCCTTGCTCGGCTTTTCACATGTCAGGAAAATAAATTGCAACTTACACGCAACGATTTTGGCTTTGTCCCGTTGACTTCCGCAGACCGAAAGAGAAGAGGCTTTTTAATCACCGTCCTATGCACCTCCGCCTGTTGCCCGAAAAAGGCAAATCAATTCGAGAGGTGTTAAGATGGAAATGTTAGTCACAAAGTTCTCAAACGGGAAGTATCGGAATGAAGGCGAACTCTTTGCAGAACCTATCTCCACCGAGAACGTCAAACTCATGGGCGAGATGATCTCATTGCAGGCATTGCGCACTCACAAGAAGTTCGATATTAAAGTTGCGGACAAGCTATATATCGGACTCATCAAAGACTTACACCACATGAACGAGATAGACTATATCGTCTCGGACGGATACGATGTAGCACAAACCGCAATCTGTTTCCTGTATCAGTTCGTCGGTCATACCGTTCACGAAATTTATGGCAAAGACCGCAAGGGAAAGGAAGTCACCATCAAACTTGCGTGCTACCGCGAAATAGACGGCGAACTCATGCGTTTGCGTCGAAAAGCAGAGAAAACAGATTACATTGATTTCACAGACTACAAGGCGCTGCCGATGGATCCCGTAAACTGCTTTGAACATGAGCAGACCGATTACACGAAATACGATGAACTTGTCAGCGCACTGCAATTATCCGCTTTGGAACTTGCCATCCTGAACTGCTACATGAACGGCATGATGCAATCGGAAGTCTGCGCCGAACTCGGCATCGGCAGAGGTACGATCTACCACCGCAAAGTCAGCATCCGACAAAGATATCGAAAAATCTGCAGTACATACTGAAATTCAAATCCATTTCACACAAACAGACGCTCATCACAAAAGAATGAGCGCCTGTTTTCATGTCCCACCATTATACAAGATATTGTACATTGTACATGATAAAAATCTATATATTGCGTCGATTTAGTTTCCTTACGCTGACCCGCTTGGCGTTCGCCCTGTTGTTTCCGCCGCGCGGAATTTTTAATTTGCTTTCGGCATTTTGGCAATTATCTCTTTACTGACTTTTCCCATGTATTCACCCTCAATCCAACACCCAAAATCGTCATGCAATACAAGCTTTTCATTTTCCTCCCCCATGGTGCAGGCAATATCATCCTCCATAATATCCGAGATAAAGAATTGCGGCAGTCCGCGAGAATAAACAATTTTTTCTCCCGTCTTTTCAATGTACTTCATGAGATAGGAAAGCGCATCGCCAACTCGTTCACGATCTGTGATTTTATCAAAATCATTCCTGCCGAAGCGTCTCAAAAAGAAAGAATTCTGCATGGTAATCTGTCGTTTCCTTGTCGCAAAACTGAAACTCTCCACCGCTTCCATTTCCCCGTACAACGTTCCCTCCGGAATAAAAAAGATTCCATGAAAGTGCAGCCTCTTCTTTTCGGGAGATCGCTCCCAGACGCCGATATACTTCCAGCCCTTCCGATCAGCAAAGTGCGCGAGAGTATTCCGAAGTTTCTTTTTGAAGCTGTCCTCGGTATGTATCTTTCCGTCATAGGTTAGCGTGACGAAATAGTTGAACTCCTGTAGGTTTGCCTTGCGCGACATACGAATACGACGGGCAATTAAATTTCTGTGCTTGCGCCGAAGATTGCGATCCACATATTCCTTTGTCTCTTGATCATTCCTGAAATACGGTTTCAAACCCTTCACAAGCATGCATCTTAATGCTTTCTTTTTCAAATTTTGCCCTTCCCGATAAAGGTTCTCGAATAATTCTCTGCGCGTAATCCCAGTTCCTATAACCGAATTTTCCATAAACGTCTCTTCGTTTTCTATCAACCCTTCCAACACTTCTTCCTGATATGTCTGCTCTTCTTCGTCATATCCCTCTTGTTCCTCTTGCAGAGATTCTTTCGGCGGCACGACCGCTTCCTCTTTTGGCTTTTTCCGCGGCTTATACGGACGTTCTGTGTGCGGAATAGCAATGTAGTGACTTCGGTCTGAATAGATCTTACATTTTGGATATGGCATTTCCCCTCCTTATTTCACGCCATACAGCATATTGATGAAATAGCTGTTCTGTGCTTTAAGTTCAGCAACGGATGCCTTCTCGGTTGCGTATTCCAAATAATCGGCAAGTCCGCAATGGCTTTTCCGTGCCAGATCATTGAAATAATCCGAAAAACAGTCCGTACTGAATCGTTTCGCATAGATTTTGGCATTCATGAGATAGTACTTTTTCTTTTCCGCTTTTCCGTCCATCGTCCCGCGCTCCTTTTCGATTTTCAAAACCGAATAGCCATAACGGTTGCAGACGCGTAGATTGCGCCGCCAAAGCCATGCGGTCACCGACTTCAAGATATGCACCAAAAGCGTATTATCCCCGCGTCTGTAGCGAAAATCCTCATAAAGGCGCATGAAGCGATTAAACGCCCATTCCGAAACCATTTCCTCTATTGTGTAAAACGGCAAAGCTAATCGCTGTTCCCCTGAGGAAACGATGTGGATAACGTCACACAGGTCTCTTGCGTCCGCTCCCCAACTCTCGGGACGTTGCTCGTCCGTAAATACTTTGATGAACGGAAAATTATCTACCGTTGCGCTATGCCTGCACATTTTAAGCCACGAGTTGAACAGATCATTCTTCTGATTTGCCTCGTCCGTTCCTTTCTTGACTTCCTTGAGTTCCAGATTGTTTCCTCGCTCCTTGCCGATCTCCGTAATCGCGACGACGCCGAACTCGAAACTTCCCGCAAGCGGATTATTCTCCAACACCTTTTTGCCCAGGCGTAGGACATCGAAATCAAGGATATGCGCATGACGGCTTTCAAGCCGCCCAGGCCTTGTGAAAAAGTCCATGAGCCACAATGGAAAGTTTCCTTTGTCTATTTGCTCATTGCCTGTACGGATGGAATAGTTCGATACGATCAGGCTGCTCTGCATGACATAGATAAAGTAACTTTGCGCGTAGGTTTCCAACACGTCGAAAAGTCCGTTCATCTTCAGTGCGTCGTCAAACGTCATGCCATATCTGAGATAATCATAGCCGTACAGCTGCCATACGTGGTTGCGGTGTTTTGCAAACCGTGACCGTTTTAGCGCCACCCATGTCTTGACCGAGGCAAGATTATACACGGTGCCATGCGCCATACATGCCTGCAGTTCATCCTCGAACATGGTCCAAGGAAAATACGGAAATTTCATATCTGCATTACGAATGATCTCCAGCGCTTTTTGTCGGAACATGACCTCTTGGGAAAGCACCATGTCCGTGATCAGCGTTGTCTTTTTCTTTCCCATAGAGCCGCATGACATAGACACGATAGGCAGTTCGTTGATAAACCCGCAGTTGCGCGCCTCGAAATGCCGCAGGCGATTGAGTGCCATATTTTTGCGCCAGCGGTTGAACAGCAGCCAGCAGACCGTCGCAATGCTCCACCATGGGAAGTGCCGAAAGATGACCTGTAAGTCGATCAACAGCTTACAGAGCTGTACATAGAGCCCCGCAACATCAAAGCTCAATACGAAGTAGAAATAGTAGGCAAAGAACGCCATCACAATGCTCGCAAGGTTGAGATGAAACGCCCACAGAATCAGCCAGCAGATCCATAGAAAAGCGTGTTCTTTCAGGAATGCAGCGTACGACAGCGCCATGCGTTTAATGGGTTGATAGGTCCATTTCGCGATGAATTTGAAGATTTTCAGCGGGACGGTGTCGCGATTATGATTTGTATTTGAGCTTTTGTACATCTTCGCGATAATCAATGCAAGCAAGACGATACACGGAAGCATGACCGCAATCACCTTTGCGATAACAAGCAGCACATCCCCCACCGCAGACCAATACTCCGCAAAGTTGGTACCGTCTGTAAGAAGAGAAAAGTAGTTTTCAAAAGAACTGACCAGTCCCGTAAAATCAGACGGCAGGATCCCCTGCCACTTCACAACTTTCGAATACTGCGTGACTGTCGGAAAGAAAGAATATTCTAATCCGAACAACTCGCAAAAGTAATAGGCAACGGAAAGTCCGAAATCCCTGCACGCTTCTCCAAATCTCGCATACGATTGCCAGAACATTGAGCAAAGACCTATAAACAATAAGCTGACGACAATGGTTATGGCAATGTTAATCCGCCTGTTCATAAATTGCCTCCTCTTGCATGGCGGAAAGTCGGCTGCCCGTATGAAACAGGTAACCGACCCCCAGGACCAACACAAGCAGGAGGACGACCGAAAAAATACGTTTGATGGTTTTCATTTCGTCCTCCCTTCCCTTTGTTACTTGCTCGGCCAATTCGCCATGGCTTCGATGTAGTCCCATTCATCGTCGCTTATAAAGTCCTTCGGGAAATCTTGCGCCATCACTTTCATGTAGCGTTCCCTCTCCATTTCCTGCTCACGATGATCAGGCTTTTGAGTCTTGTTCTTTTTTGCATAGTAGGCGCGGATGGCGTACTTCTGCGCGTTTGATTTGCATTTGAATTTAGGTTTCATTTCCGCCCCCTCGTTTTATTTGCTTTTCCTTTCTTCGCTCTTTTGCTTTCTTGCTTGCCGAACCGATCGCCTTGAACGGAAGCGCGATCACCTTCCCCGCCGCGTAGACGATGAGTGGTGCGAACTTGAACAGCAACAACAGCACAAAAATCAGCCCGATGACAGCCAACAAAACCTGCCACCACTCCAGATTGTTCTTCGTTGTGATGACAGGAAAATCACCGTCCGCCGCAAGGTCCATCGGCGACATAACAACGGGAATGACCGTCGCAACATTGTCTTTGGTGAACGTCAGATCAATGATGTCGAAATCAAGCTGTACCCACATTCGGCAAAGATAGGCATTGCTGTCAACAAACTCATATCCGAAGTTCGTCCCGAGAATTGTCCACTCCCCCTCTCCGCGCGCATACTCTGCCACTTCATAACAAGTGTAGTCGCTCTGATAATAGCGGAACAGATAAACCGTTTCGTCCTTTTCTTTTGCCGTATTGAAGCACTCTCGGAACGCTTCAAAATCGCTTTCATCGATGTAGAGCGCCAAGCATGTTTCCGAAACAGAGGACTTGAAATCGCTGTCTTCCACCTTCTTAATGGCAGATACGGTATAGCTGTTTGTCCCCGAGACGTTGTAACCGCCTCCGACGAACTTCTGCCATAGGTTTTGAGAAACGACCTCGTCCGTCAGCTCGAAGGTATCGTCCTTGGAGATGGTAATGTCCGTAAAGGAGCTTGCCACGCTCTCGAAAAGTCCCTCGCTGAAACGATCGTTGATAAGCGCCCCGCCGTGCTCTTCGGTATAACTTTCAAAGTAGCCTTTTATGCCCTCTTGCTGATTCCCGAGCAATGTTTCCGCCGAAAGCGTATAGCTGTCCGCATCGCCGCCATCTGCCAGGAAACAATAGTACAGCGCGTTCAGATCGGTGTCCGACTGCGTATACTTGCGATTTGCGTTATAACTCAGGTATGATGTGCTGTATGCCGCATTGTTCCAGGACGCGCTTTCAATGTACTTGGACGCAATCAGCGCATAGGGAACGGGAGAAGCATCTTCGTTTGTATAGGTGAAATCTCCCCCGTCCACCGTCTGCCCAAGATAAGGAAGAATCGCGTTATACACGTCCTGATTTCCCGTCACGAAAATGGGAGCCGTGAGCGCGTTCAGCCATGTGGCATGGACAGCCGTCATTTCTCCGTATTCTTCGATGATCTTGTTCGGCACGGAGAAATAGACGGAGTGCAGCGTATCCCGTTCATATGCCTCGCCGTTCGTTCCCTCGGGACGGTAATAGGTAGAACGCACATCCAGCGTAAGATACCTGTCAAAGCCGTCCACTTTGCAGGAGAGCGTATCCCCCTGTGCAAGCTCTGAACCGTACCCTTCCGCAAATCCCGTATATGTATAGGTCTGTCCGCAGGGGTATTCCGTTACTATGCCTTTATAAGAAAGCTCAATCCCGCTGACGCTGTACACGCGCTCATTCTCATTGAGTTCTTTCAGGATCGCCGAGCGCTGTGCATCGGACAATTTTACCTTGAACTTATAGAACCTGCCTTCGTAGCCTGCCCTTTGAGAGTAATTAAGAAATTCTAGCGTGTACTTGGAAAAACTTGTCTTGTCTCCGTAGGTAAGCTGTATCTGATTTCTGTCCGTCGCCATATCGAACGCAATGTCCTGCGGATTGTATACATAGGCGTATAAGCCGAAGTCGCCCTGCTTGTCCGCATAGTACGAATAGCAGAACTCCGCAAGCGATATAAGCTGCGGTTTCCCGTTACCGTTATGCGGATAATCCGCAATGTCAAATGTTTTTCCGCCGATAGTAGAACCTTCCAGGTCATCGAGAACATTGGTATTTTCGTACACCGTCTGCACGTCCGTTGCGGCAAAAGCGGACAAGTTTCCCTGTCCGCCCGTGACCGCACCGAAACATACCAAAAGCATGAGGATCCATGCCGCAACCGTTTTTCTGATGTTTCGTAACGTCATGTTATTCCTCCTACCTCACCGAACCCGTAAAGATGATCTCGGAAGGGTCCAGCGTTACGCCCGTCACGTCCGCTCCGATCGACAGCGCGATACGATAGACCACGCTGTCGTTATACGAGGACACGATGAGCAAATACGGATAGATATTTGCGCTCACAGCTTCCTCGGAGACGATGACTTCCTGCCCCGGATAACAGCTTTGCAGGGCGTACTCCAAACCAAATTCGGGCGCAAGCGTGAACTCAAAGTATGTATCGTACTTTTTAAGTCCGAATGCCGACGTCATGTCTCCTTGCTTGGAATAGAGGTGCCGTTCACCGTCCACCGTGAAATCAAAGTCGCGCTCAGCATTGGGCATGATCCTGACCGAATAGTCCTTCGTGTCCGATTGCGGCGTGTCAAAAGTATATTTCACGTCGAAACGATACGCCGTATCCGTTTCCAAAATCATCTTGCTCTCCGAAGAGAGAATGCGCTCGCCGTCGTGCTCCACATAGAAGGTCTTGAAATCCTCATTGAACCCGTTCGTAAACCGATAGAGGACGGCGACCAGCCCTGCAACGAGCAGCAGTGCTAGAACGATCCCGATGATCTTTGCCGCCTTTTGTCCTTTGGTCTGCATCGCATCACCTCCTTACTCAGAATTCCATTACGTTTTGCGAGAGCGATACTCCGCTGACTGCTGTTGCCGCGATGTCGATATAGATCATCCCTTCTATCCCCGAGACTTTGTCGCGGACACAGACTGCAAATCTGCAATCATCCGGGTTTCCGCCTCCGCGGGGGTCGTAATAGGGACTGTCATACCGCACATACGTCCCCGTACGCGGATATTGGGCAGGATACTTATATGCCGTCTCCGATTTGATCGCGTTGACGTGCAAAATATTGCCCGAGATACTGCACGAAATGAATTCGGAGACATCGATGGTAACAAGTTGGTCATCCTCCATCGTTGCGATATCGTACGTATAGAACTTGGGATCTTCCAGATTGATCATGACGGTTTCCTGATAGGAGACCGAGCCGTTGATAATCGCTTGCCGCTTTACATTGAATCTGCCCTGCATGGTAATGCTCTCGATTTCAAAGTCGCCGTACTTATCGCCCGCTTCTCCGAGTTTGCCCATGAGTCTGAGTTCAATGGTATCGCTCGTTCCCGCCATCACATCGATCTCGGCTGTCGAGAAATAATCCTTTCCGTCATGGAGAAACTCGATGCGGTTGGGAACGCCCTCATACACGACCGTACAGGTCGCCGTAAATCCGCCGTCACGGGTCGTGACCGTGATGATGATCGTATCGTTTCCGAACGCCTTTTTGCAGGTAACCGTTGCCGTCTTGCTCCCGTCCGTATCCTGCGTGACCGTAAGATAATCGGTGACGGGTTCGGCACTTCGTTGCGCACCTTCGCCCCATGCAACGGAATAATCTACGTCCTGGTTGGTCGCGTTTTCGGGCGTCACTCTCGCTTCGATCTGTACCTCTACGGTCGGCGTTGCCAGGGCTGCGGCATTGACCTCCGCAAGCGGCATGGCGGAAATGCGCATCAGACTTGGCATCGGATACACCATGTCTGCGGTCATAGGATTACCTTCCCCGTCGGTCACAAATGCCTGCTCGGATTCGGACATGGGTGTCTCCTTTTGCAGAAGCACCACCCATGCCGCGATCATGCTCATGAGAAGCACGAAGATCAGCGAAAAAGAAATGATCCACTTGACCGCATCCGAACGCGCATGTTTATAGAAATCATTATTGCTCATGCATGCCTCCTTTCATCAGATGATAATGCCTGTCTGATCGAGCGTTACATTGGCAACCGAGATCGCAACAGTCCCTCCATTGAACCGAATGGGCATCTCAAAGGAATAGCCCGAATACGTTCCTGTCGCCGCGTATTCGAACGTGAACAGCTCGGCATCCGTATGGCCGACAAGCCATTCCTTGACTTTCTGATACTGTGCCGCAGGCAAAGTGGGCGTTGCGGGCGTCAAACACCAGTTGAAACCGTACAGCACATAATATCCGTTGAAAGTGGGCCCGCCGAAGTCGAGTTTCTTCGAAGTCGCACCGATCGAGATGCCCATATCCGAATTGATCTGCGACACTACAGCTTCGTTCGATGATACCTTGACTTCAATATCGAACGTATCGTCTACCGTGTAATCGGAATAGACGACGCTTTCATAGAAGTTGACGCCGCCGTTTGCAAAGTCCATCGCCCAGAACGGATCTTCCGCGGACAGATCGTATGAAGAATTGTCTTTGACGGAGAAGTTGACCGCTTCAATCCGCTTTGCAAAGTCCACAGTGCAATCCGCCGTTGCAGAGGACGAGTCGATGCCCGTCACTGCCACCGATACGACGATCTGCTCGCCGAACGGCTGCAGGCACTTGATCTCTGCTTTTGTGCTGTTTTCGGACTGCTGGGTGACCGTCAGATAATCGCCGACAGCTTTCCCGCTTGCCCAGGAAGAAGATGCGTTTTTCCATGCGGCAGTGAACGCTACCGTCCTGACGTCTGCGTTATACGGTTCGATCGTCGCATTGACCGTTACGCTGTCATACGCCGCATCCGTTCCGTCCAAAGACATCGCAGAGCGGAAGGTCATTGCCATGGGAAGCGCAATGGGAGCGTTACTTGCAATTACGTTCCCATCCTCGTCCGTCACGGGCGAACCGTTGTCCGTCTGCTCCGTCTGTTCCGCTTCGGGAAGCTCTTCCTTTTTCGTGAACCATCCGCAGATGATGCCCGCAAGCAGTACGCCGACGACGATGAATGCGAGCAACGTAAGGATCCAATTCACCGTGTCCGATTTCTTGTGATTGTAAAGTTCATCGTAACTCATAAATTACCTCCTGAAATAAATTTAACGATTCAAGAAACAAGGAGCCTGCAATTTTCCTTGCCGGCTCCCGTTTCCTGTCCTGCTCTTAACGGAGCAGCATTTGCAAAAGTGCCTTGTCCGACTGACGGTACGGCTTAATGGGACATTCGTACACGATACCGTCCTCGTCTACCGAGCGAACGGCATACGAATTACCCGTTATGACTTTACCGCTCGCCTCGTCTTTGATCTCGTAAGGTCTTAAAACGAGCTCTGCCGCCATTGCCTCACCGAATACGATGTCCAGCACCGTGTACCCGCCTTTGTCGGGCGGAACGATCAAAACGCGCACATCCTTGCCGCGTACCTTGCCCTTGATGAAGTAGGAAAAGTACGTTCTGCCGTCCTTTTCAAAGGTATCGCGCTCTACGGCGATCACCTTATCTTCCGTCATGCCGCATCACCTCCGTCCGTTCTCCGCTTCCAAGGCTTTTTGGAAAGCGCCAATGCCTCTTCTCGCGTTTTTCCGTCTGCCAATGCCTTCTTGTACTTATAAATACCTGCGTGATCAGTCTGGCACTGCAGATATCCCGACCGCATTCCCGACTCAAAATCGCTGAGCGGTTTCCCTTCCTTCGGTCCGTATGTATGCACACGCGCTTTTCTGTCCGCGGCGTATCCCTTTGCGCGCTTGCTGGGAACGCTCCATCTGC
The DNA here is from genome assembly GCA_944372575.1 of uncultured Clostridia bacterium. Taxonomy (GTDB): domain Bacteria; phylum Bacillota; class Clostridia; order Christensenellales; family Borkfalkiaceae; genus Gallimonas. The sequence continues at coordinate 2,445 of CALVZS010000029.1, read as the reverse complement.
CGTCACGATACTTATTCGGTCTCGTCTCCGGCTGTTCTGTTTTTCTGTTTGCCATTTTTTCCTCCATAATTGCTTCTGCCAAGATCTGGCAATTAAGTTGTAATAAAAACGGGCATAGATTTTCTGAGCACTTCGCCCCCTCTCCTCGCCTCCGTTCGGCGCCTGAACGTCTGCTAAGGACTCTGCTTTTTACGCCCGATTTTTCCTTAGTCGATATACTCTCTCATGTGCATCGCTGTCGGAATGCGTTTTCCGCTGACGTTGATACGATCGGAAAATGCATTCTCAAATTCCCTGTCACGCTGCGCATTGCATCGGTAGTACGTGTCACGGCTCAGAAGATAACTGCCGAAAACACCATCGTGTAGCGTGATCTGCTGCCGTACAATGTATTCCCGTGTCCGATATACGTTGGTTGCGTCTATAAGAAATTCAGGTACGCTTTCCACTCTCATGACTCTCCTCCTTTATAAATTTGATTGCAAATACTGCAACAGTTTCTTATTTTCCCGCTGAATATAATCCTGCGAATAATTCATTTCAAGCGAAAGAGACTCCTGCGTGTTGTTCCTCACATACAGCCCGACATATAAATCGTACAGCCACGGCGATGCGGAACGCATTGCATCATTATACCTGATTGCAAGCCGCTCCACCTCATGCGTTCCTGTGATCTTCCCGCCAAAGTCGAACACTTTCTTCCTCGCATAGTAATAACGGATCGCCTTTAACTCTTCTCTGATCTTCCCGAGCGATTGCATCGTTTCCTCCTTTGGGAGATTTTTCAACCCCCTTCACCTAACAGAGAAACATCAGCCTGGCGTCACCCACTTTTTCAAAAAAAATCAGGATTTTTCCAAAATTTTTTTCAGACGGGCATGAATACGGATTAGACGTTTGGAAATGATCTGTTTTGCGACGCCCTCTTCGCGCGCAATCGCTACCTGTGACATGTGAAGGACATATATCTTATGTAAAGTCGCCCGTTGCAATGGCGTAAGAGACGCTACGGCACATTTCAACCGCTGCAACATATTGTGACGTTCAAAGCGGCTCTCTGACTCGATCATTCGCTCCTCAACGCTTTTTTCCTGTTCCCCTTTAAGGAACAAAAGTCCGCTCTCCAAAGAAATGGTGTGATACTTTTCGCGCGCATCGCTCCGCCATTCCTCGCGCAAACATTCGCGGTACGCCGCTGCAACTTCGTCCATTACTTCCAGATAGACCTTCTTTCCGCTTTCGTCTTTGACATAGATGTGTTTCATTGAAATTCCTCCGTTGTGATAGAAAAATCGCAATCGGACGAATTTCGCCGTTATAAGAAAAAAGCCCGACTGCGGCCTGGCAAAACGACCGCAATCGAGCTCGTTTAATGCATAAAAATCAAAGGCAAACTGTTATCTTAAAAGTGCCGTTTTGCCTGATTTTAGCTAAAAACAATATTCTGTATATTTTTTAGCAATTGATTCCTCAATTGATAAAATCTTGAGGAACTCTCAAATCTCAAAATTCTCTAAAAAGTACAGCCCCGCACAAAATGTGCGGAGCTGTACTGTAATGCTTTACCGCAGATATACTATATCTTTGGCTAGGGGGGCAATTTTACTACGCAGACGTTTCATCTGGAACAGGATCGTCCTCATCGTCGGGAAGGACGGCGGGCTGTTCCGGCTCAACCGTTCCGCTCGATCCCGCCTCGATCTCCTCGACAGTCAGAGAGGAAAAGGTTACGGCATCGTTCCACGAATAGAGCCCTATACTGCCCGATTTCCCAACGGATATGGAATATGCCTGTTCAAATGAGACGGAGACCGGCGTTCCTGCGGAGTTCGTTCCAGAGACCGTCACGGTATAGACGTCCCTATTTTGCTGCGCATCATATACCCGATCGACTCTGATTGTGATCAGATCGTCCGGCTTGAGCGATGCACAATTCGAGCCGCTGTATAAAACGTTATCCATGAAGTGGCTGTTAAACCCTGTCGCGTCTTCCAGGCCATATTGCACACCGTCTTTGAAATATAACACTTCAATGCTTGTCAAGCCCATATTGGAGTATTGCCAATTCGCCCAGAATTGCAGATAAACGATAACATAGTTCTGCGCATCTTGATACCACGGGATAAGTCCCATCTCGATATTGTTCCCGGCGAGTCCGTCATGGTTTGTTCTCGTTCCCTGAACCGTAAGTAAAACGGAGTAGTCCCCGGAAAAAGTATCTTTGGTTACAGCATAATTGGAAAGCCAATTTTTATTCACAACATTGTCGTTCTGGTTGGTGTTAATAAGGCCCGATTCACTCTGATTCCAAGTAGCAGGAAGCGTCCAACTCTCCTCGTCCATCACAAGGTTGGGTTTTTCGACGGTGACGGTGACGGTCACGTCCTTTGCGCCCTTCGCCGTGAAGGTGAACACGTAAACGCCTTCATCCTCAATCGCAAACGC
>CALVZS010000028.1 GCA_944372575.1 uncultured Clostridia bacterium | reverse complement strand
TTGGACGGCATCGACGAGGAGCTGTTCGTGCAGGATATCGAAGGACTCCCCTCGGACGGCACGAATTGGGACTACGTTCACCCCAAAGACCTCTTTGAAATGCTCAAAGAGAGCGGCGTGCTTGACGATGCCCATAAGTACGACGTCATGCTCGCCTATTTGGAAGTGCGCTCCTTCCAAGAGTTTGAGGATATCGTCAGAAATCACGGCGACAGGTGGGATGACGATATACAGCTCTACAAAGGCTTCTCGTGGGAAGATTACGGCAAAGAGATGTTTGACTGCTGCGCCTACCAGATGGAAGAACACTTACAGGACTTCTTCGACTTCGAGGCATACGGCAGATACATGGGTGAATATGCCGAGGAATACTCTGGCGGCATCATTGAAATTTACAGATGAAGGAGAAACTGAAATGAAACTTGACCCTACAAAACAGAAAGAGAAGGCTATCGCGATCATGAAACGCATGGACATCTATGCGCCCTATATACAGGGCTTTCGGGAGAACGGCATGGTCTGCTTCTTTGAACACTTCGGCGGTTATTGGGCAGATCAGGAACCTGAACTCTACGAAAAGATGAAGGCGATCGAGAAGAGGTACAAATGCCTCGTATATGCCATCACGCACGAATTTACCGACTTCGGCGAGTGCTATTCTTTCCTGATCGTGACGGCATATCCCGAGGAATGGGCAACGCTCGTACAGAGCAAAGGCAACAAGCATGTGGCATTCGCCTATGTGTGGAACAAAGACGACGACTGGTGCAGCGAATTCGGCAGCGTCATGGTGCAGAGCTTCGGCGGCGGGATCAGAAGAATTGCGTAACAAGGAGGAACAAAAATGAACAGCTACGCATTCAAAACACAAGCGCATATCCATTCTCTGAAAGGTGAGATGGATGAGGTCACCGTACTCAAAAAGGTCGGCGACAACGACTATATCGTGGACTACAAGGGCGTGAAATGTCACGCGCTTTTTAATTGGTTTGTCTGCGAGTATTACGCGGACGATATTTACAGGATCGTCAAGGAGGATTGAATCATGGCAAACTTACAGGAACTCAAAAAGTACCTTTCGCACGAATTTTCCTCGGGCTGCTACACGGGAAATGACTACAAGACCTTTCAGACAAAATACATCAACTACCTGAAAGCGATATGCCGTGAAAACCATTGGGAGCTCGTCAATATCGGACGCAACCACTACTGTTTCTCCGCCTTCATCAAGAGCGCGGAAAACAAGTGCGTGTACCTCTCCATATCGGACGTGCGCTATTTCACGAACGAGTGGTACGGGCATATTCTCATCCGTACCGCAAAGGACGAGCAGGACTACCGCGGCGGCTTCAACAACTATACGACATTGGAGCATCTACCCGCGAAAGCCGCAGAACTTCTGGACGACCTGCCATTTTAAGGAGAAAAACGATGACACTAAATCTTGAAGCAAAGACGCCGGCAGAGCAAAAGGTCAAAGCCTATTTGGAGCAAAACGCCTCCGAAGTTCTTGCGCGCAAGATCAACGAAGGCGTGAAGATCGTAAAAGACGGCAAAACGCTGCTCAATAAAAAGACGCTTGCCGGCTTTCTGAAATTTGCCTGCGACGAGGCGAAAAAGCAAGCGGAGAAGGGCGCGCAGTCCGCCTGTATCGAAGATGCCATTGTATATGGCTGGGCGGTGCATTATTTCGAGGAGGACAGTATCGAAGGCACGCTCTACAACGAGGACGGGACGGAATACAAGGCACCCATGTCCAAGAACGCTCCCCCTCCGACCAAATATGAGCCACCCAAGCCCAAACCCAAGCCGCAAATGTCCATCTTCGACATGATGGCAGCGGACGAACAAAAACAGCCTGCGGAAGAGGCGGACGACGAGCCGACCGACGAGGACTACGCCGAAGCCGATGAAGCGGTACAGGAACCACTACCGCCGCCTGCAAAGCCGCAGGGATCGCCCGTATGGCAGCGATACGTCGATCCCGAAACGGGCGAAATCATCAACGAACTTTCCGAAGAAGAGATGCGAGCATTTGACGGCGATATCGACGAAACGTTGCCCGACACGCCCGTAACCGACACCAAAAACACGGCGTCCATGCCCAAGGATGAGGACGAGCCGGACATGTCCGCCTTCGACATGGATGCCCTCTGCATTTTAAGCGAACTGTTCGACAATGAACTTGAATTGAGGTGACAGTATGACCGCAAAAGACATCAGACCCATTCCAAACTACATCATGAAAGAGATCTACAAACGCGATATGAAGATCGAGCCGTGGCAGACGAGTATTGTGCGCTTTTACGCCTATCTGACCGTCTGGAAGAAGGAACTCGTCAAAGTGACTGTCGCCGTTGCGACCATTCAGAACAAACATTGGGCGTGCAAGCAAGTCGCCGTTCACGGCATTCATTCGCCCGAGTGCTATGTCCGCGATATGGAGTACAACTACTTTGGTTACGGTTTCCGCGTCGGCTGGTATGCGGAGGAACTGCAATCCCAGCAAAAACGGTTTGAAGACGGCAAGTGGTATCCCGCAGGAGCTAAGTATTACGATCCCTATGCCCCGCTCATCAACCGCGGCGTCGTCGGAAAGTTCCCCGAATACAAGTACAGCGCCTATCAGCTCTATGAAGGCAGGGACATCATCAACTATCTTCGGCTCTATGAGCAATACCCGCAGACGGAATACCTGTTAAAGCTTGGCTTGGGCGCATACACGGAGAACCGTTCCCTGCTCAAAAAGATCTCCAAAGACAAGGCGTTTCGCAAATGGTTTGCACAGCACAGAAAGGAACTTGCCCTTCCCTATGGCAATGCCTACAACACTACGACCATCTTGCAGGCATATAAAACAGGTTTGCCGCTCAAAGACGTCAGACACTTCCTTTTCCGTAAGAAGCAATTTGAATGGGAATCCGGCATGGCGCCCATCCGCGAGCTGTTCCATGGCTGGCAACTCAAAAAGTACTTCGATTACATAGAAAAGCAAAACATTTCTGACCGATTATATCTCGACTATCTGAATGCCTGTAACCACCTCGGCATTGATATGTCCTTAAAATGCAACCTATTCCCCAAGGACTTTACATATATGCACGACCTGCGCGTTGAACAGTATGCGGAGCAGAAAGCCACCGAGGAGGCGAACCAGAAACAGGAACTCGTACAGAAGTTTTGCGAAATCGCCGAGAAGTACTTACCCTTGCAGCACAACAAGCGCAGCGCTTTTATCTGCGTGATCGCAAAATCGCCCGCCGACCTCATCCGCGAAGGAGAACTCATGCACCACTGCGTCGGGCGGATGAACTATGATATACGCTTTGCACAGGAGGAATCGCTCATCTTCTTCGTGCGCATGAAGGAACAGCCTGAAAAGCCATTCGTGACGCTTGAATACTCGCTCAAAACGCACAGGGTACTGCAATGCTATGCGACCCACAACACCAAGCCGAACGAAGACGTCCTGCACTACGTCAATAAGATTTGGCTGCCGTATGCAAACAAAGCACTCAGACAAATTGCCGCATAGGAGGAAACCCATGAAAAACTATCTCGATGAAATCTACACCGTATCTGAATTTCAACGCAATCATCCCGCACTTGCCGAAAAGGCGGAACGGGCGCTCAATTACCTCAAAGGCTACTGCCCGGGCAGCAAGGACGCGACTTTCGTTATCATCGAAGTGGAAGGCTACAAATGCGTCGCTTTCCTTTTGGACGAGTTCGCGCCTTACGTCCTGTCTGATATGATCGCCCCTTTCGATGAGAACAACATCTACCCTTTACAAGGACTTGTAACACTCTACGCATTCAAACGTTACTGAACGGAGGAAACACCTATGAACAACTATTTCCGCATCACTGCATACCACCCAAAACACAATGTCTGCGCTATCTTCGACAGCAACGGGAAATTTGAAAAGCTCTGGCAGTTCTCATCTTCCCTTGTTTTCAAGGGATTCACCATCGTGGAAGTCGACGCGGACTTTCAGGAAGACGACCTGCCCAAAGTCCCCGCATCCGAGAGCATCATCCTGCGTGCCTGCGGGAAAGGCGAGCCGCAGAAGCTCGGGGACGCCATTGTCGTACACGGAAAGAGCTATACCCCGAAAGGAGCCTGATATGCTGCCGCCCTTTACCTTTGATTTCACGCTCGGAAGATCGAACGTGACCTATACGGACGTTCCTCCCGTATATACGCCCCTTGTCACCGAGCCCAAACACCTATGCCCCTATCCCGTTCCAAAAATCGAGGAGATCGTGAAAGATATCGAACGCGCCGCACGACGCACGGACAAGCACAAATTCGTTTCCGACCTCATGGAGTGCGGCGCAATCGCTATTTCCAACCTCGTCGATCTGCCGCAGCGGGAGAAACGCGAGGAGCGGTACTTACAGATCATAAAGGGCTATCCGAAAGAAGATCAAAACGCGCTTGCGGACATCTTCGCCAAAATATTCGCGCTGCTCTCCTCCGTAGTCTATGACGACGGGAGATTCGACGACTACCTCGGCAAGCTCTTCATGAACACCGATCTCGGCAACGAGCACACGGGGCAGTTCTTCACGCCCTATCACATCTCCCGCTTCATGGCGGAAGTCACGCTCACGGAAGAACTCGTCAGAGAGAAGGCAGACCGCGACGAGATCATCACCATCTCTGATCCGTGCTGCGGTGGCGGAGGGATGCTCGTTGCAGCGCTTGAAGTCCTCAGGAGCCGCGGCGTTAACTACACACGCAATTGCTATCTGGACGCCGCCGACATCGACCTTCGGTGCGTCCACATGACGTACCTGCAACTCTCTCTTGCAGGAGCACCCGCCATCGTCCGCCACCAGAACACTCTGACTCGGAAGCTTTGGAGCGTATGGTACACGCCGGCGTTCATCATGCAGTACCCGCGATTCTGCAAATTCGACCGCAACTGAATATCCGCCTTACAGGGGGAGCGGCAACGCTCCCTTTTTTCATGCGGGCAACGGTCAAACATGCCACCAAAATCACCCGAAAAAAGCCCGGATTTCGCCCCGAAAAACACAAATGGCAATAAGGCGTGTGCTTGTCTTGATACAAGTCGGCGGCAGAGCTGGCGAGGTCGGCTACGCCGCCCTCGCCACCCGCTCGCTTCGCTCGCGGGCGCCGAGACAAGCACACGCACACACAATCAATGCAATTCCCCCTCTGAACTCAAAAAATACATTCGCAAAGCAGGAAACTAAGCTGTGCGATAAAGGCTGCGCCCAAAGTCGCCTGAAAAACACGGCGGACAGGGCGACGCCGCTGAAGCGGTTACAATCTAAATCGACGTATAGAAAAAGGGACTGCAGACACACAGCCGTCCCTCTTTCTTAACAACAAAAATTATATCCTATCGCTTTGAATACTCTGCGGAACATTTTGTTCAGCATTTTCCGTACTTCTGTTTAACCGATCGCCCTTCCGATGCTGCTTTTATACACCATCCGTTATTCGCAGATCCCTTATCTGAATTACAGAATTTTCAAAAGGAATCGAATGAAGTCCTAATACGTTTTGAATGCTGTCCGCTTCTCCTTGTCGGCAGACACAACGCACCGATCGTTTCGGCAAAACCAACTCAATCTTTGACCGCGCCCGCCGAAAGGCCGCTGATCAAGAAC
>CALVZS010000027.1 GCA_944372575.1 uncultured Clostridia bacterium | reverse complement strand
GAGTCGCCGTCCCTGCCGAACACTTTGACGACCTCCATGCCGTTGACATATTCGATGATGGTGTTGTTCATGACCTGCGCCGAGCGGTAGTAACTGTCCATTTTGGCAAAGCCGGCGCGCGTCATCATCATGACCGCCCACACGCCGACGGGAAGCATAATGAGCGTTAATAGCGCAAGTTTCCAGTCCACCGCGAACATGGCGATGAACACGCCGATGGGAATGATCAGATTGCCGATGCCTTCGGGTATGGCGTGCGCCAAGAGCAGTTCCATACTCTCCACGTCGTCCACGAACAGCTTTTTCAGATTCCCCGTCCCCTTCTCCTGCACCACGCCGAGGGGCAGTTTCTCCATTTTGCCCTGCAAGCTCACGCGCAGATTGTACAGCGTGTTGAACGCCGCGATGTGTGAGAGGGACAGCCCGCCGAGGTAGAACACGAAATTCAGCACAAGGCAGACGGCAACGCCCACCACTCTGCCCACAGCGAACTGCCACGGAATGCTCTCGCCCGCAATGAGCGGCGAGATGATCTGATACGCGAATATGTACGGCAAGATCTGCGCCGCCACTGCTATGACAACCATGACCGTCGCTACAACGGTGAGAATCTTGTACTTACCCGCGTACTTCAAGATACTTTTTATCATATAGCCTCCTGTACTTTTATTTGTTCGCATATGCGAACATTATGCCGAAAGAATTGCCGCCACTGCGGGCGGCAGAATTTACCGCTCGAAACCGAGCATTTTATACCAATCGAACAGTCCGCACATCAAGTCTGAGATGCGCCCTGCCTCCTCCTTTGTAAACCCATGAATGAGCGGCTCGCAGATCGCCGTCCAGAAGGACGAAAGCATGACGTGCAATTCCTCTTCGGAGATGACTGTCTTTGTCAGTCCCCGCTTTTGCGCCTCCTTGTAATACGCATAGGTGGTATGGCTCATACCCTCCACCCATTCGTGCTCGAAGTTCGCGTATTTCGTCCCGTCCGAAAAAACGAGCAACAGGCGCATTTCGTCATAGCGGTCATAGAGATAATTAAACCACCACTGCATATATTCCCTGTCCATGTCCCACGCCTTTTTGAGCTGCTCGTCCGTGAGCGTAGCGGGCAGGACAGATTTTTGCCGCACTACCTCTTCGAGGTCTTGTACAGTGTTCTCCACAAGCGCGCAGAAAAGCTCTTCCTTGCCCTTGAACCGCTTATACAACGCGCCCGTCGTCACGCCCGCGTTTTTACAGATCTCCTGCAAGGACGCATCTAAAAATCCCTTTTGCAGAAACTCCCCTTTCGCGCTCTCCATGATGCGCGGGTCGATGCTCCTGTCCGCAACCGACATGCCTGCCTCCTATGATAATCTAATTACCGATAATTCGATTATCATTATAATCATATGCCGCTCTCCTGTCAAGAATTTCGTGGCAATTTTAAGAAATTTTCGAAATAAAATTTGGGCGCCAAAAAATCGCAGGGTTCAAGTCCTGTTTTGCATGAAAAACGGTCAAAAGACAGCACAAAATCAAAACCTGTTTTGAGGGTGCGTAAAAGTCCCGTTTTTGCCCGAAAAATAGCAAAAAACCTCGGAAAACATATCGTTTTCCGAGGTTTTTGCCGTGGACAGCATTTTTATCCACGAAACATGGTCTATGCAACGAAATTTTAACTAACACTATTTTGACGAATCTGCTATTTGCTATTATTCCCCAAGGCTATTTACCATGTGCTAAACTTCTTATGTCATCCATTTGGATGTCCTCCTTTTGATTCTTAGTTTGCAACTGCCAGGTCGCAACTCTATTATATCAAAAGGAGTTTTTATTTCAAGCTTCACCGCTTAAGCTCTTTGTTTCCCGCGGACTTTCCGCGGGTTTTGCTTTACAATAAGGCGCGGCGCGGACAATTTTGTCCGCGCCGCGCCCTGCTTTATGCCATCCCGTGCGATCGCTTGTACGCCTCCCGCTCCCGCCCGGAATAGACGCAACCGCAGTAATCCTGGCGGTATAAGCCATACTCCTTGGAAAGCGCGACGGACTGCAGATAGCCGCCCCGCTTTTTGAAGTCGGTGGGCAGGTACTCCACGCCGAAGCGCTCCGCCGCCTCCCGTCCGATGCGGTTGATGAGCGCGGCGTTCTTCATGGGCGACACCGTGAGCGTGGTGGCAAAATAGTCATACCCGCCCGCCTTCGCCTGTCGTGCCGTCTCATTCAGCCGCAGATAAAAGCACCGCTCGCAGCGTGAACCGCCCTCCTTTTCCGCCTCGAATCCCGCCGCAACGGCCTCAAAATCCTGCGAACGGTAGCCCGTTTCCAGCACCTGCGCCCAGCCCGTCTCCACGCACAGGCGGCGCAGTTCGTGCAGGCGGCGTTCATACTCTCCGGCGCTGTCCATGTTGGGGTTGTAGAAAAATGCCGTCACCTGCAGCACGGGAGAAGTCTGCGTCAGGCAGTAGCTGGCGCAGGGCGCACAGCATGCGTGCAGCAGGAGGCGCTTGCCCGCGGCATCCTCCAGCGCCTTCCGCATCACGGCATCATAGTTGACGGCGTTCATGCGCGCTCCGCCTCCAACAGGTTATTGAGCGCAGACACGAGCGCCTGCACGGAGGCAATGGTGATATCCGAATTTTCCCCCGCGCCCCAATAGATGCGCCCCTTTGCCTCCACGCCGAGGTAGGAGATCGCCTGCGCGAAGGAGCCGGACGAGAGCGCGTGCTGCTCATAGCCCGTGAGGTTGAACTGCACGCCGAAGTGCGCCTTGAGCGCGTTGGAGACGGCGTCCAGCCGGCCGTTGCCCGTTGCCTCGACGACGGTGCGGCCATCCCCCTCCACGATCTCCACGCTTGCCGTGATGCCGTTCTGCTGCGCATAGTGTATCGCTCCGAGCGAAAAGCACCCGCGCGGGGAGAGGAATCTGCGGCTGAACACCTCGAAGATCTCCTCCGCCTTGAGTTCCTTGTGCAGCACGTCCGATTCGTGCTTGACGGCGTAACTGACCGCCTCCTTCATGTGGGCGGGGAGCTTCAGGCCGTAGGCGTGTTCGAGGATATACCCCACGCCGCCCTTGCCCGACTGCGAGTTGATGCGGATGACGTCCGAATCGTACTCCCTGCCCACGTCCCGGGGGTCGATGGGAAGATAGGGAACGTCCCAGACGGTGCGGTCTGTCTCCTCGCGGAAGCGCATCCCCTTGGCGATGGCGTCCTGATGGGAGCCGGAGAACGCCGCGAACACGAGCTCGCCCGCATAGGGCTGGCGGGGCGAGATGCGCATATCGGTATAGTTCTGATAGAGCGCGGCGATGTAGGGCATATTGGAGAAGTCCAGCCCGGGATCGACGCCCTGCGAGTACATATTCATGGCGAGCGTGACGACGTCGCAGTTGCCCGTGCGCTCGCCGTTGCCGAACAGCGTCCCCTCCACCCTGTCCGCCCCCGCCAGAAGGCCGAACTCCGCCGAAGCGACGCCCGTGCCGCGGTCATTGTGCGGATGCAGGGAGAGCACGACGTTTTCGCGGTACTTGAGGCGTTTGCTGAGGTACTCCACCTGCTGCGCATAGACGTGCGGCATGGCATTCTCCACCGTGGCGGGCAGGTTGATGATCGCCTTGCGCGCCGGCGTGGGCCGCCAGACGTCCAGAACGGCGTTGCACACCTCGAGGGCATATTCCGGCTCGGTACCCGTAAAACTTTCGGGCGAATACTCGAAACGGTATTCCTCACCCGCCTCGTCCGCGAGCGCCTTCAGCAGCTTCGCCCCTTCCACGGCGATCGCCATGATCTCCGCCTTTCCCCTGCGGAACACCTGCTCGCGCTGGGCAACGGAGGTGGAATTGTAGACGTGGACAATGACGTTTTTGGCGCCGCGAATCGCCTCAAACGTCTTTCTGATAATGTGCTCGCGCGCCTGCGTGAGCACCTGGATGGTGACGTCGTCGGGGATGAGGCGGCGCTCGATGAGCGCCCGCACAAAGTCATATTCCGTTTCGCTCGCTGCGGGGAACCCCACCTCGATCTCCTTGAAGCCGATCTCGACGAGCAGGTTGAAGAAGTCCACCTTGGTCTCCAGTCCCATCGGTTCGACGAG
>CALVZS010000026.1 GCA_944372575.1 uncultured Clostridia bacterium | reverse complement strand
CTTGTTTTTGCAGAAAAATAAGCAAAAAACGGGCAAAAAGCCCGTTTTTTCTGGAGCAGGAAACGGGAGTCGAACCCGCCAGAATCAGCTTGGGAAGCTGACGCCATACCGCTAGGCGATTCCTGCATGATAAAATTGTTCGCCTCCCGTTTCCTCGGAAACGGCAGAGCCTGCGCCCGCCGTGCGGTGCTCGGCGTGCTGGCGCAACGACCCGCCAGAATCAGCTTGGGAAGCTGACGCCATACCGCTAGGCGATTCCTGCATGATAAAATTGTTCGCCTCCCGTTTCCTCGGAAACGGCAGAGCCTGCGCCCGCCGTGCGGTGCTCGGCGTGCTGGCGCAACGACCCGCCAGAATCAGCTTGGGAAGCTGACGCCATACCGCTAGGCGATTCCTGCATTATAGAAATATTATACTCTATTGCAAGCCGTCTGTCAAGCGTAATTTCCGCAAAAAAGAGTTTTTTCCGGATTGCATATATGCAATATATGCAGATGTATAAAATAATTTGACAAAGTGCGCGGCGGGCGCTATAATAATCGTCGTTATTCGTTGCCAGATCATAGAAGGGAAAGGAGGAGAAATCATGAAAGAAAAAACTGCCGGGAAGAAAAAGAGGGGCAAATCTTCCGTTGTCGTTGGTCTGGTGGTTCTTGCCATCGTCGTTGTGGCATTCGCGGTACTGATTCTGTCGTCGTTATTGCAAAAGAGATATAGCTTTGAATTCGAAGAGCGCGCAGACGGAAGTTACGCCGTCACGGGAATGACGATTGTAGGCGGACTCTCGTCGATTGAAACCATTGAGTACCCGGCAACGTATAACGGAAAGCCTGTGCGGGAGATCGGGCAGGTCGGCAGCAACTTTATCAGCGATGTCCGTGCGGTTGTGATCCCGGACGGCGTGGAGGTGATCGCGGACGATGCATTTCTCCGTTTTACGGGACTTACTTCGCTGCGGCTGCCCTCCACGCTGATCAACCTGGGGAGCATGACGTCCACGGCGAAAGCGGTCTCGCTGGAGTTTGTATCCAATGACACCTATCGTTTTGAAGGGAAATGCCTGGTCGAACGGGAGACGATGACCGTGGTTTGGGCGGAAAACGGCTGTACCGTTCCCGATGATATCGTAGCAATCGCTCCGAGCGCTTTCGAGGGCAAGCAGATCGCGTCTTTCTCGCTGCCTGCGACGCTCAAGGTAATCGGTGAGCGGGCATTCGCTTTGGCGTCCGGATTTCCCGAAACGATCGTGATGCCCGATACGCTGGAGTCGGTCGGTTCCTGTATCTTTGCGTTTGCCGATGGGATAAAGACGCTGCAGCTCTCCACCCACGCGCAGATCGAGGCGGATGCCTACGATGAGGTCAGCTTTGAAAGTATCGTGGTTGACGTCCCGCCCATCGTCGTCGGCGAGGATGCAGACCCTTCCGCGCCCCACGCCTTTTCCGTCACGCTGCAGCCCGGCGCCGAGCAGTACATGTATTATAACGAACAGATCGATCTCGTACAGACATACGGCGCGGAGACGGCGGCGTACATTGTGCAGCGTTCGGTGGAGTCCGACCGCGCAGGCTACCGGAAGGTTCCGCTCGGCTTTGCATGATGCGGCGTCCGGCGGATAAAATTGCGCGATGCGGGGCGGGATCCGCCCGAACAACTTGCCAAAAACGCGCGGGTATGGTATAATTCCCCCATGAAGGTGTTTGCGATCAGCGATCTGCACCTCTCAGGTTTACAGGAAAAGCCGATGAATATCTTCGGCGAGGGCTGGGAGGGGCATTTCGATAAAGTCTCCGCCGACTGGCGGGAAAAGGTCGGCGACGAGGACGTCGTGCTCATCGGCGGGGACACGTCGTGGGGCATGAAACTCGAGGAGGGCATGTACGACGTTGCCCGCCTCGCGCCCCTGCCCGGGAAGAAGGTGTTCATCCGCGGCAACCATGACTACTGGTGGAACGGCATCTCCCGCGTGCGCGCCGCCCGCCCCGACGATACGTTCTTCTTTTTGCAGAACGACTGCGTGAGGATCGGCAGCTGCGTCATCGCCGGCTCGCGCGGGTGGACGTGTCCGGGCAGCCCCGATTTCACCGAACACGACGAGAAGATCTATCTGCGGGAGGCGGAGCGGTTCCGCCTTGCCTTTCATGAGGCGAAAAAGGTACGTGAGGAGGGGGATCGGCTCATCGCGCTCATCCACTATCCGCCCTTCAATATCAAACGGGAGGAGACGCTCTTCACCCGCCTGTTCGAGGAGAACGGGGTGGACAAGGTGGTGTTCGGGCATCTGCACGGGCCGGGATTTTTCCCGCTCCGGTCGGAGCGGGGCGGCATCGGCTACTTCCTCACCTCCTGCGACAAGGTAAATTTCCGCCTGACGCAAATTTATTGACTGCAAACCCTTGCCTTTTGCACGGCCTTATGGTATAATACAGGGCGTAAACGGATCTTTAAGAGCGGCACTGCGATGCCGACAAGACGCTCGTTTTGCTTTGTTTTCGGAGACAACGATCTTGCGGCGCGCCCGCAAGGTCGTTTTTTTGTGGAGAAACGGATATGGCAGATTCACACGTCATCATGGATGCGGAGGGGATGCGCCGCACGCTCGTGCGCCTCTCGCATGAGATCGAGGAGCGCAACGAGGGGCTCTCGGACGTCGTGCTCGTGGGCGTCAAGCGGGGCGGGGAGGTCGTCGCAAGGCGGCTCGCCGCCATCATCGGCGGCGCGGGCCGCGGCGAAGTTCCCTGCGCGGGACTGGACATCACCATGGCGCGGGACGACCTCGTCTCGGCGTTCATCCTCCCCGATGCGCAGAGGAACGAGCTGGGCTTCT
This sequence comes from uncultured Clostridia bacterium, assembly GCA_944372575.1. Taxonomy (GTDB): domain Bacteria; phylum Bacillota; class Clostridia; order Christensenellales; family Borkfalkiaceae; genus Gallimonas. Next base: position 7,776 of record CALVZS010000026.1, on the reverse strand, counting down.
CCCTCGAGGGCAGGACGGTGGTGCTCTGCGACGATGTCCTGCACACGGGCAGGAGCGCCGTGGCGGGCATCGAGGCGCTCTTCCGCCTGGGCAGGCCGGCAAAGATCCAGCTGCTCGTTCTGGTCGACCGCGGCGGGCGGGAGGTGCCCGTGCGCGCCGACTATGTGGGCAAGAACGTGCCGACCTCCAGAGAGGAATATATCGAAGTAGAGCTTCGGGAACTCGGCGGCAGCGATGACAGGCTGACCATTGTAAGGAGATAAGATGCTGAAACGAAAGGACGTATTGGGGCTTTACGACATGGAGGCGGAGGAGATCGACGAGATCCTGACCGTGGGCATGAGCATGAAAAAGCTCTTAAAGCAGAACATCAAAAAGCTGCCCCACATGCAGGGCAAGTCGGTGACGACCCTCTTCTATGAGAACAGCACGCGCACGCGCTGTTCCTTTGAGCTGGCGGCAAAGTACATGGGCGCGCACGTCGTCAACATTGCGGCGGCGACCTCCTCGGTGCAGAAGGGGGAGACGCTCGTGGACACGGGCAAGACGCTGGACGCGATGAAGAATGACGTCATCGTCATCCGTCACCCCATGGGCGGCGCGCCCCGCCTGCTGGCAAAGACGGTGAAGGCGCACGTCGTCAATGCGGGCGACGGCATGAACGAGCACCCCTCGCAGGCGCTTCTGGATATGCTCACGATGCGCGAAAACTTCTCCTCCCTCGCGGGGCTCAAGGTCGCCATCCTGGGTGACATCAGCCATTCGCGCGTGGCAAAGAGCAACCTGTTCGGCCTGCGGAAGCTGGGTGCGGAGGTCGCCATGTTCGCACCGCGCACCCTGCTGCCCACGGGTATCGATAAGATGGGGGCGAAGGTGTGCTCCTCCCGCGAGGAGGCGGTGGAGGGCGCGGACGTCGTGATGGGGCTGCGCATCCAGCTCGAGCGCCAGCACGCGGGCAACTTCCCCTCGCTCGGGGAATATGCGCGCTTCTACGGCGTCAACGAACAGATCATGAAATACGCAAAACCGGGCGCGCTCGTCATGCACCCGGGGCCGGTCAACCGCGGCGTGGAGCTCATCAGCACCCTCATCGACGGGGACACTTCCCGCATCGAGGAGCAGGTGCTCTCCGGCATCGCGGTGCGCATGGCGATCCTCTTCCTGCTCACCAAGGAGGAAGTCTGAGGCGGCTGCGCGTCAGACAGGAATGTATCGTTGAGAGGAATTTTGAAATGATCATCAAAAATGCAGACGTTGTTTTACAGGACGGCGTAAAGCGGCTGGATATCCGCGTGGAAAACGGCATCGTCGCCGAACTCGCGGAGCATATCGCGGGCGAGGGGATGGACTGCACGGGACTGACCGTCTTTCCCGGGCTCATCGATATGCACGTGCATCTCCGCGAGCCGGGATTTGAGAAGAAGGAGGACATCGCCTCGGGCAGCGCCGCCGCCGTCAAGGGCGGCTTCACGCAGATCTGCTGTATGCCCAACACCCGGCCCGTGACCGACAACAAGGTGGTCGTGTCCTATATCCTGAACCGCGCACGGGAGGTCAACCTGTGCAAGGTGCATCCCATCGGCGCCATCACCGAGGGGCAGGAGGGCAAAAACCTCGCCGCCATCGGCGCCATGAAGGCGGCGGGTGCCGTCGCCCTGTCGGAGGACGGCAAGAGCGTCGCCAATACCTCTCTCATGGCAAACGCCATGCTCTATGCCGCCGACTTCGGCCTCAAATGCCTGTGTCACTGCGAGGATGCCTCGCTCGTGGACGGCGGCGTCGTCAACGAGGGGTACTACTCCACGCTCACGGGGCTCAAGGGCAGTATCCGCGCCGCCGAGGACATCCTCATCGCGCGCGAGATCTGCCTCGCCGAGAGCCTCTCTCTGCCCGTGCATATCTGCCATGTGTCCACCTACAGCGGCGTGCAGCTCATCCGCGAGGCAAAGGCGCGCGGCGTGAAGGTGACGGCGGAGACCTGCCCGCACTACTTCACGCTCACGGATGCCGCCATTGCGGACTTTGACACCAACACCAAGGTCAACCCGCCCCTGCGCGAAGAGCGCGACCGCCTCGCCGTCATCGAGGGGCTCAGGGACGGCACGCTCGACTGCATCGTCACCGACCATGCGCCCCACCACTTCGACGACAAGAATGTGGAATATGCCGTCGCGGCATTCGGCATCAGCGGGCTGGAGACGTCCTTCGCGCTCTCCTATACGCTGCTCGTCAAGGGGGGCGTACTCACGTTGAGCGAACTTGCCCGCAAGATGAGCGCCGCGCCTGCCGCCATCCTCTCTCTGCAGGGGGGCGCCGTCGAGGAGGGCGGCGTCGCCGATCTGACCATTGCCGATCTCAATGCGCAGTGGACGATCGACCCCGCGACTTTCGTGTCCAAGGGCAAGAATACCCCGTTCGCGGGCAGGCAGGTGTTCGGAAAGGTCAGATATACCATCGTGGACGGAGAGATCAGGTACAGGGAGGAAAACGCATGATCATCGACAGGCTCATTGAAAAAATCATCGCCATGCAGAACCCCACCTGCGTGGGGCTGGATACCCAGCTGGACTACCTTCCCGACGAAATGCGTGCGGGCGTGACGACGTGCGAAGGGGCGGCGGACGCCATCCTCGCCTTCAACAAGGGGATCGTGGACAGCGTGTGCGACATCGTTCCCGCCGTCAAGGTGCAGATCGCCTACTATGAACAGTACGGCGCTGCGGGCGTGCGCGCCTTCCTCGACACCGTCACCTATGCGCGGGGGAAGGGTCTGTTTGTCATTGCCGACTGCAAGCGCAACGACATCGGCTCCACCGCGGCGCGCTATTCCGCCGCCTATCTGGGCGAAACGGCGCTCGGGGAGAGGTGCGTGTCCGTGGCGGGATGTGATTTCCTCACCGTCAACGCCTATCTCGGCACGGACGGCGTGCAGCCCTTCCTCGACGACTGCAAAAAGTATGACCGCGGGCTGTTCATCCTGGTCAAGACGAGCAATCCCTCCTCGGGAGAATTGCAGGACTTAAAGCTTGCCGACGGGCGCACCGTGTATGAATGCATGGGCGACATGGTAGAGGGCTGGGGCGCCGGTATGGTCGGCGGCTACGGCTATTCCGCCGTGGGCGCGGTGGTGGGCGCCACCCACCCCGCCGAGGCGGCGATCCTGCGCGGACGGCTTGCGCACACCTTCTTCCTCATCCCCGGCTACGGGGCGCAGGGGGGAAATGCGCAGATGCTCAAAAACTGCTTTGACGCAAGGGGACTGGGCGGTATCGTCAACAATTCGCGCGGGATTTTGTGCGCGTATCGCAAAAACGGCGGTACATATGCCGGCGCAGCGCGCGATGCGTGCATCGCCATGCAGCGCGACCTTGCGTCCGTATTGGGGGAAATATGCGCGAAATAACGGCAACGGTATTGGAAAACAAGCGCATTGCGGACGGCGTTTACTCGCTCACGTTTGCCACGGATGAGGAGATCCGCGTGCGGCCGGGGCAGTTCGTGATGGTGGGCGTGGGGGGCTTCCCGCTGCGCCGCCCCATTGCCGTATGCAAGGCGGACGGGGAGCGCATCATGGTGTGCTACCGCGTCAAAGGCGCCGGGACGCGCGCGCTCGCCCGCGACTACCGCATGGGGGAAAAGCTCTCCGTGCTTATGCCGCTCGGCAACGGATTCTTTGTCGGCGAACGGGAAAAGCGGGTCGCCGTCGTGGGCGGCGGCGTGGGGATCTTTCCGCTCATCTCCGCCATCCGCGAATACAGCAAGACCAGGCAGGTGTATGCGTACATGGGCTTCCGCAACCGCGCCGCCGTCTGCATGGAGTATGACATGACGCGCGGCGAAAAGCTGGTCGTCGCCACGGACGACGGCAGCGTCGGATATCACGGCACCAGCGTGCAGGCGTTCATGCAGGATGTGGACACCGTAAAGCCGGACGTCGTGCTCGCGTGCGGGCCGACGCCCATGCTGCACGCGCTCAAGACTGCCATGAAGGGGCGCAAGATCCCCGTCTACGTCTCGCTCGAGGAGCGCATGGGGTGCGGCATCGGCGCCTGCCTCGTGTGCGTCTGCGAAAAGACGGACGGCGCGCACGCCCGTGTCTGCAAGGACGGGCCCGTGTTCGAGATCAACGACGTCGTTCTGTAAGGCAGAAACTGTCAGGCAGAAACGGTAAGACAGAAAAATCCTGTAAGGCAGGGAAAAGATGGAACAGGAGATCATTGCGGAACGCCAGAAGGGTGCGATCGCGGCGGGGATTGTCGCGCTGATCATTGCGGCGGTGCTGTGCGCCATGGTGATCGGAGTTGCCGACCGCATCGGGAGATATGTGTGGATCATGGGCGGCGCGGTGCTTGTCATCGACGTCGTGCTGGTGGTCATGACCGTGCGCACGATCGTGCGCGTGAGCAGGCTTCCCAAGGTGATCGCGGTGAGGGAGGACGACGTTCTCGTCTTTTTGGGAGAGCGGGTCAGATTTACGGCCATCGCGCAGATCGACTATCGGAATGCGCGCGGGCGTTACGGAATGATGAGCTGGGGCAAGCTGACGATCTTTGTGAATGACGGAAGGACGCTTCGCTGTGACTATGTGGCAAACGTCAACCGTGTCCATGACCGCATCATGCAGCTCAAATACGAGTATACGATCAAAGAGCTGGGCTGAACGATCGGCGTGTTCGGAAAGGAAGTGCGGGGACAATTCTCGGCAAGGGGAACAAGGAGTACAAAATGGCAGATTTAACGGTAGAACTGTGCGGGGTGACGCTGAAAAACCCCGTCATCCCCGCGTCGGGGACATTCGGGTTCGGGCGGGAGTTTGACGAGATCTATGACATCTCCTGTCTCGGCGGCGTGGCGACCAAGGGCATCGCACTCACGCCCTGGGGGGGCAACCCCGTTCCGCGCATTGCCGAGAGCCGCGGCGTCATTCTGAATGCCGTGGGGCTGCAGAACCCCGGCGTGGAGAAGTTCATCGCCGAGGATCTCGCCTGGCTGAAGGGCAAGACGCGCGTCATCGCCAACGTCGTCGGGCGCACCCTCGAGGAGTACGAGGGGGTGTGCGCGCGCCTGGACGGGCTGGTGGACTTTCTGGAGCTGAACATCTCTTGCCCCAATGTCCGGTGCGGCGGCATGGCGTTCGGCATCCGTCCCGAGAACATCGAGGAGGTCACCTCCCGCGCCAAGGCGAAGTGTCCGCACACGCCCCTCATCGTCAAGCTCTCTCCCAACGTGGAGAGCATCGCGCGCAATGCGCAGGCGGCGGAGCGGGGGGGCGCGGACGCCCTCTCCCTCGTCAACACGTTCACGGGGCTTGCCATCGACATCGAGCGCCGCCGTCCCATCCTCGCCAACAACACGGGCGGGGTGTCGGGCGCGGGCATCAAGCCCATTGCCGTGCGCATGGTGTATGAGGCGGCGCATTCGGTCAAAATTCCCGTCATCGGCATGGGCGGCATCACCTGTGCCGAGGACGCGGTGGAGTTTTTCATGGCGGGCGCCACGGCCGTGCAGGTGGGGACGCAGAATTTCACCGATACCCGCGCCTGCCCCAGGATCATCGCGGGACTCAATGAGTGGTGCGACGCACACAAGGTGGAGCGCGTTGCCGATCTGACGGACACGTTGCAGTTAAACGGATAAAAGGAGAGAGATCATGTTGACTTACAAACAGCGGTTCATCCGGTTCATGGTGGAAAACGAGGTGCTGCTCTTCGGCGATTTCACCTTGAAGAGCGGCAGAAAGGCGCCCTACTTCATCAATGCGGGCAAGTACCGCACGGGCATTCAGATCGCCGCGCTGGGCGAATACTACGCCGAGTGCTTTTTAGAGCACAAGGTGGAGGCAAGGACGCTCGTCGGCCCCGCCTACAAGGGCATCCCGCTTGCGGTCGCCGCCGCCATCGCGCTCGCCAAAAATCACGGCGTGGACGTGGGCTTCTGCTTTGACAGGAAGGAGGTCAAGGATCACGGCGAGGGCGGCATGTTCGTGGGCGCGCAGCTTGCGGCGGGCGACAAGGTGTGCATCATCGAGGACGTCATGACGTCGGGCAAGGCGCTCCGCGAGATCCTGCCCAAGATCAGGCAGGAGGCGGATGTTGACGTCTCCGCCATGATCATCTCCGTCGACCGTCAGGAGAAGGGGACGGGCGAAAAGTCCGCCGTTGCCGAGGCGTACGACGAATTCGGCGTGAAGGTGTATTCCATCGTGACGATGCAGGACATCATTGACGCCATCGAAGAGGGCGTCATCGCAGGCAGGGAACACCTTGCCGCCATGAAGGCGTACCGCGCGCAGTACGGGGCGTGAGGGAAAGGCGCGCACCGCCCTGTCATGGGCGGCGCGCCCGCATTTTATGCAAATGACGGTTTCATGCAGAAAGCGCGGCGGCGACCATCCGGTCGCCGCCGTGCAGCATTTTAAAGTCATTTCAGACCCTGCCCAGAAGTTCATCGACGGAGCATTGGAAATAGCCTGCCAATTTTACAAGATTTTCCGCTCCGGGAAAGGTGTTGCCCGTCAGCCAGCCATGCAGTACGCTCCAGGAGATATGCTTTTGATGAACGAGCCCGTACTGGCTTTTCCCCGTCTCGCGCAAAAGCACGCGCAGCCGTTCCCCGAATGGCGGGGCGGGCAGATAGGGATATTCTTCGCATGGGTAATCTTTAAGACCGAGCAGGAAATCGGCGGAGCAGTGAAAATATTCTGCCAGAGAAAGGAGCGTGCCAAAACCCGGCGCACTTTTTGCGTTCAGGATATCCGATAGGGTCGCGCGTCCGATTCGCGTCTTATCGGCAAGAGCTGTCTGGCTGAGACCATGTGCGGTCAGCAGTTCTTTCAGATTTTCCGACACTTTCGATAAGCCGGTCATCTGCGTTTCAGACCCTGCCCAGAAGTTCATCGACGGAGCATCCCAAACAGCGGGCAACGCGTGCAAGATTTTCCACGGAGGGCAGGGACTTTCCTGACAGCCAGTTATAAAAAACGCCCCAGGATATGCCGGATCGCTTTATAAAGGCATATTGCGTCATTCCGTTCTCCTGCAGAGCGGCGCGCAGACAAACTGAAAAAGGGCGTACCGGTTTGTAGCGCAGATCCTCGCACGGGTACTCCCTGAGACCGAGCAGATAATCCGCAGAGCAATGAAAAAATTCGGTCAACGCAAGAAATGTGGCATAGTTCGGGGCGCGTTTTCCGGTCGCATAGGATGACATCTTGGAACTGCAGGTGTTCATCTTTTTTGCAAGCGCGCTCTGGGTCAGGCCGTGCTCATGCATAAGCTCGTTCAGATTTTCGGAAAGTTTCGACAAATTTATCATGTATCAGACCTTTTTCTACAAAAAATTATCCTCTGAACTGAAATAAATTGCTTGCATTCTTTCAGTTCAGAGGTTATACTGTTTTTGCTGCGGCAGTATTTGCTGCCGGGAGAAATTCGGAAAAAGGAGTACAAAAGCAGGATGGGTCAAAACGGCATGGAAAAAAGGGATAAGATCGTCGAAACGTGTCTTTTGGAGGAGATCCTGATCGCGATGCGCGATTGTTTCTGCTGTACCATGGTGCAGCAGGGCGGCAGGGCGCTGCTCACCTTTGAAAACGGGCAGCGGTTCCTGCTCGCGGTGCGGGAAGTGCCGCCGGGAACGGGCGCCGCGGACAGCGCCGGGGCATGAAAAAGGGCGCCGCCCGCAGCAAAATGAAGTGAAACCCAAAGTTTGGACAAAAATTTAATTAAATCGTTTGGCAATGAGTTCGGTATTGTACCGGGCTCATTCCTTTTAGTT
>CALVZS010000025.1 GCA_944372575.1 uncultured Clostridia bacterium | reverse complement strand
TTCCGGAGGGCGTCACGCAGATCAGCGGCTATGCCTTTGAGGACTGCTCCAATCTTGTCAGCGTCACCATTCCCGCTGCCGTGACGACTGTGGCGGCGCGCGCGTTCAGCGGCTGGACAGCTTCGCAGTCCATCTACGTCGCGTTTGCAAGCGAGGACGACGAACCGAGCGGCTTCGGCTATAACTGGAGCGGAGATGCGACCGTCGTCTATGCGACGTCCGACTGAGTCCGATAAAAGAAAATCATTCTTCCCCGGCGAAAAAAGCGCCGGGTTCTTTTTTAAAAAACATATTTTTTTTGAAAAAAAGCATTGTCTTTCCCGGCGGGACATGGTATAATTGCATGGTATTATTTACAGGTATGTTTCATACCGAGGAGAGAATTCATGCAGACCATTCCCGAACTGCTTGCGGAGGAACTCGGCCAGCGCAGGGACTATGTGGAGAATGTCATCACCCTGCTCGATGAGGGCAATACCGTACCCTTCATCGCGCGCTACCGCAAGGAGATGCACGGCGCGATGGACGACCAGGCCATCCGCACCCTTGCCGACCGCCTTGCCTATCTGCGCAACCTGGAGGCGCGCCGTCAGGAGGTAAAGACCTCCATCGAGAATCAGGGCAAGCTCACCGAGGAGCTCTCCCTCGCCATCGACGAGGCAAAGACGCTCGCCGAGGTGGAGGATATCTACCGTCCCTATAAGCAGAAGCGCCGCACGCGCGCCACGATCGCCCGCGAGAAGGGACTTGCCCCGCTCGCCGAACTGCTCTACGCGCAGCAGCCCGACTGCCCCGCGCCCGAGGAGGCGGCAAAGGCATATGTGGACGAGGAGAAGGGCGTCGCTTCGGCGGAGGAGGCGCTTGCGGGCGCGTCCGACATCATTGCCGAGACGGTCTCGGACGATGCGGACGTCAGAAAAGATCTGCGCGCGCTCTACAACGAGTGGGCGGACGTCGTGTCCGTTGCGGCGGAAAAGGAGCCAAAGGACACCGTCTACCGCAATTATTACGCCTTCACGTCCCCCGTCAACAAGATCCAGGGGCACCAGGTGCTCGCCGTCAACCGCGGTGAGAAGGAGGGCGTTCTCAAGGTCGGCATCGTGCTCAGCCGCGACGCCGCGCTGGCAGGCATCTACCGCCGCGTTCTCAAAAAGAAGTGCGCCTCGACGGCGTTCGTGGAGAATGCCGCCGCCGACGCCTATGACCGCCTGATCGCGCCCTCCATGGAGCGCGAAGTGCGCGCCGCGCTCACCGATGCGGCGAACGAGGGCGCCATCGGACAGTTCGCGCTCAACTTAAAGCCCCTTCTGATGCAGCCGCCCGTCAAGGGGTTCGTCACGATGGGGCTGGACCCCGGGTACCGCATGGGCTGCAAGGTCGCCGTGGTGGACGGCACGGGCAAGGTGCTCGATACCACGGTCGTCTATCCGACGCACGGCGAGCGGCAGAAGCGCGAGTGCATCGAAAAGCTCACCTATCTCATCAAAAAGGACAAGGTCAGGCACATCGCCATCGGCAACGGCACGGCCAGCCGCGAGACGGAGGCAATGACCGTGGAGATGATCGCGGGCCTCGGAAGGGATGCGGGCGTCTCCTACGCCATCGTCAACGAGGCGGGCGCGTCTGTGTATTCCGCCTCCCCGCTGGCGGCGGCGGAGTTCCCCGACTTCGACGTCAACCTGCGCTCCGCCGTGTCCATCGCAAGGCGGCTGCAGGATCCGCTCGCCGAACTGGTCAAGATCGACCCCAAGTCCATCGGCGTGGGACAGTACCAGCACGATATGCCCGAAAAGCGGCTCACCGAGGCTCTGGACGGCGTGGTGGAGGACTGCGTGAACGCGGTGGGGGTGGACGTCAACACGGCGTCGGCGCCCCTTCTGGCGCGCGTGTCGGGACTGAACGCGGGGACGGCGGCAAGCGTCGTAAAGTACCGCGAGGAGAACGGTTCCTTCTCCTCCAGGAAGGAGCTGCTCAAGGTGCCGAAACTGGGCGCCAAGGCGTTTGAACAGTGCGCGGGCTTTTTGCGCGTGCCGGAGAGCCGCGAGATCCTGGACAACACCGCCGTCCACCCCGAGAGTTATCAGGCGGCGGAAAAACTTCTGGAACTGTGCGGCTATACCGAGGAGGACGTGCGCAGCGGCAACCTCACCGAACTCAAGGCGCGCATCAAGGCGTACGGCGAGGAGAAAATGGCGCAGGCGTGCGGCGTGGGCGTTCCCACCCTGCGCGACGTGGTCACCGAGCTGTTAAAGCCCGGGCGCGATCCCCGGGACGAGCTGCCCGCACCCATCCTGCGCACCGACGTTCTGGAGATCAAGGACTTGAAGCCGGGCATGGAACTTAAAGGTACCGTGCGGAACGTCATCGATTTCGGCGCCTTCGTGGACATCGGCGTGCATCAGGACGGGCTTGTACATATCTCGCAGATTTGCGACAGGTTCATCCGTCACCCGTCCGAGGTGCTCTCGGTGGGGGATGTGGTCACCGTCTGGGTGAAGGAGGTGGACGAGGGCAAGAAGCGCATCTCGCTCACCATGAAGAATCCTGCCGGGAGCGGCAAAAAGAAAAAATAAGCAAAACAGAATACTGCCACCGGGTAGAGAAACGCAAAAAGCGTTCGTGCCATTGCCGTCAGGTCTTTGCAGGCAATGGATGCGGGCGCTTTTTTATGTGTTCTCTCCCTGTGCGGAAAAAAAGGGAGCATATTATGAAAAAACACTATTTTACCAAGGCAGAGCTGGCACTTTGGATGGGTTCCGTCCTCCTCATCGTCATCGCATTCTGTATCTGGGATCGGACGAACTTCCTCACGCTCGCCGCGTCGCTCGTCGGGGTGACCTCTCTCATCTTCTGCGCAAAGGGCAACCCGATCGGGCAGGTGCTCATCATCGTCTTTGCCGTGCTCTACGGCATCATCTCCTGGCTGGTCGCCTATTACGGGGAGATGATCACCTATGTCGGCATGACGGCGCCCATGGCGGCCTACGCGCTCATCGTCTGGCTCCGCCATCCCTATGCGGGCAACCGGGCGCAGGTCAGCATCAACCGTCTGCGCCCGCGCGAGTATGCGCTCATGGCGCTGCTCGCCGCCGCCGTGACCGCCGCATTTTATTTCATTCTGCGCGCGCTGAATACCGCCAATCTCATTCCCAGCACTGTCTCGGTGACGACCAGCTTTGTCGCCGTCTACCTCACCGCGCGGCGCAGTCCCTTCTATGCGCTCGGCTATGCCGCCAACGATGTGGTGCTCATCGTGCTGTGGTCGATGATGGCGGCGAACGACCTCTCCTGCCTGTCCGTCGTCATCTGCTTTGCCGTCTTTCTCCTCAACGATCTCTACGGGTTCTTCAACTGGATGCGGATGCAGCGCCGCCAGCAGGAAGGGGCAGACGCGGCAGGCTGACCGCGCCGCGGACGCCGCAGCGGACAGCCTTGTCATAGAAAAAAATTACCGGTTGACATTTCGTCATATTTTGTATATACTATAGAAAAAGATCGGAGAAGAACCAATGAAGGTCGCCATGACGGGCGTGAGCGGACACATGGGCGCGGAGGCGCTCGCACAGGCGCTTTCGCTTGCCTGTGCGGAGCGGGTGCGCATCCTGCTCACGCCCAGAAAGCGCAATGCTGCGTTCGCCGGAGAACTGCAAAAGAAATACGGCCGCCGGCTGGAGATCGTATTCGGAGATCTTGGCGATGCCGCCGTCTGCCGCACACTTGTGGAGGGAGCGGACTATGTTGTTCACATGGCGGGCGTCATTCCGCCCCGTTCGGATGCCGACCCGAAGGCGAGCGAGTGCTGCAATGATCGGGGGACGAGGGCGCTCACGGACGCCGTTCTCGCCATGCCGAGGCAGGCGAAGTATGTCTGTATCTCCACCATCGCCCTCTACGGCTGCCGCAACGAGAAACATCCTTTCGCACGCGTGGGCGATCCGCTCATCATCAGTCCCTTTGATGCCTATTCCCTGCACAAACTGCGCGCGGAGCGTTACGTTCTGGAGGCGGGGCTGGAGCAATTTGTCATCCTGCGCCAGACGGCGATGCTGCATGAGAAGATGCTGGAGAGCAACATGAGCGACGGGCTCATGTTTCACACCTGCCTCAATTCCCCTCTCGAGTGGGTGAGCGCGCGCGACTCGGGCTGCCTCATCCGCCGCATTCTCGAGCGGGACGGGGCGGGGGAGCTGACGGGTTTCTGGAACAAGGTCTATAACATCGGCGGCGGCGCGCACGGGCGGCAGACAGGGTACGACACCTTCCGCGTCGGCTTTGCCGTCATGGGGGGAAGTCCGGAGGCATTCCTCCGCCCCGAATGGCTGGCGGCGCGCAACTTCCACGGCGTATGGCTGGCGGACGGGGACGTGCTGCAATCGCTCTTCTCCTACCAGCGCGACGGCGCGGAGGAGGTGTGGGCGGACATCGCCGCGCATCACCGTATCTACCGCCTTGCGGGGGTACTTCCGCCCAAACTTATCACGTCTACCTTTTTTCACCGCCTGCTCTCTCACCCCAATTCGCCCATGCGCTGGAAGCGGGAGGGGGACAGTGCGCGCGTGTTTGCCTTCTACGGCAGTCCGGACGGCAAGGCGGGCATTCCGCAGCGCTGGGAGGACGTTCCCCTCATGGCGAAGGGGGACTTCGGTGACTACGATGCCCTGCGCGACGAACGGCGCGCGGCGGCGGAGGGCAGGCTGCTCTCGCACGGGTTCGACGATACAAAGCCGCCCGAGGCATGGACGGCGCAGGACTGCGCATCGGCTGCCGCCTTCCGCGGAGGCGCGTTCGAGGAAGACTCCTTTGCGGGGGCGTACGCGCCCGCGCGCTGGCGCTGCCACGCGGGACACTGTTTTTCGGCAGCGCCCTACACGGTCATGGGCGCAGGGCATTGGTGCCCGGAATGTGCGCCCCGTCCGTGGGATTTTGATGCACAGGCAAAGCACAACCCCTTCTATGCGCAGGTGTGGTACGATACGCACGCGCGGGATGAGGACGTCGTCTACGACGTCGACGCACAGGGAAGGGCGGTCATGCGGCACACGGAGGAAGTATGAGGGCGGTCATCGTCTGCTTTACGGGAACGGGGAATACGCTGCGGGTATGCCGGGCGCTCGCCGAGGCGCTGCGCGAGCGCGGGCATGAGGTGGAGCTGGCGCTTCTGCGCGCCGACCGCCCCGCGCCCGACGTGCAGGGGGCAGACCGGCTCATCGTCGCCTATCCCGTCCACGGCTTCAATGCGCCAGCGCCCGTCCTGAAATTCCTGAAAGCGATGCCTGCTGGCGGCGGCATTGCCTATCTCGTGCGCACGTCGGGCGAGCCGCTCTCCTTCAACGACGGCGCGGTGACGACGCCCGTGCGGCTGCTCACAAAGAAAGGGTACCGTGTAGCGGGCGATCTGCACTACGTCATGCCGTACAACATCATCTTCCGCCATTCGGACGGCATGGCGTCGCGGATGTGGCGGGCGGCGGAGCGCCGCATTCCCGCCGATGCCGCCGCGATCGGCGCGGGGGGCGGAGAGCTTCCCTCCGTCGGCATCGGGGCGCGCATCGCCTCCCTGCTCTGCCGCGTCGAACACCCCGCCGCACCCTTCATCGGGCGCGGGTTCCGGGTATCGGATGCGTGCATCGGCTGCGGCCTGTGCGCCAGGAACTGTCCGCAGGGGAACATCCGCATGGAGGGCGGCAGGCCGGTGTTCGGCAGTCAATGCGTCATCTGCATGGCGTGCGCCTTCTCCTGCCCCAAGGATGCCGTGCGCACGGGGATCCTGAACGGCTGGCGGGTGAACGGCGGCTACGATTTCGACGCGCCGCCCGCCTCCGACAAGGAGGTGTGCGCCTACTGCCGCAATTCCTATCTCAGATATTATCACGCCGCCGAGGGCTGTGCCGGGGAGACGGAGTAAGGAGGACGTATGCGTTATTTTGAGGACATTTCGGGCATGGTGGGCGGAACGCCCCTTCTGGAGCTGCGCCGCTTCTGTGCGGCGCGCGGCCTTGCGGGGCGCATCTTTGCCAAACTGGAGAAGAACAACCCCGCGGGCTCTTCCAAAGACCGCGTGGCAAAGTACATGATCGCCGCCGCCGAGCGCGAGGGAAAGCTGTCCGCGGGCGGCACCATCGTGGAGCCGACCTCGGGCAACACGGGCATCGGCCTTGCGGCGATCGCCCGCGCCAAGGGGTATCGGGTCATTCTCACCATGCCCTCCACCATGAGCCCCGAACGCGTCAGGCTGCTCGAGGCATACGGCGCGCAGGTCATTTTGACGGACGGAGCAAAGGGCATGGCGGGCGCCATCGCGGAGGCGGAGCGCCTTGCCGGGGAGATTCCCGGGGCGTTCATGCCCGGGCAGTTCTCCAATCCTGCCAATCCGCTCGCCCACTATGAGACGACGGGGCCGGAAATCGCCGGCGCGCTGCCGGAGGGGGCGGACGCCCTCGTCGCCTCCGTCGGCACGGGCGGCACGCTGACGGGCGCGGGCAGGTACCTGCGCGAAAAAAATCCCGCGCTGTATATCGTCGCCGTCGAGCCCGCCGGCTCCCCCGTCCTCTCGGGCGGGAAGCCCGGCCCGCACGCCATTCAGGGCATCGGCGCGGGGTTTGTGCCGGAGATCCTCGATACTTCCCTTTATAACGAGGTCATCGCCGTTCGCGATGAGGATGCCTTTGCATATGCGCGCGAGGTCGGCAGGGCGGAGGGGACGCTTGTCGGCATTTCCTCGGGTGCGGCGCTCTTTGCCGCGGCGCAGCTCGCCGCCCGCAGCAGCTTTGCGGGAAAGAGGATCGTCGTCATCTTTCCGGACGGGGCGGACAGATACCTCTCCTCCGCGCTCTTTGCCTGAAGAACAGAATACCCGGTGCGCGCCGCGGATCCTTCCGCGGCGCGCACAGTTTGTATTTTAAAAGCCGGTGTGTAGGATACTCCCGGCGGAGGGAGGGTATATTTTTGTGCCGCGCATCGGCTGCGCGGCGCATTTTTTACAACTGCGTTACAACTTTGTGAGGGAAATTTTACATCTGTCTGCTATACTGATTGCCGTGAATCTGAAAAAGAGGAGATCATGGTATGAAGAATCCGGCAAAGACAATGCTTGCAGCCGTGCTCGGGGTCGCCGTGCTCGGCTCGTCCTGTCCCGCCCTCGCGGCAAACGCGCAGGCGGGCGAAGCGGGAACGCCTTACAACGCACAGGGCGCGTATGACGTGAGCGTGGAACACGTCCTGGTCAACCAGGTGTTCGGCGCATCCGACGATGCGGAAGTCGTCAGCCACAGCTTTATCGAGCTGTACAATCCGACCGCGTCCGTTGTCTCCCTCGACGGCTGGTATCTCTATTATCAGGCGAGCGCGGACGGGGACGGCGACGGAACGTGGAGCGAACTTGCCCTTGCGGGCAGCATCGCGGCGGAGGGGTACTTCCTCGTGCGCTGCGCGCAGGTGGATACGATCAACGCAAATGCGTACATGGTGCCTGCGGGAGATATGGAATGGGACGTGCAGCTGCACAACAAGGGGGTGAGCGTCGCGCTCTTCTCGCAGCGGGCTGCCCTCACCGCTGCCTTTGCGGGCGCGATCACCTCTGCCAACCGCCCCGCGGGCTACGTCGATCTGCTCGCCGTGAGGGGAAACGACGAGGGGGACGATACACAGATCCCGCCCGCCTATGAGGGCGGCTATCTCGAGGAGCAGTCCAAGAAGAAGGCGGTCTGCCGCAAGGATTTTGCCGACACCGACGACAACAAGGCGGACGCGGAGGATGTGAACTATGAGGACGTAACGCCCGCAGACGTTCCCGTGCAGAACAGCAGGGGAGAGACCATCTATGAACAGGCGTCTGAGCCGTCCTACACCGTCAGGAACGAAGGCTTCGTGACAGACGCTTCGCTCACGCTTGAAAAGGCGGACGGCGTGACGCTCGGCCAGGCGAACCCGGACGGAGGCGTCGCCGAGATCGTCGCCTACAATGCGGACAACGGCAGGGCGTACGTCGTCAACGGCGCGGATTCGCTGCTCAACGTGTTCGACGTGGAGGAGGACGGCACCTTCGGAGAGGTCACGTCGCTCGACGTCGCCGCTCTCGTTTCGGCGCAGGACGACGGCTTTACATACGGCGATATGACCAGCGTCGCCGTCGATACGAACAACGACGTCATTGCCGTCGCGCTGCAGGATGCCGACTATGCGGCGGCGGGACGCGTGGCGGTGCTTGGTTATAACAACGAGCTCACCGCCGTGTACACCACGGGCATCCAGCCGGACATGGTCACCTTCTCCGCGGACGGCAGGTATATCCTCACCGCCGACGAAGGGGAGCCGCGCAACGGCTACGGGGCAGGCATGGCCGACCCCGCAGGCAGCGTGACCGTCATCGATACTCAGACAAAGACGGCAAAGGTCGTCGGCTTCGAAGCGTTCGATTCGGAGGAGCTCGCCGCGGCGGGCGTGGTGTTCAACGATCCCGACGGGGGCGGCACGCCGCTCTCCGCTGCGCAGGATCTGGAACCCGAATACATTGCCGTGGACGGAAATACCGCCTATGTCGCCCTGCAGGAGGCGAACGCCGTCGCCGTTCTCGACATTGCCGCCGGCGCGTTCACCGCCGTCGAGCCGCTCGGGTTCAAGGACTACAGCCTTGCGGAGAACGCGATCGACCTGGACGATTCGGACGGGGCGTATGTTCCCAAGACGTATGAAAATACCTATGGCGTGTATATGCCGGACGGCATTGCGGCAGCCCGGATCGGGGACAAGACCTATCTGTTCACCGCCAACGAGGGGGACGCCCGCGAGTGGGGGGATAAAGATCTCGGACAGGAGGAATTTACCGACGAGGCGCGGCGCGACCTCACTTCTTCGGACGGCAGCGTGACGGCGGAGAGCGTGCGCGTCCTCGATAATTCCGTCAAGGCGGGGCTGGGCGAAGGCAATTACCTCTACGGTGCGCGTTCGTTCAGCGTGTTTGAAGTGACGGCGGACGGGCTGGAACTCGTCTATGACAGCGCGGACGACTTCGAGGCAAAGACATGGGAATATCTGCCCGCATACTACAATGTCTCCAACGACGATCTGGAGCTCGAGAGCCGCACGGCAAAGAAGGGCATCGAGCCGGAGGCGGTCACGCTCGCAACGGTGGGCGGCAGACTGTACGCCTTCATCGCGCTCGAGCGCATCGGCGGCATCATGGCCTATGACGTGAGCGATCCCGCCGCCGCGGAGTTCGTCAACTATGTGAATACGCGCGATTTCAACAGCTCCACGGCGGGCGACGTCGCGCCCGAGGGGCTTGCGGTCATCGAAAAGGGCGATACGGCACTTCTGCTTGCGGCGTTTGAAGTGTCCGGCACGGTCGCTTCCTACCGCGTGACGGCGACCGATCCCCTGCCCGAGACGCCCGAGACGCCGGAGGAACCGGACAATACCCCCGAAACGCCCGACGAGACGCCTGAAACGCCCGAGGAGCCCGCGGGGGATGAGGGCGGCCTGACGCCCGGTGCGATCGCAGGGATCGTGATCGCGGCCGTGGTCGTCGTCGGCGCAGCGATCGCGCTCGTCGTCCTTCGCCGCAGAAAGAAGTAACGCAGTCAAAAAATAAAAAGCAGGCCGGCTCTGCCAAAGCGGAGCCGGCCTGCTGCATCATCGCGCAATCAAAAAGAGGGAAGGCGGAGCTTCCCTCTTTTATGGTGCTGGTAGCCGGATTTGAACCGGCACGATGTTTCCATCGAGAGATTTTAAGGCTGATGCAACAGCCTTAATGCACAATATATAATAATATTCAAGGCTATAAACCACTATATATTGTGGTTTATAGCCTTTGTCCCCAAATGTCCACAACTAAAAATATACATTTTGGGGATATATATAACGGCGGCATATCTATTCAAACGGGTAAATTTACTCGCTGCATAGCCAAAATTTGCGCAAATTCCTTGACAAACTACTTCCATAGAAGTATAATATAGAAAAAGTAACTCTATAGAAGTATGGGGAATTAGCACAATGGGAAAGATAATTTTGTATCACGGCTCTCCAGATATTATCGAAAAACCCGAATACGGCAAGGGAAAATCATATAATGATTACGGGCTGGGTTTTTATTGCACCGAGCATTTAGAGCTTGCGAAGGAATGGGCTTGTACTGAAAACGTGGACGGATACGCTAACCGTTACGAATTCGATACGGTTGGGCTAGCCGTTCTGAACCTTTCTTCCAAAGAATATACGATTTTGAATTGGCTTGCCATTCTGCTGCAAAACAGGCGGCTTCGCTTATCAACACCCGTTTCCAGACAGGGAAAAGAATATCTGCTGAAAAATTTTCTGCCCGATTATCAAAAGTATGACGTCATTATAGGATACCGCGCGGATGACTCCTACTTTTCGTTTGCGCGTGCATTTGTAACGAACGGAATATCACTCAGACAGTTAGGGTATGCCATGAAGCTCGGCAAACTCGGCGAACAATACGTCCTGAAATCCCCGAAGGCTTTTGAGTCGATCCGATTTTTGGATTATGTGGTGGCTGATAATTCCATCTACTACGCAAAGCGTAAAGCAAGAGATGACGCCGCAAGAGCCGACTTCCAAAGAGAACTTGAAAAAGAGGATATCGACGGCATTTTTATGCGGGATATTCTACGCGAGGAGATGAAACAAGATGATCCACGCTTACGCTGAAACATATCTGAACGACGCCATGAGCAATCTCGGCGAGGCGTTCGATTACGCTGTAAATGCTTGCGGCTTGTCGCCCGACAAGTTTATGGAGCTGTTTATCGCAAGCGGATTTGCCGATAAATTCGGCAAAGGCAATCCAAAAGTCATATCCGGAACGTCCGGCACGGAACTTGTTATGGAAGTGCTCGGAAGCAGCGGCCTTACCGTACAATTTCCGGAGGCTCAGATCGACTATGACTGCTCCGCAGAATATTGGTGCGGCTGGATACTTGCATACTATCAGTGGTTCACGGCAATGTCATTCAAAGATATTCATGCGGGCATCACCATGAAAGAGGTCTTAAAGTTATATCCCGTCATGCACGAAGCGGCAGAAGAGAAGTTTGTGGATACCGTCAATACTATCTTACAACGCGAAAACACACAAACGAAACTGCAACGTCAGCGCAAACAATGTGGATATTCTCAAAGCGAACTTGCAGAGAAATCCGGGGTAAACTTACGCACTTTACAGCAATATGAATCAGGCGCAAAAGACATCAATAAAGCGTCCGTTCAGACAGTAGTGGCACTTGCAAATGTTCTCGGATGCAAGGCAGAAGATCTTCTGCAACCCGCTTTTCCTTCTGCCGATTAAATTTGTATTGCAATTCATACAACGTAAGTTGATTACGCATCACCGTCTTCTTCATAAACAAGATAGCCTTTGACCTGCGGGAAGCGCATAAGAACGATTTTTTCAGCGTTCCGGAGGACAACCCGCTGG
>CALVZS010000024.1 GCA_944372575.1 uncultured Clostridia bacterium | reverse complement strand
AATACAGGGCAACGGACAAAAATTACTCCGAAAAGTTTCCCCAAAAGTTTCCCCAATTTGGGGAAATGCTAAAAAAGTCACAAAAATAAAGACACTATATATTGTGTTTTACTTTTAAAAACATCAACATATAGTGTCTGGTGGCTGGGGTAGCTGGATTCGAACCAACGAATGACGGAGTCAGAGTCCGTTGCCTTACCGCTTGGCGACACCCCAATATTGAAATGGCATCGGGTCTCTCCCGACAGATTTTTATTCTACCACGCTCAGGGGAATTTATCAAGCGTTTTTCAGTGCATTTGACAAAAAAATTTCTTTTCAGGCAAAAAAATTTGCGTGAGGTACAGATCGGGACAATACAATAGAACAAGAGGTGAACCATGCAAATTTCAACGTTGATCGGAAAAACCGTTTTGTCCCGTACCGGGGAATGCCTCGGCTATGTCATCGCCCTGCGCCTGACGCGTGACATGAAAAAAATCTCCTGTCTCGTCTGTGCCGATGCGGATGAAGAGGAATTCTGCCTCCCGGCGCGCGCCATCAGATCGGTGGAGGATGCCGTTATGGCAGGAACATCACGCATCCCCTCCCCCACGGGGATCACCAGCCCGATCGGCCGCCACGTCTATTCGCATACTGGGGAATTCCTCGGACGGATCAAAGATGTGGACACGGGAGAACAGCCCGATCTCATCATACTTGCGCCGGAGGGCGAACGGCGCATTCCCCTCTCCTGCGCCGTCATGGGTGAAACGGTCATCGCCTATCCGACGGAAGAGGAACGCCGCAAATCAAAACCACGCGATTCGCGGCATCGAACTGACCCCGGAAAAACCGCCGCGGTGCAGCAAGCGCCTGCGCAGGCAGATCCGGCGCCCGTTCCCCCGCCGTCCCCCGAACCAGTCCCGGCAGAAAGCGCCGGGCGCGATCCGCAGCCCACGCCCCGCACCCCGGAAGCGAAAGCCAATGCCTACCGGCTCGACCGCACCAACCTGCTCGGGAGACGCGTTAAAAAAAGCGTGTTTGACGCAGACGGGCAGCCCGTTGCCCGCGCGGGTGAACGCATCACGGCGGAGATCCTCTCCCGCGCACGCCGCAGCAACCGGCTTCTGGCGCTCACGGTCAACACATTGACAAATATATACTGAGCGCTTGCTTTTTCCGGCATAATGCCCTATAATACAGGCAGAGCCGCCGCAGAATATGTCTTCTGAAAAGGCGTTGAAAGGAGGATTCGTTTTGGAGATCACCTGCCGGATGGGCAATGCGCAGGCAGACGCGGCGTTCCGCGAGGGACATCAGCATCTGTACCACCGGATCTGCCGTCTGGCAGACAATCTTGCAGGCTATTTTCTGTGCGGAGACGCCCATATCGTCATTGTTACCGGCGCGCAGCGGGACGGCGTTCCCCGCTTTATTTCCGCAACGTTCGATGAGCGCGCCGACCGCATCTTTGAGGAGAGAACGGATCGGATGCTTGCAAGAAAACGCTTTGCGCAAGAGCTGCCCGTCCCCTCCTTTGCCGTGCGGCTGGAAACGGAATTTGCGGACGGCGGGCGGGAAGTCTTTGTCTACGACTTCGGAACGCATTCGGACGAAACGCTCGAGACTTTCTGCAAACACATCTGCGCGCGGGCGCTGGATCGGTTCCGCCACCGCTTCTCTGCCCGTCCGGCAGAAAAACAATAACTTTTGACTCCGGAACGCTTCTGCGTTCCTTTTTTACGGGTTCCCCAAGTGCGATCCCCATACAGCCACACATCATTCCCACTTCAGGCAATAGACCTGGCGGGCGGCGTCATAGATGAGATCGCGCCCCATTTTTTCGGAAAAAAACCCGCGCAGAAACGCGACATAGCGGCGGAAGGTCGCGACCGAAATGGCATACTCCCCGCAGCATTCCGAAATGCGGAGAAATCCCCCTTTCCGCAGGACGTCATACAACTGAAGCACTACATAGCTCTTGCTTTTCTCCATTGTTTTTCATAAAGCGCTTTGTCTCCTCGAACAGATTTCGGGGGCGCGGCCCCCTCCCGTTGCAACACCATCAGTGTATCATATTCTGCGCCGCTTGTGTCGAGCCGGGCTTTCCGAATGAGAGGATTTTCTCGCTTATTTTCAGGAAAAAAACGCTGATTTATGAAAACCCGGAGCAAAAACGCGCAGACGCGTTACAGCATCCGCCCTTTTGAAAGAGCCCCCGGCGGCATCTGCAGATGCCGCCGGGGGATTCCTATGCCCCGCGGGCGACGCGCAGAACCCCGGCGCGGTCATTCGTTGAGATCCTGGAAAATGCCGGCAAGCGCCTGCAGCGCCTGCGCGATCTTTTCCCGATGGCTGGCAAAGATGCGCTCCGCCTCCTCCATGGGAGAGGCACACCAGCCCTCCTCCCAGAGATCTGCCGCCTCGTCAAACGCATCCGCGACGTCACTTACCATCTTCTTCCAGCGCGCAAGGTCGCCGTCGGCGTCCTCGGAATCCCCGATGGCGCGGATGCACAGCGGCATCCTCGCCTCCTCACCGTGCGTGGAAACGCAATACGCATTCCCGACCGAATAGGCGACCCGCACATAGGCACGCAGATAATCGCGCAGGATCGCCGTCAGAAAGGACGTCGCCTCGGAGGCGACATAGGCAGGGATCTTTTCGATATACAGCTTGCCCTCCCGCCACCTCTGCCTGCCCAGCGGCAGGTGCGCGATGCGTTCCCTGCGCAGCTCGCGGCGGATGCGGATGACGGGGCGCCGCAGCCAGCCGAACAGCGCCTTTCGCCTGCGCCCCGTGCGCGCTTTTCCGGGCGCACTGCCCTTGCCGTGCCGCCTGCGCTTCTTGTCCGCCGCCCGTGTGGTTGTGTTGCTTCTTTTCTCGTCATCCATTCCCATTCCCTCCCGGCTCATCCCGATCTCCACCCCATCATACAAAAAAGGCTGTCCCGAAAAAAGGACATCCTTCTCCTTTTATTTTATTTTGACCGATCCTTTTCCTTGCAAATACCGATAGGCCTTCATCCTTACCTTTGCCTGTCTGCAAAGGACATCCGACTTCTTCAAATATCCGTTTTCAAGGAATCCCATCCCGGGACAGAAATGACAGAAAGCGCAATAGTCCTCCTTAAAACATTGCGTATAATCTACAAGGCTCAACTTTTGCCATTTGTACAGCGCACATTCCGGATCGCCTCGCATGGCAGCCGACCATATCTCATACAAAGACTGCGTTTTTAAATCTCCAACGGGAAGCGGCATGGAAACACAAATTGTGAGCTTTCCCGTCGGGCCGACGCATAAACCGCTAAAGCCTCCGGAACATGGTGCATCATGCATACGTGAGGTACGATCGATCGGAGAAAAGCCGTCTCCGACATAGAGCGGAGAATCCGGGTCGGTATAAAGCCTGAACAGTTCCTCCTCTGTCAGCATAAATTGCAGCGTCTTTTTGTCCCCTTCTATCGTCGGAATCAAGGATATGTCGGCTAGCGACGTCGCTCCGACCTCTTTTGCCATTTGTTTGACCTTGATACAATCAAAGCAGTTGAAATTCAAAAGAAAATTCTTGATCTGAACATTGACGTTCTGCGCCCTCAGCTGTCGGATCAGGGAATATGTCTTATCAAACGACCCTTCGACTGCCGTCACCCGTTCGTGCATCTGCTGCTGCGTGCTGAGGCTGACGCAGAGACGATACGGGTAGAGTGCCAAGAGGCTGTGAAGAAAGTTTTTATCATCGGAAAGCCTCTGCCCGTTCGTGAAGATCTCTACGGAGATCCGCTTGCTGCGCGCATATGCGACAAGTTCCAGAAAATGACTGTGCAGCGTAGACTCCCCGCCCGAAAACGTGATACGAAAGCACCCCATTTCATAGGCATCGTCGATCGCGCGCTTGCACATATCGACATCCAATTCGACCGATGACATATCTTTCGGATTGTAGCAATGCACGCATTTCAAATCGCAGCGGTAGGTCAATTCAAAAAAGAGAGAATACAGTCCGTGATGCGCCCGAATCCAATCCTGCATCCGGGCAATAAACTGCGCCTCCTCTTCCCCCGAGGCGTCCCTGCTCAAAGGCTCAAATACGGCCGCCTTTTCGCATTTCGCACCATCGGAAAGCAATCCCTGCTCTGCAAGTTCATCCAAAAACCCGTCGATCTGATCGGAAAGTCCGTTTTCCTGCACCCAGGCAGTCAATTCCTCTTGCGAAACATCGTCACAGAGCAACTTCCACAAATCGCTTGCCAACCCTTCCAACAATACATACGTATGTGCTTTTTCATTGGAAATGTAGGTGCGGCTTTCCGCTTGTCCAAACAGATATGTATGGCCGGAGATCCATGCCGGAACCATGCCCTGCATATACTTCACAGAATGATTTCCTCCCTTTGAAGCATTTTCTGCACATTCGTGCAACGTTCGACAAACTGCGGACAAACTGCGCGATATGCACGAATGAAGTCACGATAGACGTCGAACAGCTCATGTTCTTCTTGCAGAAACGCCTTTAATTGCAGACAGATTTCTGCGCCGTAGAGCAATTCTTTTTCCCGCCTCTCATCAGCAATTTCCAGACCGAATGTGCCGTCCGGCAATCTGATCCCGGGTGCCGTGACCCACTCATAGTCCACAATTTCGGCAAGCAATGTCACGTTCGCGTAATCGAGCGTATCGTTGATAAACCCGTGCTCATGCATGACGGCAACATGACGGGCAAGTTCGTACGTAAATTTCTTTATATAGTCGTTCGGCGAAACGTCCCAAAAAGCGCAGCACACCTCTACCGCGCGCCGCCTTTCTTTATCCGTGAAATACATGAGATCGGCAACACGGCATGGATTTTTCATCTCAGTATAGAGCAGGCATGGCTCCACAGGTGTGCCGTTTTGGAATTTTGCTGTTTTGAGACATTGATATTTTTGCGGCAGATCATAATCGGATAAAGTCTTATAATACAATACCTTGGGAAACGCATCGGAAATCTTTTCCAATTCGCGGCTCACTGCCAGCTCCCGCCTGGCAGAGGAGAGCGGATACAGTCCGAATACCAGCTCATCATCTTTGCGGGAGAGATACACCTGCGGCCCGCCGTAATTCCAGCCGCCGCCCTTCACGCTGATCCAGTCATGCTCGGAGATGCGCAGCGCGACGGCCCTTCCGTGCAGCGGAGAAATATGCACCGCAACAATTTTTTCATAAGGGAAGCCGTCGGGCGCAAACATGCGCCCGACGGCTTCGTCTTGAAATACCCGAAATGATTGCAAATCAACCATTTTTTCTCTGATACCACAGCTGTAATCAGTCTGCTTCCCGCATCCGGACATATTGGAAACGGACTGGCTGACAACTTTCGTGATCTTCAACATTCTGTGTTCCCTCCTTATGGTTTCTATATATGTGTATTATATCAGGTCTTTTGACATGAATATGGATATAATTTTTCTATGAAATACTATGTCGAAGTAATACGGCAATTGCTGAAAGAAAAGTGTATGAGCCAACAGAAGCTGGCAGACATTCTCGGCGTCAACCAGACGACCGTCAGTCAATGGCTGCTTGGCCGCAAAAAGCCGGGTTACGACAGCATATGGCTGCTGTACGAGAAGTTCGGCATCGAGCCGAATGAACTCTTTGGACTATGATATTTTCTTCGTCAAAAGCGGTGCGGCTTCCTGTATGGACGCCGCACCGCTTTTATTGTTCCTGAAAACTCTGCAATTCACGGAATGCCCTTTACGGCACCTCTTCCCCGTCCCGATCTTCCTCATCCCCCGCGAAAGTGAGAAAATATTTTGCGAGCTGACGGGACGAACAAGGGTGGCGCAGCTTGCGCAAGACGCGCGCCTCCCGCATGAGAAGTTCGTACACGCTGATCCCCTGCCGGGCGGCAATGCTCTGATAGCTCTCCCCGTCCCGGAAGCGCCGGAAGAAGAACTCCGCCTCCGCTTCGTCCAGACGGACGGGGATGTGCTCACCGAGGAAGGCTTTCAGCCCCTCCTCATCCGCGGCGACCCGATCGCTCTCGCCGAAGACAACTTCCAAAACATTGGCAGGATACCCGTCCGGCGCAGGCTGCAGATACCGCTCCGGCCCCCGGAACTCGAGTTCCTCCTGCACGCTGACCGTGATCCCGGGATACGCCGCGCGCAGGCGGTCGAGGTCGATCGAGCGCACCGTCTCCGTCCCCGTCGTAAAATAGGAAAGCCCCTTCATCTCATACAGCGGCGTAAAATCCGCGATCGGATCGTCTGCGAGGATGAGTTCCTCCAGCTCCATGCCCTTGAGAAAATCGAGGCAGGCGAGATTGGTCATGCGGATCTCCGCCTTTTTCAGCTGCGCAAGAGAGGCGAGTGCGGAGAAATCGGAGGCGGGCGCATTGATCAGGCGCACCACCTTCAGCCCGCCGTGGGCGGAGAGAAAGGAAAGATCGCTGACATCTGTATTGATGAGCGACAAACGCCACAGGCGCGCAAATTGTTCCCTTGCGATGCGCGAACGAACGGACAGATCGCGCAGATCGAGATCGCCGTTTCTGCGCGCATCGGCGATCGCCTGCGCATAGGCGTCGGCGTCCGTCCGCAGATACCTGCGCTTCATCTGTCCGACAATGAGGCGGATCCTGTCGCGCAGCGCCTGCGGCTCCACGATCTCCACGGCATCCCCGTTCTGGAGCGCCCACATACAGGCATCGTCCTCGTTGACAAGGGCGGAGACCTCGATCATTCCCCCCTCCCCCTCCGACAGCGTAAAGTTGTCGCCGAAGGCGTCAATGGCGAGTTCGATCTTCTCGGCCGGCAGCCGCGCCGCCACGCGGACGGGCTGCCCCGTCAGCATATACGGATGCGCCGAGAGGTAGGCGCCGATCCGGATCGATCCGGCCGCGGTGCTGCGGATGCTCTTGCGCGGACGGCGGATGACGGCGAGATCGGTGATCTTGTCCAAACGGAAGTTTGTCAGATTGTCATAGGCGTCTACATTGCCGACCAGATAGTAGCTGTTGTTGGCGGCGACGAGCTGATAGGGATTGACGGCCTGCGCCTCCTTCCAGACGGGATGCAGCTGTTTATCCGTGCCGTACGCATTATATACAAAGGAGACCTGCTGCTCGTTCGCCATCGCATCGTTGAGCTGTTCGATGATATAAAAGATGTCCTTTGCCTGCGAACGGTACAGCATATCCGCGCTCCTGACGGGGTGTACCGACTTTTCAAAGTACTTGCTCCCGCAGGAACGGAGTTTTTCGACCAGATCGTCCGCATACTTGCGGGGAATATGGCGGGAAAAGGTCACGCTGTCGATGAGCATTCGCAGCTCCCCGTCCTCAAAGCGGCGGGACGCAAGATACACCCCGCGCCGGTCGTGCGAGGCGATCTCAAAGCCCGCCTCCTCCAGCAGCTGCAGGTTCCTCGACACCGCCTTTCTCTCCAGCGCGATCCCGAACTTTGCCTCCAGCCGGTCGGCGATCTGCTGCTGCGTCAGCGGATGATCGCAGTCGCTGTCGCTCTCCAGGATCTCCAGAATGCGCAGAAGCGCCAGTTTTTTCGGTTCCAATCCCTCTTGCATATTTCCTCCCCGGCCGCGCCTTCCGCGCGGCCTTTCTGCATTTGACACCTCTATATTACCACTTTTTATGTACCAAAAACGGGTCATCCGGATTTTTCAATTTCTTTTTGCGGCATATGCGTTTTTTCACAGATGCCCCGCAGAAAACATATGCGCAAAAATACCCCCGGATGCCGCACGGCACACCTGTAAGGCGGCACACATGCGGGGCGCTGCACCCGGATAGGCACGCCCGCGGCAGACCGCGGCTTTCTTCCCCCGCCAGAATCGGCGAGCATCCTCCCGTTCATTCTATCATATCTGCGCAGAGTGCGCAAGCCTCCCGCCGAATGTGCGGCCGCGTTTTTTCATTTCCCTTCGCCGCGTTCTTATTTTTTAAAAAACTTGCAGAAAACAGTTGACAAACGGGAAGAGGTCGGATATACTATTCATGAACATTTGAGGAACTGTTCAAGTAATAAAGGAGGTGACCGCCGTATGGAACGTGCCGAACGGACAAAAGCGTCCGCCGAGGCAGTGCGCAGCCGTCTGCCCGATGACGACACCATCTACGACCTTGCCGCCCTCTTCAAAATGTTTGGCGATCCCACCCGCGCCAAGATCTTAAGTTGTCTGCAGATCCGCGATCTGTATGTGGGAGAGCTTGCCGAGATCCTCGGCATGAACGACTCTGCCATCTCCCATCAGCTGCGCGTGCTGCGTAGCGCAAAACTTGTCAAGGGTACCAAAGAGGGCAAAGAAGTGCGCTACTCCCTGGATGACGACCACGTCAGCAAGATTATGGAGTGCGGGCTCACGCATGTCAACGAGGAAAAATGACAGCGGGGCGCAAGCCCTGTTTTTCCGTGCCATTATTTGAACAGTTGTTCAATGGAATAATTATTCGGAAAAATACGCCCGATCCGGGCGAAAATCGGAGGATATTATGAAAAAAGTATTTCAGCTGCAGGATCTGGACTGCGCCAACTGCGCGGCAAAGATGGAGCGCGCCGTGGCGAAGATCGACGGCGTACGGGAAGTGAACGTGAGCTTTCTGGCGCAGCGCATGAGCATCGATGCGGACGAGGCGCGCTTTGAGGCGATCATGGATCAGGTCGTAAAGACCTGCAAAAAAGTGGAACCGGACTGCACGATCGTCCGCTGAAACCGCGCGTTTGAGAGGCCGCCATGAAAAAAACATCCCTGAGCAGGCGGGAACAAAGGACGCTCATCCGCATCCTCGTTTCCCTCGCGCTCTTTCTCATCGTCTTTCTCACGGACAAGATCATGCCGGGCGGGCTGGGCGGCGTCTTTGACGGGGCCGCCGCCTGGGTATTCCCCTTCTGCCTGTATCTGATCATCTATCTGCTCATCGGCTACGACGTCCTGTGGCGGGCGGTGCGCAATATCGCGCACGGACAGGTGTTCGATGAAAATTTCCTCATGTGCGTCGCCACGCTCGGCGCCTTCGCGCTCGCCATCTACCGCGGCACAACAGGGCAGGAGATCGAGGGATTCGACGAGGCGTGCGCCGTCCTGCTGTTCTACCAGATAGGCGAATTTTTCCAGCGCTATGCCACGGGCAAATCGCGCAAATCGATCGCGGCACTCATGGACATCCGCCCCGACTATGCCTTTGTCCGCCGCGGTTCGGAGGTGAAAAAGACGGATCCCGCCGAGGTGCAGGTGGGTGAGCTCATCGTCGTCGGGCCGGGTGAAAAGATCCCGCTCGACGGGATCATCGTCAGAGGAACAAGCACGCTGGACACAAAGGCGCTGACGGGCGAATCGCTGCCGCGCGACGTCTCCGAAGGGGACGAGGTCATCAGCGGCTGCGTGAACCTCACTTCGCAGATCGAAGTACGCACCGAAAAGGCGTTTTATGACTCCACCGTCTCCAAGATTCTGGAACTTGTGGAGAACGCCGCCGAACAGAAGTCCAAAGCGGAAAACTTTATCACCAGGTTCGCCAGATACTACACCCCCGCCGTGTGCGGCATCGCACTGCTGCTCGCCGTTGTACCGGGACTCATCACCGCCGACTGGCCGACGTGGATCTACCGCGCCCTGTCCTTCCTGGTCGTGTCCTGTCCCTGCGCGCTGGTCATCTCCATTCCCCTCTCCTTCTTCGCGGGGATCGGCGCCGCATCGCGCTACGGCATCCTTGTCAAGGGCTCCAATTACCTTGAAAAGTTCAATCAGGCGAACGTCTTCGTCTTTGACAAGACTGGAACGCTCACCCGCGGTAACTTTGCCGTAACATGCGTTGCGCCCGCCGACCGACGCGAGGAGATCCTGCGCCTTGCAGCCATTGCGGAACAGGGCTCCTCCCACCCCATCGCGCGCTCTATCGTCGCCTGTTACGGACGTCCGGCAGAGGAGGGTTACCTTCTCACCAACATTGCGGGCGAGGGCGTCCGCGCCGAGCGGGACGGCGACGTCATCCTGTGCGGAAATGAGAAGCTCATGGCACAAAACGGCATTGACGTCGTGCGCGAAACAGGGATCGGCACCATTATCTATGTCGCGCACAACGGCCGCTTCGTCGGCTCACTCCTCATCGCAGATGAGCTCAAACCGGAGGCAAAAGAGGTCATCGGCGCGCTCAGCGGCATGAACTGCAAGACAGTCATGCTCACGGGGGACAATGAGGCGGTCGCCGAAAACGTTGCCGGGCAGCTGGGCGTGAGCGAATACCGCGCCTCCCTTCTGCCGCAGGACAAGGTGACGCAGCTGGAGGATCTGCTTGCCCGAAAGCAGCCGTCCGACGCGGTCTGTTTTGTGGGCGACGGCATCAACGACGCACCCGTGCTCATGCGCTCGGATATCGGCATCGCGATGGGCGGCATGGGAAGCGACGCCGCCATCGAAGCGAGCGACATCGTCCTCATGAAGGACGATCTGCGCGGCATCCCCCTCGCCAAGCGCATCGCGAAAAAGACGATGGCGATCGTGCGTCAGAATATCGTGTTCTCCATCGCCGTCAAGGCGGCCATCCTCATCCTCTCCGCCTTCGGCATCGCCAATATGTGGATCGCGGTGTTCGGCGACGTGGGCGTGGCGGTGCTCGCCATTCTCAACGCCATGCGCGTGAACTCCCGCTACAAAGGCGCCGCGGAGCAGGAAACAACCACAAAATAGGCTCTCATGCAAAGGGCGGGCGCCGCTTTTGCGGCGCCCGCCCTTCTTTTTTCCTTTACTTCGTCCCAAACAGCCTGTCCCCCGCATCGCCGAGACCGGGCAGGATATACCCGTTCTCGTTGAGACACCTGTCGAGCGTGGAGACATAGACGCGCACGTCGGGGTGTTCCGCCGCCACGCGCTCGATGCCCTCCGGCGCGGCGATGATGGACATCATGCGGATATTTTTGCAGCCGCGCTTTTTGAGCGCCGCAAGCGCATCGCACGCCGAACCGCCCGTCGCCAGCATGGGATCGACCAGGATGACCGTCTTTTTGTCGATCCCGTCGGGGAGCTTGCAGTAATATTCCTGCGGCTCGAGCGTCTCCTCGTCGCGGTACATACCGATATGCCCCACGCGCGCCGTCGGAAATACCTTATGCACGCCGTTGACCATGCCCAGCCCTGCGCGCAGGATGGGGACGATGGCGACGCTCTCCTCGGGAATGCGGTACTGGATCGTCTTTTCCAGCGGCGTCTCCACCTCCACGGGAATGAGCGAGATGTCGCTCATCGTCACATAGGTCATGATCTGCGTGATCTCCTCGACGAGCTCGCGGAATTCCTTCATGCCCGTGCGCTTGTCACGCAGAATGGAGATCTTGTGCTTGATGAGCGGATGATCGAAGATATAGACGTTGGGATAGGCCTTCATGCGCGCCCCTCCCCCTCCGGCGTCCCCTCTGCGGGCGCTTCCGGAAGTTCCTGTGCAGGGTCATCGGGCTCTGCGACCGAAGCGAGAGCCTCCGGAGCCGCCTGCTCTGCTTCCGCCTGTCCCTCGGGCGTCTGCGCCGCGGGCGCGGCGGGCGCCTTGCCCTTGATGTTGACGAGCGCGTTGACGAGGATGCCCAGGATGAGCGCGCACGCGATGGCGGTGACGGTGACCTGTCCGAAGGAGAGCGCCATGCCGCCCACGCCCGTCACGAGAATGGTGGAGACGACAAAGAGATTGCTGTTCTCATTGAGGTCGACTTTCTGGATCATCTTCAGGCCGCTGACGGCGATGAAACCGTAGAGCGCGATGCACACGCCGCCCATGACGCAGGAGGGAATGGTCGCGAGGAAGGTGACGAAGGGCGCGATGAAGGATGCCACGATCGCCATGATCGACGTTGTCAAAATGGTGACGACGGAGGCGTTTCCCGAGATGGCGACGCAACCGATGGACTCGCCGTACGTCGTGTTGGGGCAGCCGCCGAAGAAGGCGCCCACGATGGAGCCGATGCCGTCTCCCAGAAGCGTTCTCGAGAGGCCGGGATCGCGGAGCAGGTCATGCTCGATGATGGAGGAAATGTTCTTGTGGTCGGCGAGGTGTTCCGCGAACACGACGAACGCCACGGGGATATAGGCGACGGCGATGGTACCGATGTAGGCGCCGAAGTTGCTCATATCGGAGAAGTCGACCTCAAAGAACGCCTCGACAAAGGTGAAGTCCGGCACCCACTGCATCTCGTTGAAAAGCGTGAAATCGATAATACGAAGGCCGGGATCTGCACCGGGAATATAACTGAACGCCGTAAAGATGGCAGCGAGAATGTACCCGGAGAGAATGCCGATGATGAAGGGGATCATCTTCATCATCTTCTTGCCGTACACCGAACTGATGATGGTGACGGCGAGCGTCACGGCGGCGCACAGCAGCGAGATCCCCGCATGGAGATCCATGATGTAGTTCCCGCTCGCGTTGGTCGCGGCGTTACCGAGCGCCTGCCCCACCGCGCTGCCCGAGAGGGAGAGCCCGATGAGCGCGACCGTGGGGCCGATGACGACGGCGGGCATGATCTTGTCGATCCACTTCACCCCGGCAAATTTGACGATCACGGCAATGACGACATAAACGAGCCCCGCAAAAACGGCGCCGATCAGCAGCCCGAGATAGCCGAGGGTCAGCGACGCCACACCGACCGTCGTCGCCCCCGCGAAGGCAGCCGCCATCGAGCCAATGAAGGCGAACGAGCTGCCCAGGAACACGGGGCTCTTGAATTTGGTAAAGAGCAGATAGACAAGCGTCCCCGCACCCGCGCCGAAGAGTGCCGCCGAGATGGACATCTCACTGCCCGTCATGCTGTTGACCTGAATGGGGACGGCGATGGTCGCCGCCAGGATGGCAAGCAGCTGCTGCAACGCGAACAGAACGACCTGTCCGGGCTTTGGTCTGTCTTTGACACCGTAGATGAGTTTCATTGGTAAATCCTCTCCTGTTTTCTTCGGGCCGATGATGCGGGCCCGCATTTCTGCCATTATAGCACTTTTGACCACCGATTGCAATACCGAATGATAAATTTGCGGATGCCGGATGAAAATTTCATGAACGGAAGCGTTCAGACCCAAGCCACCCGACTGTGAGTCAAGTAACAGCATTTTATTTTGAAAAAAAATTCTCTCACAAAAAACGTCCGGCTTGTCGGGTGCAGTTACTCCTCGGCAATACTCTGTTCGGATTTATATAGTCCCTGTTTCAGCGAGAAAAAAAGTCATCGAAAAAAATACAATGACAGTTCATACAGACAGACAACGGCCTGGAATTCATCAAGGAATTCAAAGAACGAGAGAAAGGCAAAGTGTCGCTGTTTGAGGCGCGCCTCAAACAGCCGGGGATAAGGCACAAACTAATTAAACCCTATACTCCAAGGCACAACGGCAAAGTGGAATGCTCACACCGCAAAGATAACGAATACTTTTATGCCTCCCACAAATTTTATTCGTTTGAGGACTTTGCCGCACAGCTTGCCGTACATAACAGAAAGTATAACGCCTTCCCCTTGCGCCCACTGAACGGGCACTCCCCGAAAGACTATATCACCCATTTCCTCAAAGACGGTTTACTCCATTAATTTTATCTTTTACCTGTCTCACATGTTTGACAAACCCACACTCTTCCAATTTTCCCGTTGCAGGCAGTAATTGTCCCCCGAGCGGAATATCCGCTCGGGGGGAATTACACATTAACTATATTTGGTT
This sequence comes from uncultured Clostridia bacterium, assembly GCA_944372575.1. Taxonomy (GTDB): domain Bacteria; phylum Bacillota; class Clostridia; order Christensenellales; family Borkfalkiaceae; genus Gallimonas. The sequence continues at coordinate 634 of CALVZS010000024.1, read as the reverse complement.
CGTTTCCTGCGAAACAATCTCTCCTTCCCTATTGATCACTGTCACAATACTTCGTGGCAAACAAAGTATTTTTTTAGAAATTCGATCAATCTTTTTCGAAGGCACCGTATAAACCGCCATTGCCAAACGCTTACGCCTCCTGTTCCTAAATTCTCGGGAATAGTCTACCTTCACAGTCTTTCCGTCTTGCCTCACGATCTTCATAATCGCAAAAAATTTTTTGTTTTCCTCCTCTCGGAACGTCACGGAAAACCTTTGTACGGATCGCACCTTGATGACATTCATCCGAATTCCAAAAATAGCCAGAATGCATTCCTTCGTCAAGCAATAAATTCCATTGGTCAATGCAAAGAAAACGCCAAAAATAACAATTATGCAAACAGCAAGCATGACAACTTTAGCCAACACAGAAATTGTTCCCCAATATCGTATCAACAAAAAAAGGAAAATACCTGCCATCAGGATCAACGGGATCATGCATAACAGCATATTCTTTTTATTGATAAAAGAAATGGCACTTTGCATATTCGGTACACTCCCTGATCTGCCCCTCAATTCTCTCCTCGCGCTGATTGTCCGAGCTATATCTGGCATAGATGACTGCTTTCATTCTTCACCCCTCTTCCATGATCGC
>CALVZS010000023.1 GCA_944372575.1 uncultured Clostridia bacterium | reverse complement strand
GATTCGCCATCCTCGAGCGTGTAGGGGTGGACGGGCGCCTGTCCGAAAATGTCAAAGACGTCCCCTTCTTTTGTGAATCCGACAAAGTTCCACTGCGCCGTGAAAGTCGTCGAAGCATGGACGGTATACGACGCTCCAGCCTGACTGGAAGTTTTTCCGTCACTCCAGCCTGCAAACGCGTACCCTTCCGCAGCGGCGGGCGCATCGGGAAGTCTGATCTCCGCCCCTTCCTTGACTGTCTGCGCGGCGGGCGCCTGCGTGCCGTTTGCCGCATGATCGCCGACGGCATATGCAACCGTGTACTCGATCGCCAATTTTTCCTTTACCGAAACGGTGACGGTCACGTCCTTTGCGCCCTTCGCCGTGAAGGTGAACACGTAAACGCCTTCATCCTCAATCGCAAACGCCGTACCCGAAACAAACACGAGTTCGATCGGCACATCATCCTTCACAACGGAAACCGCGACTTCTGCTTCCTCCGTTGCGGTATATGTGAGCGTGACTTCCTCCCCTGCCGTAATCTCCGTCTTATCTGCTTCCGCCGTGATGACGGGTGCCTTAATCTCGACATCCGTAACGGTAATCGCAACGCTCTCATCCCCCGCCTCAAGGGTACAAGTATATGTGCCGCTGCCATTTTTCCCGTTCTCCGGCGCGCTCACGACTTTCCAAGTCCATATTTCTCCGCTTGCCTGCGTCTCGGGCAGTGCAGGCAGCGTGATTGTAACTGCCTTTTCACAACCCTCAAACGTGCATCCGATCTGCATCTCCCCCGCCCTGTATTCGCTTGCGCGATACGTCGCGGCATACGTATGCTTTGCATCGGTCGGAATGGTGACCCCGATGACGGTGACTTCAACCGTATAGCCGTCCTGTTCCACCGTCCTCACGTAGTTGCCCCTGCCGTCCGCCGTATGCGAAGGCGCGGTATAGCCGTCCTCCGTGTCGAGCGTCCATTCGCTCGCATCGAACGCGTCCATATCGAGCGTCAGCTTCTTGTCACAGCCGTTGTCGCAAGACGCTTCCGCCGTCCATGCCTCATTCGTCTTGACAGACGCATAAACAACGGTGACCGCCGTATACTTGTGCCCGAGCGCCGCTGTCTCCACATCGAAGGAAATGCTTTCTTCAAGATAGGTATACGCTGTGACGCCTGCCGCTTCGCACGTTGCCGCCGTCTTGACCTGCGTCGCATATGCACCTTCCGTATTCAACGCAGGCAGCGTGATCGTCTCGGTTGCCGTTGCGGGATCATCGCAGTCTTCTGCCGTGCAAGTACGCTCTGCACTGCCTGCCGCAGACATGGCGGGCGCCTTTGTCACCTGCCATGCCCCGTAAGTGTGGACGTGAGGCTGCGGCTCCGCCGCCTTCTCGCGTACCGTAACGGTGACCGTCACGTCCTCCGCCCCCTCCGCCGTAAAAGTGAACGCATATTCTCCCGCGACTTCGATCGTAAAGGGCGTACCCGACGTAAACGTGAGATCGTCCGACGCCGCGCCGTCCAGCGTGTAAGACACACCGACCTGCGCATTCTCCGTCGCCGACCAGGTGAGGGTCAATGCCTCGCCCGCCGTGATCTCTGACTTGTCTGCCTGCGCCGTAATGACGGGCTCAGGGATCTTCTGTTCTTCCGATTCGGGCTGACAGGCGGCAAAAGCGAAAGCCATTCCGCACGCGACTGCCAGAACAGCCGCCGAAAACATCCCCGTTTTTTTCATCATTCTGCCCCCTTCCCGTTATGATTTCGCGTCAGAATCTTCGCCGCTCTTCTTCCCCGCCTTTTTTTTAAGGACAAGGATCACCGTGACAACAGCCGCTGCGACAACGACCACGCCGACTACGATGACAGCGATCGCCCAGCCGGGAAGGCCCTGTTCGGGCGCATTGTTCTGCTCTCCGCCGGCATCCTGACCGCCGCCCGAGGAATCGCCCTCTTCTGTCACGACGATTGTCTTGACCTCTTTTGCATTGCTGCCCCAACTGTCCGTTGCGGTGATCGTGACCGTGTATGTCCCAGCCTTTTCCGGCGTGAAACGCACGCCGTCCAATTCGACCTGTTCGCCGTCAGGATCCGTAACTACGATCACGGGCGTCGGAACCGTACCGATGCCGTCCCCTGCGAGCGATGCCGTGATAACTCCGAGATTGATCCGCTGTCCCACCACGCCCGTTGTCGGGAAGTTGGAAGGAAGGTTGAGAATGACCTCGTTTTCAACGGTAAAGATACGTTCCGCGCTGACCTGAATATCCGTAAAGTTTGCGCAGACATTCTGCACGGAAAGGCCGTAATTGGCAGCGGGCTTCTCTGCAAGCCCGTCGATCTTGGTCGCAACGGTAGGAGAAATCGCCTTGTTGAGATAGACATTCAGACTGCCGTCCGACAGAATCTCCACCTCAAGCGTATTGACCGCCTCCATGTCGATCGTGATCGGCGTTTCCATGAATCCGTTTCCGGAAAACACATTTACACCGTTGATCGTGCCGAACAAACAGAGCATCGCCCCGCCGTCCGGCCACTTGGAAATCCAGACATAAATGACATCCCCGTTATTATAATAAGGCATGATTCCGTACTTGATTTCACCTTCCGCCTTTTCCGTAACCTGCACCTGCGCACTGACGATATATCCGTCGGCGGGACTGCGCGTCGTCTTCGTCCATGCGAGCGTCGACCAAATGCCCGTTCCGCCCGTCATGATATTGGAAATATCGGCATTGTTTTCCTGTGCTTCCACCGTCCATGTATTGGGGCGGGAGCCCATGACGCTCCAGCCGTCCTGCTCACGGATGTCTCCCGAACGGAACGTCCCCGCAACGGCAAATCCCGTTGCCGTAAGCGTTGTATCCCCCGTTGCGAACAGACCGACATTCAGTTCGTCCAGTCCCGCAAGCTGCGCGACAGGCACCGAAGAGACCGCCTCCCCTTCGCCGGGGACAAAGGAGACGGGCGCGCCGTCCAAAATGACACTGACAATGCCGTCAGCGATTGTCGCCGAAAGCGCGTGCTCATCCGTAAGCGTGAGGGAAACAGCATACGTCCACGTCTGCTCCTCGTTATTTTGCACGGCGATCAGTTCAATCCCTTCTGCATTCACTTCCAGCCGCACGTGATCAGAATCGCTGTTATATTGAAGATAGAATCCGTATATTCCCTGTGCGGAAAGTCTGATATCGGCAGAAACCGTGATATCTTCCAAAGCATCCCTGGCAGAAGAAGGCACCCAGAAACGGGTAATCCCGTCCTGTCTTGCCTGCATCGTGATGTCCGCATCGTCATTGGCAAAGCTCACGCTGTAAAGAGAGGGCGAGGAGATATTGTAGCTTCCGCGCGTATACCAGCTGTACGCCTCGTAATCGTATTCGACCGCTCCTGCGTATTCCGCCGTAAAGCTCGTGACTTCCGTCGTCGTATTGAAAGAATACAGGCCGATCTTCCCGCCGAATCCGACAGACATGGAAAACTCATCCGTGGCAAGCGTAAGCTCTGCCGTCGTCCCATCCGTGAGCGTTCCGCTCACCGTCGTGGTATACGCGTCCATATTGGATGCACTGTTGTATCTCTTTTCCACCGTCACGGTCACGGGTTCATGACGATCAAGTGTTGCAAGAGGCGTACCCGTAAGGACATCTTCGTTCCATGCACCAGAGGAGCTGCCCTCCGCACCGTATTGCACGCCGTTGACAAAGCGTTGCGTGAGCACGGAGAACGGCGTTGCGCTGTTTGCATTCCATTTGACACTCACAATCACATAGTTGCTTGTATCCTGTGCCCACGGAATGATTCCCAAGCCGATCTCGGCGCCGTTATCCGTCGCAGTATTATGAAGCGTGGCACTCACTGTGTAGTCAGAGGGCGTATCTGCGTAATAGTCGCGCATGATTCCCCCTCCGAGGAAGGCGTTCGATGTCGAGGTGATGACCCCGTCACCGAATGCCCAACCGGCAGGCAAGGCGTCCCACCCCTCCTGACTCGTCACAAAATTCTCAGTCTGTACGTCTGTTCCCGTCGTATCACCGCCCGCGACTTCCTCTGCGGCAACGCCGAGAATGGCACCCGCCGAACAGACGGTTGCAAATAATGCCGTTCCCAAAAGAGAAAGCGTGAAATAACGATTCTTTGTTCTCATATTCTTTTCCCCCGATTATTCTTCATTCAAAGTACCGCCCGAGCCATAGGCTTCAAGCTGCCCCTTCAACTGTTCAAAATTTTGCGAAGCAAGCGCAGCAATATCCGCCTCTCCGAACGTATCGCGCATATAGCCGATCGGCTGAATATTGACGACGCCGCACCATACAAGCCAAAGCTTTGCTCCGCTCCCGCCCAAAGAAAAGTCCGCAACACCCGTTGCCTCAGGGCAGAGCGCCTTGAACGCATATCCGATCTCGCCGTTGTAGTCCGAGCTCAGTTTTGTATTCTGCTGCAGGAAATATGCCGCATCGCGGTAGAATTCATCCCCCGTGTGCAGATACATCTTGAAGAACTCGTAGTAGAGAACAGCGGAATAGTTGTCTGCTCCCGAGTGCCCGGTTGCAATGAGCGAGAACCCCGAAACACCGCCGTCGTGGAAGGTATTGATGTCCTCGTTCACGCCGCCGGGGACGGCAAAGTCATAGCAGTACACCCAGCTCAACGCAGACACAGCCGCGTGTTCCGCCGCATCGAGATACTTCTGTTCGCCCGTCAGTTCATAGGCGGCATCAAAACCGTACAGAGCATAGATCGCTGCTTCTTTGTCTACCGTATTGGGATTGTCGGGCGTTCCGCCGACATACTTTTCACGGTCAAGATAGAGGTTGTTATAGCTGAACTCCGCCGCTTTTTCTGCCGCTGCAGAGTACTTTTCCTCGCCCGTATATTCATAAAGACGGACAAGCAGACGAATAGCAACGGGCGTGTTGAGCTTGGACGTTCCCTGATAAGTTGCAGGGTCGCTTGCCTCCTGCCAGACAGTTCCGTTCGTCCGATAGGCACGATAATAAGAACCGTCGTCGTTCTGATGTTCTGCAAGCCAGCTCCCCACTTTGAGGAGGGCGCTCTCCCACGCCTCATACCCCGAAACGCCGTTGTTCCTTGCCCAGACGCAGGCGTCAAGCATTCCTTCCAACCCATCTACGATGCAACGTAAAAAGGAAGGATAATAGCGCGCCGTACCTGGCGTCGTGGAAGAACCGTTGTTTGGATCCCACCAGCTGGGCGGAAGCGCATCGCTCATGACCTTGCTCGATGACCAGAACGCAAGCATCGTTCTGCCCTGGCGTTCCATCTCGGCATCACCCGTTTCGATTCCCGTGCGAAGCAGGTTGAATGCGATCGAGGTCTGCTGTCCGATAAATCCGAACTGGAAGGAATACCCCTGCGAACTGGACCAGTCCCCGTATGTATCGGGCGTCGTCAGATCGAGACTGAACGGTACGCCTGCTTCCACGATGCTGCCGTTGACATCAAATTCCTTATAGGTGTTCGTGAACACCTCGATATTGTCGTCGTAGATGGCGTCGATGTCCACGTCCGTAGCGACTTCGGGCGATTCCGCCGTGAACGCCGCCTTGAAGGTATTCGTCATGGACTTGGCATAGCTGTCCTGATGGTCGGGCAGAATGGAGAGCTTATATTCATGCGAACTCCCCTTTGTCATCTCGGAGTAGATGCGCAGGTTATTGAGGGGAACTTCCGCGCAGGGATAGCAGAAGTCGACGGACATACCGCCCTCCGAGGAATAGCCGATCGAGCCGTATTGCAGATCGTTGTCGGCATAGCCGTCACTGCCGCCATAGAGCGTGCCGTTGACGTCGATCTCCGATTCAAGGTGCGCAAGCGCAACGGAATATCCCGTATCCTTGTCGCGCAGCATGGAGAGCGGAAGCCCCGTGCGCGTTTCCTTGACATACATTTTGGCAACGCCGAGATTGCTCCCGGGCGCGCCCGCCGCCATGTCGCGCGAATCCTTGTAAAGGATGGAGGGGATAAAGTAATCGAATTCCGTATGCTGTTTCTGCGGATCCGTGCTGCCGAAGGAGTACACCGTCTGAAATCCAAAGTCCCCTTGTCCTACCGCAACAACCTCCGCTCTGCGCGCAAGCGCAAACGTGCCGTCCTGCAAATAATAACGGTCGGAAAAAGCAATCTGGCTGCCGTTCTCGGTGGAAACGGTCGCCGTGCAGAGATACCCATAGTCCTGTGCCGAGATCTGTTCATATTTTGCGGATACGTCCTGGGCAGAATGGGACATGAGCGTCTTGTTCACCATAACGGTGACGCCCGCGGGAGCCGACGCTTCAAAGAGAACGTCCGACTGTGCCGCCGCCCCCTGCGCATCTCCGAGAAGGGATGCGTCCACGAGGCGGACGATATAGCCTCCCCCGTCCTCCACAAAGTCGAGGCGGTAATCCCCCGCGCGCAGGGCGTTGACGCCCTCCTTGTCGATGACAGCGCCCTCCGGTGCGGCGGGAAGCGCCGCGTCGTCCTCCGGTTTTCCATCGTTTTGCGTACAGGCGGCGAGAAGCGATGCGCCCAGCACACAGCCGAGAGCGAGGCTTCCCATGCGGATCCAGCGTTTCATTTTCATCATTTTTTCCTCCAAATACTTTTACTCTTTGATCCCCGTAAGGACGATGCCTTCGGTGAAAAACTTCTGCGCGAGCCCGTAGAGAATGAACGTCGGGATCAGCGCGACGATCGCGCCCGCCATCATGAGCGGATAGGGCGTGACGCCGATCGTAGGGATGCTCTTCAAGATGAGTTGCAGCGTGCGCAAATTGGGCGTCGTTCCGACGTAGAGGAGCGGGCCCAAATAGTCGTTGTACATTCCGTTGAAGGAGAGGATCAGCTGCGTGATGAGGACGGGCATGGAGAGCGGGAGCGCGATCCGGACAAAGATCCCCCACCAGCCCATGCCGTCGAGCTGCGCCGCCTCCTCCAATTCCTTGGGAAAGCCTAAAAAGTACTGTCTGATCAGGAACATGGTCATTGCCGACCCGAACATTCCCGGGATGATGAGCGGGAGCGGCGTATTCGACCAGCCGTACCCCACCGAATACATGATATAGGAGGGGACCATGGTGATGACGCCGGGCAGGAGGATGGTCGAAAGCAGCGTAAAAAACATGGGGATACGCCCCGGGAAGCGCAGCCGCGCAAAGCCGTATGCCGCCATCGCGCTCGTGAACACACCCACAAAGAGCGGTGCGATGATGTAGAGGATGCTGTTGACAAACCCGCCGATGACGTTGTATTTCCGGAACAGGTCGAGATAGTTCACGAACGTCATGGGGTGCCATACCCAGTTGTACTCTTTGTGATAGATCCCGATGACGGGCTCTCCGTTGTAGAGATTGTTGTTGTAGGCGAAGGACGTGGAGAGCGCGAACAGGAAGGGGATCAGCCACAGAACGGCAAAGAAGATGAGGATGACGTACAAGACGATCCTGGGGATCATGCGCCTGATATGCTGTTTTTTATCGATCGCCTGCGCGCAAGGCGCGGCGACGGGTACATTCTTCTGCATACTCCCCTCCTCAATACTTGACCCAATACTTGGACACGATGAACTGCACCGCCGAGATGACGATCAGGATCAGTCCAAGCAGCAACCCCATTGCCGAGGCAAGTCCGTAACGATATCCCCACTCACCCGTGATATAGCGATAGATCCACCAGACGGGCATGACGGAGTATTTGCTGATGACGTCGCCCGTCATGACCTGGAATTGCGTGAACGCCTGGAAAGAGCCGACGATCCCCGTCAAAAGCACATAGAAGAGAACGGGCGACACGCCGGGAAGCGTGATATAACGGAACTTATGGAAGGCATTCGCCCCGTCCAGCGCCGCCGCGTCGTACAGGTCGTGCGAGATGTTCTGCAGCGACGAATAGAAGAGCAGCAGACTTCCCCCGACGCCCGACCAAAGCCCCATAAAGATCATGGACGCCATGAAACGTTCTTCATCTAAAAACCCGAAGGAATTGGTGAGCTGAAAGCCGAGGCTCTCCAAGAACTCCCACAAGATCCCGTAGTGCGACGCGAACATCCACTGCCAGATAAATGTAATCGCGACAGAGCCGCAGATCGTCGGAATATAGAAGATCATGCGCAGCACCGTAGAGCCGCGGCTGATATTGCACAGCATAGCGGCGATGACCAGCGAGATCGCCGCCCCCAGCGGCACGCCGATCGTGTAGATGAGCGCATTGAGCAGCGAGCGCATATACCAATCGGTATCACCCGCGAAGATCTCGGCAAAGTTTGCAAGCCCGACCCACTGCGGGGGCGAAAAGAGATCGTAGGAAGTAAAGGAATAATAGATGGCAAGCACGAGCGGCACGGCGGTAAAGAGCAAAAACCCGATCGTGAGCGGGGAAATAAATACCCAGCCCATGATATACTCGTTGCGCTTGCGCCTGTTCATTTTATGATGACGGCGCGGGGCAAGGGCAAGAACGCTCTCCTGCCCTGCCTGTGCCTGCAAAGTTTCGGTCGTCTGCATGAATGTTCCTCCATGCGTCAAATGTACTGGTCGACCACTTTCCTGCACTCGTCGAGGAAGTGCGATACCGTCCAGCGCGCGCCCTGATCGCTGTCGAGCAAATTCGCAGTGAGCGTGTCATAGGACAGTTCCTTCCACTGGTTGCTCTGGTTGTACATCCAGGTGCCTGCGGGCTGTTCCGCCGCCGACTTCAAAAATACCTCATAATTGGATGGCTTGCTGTTCTCGTATGTCGCAAGATATTCCTCGCTGGACGCGATCGACTCATAGATCGGGAATTGGAAGCCCGTTGCCGACAAGATCTCCTGTCCCTCGGGCGAACCAATATACTCGACCAGCTTCCATGCCGCCTCCAGCTTTTCGGGCGCGATCCCGCTGTAGATCGCATAGGAAACGGACCCTGACCATGCATTCTTGGTGGGCGCCGCCTCAAAGGCGGGAACGTAGGCGATGTCCCAATCGAAGGAGTTGCCCTGAATGGTCGCAAGTTCCCAGCTGCCCGCGATGACGGTGGCGACCATCTCCTGCGCAAACAGCGTCGTCGCGTCGCCCGTCATGTTCATCGACGCGTCGGGCGCGATTCCCTTTCCGTCATTGAAGGTATAATAGGCGTCCTGCAAATACTTGTACGCCTTTTCGAGCGCGTCGAGATCGGACTGTTCGGTGGGGAAACCCGTGCGTTCATCGTTGACGAAGTCGCCGCCCGCCGACCAGACGAGCCCCTCCATGTTCAGACCCGCCACGCCGTAGACGTCGGGCGTGCCGTCGCCGTCGAGATCGCGCGTGAGCTGCGTCCACATTTCCGTCGCCTCGTCCATCGTCATGATCCTGTCCGAGGGCGGAAGTTCCACGCCTGCCTCTTCAAACATATCCTTGTTGTAGTACATGACGTGTGCGGAGATGTCGCGCGGCATGGTCATCTGGCTGCCCTGCCCCGTAAGCCCCGTTGCGGCGTCATACTGATAGCGCGTGACGACGGAGTCGAACATATCGTCCATGTCGAGCAGTTCGCTCGCCGCAATGTAGGGATCGAGGTTGACCATCGTCTGCGAACTTGCTTTCACCCAGTTGGTGAACACGCCGTCCGAAACGAGGAATACGTCATGTACTCTCCCTGCGGCAAAGTTATTGGAATACGTCGTTTCATAGTCGCTGATGATGTCGAGCGAAACGTTGATCGTTGGATAACGCTTGTAGAAGCCCTGCAACAGTACGTCGAGCACCGCGCGCTCCTTGCTCGCGCCGTCCGAATCCCAGTGGGACATCGTGAGGGTAACGGGGTCGCCCGTGTACTCATAGACCGCACCCTGTGCGTCATATTTCGCCTGGATGATGTCGATCTGATCTTGCGACACTTCTATTCCGCCCGTATCGTCATCAATGTTCCCCGCGCAGCCTGCGGCAAGCGCGCCGACCGACATGATCGTCGCAAGCGTAGCGCTGCAAAGCAATTTCCATCCCTTTTTCATGATCTGTTCCTCCTTATTTTTCGTGTCCGCCAAGATGCGGGCATATTTCCTCTTCCTTATTTCTCCTCTGCAAAACAGAGGAGCGTAAAGCTGTATGCGGGCAGCCGCACCGTGTGCAGACGCTCCGCCTTCCCCTCTGCCGCGACCTTCTGCGGCACGATCCTCTCCGGCGCTTCCAGACAGTTGTAGTCATGCAGCTTTCCCGTCAGCTGCGTGCGCTCCGTCATGCGGACGGGCGTGACCTGGAAGTCGAGGTCGCAGATCTGTTCTTCCGCCGTCTTATTGATCGCGAACAGCGCATAGCTGCCGTCCTCATAGGCGCAGGCGGTGTAGACCTTCTCGCTGTCGCCGTAGCAGCTCTCCATCTTCTCCCCGCACACGACGGTGCGCAGCGCAACGCCCTTCGCGTGCGCGATCGCCATGGCATAGGGATAATAGATCGTCTGTTTGAACATTCCCCCGCCCACTTCGGTGAAGATGGGCGCGATCACATTGACGAGCTGGGCAAGACACCCCATCTTCACGCGGTCTGCGTTGTTGATCAGCGTGCACGCCATGCCCGCCATCGTCAGCGCGTCGGCGAGGTCGTAGATATTTTCCAACCTGCGCGCTCCGACCGTCCAGCGCGCCTCGTCACAGTCGTTGTGGACATCGACGCGGTTGGGCGCGGGCTTGGTGTGCCAGACGTTCCATTCGTCCACCGAGATCTTCATGCGCTTCTTGCTGCGTTTATATCCCTTCACATAGTCCGCCGTCGCCGCGACCGTCTTGATGAACGCGTCAAAATCGGTATGCGAACTCAAAAAATCCCCCACGTTCTGCGTGTCGTCCGGATAGGTATAATAGCGGTGCATGGAGAGATAGTCCACATAGTCGTATGTATGCTGTAAGACGATCCTGTCCCATGCGGGGTACGTCTTCTGATCGGGCGTGGAGGAACCGCACACGACGAGCTCGATGTCCTTATCCACCCAGCGCATCATCTTTGCCGTCTCCGCTGCCTTTCTGCCGTACTCCTCCGCCGTGAGCGCACAGATCTGCCATGCTCCGTCCATCTCGTTTCCGAGACACCACGTCTTGATCGCAAACGGCTCTTCCCTTCCATTTTTGCGGCGAAGATCAGAAATTGCCGTCCCGCCCGGATGATTGCAGTACTCGACAAGCTGTGCCGCGTCGCGGGGTGTTCCCGTACCGAGGTTTACGCTCATCATCACTTCCGCGCCCGCCGACTGCGCCCAACCGCAAAATTCATGCAGTCCGACAAGATTGGGCTCAAGTTGCCCCCACGCGAGATCAAGCCGCACGGGGCGCTCCGTTCCGATGCCGTCCCGCCAGTCATACCCAGAGAGAAAATTCCCGCCCGGATAGCGGATTTTGGGTACACACAATTCTCTGACAGCTTCCGTCACATCCTTCCGAAAGCCGTCTTTGTCCGCAAGAGGATGGTCAGGCTCATAAATTCCGCCATAAACCGCCCTGCCCATGTGCTCGATAAAACTGCCCCAGACGTCCTTTTCGATCGTCCCGATGACAAACTCCTTGTTGACAACAATTTTGTTCTTCATTGGTCTTCCTTGTTTTTCAAGTTTTTATTGATTATTCAATATATACCTTTAATAATCAATGCGATTATATCATCATGCTCCTAACCTGTCAAGCCTTTTTTGAAATTTTTCACAAAAAAATTTTGAGCCAAACAATGAAACAGACCTATTATGTGAGAAATATCCATTTGAAAAATTGCTTGACAAAACCATTCCTCTCTTGATAAAATGGGAAAAAGGCATTATTCATGATATATATCTCCGATCTTCAAGACAAATTGAAACTATTTGAGGCACTTGCCTCCCCCATTCGTCTGCGCATCATGGAGTTGCTGCGTAACGGAAAGGAAATGAACATCAATGAGCTTGCAAAAAATCTCAATCTTACAAACAGTGCGCTCACGATGCATATCCAGAAGCTCTCTGACTGCGGGCTCATTCGTGTACGGCTTTCCTCGATGGCACGCGGCACGCAAAAGCTTTGCTCTCTTATGGAGGATAAACTGCTCATTGAACTTACAGACAAATTGAGCAGCGAGAGCTTTTATGAAACGGAACTTAATGTGGGACAGTATACGGAATATTCCGTCAATCCGACGTGCGGGCTTGCAAATATGACGCAACTGACGGGCGAATTGGATAATCCTCAGGCATTCTCCTACCCGGAACGCTTTACAGCATGCGTCGTCTGGTTTACGGACGGACGGCTCACCTATCGCTTCCCCAATAAGCTGCTCGCCTATCAGACACTCAAAGAATTACAGCTTTCCTTTGAAATTGCCGGTGAAGCACCGGGCGCCGTGGAAAACTATCCTTCGGAGATCTCCTTCTATATCAACAATGTTCCGGCAGGCATCTACCACTGCCCCGGCGAGTATTTTGAGCGTAAAGGACGATATACTCCCGATTGGTGGTTTACCAATTTCGGACAATATGGCAGAATCAAACTCCTTACAATCAACCAAGAAGGAACTTTCCTCGACGGAATGCCTATCAGCGAAACAACACTTGACGACTTAAAACTTGATCAACACGAAAATATCGCCTTCACCTTGGATTGCCGCAAAGAAAAAGGGTTGGAAGAAAACGGAGGCATTACGCTTTTCGGCAAAGGCTTCGGCGATTACGATCAAGGGATCAAGTTGCGACTCGTCTATACGCAGGACAATAAAACCCGCGGCGAGATCACATCCTGATTACCCGTCCCGCAAGGCGGAAATGCTTCAAACCACAGTCTGCACGACTAGCACGGTCAAAGCAGATTCCATTGAAAGAAAATTAAGAGAGGTGGGGCGACATTTTGTCGTCCCACCGCAAATGTTTGAAATCCGTACGCAGGAGCTCTCAAAAGCGAAATCGTGACACAAATCAGCGCTTTTTACTCATGTCAATATCATTTCCCGCAACCTCCCGCTCCAATCCTGATAAAATGCACGCCAACACCTCTTGCCAATTTAACGTGAGATTTGGCACACCGTTGATGAACACCTTGATACCGAATTTATTCTCTTCAAGTTTCAATTCCTGCATCGTTTCCTCCTTTGGGTTTACTTTTCAGAGAAAACAAATGCAGTCTTCACCCTGTCTGTTCCCCATAAAAATCCCACCTATACACCGTTTTATTCTTTTTTTACAGGGGAGCATAGCAGAAAAACCGTTGCCGTCAAGGGAAAAAATCATTGCCTAAAACTTTTAAGCCGAGCTAATGCTCGGCTTTTTTCTTGTCCTGTACGCAATGTTTTTTTCTTCGGGATAACACGTTTCGCTATGATGCGCCTTATCCCTTTTCCTTGACGGCTTTCGTCTTTTCTGCTGTGGTTTTTATGCATTGAAAAGTCAGGTTTCGGGCGGTTAAAGGCAGGGTATTGTTCATCTTCTGTCCGGAATGACACCGGGCGCAATCCGTAACAATTTTTATTTGCCTGTGTTACGCTGACTTTACCAACTACTTCGGAGGTTTTTATGAAACAAGCTATCATCTATGCAAGAGCAAGAAACAGCAACACGCTCAAAGATCAGATCACCGTATGCAAACTGTTTGCAACGCGCAACGGTTTTCAGATCATACGGGTCATCTGTCAGACGGGCAGCTTCCCGTCTGTTCGCAAGCTGACCCGCATCCCCATCGATAATATCATCATCGCTTCCCCTTCCGTATTGGGATCCCCCGCGTATTTCCTGTTGAGGCGCACGAAGTTCAACCTCGAAGGCAAGCGTATCATTATCGCAACAAAGGAGGTGTCTGCATGAAACTTGCCGTAGTCTACGCCCGCTACTCGAGCGAAAAACAGAACGATCAGTCCATCGAAGGGCAACTTGATGTCTGCCAAAAGTATGCCGCCCAAAATGGACTGGAAATTGTCGACACCTACATTGACCGCGCTATGTCAGGGACAAACGATAACCGCCCCGCATTCCAGCAGATGCTCGCCGATTGCGCAAAGCCCGTTCCGTGGGATATTATCCTTGTCTACGCCATCGACCGATTCGGGAGAAACTCCATCGAGATCGCTGTCAACAAACAAAAAATCAAGAAAAGTCATAAGACACTTATTTCCGCAACGCAACGCACTTCGGAAAACATCGACGGCACGAAAAACCTGGATGGAATCTTGTTGGAAAATATGTACATCGGACTTGCAGAGTATTATTCTGCAGAACTTTCCCAAAAGGTACGACGAGGATTTCACGAAAACCGAAAAAAAGGTTTGTTTTGCGGCGGGTCTATTATTTTTGGCTACCGCGTCGTCAATAAGAGAGTTGAGATTAACGAAGATGAAGCGAATATCGTGCGATATATCTTTGACCAATATGCACACGGACGACAGGCAAAGAACATATTAAATGAACTGACCGCACAGGGAATCGGAAGACGAAATAAGCCATTCCCGATCAATACATTTTATTCCATCCTGCATAATCCGAAATACATCGGCGTTGCCAACCTGAGCGACGGCGCCTATACAAATATTTATCCTCCCATAATCCCAAAAGAACTCTTTGAAAAAGTCCAAATGATTCTCGAAAAGAATAAGAGAGGTTCCCGCAGCAAAGATACCGACTACCTGTTGACAAGAAAATGCATCTGCGGCTACTGTGGAAGAAATATCCACGCGGAGACCGGAACTGCGCGTGACGGAACAGTTCGACACTACTACAAATGCGACGGCAGAAAGAATCATCACGACTGCCAAAAAAGCGTTGTCCGCAAGGATGATTTGGAGCAGCTTGTTCTCCAAATTACACGCGACATCATTGGGACATCGGAAAACATTGAACTGATCGCTGACGGTGTCATGGAAATACACGAGAAACGACTACACGACCACTCCGTTCTCAACCTTCTGTTGGCAGAAAGAGATAAACTGCAGAAAGTGGTCGACAATATCATGAAAGCGATTGAACAAGGCATTCTCACCCCTACCACCAAGGCAAGAATGGAACAGACAGAACAGCAGCTTTCGGACATCAATGTTCAAATCAATGCAGAACAATGTAAATTACAAAGTCAGCTCAAACGCGAACAGGTCATAGAATACCTAAAGCACACCGTCTGGCAAAAACCGCAACTCATGATTTATACGCTGATTCAAAAGATCGTCCTCTATGACGACAAGATCGAAATATATTACAACTATGCCGACCCAATGAAAGCCGATGCCTCGCCAGCCGATGAGCATCGGCTTTTCTTTTCCATAAACGGTTCAAGCCTCTTATGCTCGGTGTCACCAAACAAGTTAAAGGCGAACCCGTTTCCATTAGGAGACGGATTCGCCTTTATCGTATGGATAAAACATAATTGA
>CALVZS010000022.1 GCA_944372575.1 uncultured Clostridia bacterium | reverse complement strand
AATTGCATATAAAAGCAAGCCCCATACTTTCTATATAAATGATAAAGTCATAAATATAAAAATAATCCGAACGCTCCACCGACTAAAATCGGTTTCAGGTTCGGATTATACTCGTTTGGCGCAGAGAAGAGGATATTCTGCGGCGTGCGCCTTGAAAGCATCGTCGGCGGAAGGGGCTGCGGCGGGACGCATTGCACCGTGCTGTGCCGCCTCCTCGCGCGACCTCCGGGGAATGCCGGATGTCTCAAACTCTTTCTCCGCGCAACAAAAAAGCCCGCGCAAGGCGGGCTTTTTGCTGGCGCAGAGAAGAGGATTCGAACCTCCGGACGAGTCACCCCCGTCACACGATTTCCAATCGTGCTCCTTAAACCACTCAGACATCTCTGCACGGAACAAAAATTATTCTACAACAAATCCGCCGAAAAAGCAACTGCTTTTTATGCGCTTTTGGGACTTTTCCTCGCTTTCACGAAAAAATTTTTCCTCGCCCGGTTGCGTTCTTTTCCGCATTGTAAAATCTGAAGCGCTCGATTTCATTTCAAATCAACTTGAAATACTTGAAAAAAAGTTAAAATATTTTTCTCACGGGTATTGCCGAATGGAAAAAAGTGTGCTATAATAAGATTAAGGAATGTGTTGGGGGAATTGATATGCGCAAGAGAGTGGTATCCGTCCTTGCGGCGGGGGTGATGGGGACAGTTGCCCTTCTGGGCGGCTGCGCGCCGGCGGAGACGCCCGATGTCGAGGCACCGGCATTTTCAGATGCGGCGGCAACGCTCTCCCTGAGCGGGGAGATCGACAAGACGTCGGAGGCCAACCGCATTTCCGCCGATCTGTTCGGACTCTTTTTGGAGGACATCAATTTTGCCTCTTTCGCGCTCGACGACAATCTGCTTATCAACAGTTCGTTTGCCAACCTGCAGTCAGCGCTCTCCGGCGGAAAACTGCACGGCTGGAGCGCGGCGGGCATGACCGTTTCGGCCGTGACGACGGACGGCGTGCTCTCCGGGGAGGATGCCTTCCGCAATGCGGATGGCACCTATCTTGACGAGGATCACCTCTGCGCGCAGATCACGGCGTCGGGTGCCACGCTCTCCAATGAGGGGCATCCCCGCGTCCCGATCGCGGTGCAGGAGGGGACGGAGTACGTCTTCTCCGCCTTCATCAAGGGCTATACGGGCAAGATCGCGCTCTCCGTTACGGACGGGACGAATGTCTATGCCGAGGGGGAGATCGATGTGAGCGGATCTGAATGGGTGAAGTACCGCACGACGCTCACCGCCACGGGAACAGCGGCGGAGGATCTGCGCTTTGTCATGACGTTTTCGGATACGGGTACCGTTTATCTCGACAACGTTACACTTGAAACGCGTGATGCGAATGCGGCAACGGGCATCAAAAGCTATCTCTATGATGCGATTGCCGATCTGTCTCCTAAGTTCTTCCGCTTCCCGGGCGGATGCGTCATCGAGGGGGACGGAACGGACGAGGGGTATTACGACTGGAAGAACTCGATCGGCGCGGTTGCTGCGGCGGACGGGGATGCCGTTCCCGCCTTCACCTATACGCTGAATGAGGACGGGAGGACGGGCGAAGTCACCACCTACGGCGAACAGGCAACGCGTACATATAACACCGACCGCTGGCATCTGAGCGATCCATCGCTCTACTACCAGATGGAATACGGGCTGGGATTTTATGAATATTTCATGCTCTGCGAGGAGCTGGGCGCCAAGGCGATCCCCATCCTCAACTGCGGGTACAGCTGCCAGGTTCTGGGGGCGCGCAGCCTGAACGGCAGGCACGGCAACGGGATCGACGACTTCATTCAGGATGCCTTCGACCTCGTCGCCTTTGCCAAGGGCGACCCCGCTTCCGACGATCCGGAGGAGGCGTACTGGGCGCAGGTGCGCGCGGACATGGGGCATCCGGAGCCGTTCGAGATGGACTACCTCGGCATCGGGAACGAGCAGTGGGGAGAATACTACACGCAGTATTACGAAAAGTTCGTCGTCGCCTTTGCGGAGAAGGCGCAGGAGAACGCGCTCTATGGCAGTGTGCGGCTCATCGTCGGCAACTGCACGCTGTTCACGCACTGCGAGGATCCCGACCTCGGCCGCATCGGCGCGGCGCAGGCGGCGGCAGACAACTTTGTCAACTACAAGAACGGCAATCAGAACAATACAGTAGACATGTATCGCATTGCCGACTACGGGGTGGTCGATCAGCACTATTACGTCAACTACACCGATCTCTTCCTCAATCATGACCTCTATGACAGCTACATCCGTCCCGCAGACGACGTCTATTCCTATTACGATGTCTTTGTCGGGGAGTATGCGGCAAACAGCAACTATGTGCGCTCTCCGGGCGGGGACGGGGTTGTGATTGACCGGACGCAGTTCACCGGCTCGGAGGAGAGCAACTGGCGCAATGCGCTCGCGGAGGCCGCGATGATGACGGGCTTTGAGCGCAACGGCGACATCGTCAAACTCGCCGCCTATGCGCCCATGTTCGGCAATCTGAACGGGGGCAGGCAGTGGCTTGTGGACATGATGTATTACACCAATACCGACCTGGTGCGCACGCCCAGTTACTATGTACAGCAGCTCTTCATGCGCAACGGCGGTGACTACAAAGTCGCATCCTCCCTGACGTTCGCCTCCGGTTCGATGCCTACGGTCACCTTCTCTTCGACGGGGTCGGTGACGCGCACGGTCAATCAGCTCTACTATGTGACGAGCGCGGACGAGGAGACGGGGGACATCCTCATCAAGATCGTCAATGCCGGGGAGACGGCGGTGCGCTTCAACGTCGATCTTGGCGATCTGGACGTGAGGTTGTCCGGCATCGCACAGGTGCAGGAAGTGACGGGACTGGGAATGACGGATACGAACGCACTCGGTGCGGAAAACGTATCGGCGAGAAAAGCATATACGATCGGCGCTTTCTCGCGTGGTTCAACTTTCGGGTATGAGGTAAAGCCGCTGAGCGTGACCGCGATCCGCGTCCGCACGCGCTGACCTTTTTGCCAGGGCATAAAGCGCATACTTTATGCAAACTATATGGGGGGAGACCCGCGCATTCGTCAGGATGCGCGGGTCTTGTTTTGCTTCCCGAAAAAAATTTTTTCATCGGACGGGAACGGCCCGAGAATGATTGACGAAGGCGGGGGAATCGTGTATAATATATCCTGCGGTCACGGCGCGGACGAGGGGAATGGAGCGCACCGTGAAAGGGTAGTTTCGGCAAAATTTTAGCGCGGCGCATCGGTTGGGGCGCCAAGCGCAAAGGATACAGGAGAAGGCATGATCACACACGGTAACGAAATCAAGCTGTTTGCAGGCAACTCCAACAGGCCCCTCGCGGAGGCGATCGCCGCAAAGCTCAACACGGCTCTGGGCGCGATCGAGGTGGGAAAGTTTTCGGACGGGGAGACGAGCGTACACATCGCGGAGACGGTGCGCGGACGCGACCTCTTCATCATCCAGTCCACTTCCACGCCCGTCAACGACAATCTCATGGAACTGCTCATCATGATCGACGCGGCAAAGCGCGCCTCGGCGGGGCGCATCACGGCGGTCATGCCCTATTTCGGCTATGCCAGACAGGACAGAAAGGCGCGCTCGCGCGATCCCATCACGGCAAAGCTTGTCGCAGACCTTCTGACGTCTGCGGGTGCGGACAGAGTGCTTACGATGGATCTGCACGCCGCCCAGATCCAGGGATTTTTCAACATTCCCGTGGACAATCTGCTGGGCGGGCCGACGCTCTACAATTATTTTGCGGAGCATATGGACGAGAACTTTATCGTCGTATCGCCCGACGTGGGCAGCGTCAACCGTGCGCGCAAGGTGGCGGAGCGCCTGGGTTGCCCGATGGCGATCATCGACAAGCGCCGTCCCCGCGCAAACGTGATGGAGGTTATGAACATCATCGGCAATGTGGAGGGCAAAAAGTGCCTTCTGGTCGATGACATGATCGATACGGGCGGCACCATCGTCCAAGGTGCGCAGGCGCTCGTGGATGCGGGCGCGACCAACATCTACGCCTGCTGCACACACGCCGTGCTCTCGGGGCCTGCCATCGAGCGCATCGACAAATCGCCCATCGAGGAGCTGGTCGTGCTCGACACCATCTACCTGCCCGAGGAAAAGCGCCTGCCCAAGATGAAGATCATATCGACGGCGGACATCTTCGCTGCGGCGATCGAGAACGTCTACCTCGATAAGCCGATGAGCAAGATCTACGACTGAACCCTTTCCGCCGCGCACGCTGTGCGCGGCGGTCTTTTTCGGAATCTGTTCCCGCAGCGGAACGCAAACGGAGTTATCATGTATCTGATAGTCGGGCTTGGAAATCCCGAGGAAAAGTACGCAAAGACATTTCACAATATGGGGTTTCTCGCCGCGGCGGACGCCGCGGAGCTTCTCGGCGTCAAATTCAAAAAGAAGGAGTGCGAGGCGAGCATCGCCGAGGCATATCTCGGCGGCGAAAAGGTGATCATCGCCCGCCCGCTCACCTATATGAACGCCTCGGGGCGCGCCGTCAGGCAGCTCATGGCGCGCTACAAGATCGGCGCAGAGGGCCTTGTCGTTATCTACGACGACTACGACCTGCCCAAGGGACACGTCCGCATCCGCCCCTCGGGCAGCGCCGGCACACACAACGGGATGCGCTCGGTCATCGCCGAGACGGGGATCACGGAGTTTGCCCGCATCCGTATCGGCATCCGCGACCCGGAAGTCAGCATCCCCATCATCAACTACGTCCTCTCCGATGTGCGGAAGGAGGACTACGAGCTGTTTACGCAGGCGTGCCGGAAGTCGGCGGAGGCGGCAATCGCGCTCGCCCGCGGCGAGCGCATCGACCTCGTCATGGGCAGGTATAACGGATGAACAGGGGCTTTTTCTCGTTTGAGTCGCTCAACGGAGAGTACCCGCTTCTGGGCGCCGCCCTTCACAACGGCATCCCGACGGCGGTCTCCGGCATATCGGACGCACAAAAATACTTCATTGCCTCGCTGTGTGCGGGGCGTGTTGTCTATCTGACGGCGGACGCGCTCACGGCGCAGCGGGCGGCGGACGCCATCCGCGCGCTCTCCGGCAGGGAGGTGGCATTGCTCACCGCCAAAGACGAGGTGCTCACCTACCGCAAGGCGGGCTCCAGGGACGCCCTCTACAAGCGGCTCACGGCGCTCGCCGCCTGGCAGACGGGGGCGGAAGTGCTCGTCGCCGATATCGAGGCGGCGGCCCAGCTCGTCCCTGTCCGTCTGCCCGTCTTTGTTCTCGAGACGGGGAAGGAGCGCGAGATGCGTGCGCTCATCGACGAGCTCATCGCGGCGGGATATGTGCGGGAATATTCCCCCGAGAGCCGCGGCGCCTTTGCCGTGCGCGGGGACGTTCTGGACATCTGGCCCGTCAACGCGGAGCACCCCGTGCGCATCGACTTCTTCGGCGACGAAGTGGAGAGCATCAAGCCCTACGATGAGGGGACGGGGGAGCGCTACGAAAAGCTCTCCTGGCTTGCGATCTGCGCGGCGACGGACGTCGTCTTTGCGCCAGGGGAGCGCGAACGGGTGATCGCACGCCTGCACGATGAGTGCAAAAAGGCAAAGACGTCTGAGGCTTTTTCGCGCATGAGTGCCATTGCGCAGGATATCGAGGCGGGGAATGTGACCGACTTTATCCTGCCTCTTCTGCAAAATTCCTCCGATCTCTTTTCCGTCCTGCCTAAGGATACGCTGCTCGTCTTTGACGAGTGCAAACTCATCCGCGACAAGCTGGAAGGGATGTACAAGGAACACTTCGCTCGCTTTTCCGAGCTGGAGAAGGGGGGCGAGGTCATGTCCTTTTCGCAGGCGCAGTATGCGCCCGCCGGGCGCATGGAGCGTTTTACCGACTTCCGCACCGTCGCCCTGCAGACGTTTGCGGGCAATACGTACTTTTTTGAGCCGCTCAGGCTGTTCAGCTTTACCTCCACGCCCGTGCGCCGCTATCTCGGCTCCCTGCCCGACCTCATCACCGATCTCAAGGCGTGGCAGCGCACGGGATACCGCGTCATGCTCTGGTGCGGCACGCCAGAGCGGGCGCAGAAGATGCGCTCCGCTCTTGCCGAGGAATATCTGTCCATGCGGCCGATTCCCGCGCGCCTTGCTAATTTTTCCGACATTGCCGTGCTGGAGGAGCCGCTCGAACACGGCTTTATTCTGCATGAGAATAAGCTCGCCGTCATCGGTTCCGCCGATCTCTTTCCCAAGGCGGCGGGGGCGCGGCGCATCAAAAAGCGGCGGGGCGATCTCTTTTTTGCCCCCGAGATCGGCGACTTTGCCGTGCATGAGACGTACGGCGTGGGCAAGGTCACGGGCGTCGAGCGCATCGAGACGACGGACGGCACCAAGGAATACGTCTCCCTCGTCTATAAGGGGGGCGACGTGCTGCACGTCCCCGTCGAGTCGATGGACGTCCTGTCCAAATATATGGGCGGGGATGAGCCGGCGCTCTCCAAGATCGGCGGAGGGGAGTTCGAACGCGTCAAGGCGCGGGTGCGCGCCTCTCTCAAAAAACTCGCCTTTGATCTGAAGGCGCTCTATGCCGAGCGGCAGGAAAAGCGCGGCTACGTCTTTCCCGATTACTTTGAGGAGATGGACGAGTTCATCGCCGCCTTTCCCTATGAGGATACCCCCGATCAGGCATCGTCCACCGAGGAGATCCTCTCCGACATGCGCTCGGAGAAGGTGATGGATCGGCTGCTGTGCGGCGATGTGGGTTTCGGCAAGACGGAGGTCGCCCTGCGCGCGGCGTACCTATGCATCCTCGCGGGCAGGCAGGCGGCGCTCATGTGTCCCTCCACCGTCCTCTCCGAACAGCACTTCACGACGGCAACCGGGCGCATGAAGGACTTCGGCGTGCGCATTGCCTGCCTTAACCGCTTCCGCACCGAACGGGAGACGGCGGAGATCCTGGACGGACTGCAAAAGGGGAGCATCGACCTCATCATCGGCACGCACAGGCTGCTCTCCTCCGACGTGAAGTTCCACGACCTCGGTCTGCTCATCCTCGACGAGGAGCAGCGCTTCGGCGTCGAACACAAGGAGAAGATCAAGAACTACAAGCGGGACGTCGACTGCCTTACGATGACGGCGACGCCCATCCCCAGGACGCTGCATCTCTCCCTCTCGGGCATCCGCGACATCTCCACGATCGAGACGCCGCCCTCCGCCCGCCTGCCCGTGCAGACGTACGTCGCGGAGGAGACGGAGACGCTCGTGCGCGACGCCGTGCTGCGCGAGATCGCGCGCGGCGGACAGATCTTTTTGCTCTATAACCGCGTGGAGACCATCTTCCAGTATGCCGGGCGGCTCTCCGAGTTTATCCCCGAGGCGCGCGTCTGCGTCGCGCACGGCAGAATGGACAAGGCGACGCTGGAGCGCAACGTGTTCGGCTTCTATCGCGGCGAATACGACGTCCTGGTCACGACGACCATCATCGAGAACGGGATCGATCTGCCCAATGCCAACACGCTCATCGTCATCGATGCCGACCGCCTGGGCATCTCCCAGCTCTATCAGCTGCGCGGCAGGGTGGGGCGGGGCAGCCGCCTCGCGCACGCCTATTTCACCTACAAGCCCGAGCGCGTGATGACGGCGAACGCCGCCGAACGGCTCAAGGCGATCATGCAGTTCACCGAGCTCGGCTCCGGCTTCAAGATCGCCATGCGCGATCTGGAGATCCGCGGCGCGGGGAACGTTCTGGGTGCCGAACAGCACGGACATATGGACAAGGTGGGCTACGAGCTGTACGCCAAGATCCTCAAAGAGGAGCTCACGGGCGAGCGGCAGGAGAGCGTGGAGCTGGACATCAAGGCGACCGCCTTCATCCCCGAGCGCTATATCGAATCGAGCGCGGGCAGGATGGACTGCTACAAGCAGATCGCTGACATCCGCTCGCTCGACGACTACCGCCGCGTGTGTCGCTCGATGGAGGAGACGTACGGCCCGCTCCCGCCCGAGACGCTCAACCTCGTCGTCATTGCCGCGCTCAAGAGCTATGCCGTTCCCTTCGGCGTGAAAAAGATCAGCGTGAACAGAAAGGGGGGCGCGCTCGAATTTCCCTCCCTCGCCGCCCTGGGCGACAGGGGGCTGGGTGCGGCGATGGAGAAGTATGCGGGGCAGGTCGGGCTGGATATGACCAGTGCGCCCGTCATCACCTTCCGCCCGCAGGCGGACGGCGGGAAAACGATGATCCTCATGACAAAATTTTTGAAGTTTGCGCGAAGTTTTGCCTGATTTTCACTGCGAAATCATTGCGCAAATCCTTTAAATACGATATAATAGACGAGTATATGAGAAAAACGGGGCTCTCCCGTGAATTTGTTTCGGAGTAAAAGATGAAGAAATCGACAAAGGTGGCGGCGGCGGTTCTTGCCGCGGCGATGAGCACGAGCGTGCTTGCCGGGTGCGGACTTGTCACCACGAACATCAGCAAGGACTATGCGCAGGTCATTGCGGAGGTCAACATCACGAACAGTGCGAACTTCGCATCGAGCGAGTATGCGGATTATGCAGACGTGATCGAGACGTCCGAGATCACCAAGCGCGACATGGTTGCCTATTTCATTTCGACGGGCTACTCCATGATGCAGAGCTACGGCTGGACGTACTATGATACGTTCAACATGATCAGCCAGACACTCGTCAACCGCCAGGTCTACATTCAGTACGCCATGCTCTATCTTTTGGATGACGAGACGGAGGACTTCTCGGCGGAGGAATACCGCGCCGCGGTGGACGCGGCCGAGGAAGGGGACAAGGCGCTTGCGGCGCTCGGCTACTTCCTCTCCGATACGGAGCGGGCAAAGGCGCTTTATGACACGCGCGTCCTGTTCAACACCTCGCTCGACTCGCAGGAGACGGCATATATCGAGGAGGAGAGCGGTACTTCGAGCACCGAGACGGCGCGCACCACGCCCACGGGCGTCAACACCGAGGACGAGGATTACTATGACGAGGCGTACCGCGTCTATACGGGCTCCAATGCGGCGGCCAACTGCGGCGGATATGAGACGCAGGACGGCTCCACGCCCACCACGCGCCGCAAGGCGTACGGGGCATTCCTCGCCAGCCTGCGCTCCAACGATCTCGTCACCGCAGGCGAGGACACGAGCGACATCGAGAGCCTTGTCTACTTCAAGATGGAGCTGGAGAACTCCTACGAGACGGCGATCATCAACAAGATGACGGACAAGTTCGAGACGGCCATCAAGGCGACCGTCACGCAGGAAGTCGCTCAGCAGGTCTATGACACCACCTATTCGCGTCAGCAGAGGGCGTTCGATGCCGACCTTTCCACCTTTACCTCTGCGCTGGACGGCGTGTCTGACACCTCTTTCGTGCTGACCGCACCCGAGCCCAATTACGGTTTTGTCGTCAATATCCTTCTTCCCTTCTCCACCACGCAGACGCAGGCGCTCGAGTCCGCTTCTGCCGACTTCGGCGATACGAAGGGGAACAAGTTCAATCAGCGCGCAGACCTGCTCGCCGCGGTGCGCGGCACCGACCAGCGCGGAACCTGGTTCACGGGAACGGAGGATTACTCCTTCCGCGTCAACGCCGAATCCGCGGTGGACAACGTCTATATCGGCGGCGATGCCTCGCGCGAGTACCTCTTCTTTGAGGACAGCCTGCTCGACAGCACGCAGTACGAGCGCATCCCCAACTATTATGGCAGATATACCTACAACGGCTCCGTGCGCAAGAACGATCGGGACGAATACGTCCTTACGCCCAACCGCATCTCCATTGATGAGTTCATCCGCGAGATGGAAGGGTATCTCAGCCAGGCCGCCTCTGCCGTCACGGGTGAAGATGCCTATACTGTCTCCGGCGGCAGCTATGTGAGCAGCATCGGCGCGGACGACGCTATCACTCCCGCACAGGACAACAGCGCATATTACAACCGCAGCGTGTCCGAATACTACAACGCGGACGGCACGGTGGATTACAGCAAGTTTGTCTACTATGCAGGCAAGGTGGACTTCGGCACGAACGGCTTTGATGCGAACGAGATGTTCCTGGAGGGCTCTGCCGAGAACGTCGCCTATTCCGTCATCAACGAGCTCTCCTTCGCATACAATACGGATACGGCGGGGCTGAACTCCTATCTCGGCTATTCCGTCACGACGGGCAGGACGAGCTATATGGCGGAGTTTGAGTATGCCGCACAGCTTGCCTGCCGCCTGGGCGCCGGCAACTATGTGGTCGTTCCCACCGACTACGGCTGGCACGTCATCTACTGCACATTCTCCTTCGTCTCGGACGGGAACGGCGGCGTCGCAGATCCGTACACCTTCATCTGGGACGACATCGACAGGGAGGGGACGTTCTCCTACTACTTCTATGAGGCGCTCGTTGCCGACCTCGTGAGCGACTATGCCTCCAATATGCAGAACGATGCCATCGATACCTATCTTGACTGCGCCGTCGTCTATGCGGATCGCTATGCCGATCTGTCCGGCCTTGATACGGCAACGTCGTAAGGAGCTTTTGTTTTATGGGATTTTGGGAAGCCGTCTGGAAATCGGGCGTCCTGGGAGCGGTGCAGGGACTCACGGAGTTCCTGCCCGTTTCGTCTAGCGGACATTTGACGTTCTTACAAAAGATCCTCGGATACGATCTCGGCGGCGGCAGCATGACATTCATCAACGTCATGCTGCATCTCGGCACCCTGGTTGCCGTCATCGCCGTCTTCTGGCGGGACATCCTTGCCCTGTTCAGAAAGCCGTTCAAGACGCTTCTCATGCTCATCGTTGCAACCATCCCCGCCGGAGTGGTCGGACTGCTGTTCAGCGAGCAGATCGACGCTCTGTTCGACGGGCCGAAGGGGATGATCAGCCTCGCCGTCTGCTTTGCGCTCACGGGTCTTTTGCTGCTCATCGCGGAACTGGTCGCCAAACGCCGGAGTACGCAGCGGCCGCTCGGCTGGGGCGGCGCCGTGGGCATGGGACTCATGCAGGCAGTCGCGCTCTTCCCCGGAATTTCGCGCAGCGGTTCCACCATCGTGGCGGGCACGCTCACGGGCGCAAGACGGGAGGACGTCGCACGTTTTTCCTTCCTGATGAGCATTCCCGTCATCCTCGGCAGTTTCGCCGTGGAGGTGTACGGTGTCGCTAGGGAGCCGTCCGCGATCACGGCGATCGGGACAAACGGCTGGGTCGGCATGGCGGTTGGTATTGTCCTCGCCGCCGTGTTCGGATTTCTTGCGATCAAGCTCATGCTGCGCGTCATCCGGAAGGCGAATTATATGTGGTTCAGCGTCTACCTCGTCTGCCTGTCCCTCACCTGCTTCTGGCTGGATGCGCTCGCCGTGATTTGATTTTTCGGCCACGGATGCATAATTGCTGCCTCTGCTCCGCAAGATAGGAGTATCGGAGGTGAATTATGAGACTCAACTGCGGCGATACCTGCCCCAAGACGGGTTCCTACAATGTGATGGATGCCCGGGGCAACGTCATCAACACCATCTATGTGGGCGAGGGCGAGACCATGCCCCCCACGCAGCGTTCGGACTGCTATTACGAATCGAACGACTAAAAACACAGGATAACCGAAAAACGGAACGCTTTTGCGTTCCGTTTTTCGCATGGACGGGAGCTTGCGTGCATAGGATAGCCTGTGAAGTACCGCTCCCGCCGCAACCGCATTCTCCGCCGCATCATCCTGATCGCCGCCGCCCTTCTCCTTCTCACGCTCCTCATCGTCCTGTATTGCAGCGTGACGGACATCCTGCTCTCCGCCACGCAGGAGACCATGCGCGCCCGCACGGCGACAGCCGTCAACGAGGCTGTATTTGAGACGCTCGCCGACAGCGTGCGCTATGACGACCTCGTTACCGTCGAGCGGGATGCGCAGGGGGAGATTCGTGCCATCTTCGCCAATGCCTATGAGATCAATCGCATCGCGCGCGACACCGCCTATCTTGCGCAGAAAAAGCTGCAGGCGATGGGGGAGGAGGGCATCGCCCTTCCGCTGGGCGCCTTTTCGGGCATCGATGCGTTGGCAGGGTTCGGCCCCTCCGTGCGCATCCGCCTCATCCCCGTCGCTGTCGTGACCTGCCGCTTTGCGTCGGAATTTACGCAGGCCGGCATCAACCAGACGCGCCATGCCGTCTTTCTCGAGGTGACGGCGGAGATCTCTGTCGTCCTGCCCGGGCGCACGCAGAATTTTTCCACGTCGTCCGAGGTGCTCATCGCGGAGAGCGTCCTTGTTGGGGACGTCCCGCAGGTGTACCTGCAGGGGGATATCTTCGGCGCCGTCAGCCGAGCAGGCGGCGGATGATCTCCACAATGGCGTCCGTGCCGTTTTCGCGTTGCCGGTGTGCCAGATTCGTCCGCACGCTGGCATTCCCGTACAGGCACAGGAGTGCCTCGTTCAGGCTGCCGAGTTCGCCCTCGCGCAGGACGGCGCACAGTCCCTGACGGGCAAAATAGCGCGCATTCTGCAGTTGATCTCCGCGCGAAGCGCGCTCCAGCGGGACGAGCAGGGCAGGCTTTCCGAGCGCGAGGAGTTCGAATACTGTGTTGCTCCCCGCGCGCGAGAGGGCAATGTCGCAGCAGGCATAGGCGGACGCCATGTCCGGCTCGAATGCGCGCTGAACGTACCCGTGCGGCGCTCCGGAAATGAGGTTGCCCTTCCCGCACAGGTGCAGGACGTCAAAGCGGGGCAGGATGTTGCCGAGGCTGCCGCGGAGGGCATCGTTGATGGCGCGGCTGCCGCTTCCGCCGCCCAGGGCGAGCAGGATGGGCTTTTCTCCCGAAAAGCCGTATTTTGCGCGCGCCGCGCGGCGGTCTCCCGCAAACAGGGCGCGGCGGATGGGGGAACCGACGTACGTCCCGTTGGAGAACCGCCCTGCGGTCTCCGGAAAAGATGTGAGCACCATGCGGCACTTTTTTGCCGTCAGGCGCGTACACAGCCCCGGGGACAGGTCGCTCTCATGGGTGAGAACGGGGACGTGCAGCCGGTTTGCCGCCCATACGGCGGGGAAACTCGCATACCCGCCCTTGGAAAAAACGAGGTCGGGCGTATGTTCACGCAGAATCGCGAGCGCGCGCCGCTCCGCGCGGACGAGCCGGAAGGGGATAGCAAGATTTTTCGGCGTGAGGGAGCGCACCAGTTTGGGACATTCGACGAGAAAATAGGGACAGCCGAAGGGGGCGGTGAGGGTACGTTCCACGCCGCCCGTCCCCATATAGGCGATGGCGTAGCGGCCGCGCAGTTCCTGCATGACGGCGAGATTGGGTACGACATGTCCCGCGCTTCCGCCGCCCGTAAAGAGAATACGTTTCACAGGGACAGTATATGCTTTCATGCGGATTTTATTGACGGTTCGCAGCTCTTGTTCTGCGGAAAAAAACCGTCTCGGATTTTCAGGAAAGAGGGAAAAACGCTTGACTTCATGCGCGCTTTTTATTATACTGTGTAAGTACTGTTTCGTACGGGGCAAATAGGTTTTGTATCATACATTGCGGATGCGTCTTTCTTAATTCCGCAAGGTTGCAATTTATCCGGAAATTGAAAATGCTGATATGGCTCAGTAGGTAGAGCACGTCCTTGGTAAGGACGAGGTCGCGGGTTCAAATCCCGCTATCAGCTCCATACAATAAGGGAACCCTGATTGGGTTCCCTTATTGTATGTTGTACGGATTTAGCGGAATTGGAGGGTGCGCGCGTATGTTATGCCGACAGCCACGGCGTGGCTTCGGGATATACGCGCTCTTAGACATTTTGCATCAGCAAGACAAATCAGTTCCACAATGGATTTGAACATGGGAGAGACGATTGTAGCCGAAGCTTCAACCGGAGGGGTGCAGCAATATTGGCAGGGAAGAATGAGATGTAAAATTGATAATAAAGCATGGGAAGTACGGGATACCGGTACATATCTGTATAGTGCAGATGGAACATTCCTTGATATAATCTAATCGAAAGATGTAAAAGCCTCGGACTGTTTGTCCGAGGTTTTTTTGCTAAAAAGTCAAAATGCAATGTTTTGTTGACAAATTGCAAAGGAGGATTGGTAGAAATTTTATTGAATATGTTGTAATCTATAACTATGAATAAGAATTGAGCAATGAAAATAAATGCATTGTATTTTGGTTGCTTGTGTGCCGGAGACGGAGAAGCTTCCGAAGCAAACGACATACGATGAAGTCCAATTTTTGGCATCGAAAAGCATATGCAGACGATCCAGGTCGGAAATTTTCGTCACCGCTATTTTCAGAAAAATCGAAGAATAAAAGAGGAATAGGGAATTATGTAAGTTTGATGATAGTAAATAAATGGTATAATCGCAAAAAGTTGGGAAAAAATGGGGAAAATAACATGTTATGATAATGTCAAATTATATCAGATGAGATATTATCATGACGAAAGAAAGGGTAGAGGAGCTCGTGAAAAGGTATCCGTTCGTCATAAAGGCAATCAGGGAAGGCAAAAGAGCGGCAGAATTTCGTATCGGCAAACGTAAGTTTCAGATCGAAATCTCACAAGAGGATGTGGCGGTATGTGAGATATTTGAGGACATCCGCAAGCGGGAACGTGATCCGGATATGTTATGTATGATCAACGGGTTGCGGAAGGGGCGGACGGATACGGCGATCTTGCAGGACGTGCTTTGGGGGAAGAACGCATATTACGACCGTAAGAGCAAGCTGATCGATAAGATATATGAATGTTGCATCTATCAGGGGTATGTGGAATATGAAGAGATCATAGGCAGGGAGATCGCATGAGATGGAAGCGGAAGAGATCCTTGCGTATCTTGCGGAGCTGCTGTTGATGTATCTGGAGGAATTAAAGGAAGCGAAAAAGAGGGGGAAGACAGTTTCCGATACGGGGAACAGACCACGTACACGGAATGTCTGGAGATCCTGCAGGCATGGAAAGGTGCAACGACAATCGGACTTAGTTTCGATATTGAAAAGAAATATCCGCTATAAAAGAAAAGGAGGGCATTATAAAAATGCTCTCTTTTTTACGCAAAACCCTTAACGGGGGTACTGGGCTTGACAATGGGGGAATTATGCGTCACCAGGACAATAGAAAGTCTATGAAATTGACGATTTTTATACTGTTTACGTATGTTACATATTTATAATTTATCACTTGAGTGTTTTCTATTGTTTCAAAGCAAATAAAAAAGGGGTAATTTTGCCTTGTTTTTACCTATAAAAAGCCTGTTTTTGATGTTGTACGGATTTTAGCGGGATTTCAGGGTGCGCGCGTATGCTATGCCTACAGCCACGGTGTGGCTTCGGGATACGCGCGCATTTAGATATTTTGCATCAGCGCGCAAAATGTCTGACCGAACGAAAAGATCGATTTGCGCGAGAGCAGACACGAGCGGGAGTGAACGGTTTGCGCGGTGGGGTTTGGCTGCAGAAAGCGGGAGAGCAATACTTTCGGCGGCTTTTCCGCAGGTCAGGTTTATGCCCACAGGCGGCGTGAGCCTCGAAAACCTTACCGAGTTTCTGTCCTTCCCCAAGATTTTCGCCTGCGGCGGCAGCTGGATGATGAAGGGCAACATTGCGGAAAATTGCCGCAAGATCTCTGAGAAATTGAGCCAGATCCTCTGTACAAGTTGATCGATGTATGATACAATGAGGGGAAAGGAGGTTGTATATGCAAAATATTCCGAAGATGAAAGTAGGTATTGTGGCGGTTTCGCGGGACTGCTTCCCTGAGAGCTTATCGGTGAACAGGCGGAAGGCGCTCGTCGAAGCGTACGAGAAGAAGTTCGGAAAGGGCGTCATCTACGAATGCCCCGTGTGCATCGTGGAGAGCGAAATCCAGATGCAGGAGGCGCTCGCCGACGTCATGAAGGCGGGGTGCAACGCCCTCTGCGTGTATCTGGGCAACTTCGGCCCCGAGATCTCGGAGACCATGCTCGCAAAGGAGTTTTCCGAAAAGGTTGGCGGCCCCGTCATGTTCTGTGCGGCGGCAGAGGAGAATATCGCTGTTCTTGCAGATTCCCGCGGCGACGCGTACTGCGGCATGCTGAATGCTTCGTATAACCTGAAGCTGCGCGGCGTGAAGGCGTACATTCCCGAATACCCCGTGGGGGATGCGGGAGAATGCGCGGACATGATCCACGAATTTCTGCCCATTGCCCGCGCGGTGTA
>CALVZS010000021.1 GCA_944372575.1 uncultured Clostridia bacterium | reverse complement strand
GAGACCGAGACGCCCGAAGTCGGTGCGTAAGGTATCAGGTTTACCCCGCCAAAGGGTGTTCCCCTGCGGCACACACGGTTGGTGTGAATTATTCAGATAACTTCTCATCATCCATTATAAAAAAGAAAACAGCGGACTTCGGTCTGCTGTTTTCTTTTTGTCTGTCTGTTCGTTGTCGCCTGTGCGTTCCTCATGCCCTGCCCATCCGTAAGCGTGCCTCCGCCCGGCCGTCGCCGCCCGTGAGCGCGTCCGCTGTCCGCGGGTGCGGCTGCTCTGCGCAGCTGCCCGCCGCATTCGGCAGCATTCGCCTCCGTTCGCCCTTTTTTGCCGCGATCCGCGCCCTTTCATGTGCTATGCTTTCCCTCAAGAGGTGATCTTATGGCTTATGAAAAACGTGTCTGTGTTCTGCGGCAGGTGCGCAAGGGCTTTTCGGCGGACGGCAGCGCGCTCACGGGCGCCATCTATGCCGAACGGCTCGGCAGCGAACTCACCGTCACGCCCCGCATCGCGTCGCTCTCCCCGCTGCGCGACGGCCGCTATGCTCTCTACCTTTGGGCGGACGATCAGACCTTCTGCCTGGAGCTGAAGGGCAACGCGCCCATCCGCCTGGAGAACGCGCCCTCCATCGCCGCGGGCTTCTCCGCGCTCGTCTGCTATGTGCGCGGCGAGCCTACGCCCGTCGCATACGGCCGCTGCGGCGCCGCGCCTGCCAACTACGCCCCCCTGCTGGAAGAGCCTGCGCAGCGCAAGCGGCCCATCCCCGTTCCGCGCCCGCCCGTGGAGGTACCCATGCCCAACGCGCCTAACGTCCCGCTTGCGCCCACCGTACCCGTCCCCGGCCCTCTGCCGGACGACGCCCCACACGATGGGCGCGCCGCCGCGCGCTACAATGATGAGGCGATCGCCGACGACGACTACTTCTCTGGCGCGCCTTATGGCGATGAAAAAGCTCCTCCTGCGGCGGAAGGGGAAGCGGCAGCGCCGCCTGGCGCTGATGCGCGCGATCTGCTCCTGCGCCCGGGCGGCTCGCTTACATACTACTACTCCGTAAGGGAAAAACTGCGCGCTGCCTTCTCCTCGGGCGCGCGCGACGACCGCCTGTGCGCCGTCTGGCCGCAGTCGGAATGGGTCAGGCAGGGCGATGCGCTGCTCGGCATCATCTGCCGGGAGGGCGTCCCGCGCTGGCTCTGCGTCGCTGCCGAGGGCGAAAAACCCGCCGCAATGGGCGATCATGCCTGTTTCGTCCCGCTCTCCCCCTACACGGAGAAGGAGGGCTTTTGGGTGGTCTTTCAGGACGCCGACACGGGCGAATACGTCACCCTCACCGAACAATAGTTCCTCATCGGATTCTATCATGCAGCGCGGCAGCCGAATGGCTGCCGCGCTTTTTTAAAGTGCAATCAAAATTTTGAAAAGCACTTGACAAGCATGGGGGGGGGAGGAGGCAACCCCAGTAGAACACCAAAAAGAGCATAAAATAGGGGATTTTGCGAGAAAAATACGGCGATTGTATGTAAATCTCTATCCGAACAGCCTTGACGGAGTGATATTCACGGAAGCCTTTGTACTTGTAAGTTCTCGCATGATAGACTTTGTATTGTTCATTATAGCTTAAAATAAGAAAGCCCCGACAGGAGTCGTTCCTGTCGGGGTTATCTGTTGTTTTGTCGGGTGGTGTATCTGTTGTTTTGCCGTCCATATATTTTAGTGAAATCCGTAAAAGGTCTTTGAATACATCTACGCGCTTTATCAGCATTTCGACCGCTTGTTTCGCTTTAAGTTTCAGGGCTGAAGTGATGTGCTGAACGATTTCTTTCTCGGACAGAGATTCTTTCACGCGAGCTTTTTCTATGGCGATGTTTTCTTCGAGGTGGCGCCGTTTGTCTTCAAGTTCTTCAAGACGTTGCTTTGTCGTTTCGGTATAAATTCCGGCTTCGATTGCTCCGATGATATTGGAAAGTGCTTTGTTTGTATTGGCGAGTTTCCGTTCATAATACCGCAGGTCTGTATTGTAACCATACAGAAAAGATTTTTTATACCCGTGCGATTCCCTTTACAAGTTGCGCTTTTTCTGCTATAATGTATCGTGGGATGCGAGCGGCACATTTTCTTATAAACCTGCCCATGTCCGCTCCCCGCAAATTCCGGATACTTTTTCAGGAGGAAAATATATGGCATACCCTACCAAGAACAAGAAGGTCATTGCCTTCGTCGAAGAGAGCGCCGCGCTCGCCTGCCCGGACAGCATCGTCTGGATCGACGGCAGCGAGGAACAGCTTGCCGCGCTGCGCAAGGAGGCTTGCGCCTCGGGCGAGATGATCGAGCTCAACCAGGAGAAGCTCCCCGGCTGCTACTACCACCGCACCGCGCAGAATGACGTCGCCCGCGTCGAGGACAGGACGTTCATCTGCTGCCGCGAGAAGGAGAATGCCGGCCCCACCAACAACTGGATGGATCCCAAGGAGGCGTACAAGATGTGCGCCGACATCGCCCGCGGCCAGATGAAGGGCAGGACGATGTATGTCATTCCCTATTCGATGGGCGTCATCGGCTCGCCCTTCTCCAAGATCGGCATCGAGGTGACCGACTCTATCTACGTCGTCCTGAACATGGCGATCATGACGCGCGTCGGCCTTGCCTGCTATGACCAGCTCGGCGAGGACGGCGACTTCATCAAGGGCTTCCACGCAAAGTGCAATGTCGATCCCGAGAAGCGCTACATCATGCACTTCCCCGAGGACGACACCATCATCTCCGTCAACTCCGCATACGGCGGAAACGTGCTGCTGGGCAAGAAGTGCTTCGCCCTGCGCATCGCCTCCTACCTCGGCAAGACGGAGGGCTGGATGGCGGAGCACATGCTCATCCTGGGCGTCACCTTCCCCGACGGCAGAAAGAAGTATGTCGCGGCGGCGTTCCCGTCCGCGTGCGGCAAGACCAACCTCGCCATGCTCATCCCGCCCAAACACTATCTCGAGAAGGGCTACAAGATCGAGACGGTGGGCGATGACATTGCATGGATCCGCGTGGGCGAGGACGGCAGGCTCTGGGCGGTCAACCCCGAGAACGGCTTCTTCGGCGTCGCGCCCGGCACCAATGAAAAGAGCAACCCCAACGCGCTCGCCGCGACCAGAAAGGGGACGATCTTCACCAACGTCGCCATCAACCCCGCGGACAACACCGTGTGGTGGGAGGGGCTGACCAAACCCGCGCCCGAGCACCTCATCGACTGGCTGGGCAACGACTGGACGCCCGCTTCCGGCACCAAGGCGGCGCACCCCAACTCCCGCTTCACGGCGCCCGCCGTCAACTGCCCCTGCC
Source organism: uncultured Clostridia bacterium (assembly GCA_944372575.1). GTDB lineage: Bacteria > Bacillota > Clostridia > Christensenellales > Borkfalkiaceae > Gallimonas. The sequence goes on along the minus strand of CALVZS010000021.1, from coordinate 18,133 downwards.
TGTCCGAGGCGTTCAACTCCAAGGAGGGCGTGCCGCTCGATGCCATCATCTTCGGCGGCAGAAGGGCGACCACCACGCCTCTCGTCTATCAGTCCCGCGACTGGGATCACGGCGTGTTTGTCGGCTCCATCATGGCGAGCGAGACGACGGCTGCCGCCACGGGTGCGACGGGCGTGCTTCGCCACGACCCCATGGCGATGAAGCCCTTCTGCGGCTACAACATGGGCGACTACTTCGCGCACTGGATCGAGATGGGCAAGAAGGTGAAGAACCCGCCCAAGATCTTCAACGTCAACTGGTTCCGTCAGGACGAGAAGGGCGAGTTCCTGTGGCCGGGCTTCGGCGACAATATGCGCGTTCTGGAGTGGATCCTCAACCGCTGCGACAACGCCGTGGACGCACAGGAGACGGCGATCGGCTATGTCCCCTATGCCAAGGACATCGACCTCGAGGGGCTGGACTACTCGCGCGAGACGCTCGAGAGCATTCTCTACGTCGACAAGGCGCGCTGGAGCGCCGAGGCGGACGAGATCAAGGAGTTCTACAAGCAGTTCGGTGACAAGCTGCCCAAGGAGCTCTCCGACAGCCTTGCCACGCTGAAGAAGAACTGCGAGGCGTAAAAAAAGCAACAAAAAACGGCACCGCGTGTGCCGTTTTTTTGTTGGGAAAGTTATTCCTTTTTTATTGGGATGCGCCCGCGCCCGTCGGCGCAGGTGTGCGGAAAGCCGGGCGCAAAAAAGGCGGAGGGGAATGGACAGGCGCGGGAAAATGTGGTATAATCATCGAAAAGACTTTACGGGAGGCAGCACATGAGCGAGGATGCGCGCATTGCGCAGTTATTTTCCTTTCTGACGGAGCGCGGCTTTGTTTTCGAGCGCAGCTACAACAAGGGTACCGATTCCACCTGTACGCAGATCTACCGCTTTAAGAAGGACGCGGCGAATTATATCGAATACCGCGTGCTGAGCGAGCATGAGCGCAACATCTTCGCACTCGTCAGGGGGGAGCGGAAGTTTCCCTCGCCTGAGAAGAGGTATGCCTCCTTCGTGCGCGCCTGGAAGGCGAAGCGTCTCTTCCGGAAGAAGGACGCCTGGCAGCTCGCCGCCGACCTGTGCCGCTATGATCTGGAAGTGACGGGCAAAGTGTTCGGCATCGATGTTTGAATGCGCCAGCGCGCGGGTATAAATGAACAGAAAAGACAGGAGGAATTGTTATGCTGAAAGATCTCGGGGTCAAGCCTTATACATTCCCGATGCCCGTTCTGATGATCGCCACCTACGGTGCGGACGGTAAGGTGGACGTGATGAACATGGCGTGGGGCGGCGTGTGCGCCGAAAACATGGTGGCGCTCAACATCGATGAGGATCACAAGACGAGTGAGAACATCAAGGCGCGCGGCGCGTTCACGCTGAGCGTCGCCGATATTCCCCACCTGAAGGAGGCGGACTTCTTCGGCATCGCCACGGGCAACAAGATGAAGGACAAGTTCGAGCGCAGCGGGCTGCACGCCGTGAAGAGCGCGCACGTCGACGCGCCCGTCATCGAGGAGTTTCCGCTCACGCTGGAGTGCAGGGTCGCCGAGATCCAGCACACGTCCTACGGGTTCCGCGTCCTCGGCGAGATCGTCAACGTCCTCGCCGATGAGAAGGTGCTGGACGAAAAGGGGAAGGTGCTGCCCGAAAAGCTGCAGGCGTTCGTGTTCGACCAGTTCCGCAGCGGCTATTATGCCGTGGGCGAAAAGGTGGGCCAGGCGTGGCAGTCGGGCGCGGAGCTCATGAAAAAGTAATCTGTTCTTTCGCGCAGCGGCCTGGGCCGCTGCGTTTTTTTTACGCCCGTTGTCTTTCCCGGCGCACCGGAGGTGCGATGCGCTCCGGCAGCAAGAAAAAGGCGTGTGCCTCGCGGCGCACGCCTTTTCCGTGAAACAAAATCGGTATCCTATATGGGGGGAGGCATGGAACTCACGGACATTCAGATTTGGCTGCGGGAGTGCATTGCGGAGAGCGGGATCCCGCAGAAGGAGATCGCAAAGCTGGTGGGGGTGTCGCCGCAGACCATCTCCAAGTACATGAGGAAGGATATTTTTCCGGCACCGGACACCTTTGCCAAGCTGTGCAGCGTGCTGGACGTGTCCAGCGACTTCATCCTCGGCATCCGCGGATACTGAAAAAAGCGCCCCTCCCGCGGCTGCGGGAGGGGCGCCTGAAACCGTCACATGACGACGATGTTGCGCTTGGTAAATTCTTCCTTGAGGTCGGCAGGGAAGCTGTCGTCTGTGATGAGGACGTCGATGTCCTCGATGTGAGCGAACGTATAGGGCATGATCTTGCCGATCTTGGAGCTGTCCAGCATCATGTAGGTCGCCTTCGCCTTGGCGCGCACGAGCTTTAACAGGTCTGCCTCGATCTGCGCCCCGCACGAAAATCCGTTCTCGGGGGTGAATGCGGAAGCCGAGATGATCGCAAGTTCAAAGTTGGTGTTGTCGAAGTACGCCTTCGCGACGGGGGAGGCAGTGGAGAGGTTGTCCTTCATCACCTGCCCGCCCAGCATGGTTACATGGAAGTTCTTCTTCTGCGCCAGTTCGATGGCGACGGCGAGCCCGTTGGTGAAGATATGTAAATTTTTGTCGGGCATCTCTTTCGCGAGGTACATCGCCGTCGTGCCGCCGTCCATGAAGAGAGAGCAGTTCTCGTCGATCAGGCTTGCCGCTTTCTGGGCGATCTTGATCTTTTCATCCGTGTGGATGGTTGTCTTTTTGGTGTACGGCTCGCCGGACACCTTCTGCACCTCCTTGACGGACATGGCGCCGCCGCGCACGCGGATGATGCGCCCCTCCTGTTCGAGCTGAAACAAATCTCGCCGCAACGTCATCTGCGAGACGTTGGGGAACTGCTCGTCGAGCTGTTCCAGCGTAAGTTTGCCGCGCTTGTCCAAAAGTTCTGCAATCTCTTCGATCCGTTCGCGTTTCATAATTTTCCTCCCAATGTCTTCGGAACTGCCTTCCATGTAAAATTCTAACATATCTTCGGGAAAAAAGCAAGAGGAAACGGCTAATAATTTTGCGATTTTTTTGCGTTTTCCAAAAAATCTCTGACATTTTTATTCAGAATATGGAGAAACTTTCTTATTTTTCTGATAAAAAACTGCATTTAGGGCATGGCGGACGTCCGGAGCACGGGCAAAGCGATTTTGCGCGGGGACGCAAGAATGCTTGTTTTTTCGGGCAAGGTATGGTATAATCACGGCATGAAGAGCGAGCATCTGCGCGCGTTGGACGAATACTTCTGCGCGCTCTATTCCGATTACGTCAAACTCAGCGCCCTCGAGGGCTACGTCATGCCGGACGTCCTGTACGTTGCCCCGGACGGCAACGTCGCCCGGCGCGATTCCTCCTGTATGCGGCTGTGCCATCAGGCGGAGTGCGGGGCGCTTCTGCAAAAGTTCAAGGATTCGCTCGCGGATACATCGTTCACATTCTCCTTCTCCTTCCCCACGCTGCGCGAACGCATATCGGATATGTTCCGCAAGGAGACTTTTGCCAAGCTTCTTCCCGAGGCGCTGCGCCACTGCGGCGAGACGGCGGAGGAGGCGGGGGAAAAACTTGCCGTGGAGCCGCGTTTCTGGCAGAAGATCGTCCGCGGCAGGCTGTATCCCGAAAAGAACACCGTCCTGGCGCTCGCGCTGGTCACGCGGATGCAGTGGCAGGACGTGCTCAACCTGCTCGCCGTCTGCGGGGAGACCTTCCGCGAGGACGAGGTGCGCGACGTGGTGGTGCGCTTCCTCATCGAAAACAGCATCTTCAACGAACGGATGCGCGACGAGTGCCTCGCCGAATATCATATCGAGAACCTTCCCATCCGCCGCACGCAAAACAGTTGACAGCGGACGGAGAATTTTGTAAAATAGGGAAAAAGCCGAGAGAGGGGAAGAGTACCCGCGTTTTTCGCCGCAGAGAGGGGGACGTATGCTGAAAGTCCGCCGCGAAGAGGGAGGGGAAAGTGCGCCCCGCTCGCCCGAGGCCGGGGCAATGCCCGCGGCAGTCCGCCGTTACCGGACGCAACGAGGGGGCAGGTTCTGCCCCGAAGTAAAGTGGAACCGCGCACACAGCGCCTTTACGACGATCGCAGGATGCGATGTTGTAGGGGCGCTTTTTTATCAGCCGCGGGCAGGGCGCGCATAAGATGAGAAAAAGGGGGATCCGGTATTGTTTTTTTCCAGACTTCGCAAGGACATCGCCGCGGCGAAAAAGAACGACCCCGCCGCGCGCAACAAATTTGAGATCTGGCTCACCTATTCGGGGGTACACGCACTCTCCTGGCACCGCTGGGCGAACCGGCTGTACAGGATGCACCTCAGGCTGCTGGCGCGCATGACGTCGCAGTTCGCAAAATTTCTGACGGGCATCGAGATCCATCCCGCCGCAAAGATCGCCCCGGGCGTGTTCATCGACCACGGCGCCGGCGTCGTCATCGGCGAGACGGCGGAGGTGGAGGAGGGCGTCGTCATCTATCAGGGCGTGACGCTGGGCGGCACGGGCAAGGAGAAGGGCAAGCGCCACCCCACCATCCGCAAAAACGCGGTCATCTCCTGCGGGGCGAAGGTGCTGGGCGGCTTCACCGTGGGCGAGGGCGCGCGCATCGGCGCGGGTGCGGTCGTTCTGAAGGAAGTTCCGCCCTTCGCCACCGTGGTGGGCGTGCCGGGGCGCGTCGTGCGCATCAACGGCGAAAAGACGCAGGATCTCCTGCCCGACAAGGACGACCCCATCTTAAAGGAAGTGTGCGCGCTGCGCGAGCGCGTCTACGAGCTGGAGGATCGGCTGGACACGGTGACGCGCCGCCTCTCCCGCGACGAGGATCGGGCGGATGCGCGGCAGAATGTGAAACAGGACGAGGAGAATTTTCATGAAGATCTATAACACGCTGACAAGACGCAAGGAAGAGTTCGTCCCGCTGGAGCCGGGCAAGGTGAAGATGTACGCCTGCGGCATCACGGTGTCGGGCGAAGCGCATATCGGACACGCCTTTCAGGCGATCCTCTACGACATCTTCCGCAGGTTTCTCGAAAAGAAGGGGTACGAGGTGACGTACGCCCGCAACTACACGGACGTGGACGACAAGATCATCGCGCGCTCGCATGAGACGGGCATCCCCGCCGACGAGTACGCCGAAATGATGATCAGAAAGATCGATGCCGCCATGGCGCGCGCCGACGTGGGCGAACCCACCCTCTGGCTCAAAGCGACGGAGAATATTGGTAATATCATCTCCTTTGTGCAGGCGCTCATCGCAAACGGCCATGCCTACGCCGCGTCCAACGGAGACGTGTACTTCGACGTGGACACCTTCCCCGCCTACGGGCAGCTCTCGGGCAGGGACAAGGAGGACATGCTCGACGGCGTGCGCGTGGAGAACGACGGGGAAAAGCGGCATCCCTATGACTTCGCGCTCTGGAAGGCGGCGAAGGAGGGGGAGATCAGCTGGGATTCGCCGTGGGGCAAGGGGCGCCCCGGCTGGCACATCGAATGCTCCGCCATGATCCGCGCCGCCTTCGGCGAGCAGATCGACATCCACGGCGGCGGCAGGGATCTCATCTTTCCCCACCACGAGAACGAGATCGCCCAGAGCGAGGCGCTCACGGGCAAGCGGTTCGTAAAATATTGGATGCACAACGGACTCATCAAAGTGAACGGGCAGAAGATGAGCAAGTCGCTGGGCAACAGCCTGCTCCTCGACGACCTGATGGACAAGTTCTCCCCCGACGCCCTCAAGTTTGCGCTGCTCTCGGGCAACTACCGGGGCGACGTCAATATCACGGATGCGCTGTTCCCCTCCGCCGAGGCGCATATCGCGCACTTTTACGACGTCATCGGGCGCACGGAAGCGGCGTTCCCCGAAGAGCGGGGTATGGAGGAGGAGATCGACAAAAAGTTCGACGCGGCGATGGAGGACGACTTCAACACGGCGCTCGCGCTCGCCGGCCTGTACGGGTACTTCAAGGAGGCTGCCCGCCTGCTGGAGGCTAACGATCCCCGCGCCCGCCGCATCACCAATCAGATCCGGGCGACCTACTCCCTCCTGGGGCTGTTCAAGCTCGATCCCGCGGCGTATCGGGCGCGGTATGCGAGGAAGGAGGAGATCCCCGCGGACGTGAAGGCGGTCGCAGAGGAGCGCGCCGCCGCCCGCGCCGGGCGCGACTGGGCAAAGTCGGACGAGCTGCGCGAGCGGCTCAGGGCGATGGGCTATGCCGTCCGGGACAGCAAGGACGGCTACGAACTGGAAAAACTGTGATGACGGCGGCGGGAAAACGGTTGACAATCCGCCCCCGGTAACGTAAAATGACACAGGACGGAGAAACGAGAAAAGATTTGCGTGAACGAGCAAAAAAACGTGCGCAAGGAGGGTTTCCCTCCGCCAGCGCCCCACATTTGCGCATACCTGCGCTTAAGGGGAAAGCGTGAATGCGGGCGAAGGAAAAGGTAAGCCCTTAAAAGTCGCCCGCAGAGAGAAAACACGCCGTCAGGCGCAGCCGTGCCGGCGGGTTTTCTTTGAATCTCACGGCAAAGATTTTTGCCTTTGCAAAAAGATTTGCGTGAACATAAAGGAGTCATATGAAGATCACTTCCAAGCAGCTCCGCGAGAGCTGGATCAGGTTTTATGAAGGCAAGGGCCACGTCAACGTGGGGGCGGTGTCCCTCATCGGCGACGGCTCCACGGGCGTCATGTTCAACGTGGCGGGAATGCAGCCTCTCATGCCCTATCTTTTGGGCAAGCCGCACCCGCTCGGCAAGCGATTGTGCAACGTGCAGGGGTGCGTGCGCACGGTGGACATCGAATCGGTGGGGGACGCCTCCCACTTCACCTTCTTTGAGATGATGGGCAACTGGTCGCTGGGCGACTACTTCAAGAGGGAAAAGACGGCGTGGACGTACGAGCTGCTTACCAAGGTGTACGGCCTGGACGGGGACAAGCTTTGCTCCACCGTGTTCGAGGGCAATGACGCCGCCCCGCGCGACGAGGAGACCGCCTCCCTGCTGCGCGCGCTGGGCATCCGTCCCGAGCACATCTTCTATCTCCCCAAGTCGGACAACTGGTGGGAGCTGGAGGGAACGACCGGTACCCCCTGCGGCCCGGACAACGAGTGGTTCTATCCCATCGACCCCGAGAACCCCGCCCCCGTCTTTCCCGACGACTATGTGGAGATCGGCAACGACGTATATATGCAGTACCGCAAGACGGAGACGGGCTACGTTCCCCTCGAGAACAGGAACGTGGACACGGGCTTCGGGCTGGATCGGATGCTGCTCTTTTTGAACGGGCTGCACGACGGCTACAAGACCGACCTGTTCGCGGGCGCCATCGCCAGGCTGGAAGAGATCACGGGCAAGTCGTATGACGGGGACGAGGCGGCGCGCAAGGCGATGCGCATCGTCGCCGACCACACCCGCACCACCGTCATGCTCATCGGCGACGTCAACGGCATCCTGCCCTCCAACACGGGAGCGGGCTATATCCTGCGCCGCCTGATGCGCCGCGCCATCCGCTACTGCCGCCAGCTGGGCGTGGAGCCTGCGGCGACCATGCGCGCCGTCGCGGAGGTGTTCATCGACGAGGTGTACGGCGAGGCGTACCCGCTGCTCGCGCAGAAGAAGGACTATATCCTCGGGGAGATCGGCAAGGAGTCCGACCGCTTTGAGACCATGCTGGAAAAAGGCATGGCGGAGTTTGAGAAGTGCGTCGCGGGCATTGCGCGCAAGAATGCCTTCATGGCGCAGAAGGATCCCGCCTACGTCCCCGAGACGGTCATCGGCGGCAAGCAGGCGTTCCGCCTGTACGATACCTACGGCTTCCCCCTCGAACTCACCGAGGAGATGGCGTCGGAGCGCGGCCTTGCGGTGGACAGGGCGGGCTTTGACGCGGCGTTCCGGGAGCACCAGGAAAAGAGCCGCGGCGACGTCCACGCGGGCGAGGCGAAGGGCGGGCTGGAGAGCCATTCCGTGCAGGCCATCAGGTACCACACCGCCACCCACCTCCTCAACGCGGCGCTCAAGGCGGTGCTCTCGCCCGACGTCAACCAGAAGGGCAGCAACATCACGGATGAGCGGATGCGCTTCGACTTCAACTTCCCCCGCGCCATGACGCCCGAGGAGGTGAAGGCGGTGGAGGATCTCGTCAACGAGAAGATCAAGGAGGACATTCCCGTCGTATACCGGGAGATGACGCTGGAGGAGGCACGCGCAGAGCACTTCGTTGGCGTGTTCGACAGCAAGTACGGCGACGTCGTCAAGACGTATTCCATCGGCGACTTCTCCAAGGAGATGTGCGGCGGCCCGCACGCGGCAAGAACGGGCGAGCTGGGACACTTCAGGATCGTCAAGGAGCAGTCCTCCTCGGCGGGCGTGAGAAGGATCAAGGCGGTATTGGAATAAGGGCTCACGCAAATCTTTTTGCGAAAAAATAGTCTTTCGCATTTGCCGTGAGTTGAGGGAAACGCCGCCCATCAATCAACAAGGAGCAAGCCATGACGGAACTGAAAAAACTCAAAGCGGGGCAGCAGTATCGCATCGCCGATCCCGAGGTGGTCGCGGCGCATATCCGCGCGGTGGATCTGTGCGACGAGTACAATGCGACGAAGCGCACGCAGACGGCGCGCCGCGAGGAGATTTTGCGCGAACTGTTCGGCTCGCTCGGGGCAAACCCCGTTGTGGAAAAGAACATGCGCGTGGATTACGGCTTTCACCTGCACGCGGGCGATAATTTCTTTGCCAACTATGACTGCGTCTTTTTGGACTGCGCGCCCATCACCTTCGGCGACAACGTCTTTATCGGGCCGCAGTGCGGCTTTTACGCGGTCAACCACCCGCTGGACGCCGCGCTGCGCAACAGCGGCGTGGAGACGGGCATCCCCATTACGGTGGGCAACAACGTCTGGTTCGGCGGCAGTGTCACCGTCTGCCCCGGCGCCACCATCGGCGACAACGTCGTCATCGGCGCGGGCAGCGTCGTCGTGGGCGACATCCCCTCGGACTGCGTCGCCGTCGGCAACCCCGCGCGCGTGGCGCGCAGGCTGTAAAAAGCAAAAAACAGCGTCCGATTCCCCCGAAAGGGGGATTTTTTTGCCGAAAAGAGGGGATAAAAAATTTTCCGTATTTCCGAAAAAAACTTGTTTTCGTCATGCAAAACAGCTTGACGGAATTTTTCGGAAAGCCTATAATGATGAGGTAATCGGTCGGAAAGGGGGTTTTCCCCGTCCGCTTCCCCGTTTTGCGGATCGTCCGAGAGCAGTTCCGGAGACGTTCCGGAAGGTGAATGTGATCTAAGGAGTCCAAGACTTATGAAAACCTACATGGCAAATGCCCAGACGGTGGAGAGAAAGTGGTACGTCGTCGATGCGACGAATGTTCCGCTCGGCAGACTTGCATCCAAAGTCGCCTCCGTTCTGCGCGGCAAAAACAAGCCTACGTTCACGCCCAACGTGGATACGGGCGATTTCGTCATCGTTCTCAACAGCGATAAGGTGCTTCTGACGGGCAAGAAGCTGGAGAACAAGTTCTATCGCTATCATACGGGCTACATCGGCGGGCTCAAGGAGATCTCCTACGGCAAACTGATGGCAGACCGGAGCGACCTCGCCGTCTACGAGGCAGTGCGCGGGATGCTTCCCAAGAACTCCCTCGGCAGGCAGATGATCAAGAAGCTGCGCGTCTACAAGGGCGCGGAGCACAACCACGCGGCGCAGAAGCCGGAAGCGCTGAAAATTCTTTGAGGTGAGGTGATCGTATGGCTAAGGCAAATGCGAAGAAGAAGTTGCAGTTCTGGGGGACGGGCCGCCGCAAGAAGGCGATCGCCCGCGTCCGCCTCATCCCTTCGGGTACGGGCGCCATCGTCATCAACGACCGCACGCTCGAGGATTACTTCCCCATGGGAACCAACCAGTACGTCGTCAAGCAGCCCCTTGTCGAGGTTGCGGCCGAGGGCAAGTATGACGTGTTCGTCAACGTCATCGGCGGCGGCTATACCGGTCAGGCAGGCGCCATCCGTCTGGGCATCGCCCGCGCACTTCTGCAGGCAGAGCCCGAAACGCGCCCCGCGCTCAAAAAAGCAGGCTTCCTGACGCGCGATCCCCGCGTCAAGGAGCGCAAGAAGTACGGTCTCAAAAAGGCCCGCCGCGCTCCTCAGTTCTCCAAGAGATAAAAAAATTCCGCCGGTGTACCGGCGGTTTTTTTTGCCCGCGCGCAGACGGGGTGGGCATCGCGCGCCCGCGTCCGGTTACTTTTTGATATGTTTTTTCATCTCCTCGTGCCGCGCGAGAAAGACGGCAAGGGCGTCTGCAGGCGCGCCGTCCGCCTCCCGTTTCGGGGCGGCGGGGGGCTCCGTCTGCGCGGGCGGGCCGCCGGCGGGTTTGTCCTCGGGCGCGCTTTCGCGGGCGGTGAGCGCGGAGAGTGCGTCCAGTAGTTCGAATATCCCGAATTTTTCCATCCTTTTCACCTCTTTTCCGCAAATTTTCTCAAAGAAAAGCGTATGCGGCGCGGGTTTTTGATTGCAAAAAGCCCTGTTTTAGTATATAATGAATATCGTATCGTTAGAACGAAACGTCCCGCAGAGATCTGCAGGGATTTGAGGACAAAGTTCATGCGTAATCTTTTCAGAAAAATTTTTGTGTTCACCGCTGCCGCAACAATGGCGGTATCCGCGGCGGCATTCTCCGCGTGCGGCTATACGTTTGCCCCGCCGGCGGACGGGCCTTCGGCGGATGCAGAGGTCTCCTCGCAGGGTGGCTTCGTCGTGGAGAAGGGGGACTACGTCTATTTCATCAACGGCGTCGAGGCATATACGTCGGACAACACCTACGGCACGCCCGTCAAGGGCGCGCTCATGCGGGCAAGGATGGAGGACGTCAGGGCGGGCGAAAACAACGTGGAGACGATCATCCCTTCGCTGATGGTCGCGGCGGACTACACCTCGGGCATCTTCATCTACGGCGACCGCATCTACTATGCTACGCCCAACAACGTCGGCAACACGGCGGGCGAGGTGGACAACACCTATCTCGACTTCAAGAGCGCCGCGCTTGACGGCAGCGACATCCGCGATTATTTCCGCATTTCAAACAATGCCGCGCTCTATCGCTTTGTGCAGGACGGGGACAGCGTGTACGTCATCTATGAGATGGACAGCACGCTCTATTCCTACAACACGGACAGCGGCGTGCGCACCGAACTTGCGCGCAGCGTCTCGGCATATACCGTCAACAGCTCGGACAAAACCGACCCGTATATCTATTATACGATGAGCGTCACGGACAAGCAGGATTCCGATACGCCCGTTTCGGCGAACTATAACCAGATCTACCGCGTGCGCGCCTCCGCGACGGAAGCGCCTTACGACTATACCTGGGATCAGGCGTGGCTGGATGAGAACAACGAGGGGGAAGTTCCCTACTACAACCTCGGCGAGCTCGTCCTGGACGGGATCAGCATCAACGATTCGCTCACGCAGTTCAACCACGGCGTGGAGAACGCGGGGACGGAGAATGACAACCGCTCCATTTGGCAGTACAGCTACACGCTGCAGTCGTACACGAACGGGGGCATCTACTTCACCCGCACGGCCGTTCCCACCTCGGGCAGCTCGGTCGGCACGGAGGGCGAGCTGTACTATCTCGCCACCGAGGACATCGACGCGCAGGGCTGGAACTCCGTGTCGGGCAACGCCGTCTCCTACGGCGGGGACGAGGGATACCTCGAAGTGGTCGCCGGCGCAACGGATACGGCAAACGCTTCCACGTCCGCCTACTTCTATATCGAGGACTTCACCTCGGATGAGGGCAGCGGCAGGCATCATTATCTGTATATCAACGACGCGGGCGAGATCCGCCGCGTGGACGTCGTCAACGACGGCGAGGGAACAAAGGCGCGCATCGGTTCGGAGAGCGATCCCACCAGCCTGCGCATCGCCACGGGCGCCACGGACGGCACGCTCATCGCGCTGGACGCCGCATCGGATGAGACATACCACTATGTGTACTACACCACCTCGACGGACGCCGGACTCTCCATCGAGCGTGCCGTGTACAACGGCTCGGTGGAAAACTACCGCACGCTTACGCCTGCGGGTGAGGACTATTCCGCCTACCGACCCGTGCGCGTGCTCGAGGCGCAGCACGTCTCCGGCTGGTACAACTATGAAGTGCTGGACGGCGTCGTGTTCTACGCCAATGCCGAGACGTTCAGCTCCACGGCGTACACCTATATCTGGACGATCAACCTCAACGGCGAGAACGGCCTCATGAACAACGCCGAGATCGAGGCGTTCAACGAGACGTACGGCGAGATGATGGATGAGGACGACGGCTACCTTGCCACGCTCACCGACGACGGAGACACCAAGCTCTCCACTGCGCTGCGCTACTTCTTCTATACGGGACAGACGCAGCAGTTCTATGACAATATCTCCGAGGCGGAGAGCTACGGCAGGCGCAACACCTACCTCTACAGCGAGGATGAGCAGGCGGCGTTCGCTGCGTTTGCGGACGGCACCAGCGAGGACGCGATTGCGGCGATGGGCGAGGATTATCTCACGACGTCGCAGCTCACCTACTACACCAACTTCCTCGGCGTCATGACGGAGGCGGATGAGGAGACATATGCCGAATACTGGCAGAACGCTCTCGAGCGCTATACCGAGACGGAAGAGGAGACCGGGCTGCCCGGCTGGGCATGGGCGCTCATCGGCGTCGGCATCGGCATCGTGGTCATCGGCGCAGCGCTTGCGGTGTTCTTTATCGTCCGCGCGAACAGGAAGAAGACGGAGGCGCCCGAGGCAGAGCGGCTCGCGGTCGATACGACGGACGACGCAGACATCGATGTCTATACGCAGGCGGAGACAGTCAATGAGGCGCTCACGCCTGCCGAGCAGGAGGAGGCCGTGGAGGCGCCTGCAGAGGAAGCGGAGCAGCTGATCGAAGAGGAGACCCCCGCAGAACAGGCCGAGGAGCCCTCTCAGGCGCCTGCGGAAGAGGCGGAAGAGGCGCCCGCGGCGCCGGAAAGTGCACAGGAGGACGGGCCGGACGGCACGCAGCAGTAAAAATTTTCAAAACGCTCCCATTTCGGGAGCGTTTTTTTCGTGTGAATGCTTTACAGCGGCGCTGTAGCATGGTATAATGATGCGCACACTGCGGAAGATATGCCGCAGCGGCTGTGCCGTATCGGCACGGAAGGGGAGCTTTTTCGGAGAAAAAAAGAAAAAATGGTTTTCCCTGCGGTTTTTTTCGCAAATACATAAAAAAACGATTTACAAAAAAAATAAATACGAATATAATTTATTAGCCTGTGTGCCGAAGGGGATCGGCGATACGAAAGGAGGGAAACATGGTTCGTTACATCAAGTGTCCGCGTTGCGAACTCAATTATATCGACGCGGAGAAACAGGAGTTCTGCGATGTCTGCCTCAAGGAAATGAAGGGGCTTGCCTCTTTCGATGATATTGACGAGGCGGATGACGACGCAGCGACCGAACTCTGCCCCGTCTGCGGCGAAAACATGATGCGCCCCGGCGAGAAGATGTGCGAGGAGTGCCGCAAAAAGGCGGAATATGAGGAGGAAGAGCCCGATCCGGATGACGACGACGAATGGCGCGAATATCTGGACGACGATACGGACGCCGATCTTGAGAAGGAGATGGGCGAGCTGGATGAGGCAATGGCGGGCGAGCTGGAGGAAGAGGCCGAGGAGGACGAAGCGGAGGAGGAGTATTCCGACGTGGACGATGACGAGGATCTCGACTATGTGACGGGCGATGAGATCTATTCGCTCGACGATGAAGACGAAGACGACGACGAAAAAGAAGAGGATGATTTCTGATCGCCCGCGCGGCGGTCGGAACATGGCTGCGGCGGACGCGATCTGCGTCCGCCGCAGCGCACTTTGCGGGGGGTGCCATGAGGGGGCTTTCACGTCTCAAAGAAGCGATTCGTGCCTGGCTGCACGGCAGTGCGCGGGAGGAGAATTTCACCTGCGACGTCTGCGGACGGGAGGTGTTTGGCGGCGAGCGCATCTGCGCGGAGTGCGAAAAGGCGCTGCCCGTCATCCGCCTCGGCTGCCCCGTCTGCGGCCGCCGCGTACGGGAAGCGGGCGTCTGCGCCGCGTGCAAGCAGCACCGTCCCGTGCCGGGAAAGGTGCGCTCGCGCTTTGTATACGAGGGGGACGCCATGCGCCTCGTTTGGCGCTACAAACAGGGGGAGCGCTACCTCGCCGGCACGCTCGCGGGACAGATGCTGCCGCTGCTCGGGGAATTTCCCGGAACGCAGGCGCTCGTTCCCGTCCCCATGACGTCGCGCGCAAAGCGGCGGCGCGGGTTCGATCAGACGCTGCTGCTTGCAGAACGGCTCTCGGAGAGGAGCGGCATCCCCGTGCTGCGCACTGCAGAGAAGGTGCGCGATACGCCCGCCCAAAAGACGCTTACCCGGCGGGAGCGGGCGGATAACCTGAAGGGGTGTTTCCGCGTTGCCGACCGCAGGGGCGTGAAGGGGAAGTGCCTCCTCATCGTGGACGACACCTACACCACGGGCGCCACGGTGGACGAGCTTGCCGCCGTCCTGCTGCGTGCGGGCGCAAAGGAGGTGAACGCCGTCACGGTGACGAGCGTGGAGGACAAGTCTCCGTACGGAGGATGAGGGACGCATAAAGGGGCGCCGCCGCAGCGACAGGCTGCGGCGGCGCCCCTTTTGACTGCGGCATTACAGGTCGACGGGCAGATCTTTATAGTAGAACGTCTCGTCCCGCTCGCCGATGGGGCGCAGGACACGGCAGGGGTTGCCCACTGCGACCACGCCGGCGGGGATGTCCTTTGTGACCACCGCGCCCGCGCCGATCACGGAATCCGCGCCGATCTTCACGCCCGGCAGGATGAGCGCGCCCGCGCCGATCCAGACATTCGCGCCGATAATCACGTCCATGTTGTACTGGATGCCCCGCGCGCGCAGGGAGGGCAGCACGGGATGTCCCGCCGTGGCGATGGTCACGTTCGGCCCGATCATCGTGTTGTCCCCGATGTACACGTTCCCGTCGTCTACGACGGTGAGGTGGAAATTGGCATATACATGCGCGCCGAGGTGGACGTGCGCCCCGCCCCAGTTGGCATAGAAGGGGGGCTGGATATACGTTCCCTCGCCCACTTCTGCAAACATTGCCCGCATCAGCTGTGCCATGCGCGCCTCGTCTCCCAGACCGAGCGTGTTGAATTCGCGCATTGCCGCGGTGCAGCCAGTCTGTTCGCGCATGATCTCCCCGTCGGCGGGGTCGTAGAGTTTTCCTGCCAGCATTCTTTCCCGCTGTGTCATCTTTCATCTCCTGTCATATTTTGCGCATAGCATTATAGCACATCCGCGGGCAAATGGGAAGCCCCTTAGTAAAATTGCCCCGCCTTTTTTCAGGCGCGGCAGGGACATATTTGTCCCTTCGTGCGCATACAGTGTATCAGTCGGATCGGTCGTACCGCCGCGGACGGGCGTCACAGGAAAAAGCGACGCAAACAGACAGGATCCGGCGCGATCTCCGAGGATTTTCATGCAGAAATATTTTATCATAGGGGATAAGTGATGCGGTTTATCACGATTCGGGCGAAGGCGCTGCTGCTTGCCCTGCTGCTGGGGGCGGCGATCGCGGCAGGCAGCGCGCTGGCATATGCGACGGATGCGGCGCAGGTCTGGACGAGCGGTGCGCGCTCGCTCCCCGTGTACAGCGTGGAGCGGACGGACAACAAGATCGCCATCTCCTTTGACTGCGCCTGGGGGGTGGAGCATACGCAGGCGATCCTCGACGCCCTCGCCGCAGCGAACGTGCGCGCCACCTTTTTCACGGTGCAGTTCTGGGCGGAGGAACACCCGGATACGCTCAAAAAAGTCTCGGACGCCGGACATGAAGTGGGAACGCATAGTGCCACGCACTCCTACATGTCCCGCCTCTCCGAGGCGGAGATCCGCTCGGAGCTGGCAAGCTCTTCGCAGGCGATCACGCAGGTCACGGGCAGGGAGGTCACCCTCTTCCGTCCGCCCTACGGCGACTATGACGACTTGCTCATCGACACCTGCCGCGACATGGGGCTCATGCCCGTGCAGTGGGATGTCGATTCCCTCGACTGGAAGGATCTCTCCGCCGCGGACATTGCGGAACGCATCCTCTCCCGCGTGAAGAGCGGTTCCATCATCCTCTGTCACAACAACGGGTTGCATACCGCCGAGGCGCTCCCCATCGTCATCGACGCGCTCCACGCGAAGGGATTCGAGTTCGTGCCGGTCGGCGAACTGCTCTACTATGAAAACTACACCATCGATGCGACGGGCAGGCAGAAACTGCTCCCGTCCGGTTAGGGCGCACGTCTGCCATCTTTACCAAACAAAAACTGAAATACTTGGAGGTATCTATGGATCACGCAACGGAAAAGAACAACAGGGTCTTTCTGATGGGGGAGATCGTCTCCGAGGCGGCCTTTTCCCACGAGGTGTACGGCGAAGGGTTTTACGAATTTTTCGTGCGCGTCATGCGCCTGTCGGGACAGGCGGACGTGCTGCCCGTCACCGTCTCCGAACGGCTCATCGAGGGACACGATCTCAAGCTCGGCGCCACGCTGTGCGCGCTCGGTCAGTTCCGCAGCTACAACAAGCTGGAGGGCGGCAGGTCGCGCCTCATGCTCACGGTGTTCGTGCGCGAACTTCTGGACGGCGCGCCCGCCGCAAACCCCAACTCCATCGTGCTCTCCGGCTATATCTGCAAGCCGCCCGTCTATCGCACGACCCCGTTCAACCGCGAGATCGCCGATCTGCTGCTCGCCGTCAACCGGGCATACAACAAGTCTGACTATATCCCCTGCATCGCATGGGGCAGAAATGCGCGCTTCGTACAGAATCTGAAAGTGGGGGATCGCGTGGCGCTCTCGGGGCGCATCCAGAGCCGGGAGTACGTCAAGCGGCTCTCGGAAAGCGAGCAGGTCACCATGACCGCGTACGAGGTGTCCGTCTCCAAACTCGCCGCCATCGATGAGGGCGACGGCTTTGACCCGGACGGCGAATTCGACCTGTACGCCGCCCCCGCCGCTCACGGCATCCAATAACACCCAAGCGCTTCTGTCCGGCGAATGCAAGTCGGGCAGAGGCGTTTTGTCAATGTTTTGAACTTATCAAAAAAGAGGCGGGAAGCGGTTGACAGCCGCCTTGAAAAAGGATAAAATGGGGGTATGAAACACGGGGAAAAACGCAGCCGGCGAGAGAAGGCGGAGGGCATCCAGGCAGTGCTGGAGGCATATCGCCGGTTTGATTTCGATTACATCCCCTTCGGGAAGTACGCCATCCCGGACGGGAATTTCCGCTATCGCCAGAAGGGGCTTGACGCCCTCTGTACGGCGTTCATCCGCGGCGCACTCTGGCTGGTCGCGCCGCTCTTTTTAAAGGCGGTCTATGGCTGCCGCGTCGTCGGGCGCAGCAATCTGAAGGCGCTGCGCGGCAGGGGCGCGATCTGCATCAGCAATCACATTTCCTATCTGGACACCCTCTTTGCTCGTGCCGCGCTCGGGCAGTTCCGCGGGTTCTACACGATGGCGCCGTGGAACAACAAGACGGGCCCGGGGGGCTGGTTCATGCGGCACGGCGGCATGTGGCCGTTCAGCCCCAACCTGGCTGCCACCAAGCACCTTCTGCATGAGATGGAGGCGCGCCTGAAGGAGGGAAAGATCGTTCACTTCTATCCCGAACAGGCGATGTGGGTCAACTATCCCAAGCCCCGCCCCATGAAGGACGGCGCCTTCTATTATGCCGTCAAATTCGGCGTTCCCGTACTGCCCGTGTTCTGCACTTTCCGCAGGGACAGGTACGGACATATGCGGCGGCTGGTCATCCACATCCTGTCCGCCGTGTATCCGGATGAGACCCTGCCCCGCACAGCCCGCATCGCCGGACTGAAGGCGGCCGCGCAGGCGGCATGGCAGAAATGCTATGAAGAGACGTACAAGATCCCTCTCGAGTACCTGGCCGATCGCAGGCGGAAAAAGAGCGAGGAATGAATTTAAATTAATATCCACCGGCATAGCCGGTGGTTTTTCAGTTTCGGGCTGTTAGCCCTCATATTACCGGCAGCGCGCAAGCCGCG
>CALVZS010000020.1 GCA_944372575.1 uncultured Clostridia bacterium | reverse complement strand
GTCGTGACTGCGGGCCAGCCGTTCACTGTAGACACGGACGGGTATACAGACGGCGTGAAGCTTGTGCAGAACGTGCTCGCGCTGCTCTCGCAGGATTATCTCTCCGCAGGCGTGACGTATGCGGCGGGGGATCTGTCCGTAATTGGTACGGTGACGCTGGACATGAACAGCTTTGCCGCAAGAGCGGAGCTGGCGCTGGGCTACAAGAGTGCGCGCAAGACGGTAAATATCTTGTATGCGGACGGCTCGGTGTATGTGGAGCTGGACGGCATCAGACTTACGGCAAGCGTGGAGGAATTGGCGGCATTGCTCTCCTCCGTGCTCGGAATGGATATGAATGTAGCGACGCCGGAGGGCGATCTGCTCGAGCAGGTGCTGTCCCTGAACTTCGGGGAGTATCTTGCGATCTCGGAGAATGACGGCGCGGTAGAAGTGCTTGTCAAGGGGACGGAGCTTCTCAAGGTATTCGGCATCGACTTTGCGCTCGGGGATGTACAGCTGTCCGTTTCGGACGGGAAGATCACGGCAAGCGCGCTCGGCGCGGATATCGTCGTGACTGCGGGCCAGCCGTTCGCCGTGGATACAAATGGCTATGCAGATGCTGCTCCCGTACTGGAGCTGTTGGCGACCGTACTCAAAGAGGAACGCATTGCCCTTGACGGGACACTCACAGTGCAGTATCAGAGGATGAAATTCCTCGTTTCCGTCGAAAACGGCGTGATTTCCTGGAGGGACGGTTTTGCGCTCGCAGCCGATCTCGTGATCACGGCGAACGGCATCTGTCAGGTCATTTCCGTGGATGCCGATACAGCATACCTGCGCATCGTCTACGGAAATGTCGGCGTTGAGCTCAAATATGACGAGCTGTATCAACTCGGCAATACCTTTGAATCGGTTTATACGCGCATCGCTGCCATTCTCAACGCTTCTCTAAGCGGAAAGCAGCTGCCTGATACCGTAAACGAACTTGCAGCCTCGCTGGGGGCAGCTGCTGCGGTCACCAACTCCCTTTCTGCAATCGATCTGCCCGCATTGCTTGAGGGCATCGTGTTCGGCGGTGCCACGGCAGAGGAGGGGAGTATCGGCACGGTCTCCTATTCAGGTTTCCTCTTTGATCTGATCGCCGACGGCGGCGCGCTTTCGCTCTCCTTCGGGGAAACGGCGCTCGGCGGGGTCACACTCGCTGGCTCGCTTGCCGTATCGGCGGCAGAAGGGGAGCCGGCTGCAAATACGCAGGACGGCCTGATGACGGTGGGTGATCTGTGCGAACTCCTTGACTTTGCGGGCGCCGCCGTCGCAACGCTCGCCTCGCAGGACATGACCATCTCCTTCTCGGGCGTGACCAAGGACGCAAACGGCAATGACGTATTCGGCATTTCGGGTGCGCTCCTCTATCATTCGGGGCTTGCCGGAAGCGGCTTCCCCATCGTGATCGACACGGAGGGCAAGACGATCACGATCGATCCCGGGGCGTACGTCTGCTTCAGCTTGGTACTTGACGACAGGCGCGAGGGCGGAACCGATCTCTACCTTGACTTCTGGATGTTTGACGCGGGCAACGACGGAGAACTCGACTTCTTTGTCAGCATCTCCAAATACCCCGGGGAAACGTATGCATCGGACGGGGAGACGCGCCTCGATCAGCCGCTGCGCTTTACGGTGCCGGCGAGCGATATCCTCACCATATTGGCGAGCGGCATTTCCCTGACGGAGGGTAAGCTCTCGGGCTTCCTGACGGGCTTTGGACTGCCCGCGGATACGGTGGATGCGCTCTTCTCCACGCTGGATGCCTTTTTCGGTTCCAAGTGGCTGACGGATACCGACAAGGCGCAGCTCGGCGCACTGGGCGGCGTCCTGATGGGTACGCTGGGGCTGGATGCGGCGCTCGATGAAGTGCTCGCGGGCCTCAATGAGTCGGTGAGCGGCGCGCTTGACGGCGCAGCAGCGATCGATCCCGGAAAATATCTCACCGCTCTCGGCATAAAGCGGAGTGAGGACGGAAAGATCACCTTCTCTGTCACACTCAATTCCGATCTCATCTACGGTGGCAGCAAGCTCGCTCCGCTCACCATCTCCCTGACCAAGACGGAGGGGGCGGAGGGGAGCCTCCTCTCCGGAATCTCCCTTGGCAACATCTGGGGAAACAAAAATACGGAGAACACGGGCGTGGACTTTGCCTTTTCCTTCGGCGAGACCGTCCTCGATACGGGGGATCCCGCCGGGGCTACGCTCACTGCGCAGGACGGGAGCGCGTATACGCTCACCTATTCCGATTATGCAAATTATACCTTCGAGGGCGCGGACGAACTCATAAAGACCATTGCGGCGTCCGCCACGCATCTGACGGAGGACGGCGGCTATGCCCTGAACGGGAGCTTCGTGATCGAGGGAAGCGCGGCGGCAAGTCTTGAAGTTTTCGGCCAAGATGTGGAGCTGACCGGGATCGGGATCCAGATCGGCGTCAGGGTCTCCTCCGCAGGCGAGATCGTGCTGAATGTCCGGATCTCCTACACAAAATATTCGGTTTTGTTTATTCCTGTCATCAACAGCACGGGGGTCACCGACCTCACGATCAAGGACGGTCTGATCTATATGCGCCGTACGCTTGAGGGCGAACAGCCGACCTACCGCGTCATGTCTCTTGCCAATTTCGCGAACGGACTGCTCACCGATCACCTGTGCTATATGCTCAACTTCTCCGATGCTATCCAGGGCATCATCAACTCTTCGTCGGAGAATCAGAAGCCCGAAGACGGCGGCACGGACGACTACGGCATCGTGCTCGGAAAGATTCTCAACAGCTATACCTACACGGCGCGCAGTGAGGAGAGCGGCGCAAGCTGGACGCTCAACTTCAACGGTGCCGCGTTCACGGACAATGTGCTGACCGATATGATCGTGACGATCGGTGCCGACCGGGAGAATGTGCTGCGGACGCTGAATTTGAGTACCTCTCTTGTCGAGCTCATCGACATTTCCGCGCCGCTCGAGCTCAAAAATCCCTGCGATGAGGAATATCCGGATCCGACGCAGGATGTGTCCGAACTGCTCACGGGGGCAGATCTGCTCGCCGCCCTCGATTGGGAGGCGCACAAGGAGGAGAATTTCTACCTTTCGCCGCAGCTCACGACCGTAAATTACGCGGTGGACGGAACGCCCGTCCGTTCGCAGGACGTCTGGTATTCGGGCAGCGAACTGCTCACCTCGCTCGATGTTCCCTCGCTGGAGGGATATGAACGGGAGGGATACACGCTCGGCTGGAAGCAGTTCTCCTTCTCGCCGAACGGCACGATGGAGGCAGTCTATTCCCCCAAGTTATATGACGTCACCATTGTGGCGCCCGCCAATCTGGGCGGAAACTGGACGGACAACGGCGATGGGACGTATTCCTTTGCGACGCAGATGTATTATAACGAGACGCTCACGCTCACGTGGGGAAGCAATTCCCAGATTTTCACGGTGGGGCTGCGGGACAACGTGTTCGATCTCGGCGCGGCGATCGGGGAGGACGAGGTGCTCTGGGAGGAGGCGGCTGCCGACATTCTCACGGGCGGCTCCTCTGTCAAAGTTCCGCTCACGCCCAAATACGTCATCTATACGAGCAGCGGCGTGAACTTTGACATCAACGGCGGGACGACGTTCGTCTCGGAAGCGCAGGTCGAGTTCGACGCACGCTGCACCCTTGTGACTTCGCCCGCGGCGGAGGGGAACTACACCTTCCTCGGCTGGTATGTCTGGAACGGCAGCGCATTGGAACAGGTGACGACGCTCGACTATGAGACCTGCGAACAGACGACCACCGTTTCGGCATTGTGGGTGAGCAATCTGACGAATGGTACGATTACAACGAGTACAAGCGGTTCATGGTTCAGTTATGACCATACCATCTCCGTCAGCGCGGCAGGCGGCAGACTTGTGGGCGAATATGCACATCTCTTCACCGTCAACGCATCGGTGGATATGACATTGAAATGGAACACTGTATCGTATGACATCGATTTCAGCAACTTTGCTATAACGCAGACGGATGCCGGATGGCAGGCAGGCGTGGCAACGGCGCACAGCCTTGTTTCTGATCCCACCGTCAGGGTCACTATGACGGTCGACGTCCTTTTGGGAACTCAGTCGGTCGGGACGGCGAGCCTTTCCTTCTCCAAAAAATGCTGATATGGTAGGCTTACGACTCCTGCCGCTTGCAAAAGCGGGATAGCGTGAGCGATACCATTGACAACGGCGAAGGGCTGCCGGCAGTCCATTGCAAATGTTACAAACAACAGCGCTCCCTGCGGGGAGCGCTGCGTTGCTGCTGTGTGACGATGGGAAAAGACGATAAAATATTTTAATATCGTTTTGCAATGCTTTCCGCCGCTGCGCGCACGCGGTCGGCGAGGGATGCCGGGGAGAGTACGGTAAAGCCTGCGCCTGCCGAAAGGATCTTTCCGACCAAAGATTCATCGTCGGGCAGCGTCGCTTCGGCATAGTTTTTTCCGTCTTTCTGATAGACCGCCTCCACGCCCAGCCATTCCTCTGCAAAGGGGATCGTCTCTTCGGAGAGCGCAAAGCGCGCCTCCACACACGCCTCTCTGTCCGTCCAGAAGGAGAGAGGGATGTCCTCGCGCGAAAAGGGAAGCCGTTCAAAGATCTTGCCCGTCCGCAAAATGGTGCGCATCCGTCCGATCTTGAACAGGCGGAACCCGTCGCGCATCCGGCAGAAGGCGAATACATACCAGATATTCTGTTTATAGACCAGCAGATGGGGCAGGATGACGCGGCGCGTCTTGTTCCCCTCGCGGGAGACATAGTCGATCTCGAGCGCCTCCCGTTCGTTGACGGCGCGCTCGATGACGGAAAGCCGTTCGGCAAATTGCCCGCTGTTTCCCCATGTCCCGCCATCTATCAGAATATTCCCGGAGATGGCGCTGTCCGATTGATCGGATTTTTGGTGCGACGTCAGTTTTTCAATGGCGGAGCGCAGCGCCGGGGAGTCCATGGTACTCTCCATCGCCTGCATGGCAGCCACGGCGCTGTCGTATTCTTCGCGCGTGAAAAGCCCCTTCGGCAGTTTGTAGGCGTCCGAGATATAGATGCCGCCGCTGGGGCCGCGCATGACGTCGATGGGGATCCCCGCCACCGTCATTTCGTCGACATAGCGGTAGACGGAGCGCGCGGAGATATTATATTTTGCGGCAAGTTCGGGTGCGGTCATCTTGCGCCTGCGCAGCAGGGTGAACAGCATATCCATCATGATCTCGTACTTCATAGCCTCTCCGAAAAAAATTTTAGTTTTACAGAATTATTTTATCATACATGACAATATATGTCAAGTATAATGCGTACAATAGGGAGTATGAACAAGCTCTCTATGGAAGTTGTCCTCAATACCATGCGCCGGCGCGAGAGTGCGCTGCGCAACGAACAGCTGCGCGCCGCCCTGCAGCGTGCGCGTGCAACGGGGTGCGGAACGCGCCTGAAGGATCTACGCGGCCTGAATGAGGCAGAACGGCTGGGCGCAAATTTTGCGTAAAGTGTGTGCAAGCGTTTGACATTCCCTCCCTTCCGTCGTATAATAGGGATATGAAAAATTCGCTCGCGATTGCAATCTACGGCTACGCGTATTACGTTTTTGCGTAATATTTTTTCCGCGCAGATCGAAGTTTGCACGCAATCACGGTTTGCGCGGGGCGCAGACCGTTTTTTTGTACGGACGGGCAAAAAGGAGACATTATGAAGAACGTGATGGACACCCTGCGCGAGAGGGGATTTATCAAGCAGACGGTGTATGAGGAGGAACTCTACGAAAAGCTGGGGCAGGAGAGCGTACCTTTTTATATCGGTTTTGACCCCACGGCGGACAGTCTGCACGTCGGCCACTTCATGCAGCTCATTGCGATGAAGCATATGCAGGACGCGGGGCATCGTCCCATCATCCTCATCGGCGGCGGCACGGGCATGATCGGCGATCCTTCCGGCAGGACGGATATGCGCTCGATGATGACGCGCGAGACAGTGGAATACCATGTGGAGTGCTTCAAAAAGCAGATGGCGCGCTTCATCCGCTTTGACGGGGAGAACGGTGCCATCGTGGTGAACAATGCCGACTGGCTCCTGAATCTCAACTACGTCGACTTTTTGCGCGACGTGGGCGTCTATTTCTCCGTCAACAAGATGCTCACGGCGGAGTGCTACCGCTCGCGCATGGAGAAGGGGCTGACCTTCCTCGAATTCAACTATATGCTCATGCAGGCATATGACTTCCTGGTGCTCAACCGCAGGTACGGCTGCCTGCTGCAGCTGGGCGGGGACGACCAGTGGAGCAACATCCTTGCGGGCGCCGATCTCATCCGCAGGAAGGAGCGCAAGGCGGCGTTCGCCATGACCTTTACCCTGCTCACCACCAGCGAGGGCAAGAAGATGGGCAAGACGCAGAAGGGCGCCGTCTGGCTGGATGAGAACAAGACCTCGCCCTATGAGTTCTATCAGTACTGGCGCAACACGGCGGATGCGGACGTGGAGAAGTGCCTGAAGCTCCTCACCTTCCTGCCGCTCGAGGAGATCGCACGGCTCACGCAGTACCGCGACGAGCGCATCAACGCCGCCAAGGAGGTGCTCGCCTATGAGCTGACGAAGATGGTGCATGGCGAGGAGAAAGCGGACGCCGCCCGATCGGAGGCGCACGCCGCATTCGGCGGTGAGGGAGAGATGCCCGAGCGGCGGGTGCCGTCCGATACAAAGACGGTGCTGCAGGCGCTGCTCGCCGCGGGACTCTGCAAGTCCAACGGCGAGGCGCGCCGGCTCATCGAGCAGGGCGGCGTGAGCATCAACGGCGAGAAGGTGACGGATGCGAATGCCCCGCTGCCCGCCTCGCCCTTCACCCTGTTCAAGGGCAAGAAGGTGCGCCTGCAGGTCATCGTGGAATGAGCTTTGTCAGCGTCGCGGCGCCGCACATGGCGGAAAAGGTCATCGAAAAGTCCCGCTTCCTCACCTATGCCGCGCACACGGCCGGAGAGGAGGAAGCGCGCGCTTTCCTTGCAAAGGTGCGCGCCGAACACCCGCTCGCCACGCACGTCTGCCACGCCTATGTCGCCGACCGCCTGGGCAATCTCATGCGCTTTTCGGACGACGGCGAACCGCAGGGGACGGCGGGAATGCCCATTCTGGGCGTCCTGCGCGCAAGGGGGCTGTTTGAGACGGCCGTCGCCGTCGTACGCTACTTCGGCGGCATCAAGCTGGGCGCGGGCGGATTGACGCGCGCCTATTCCGGATGCGCGGCGGAGTGCCTGGAGGGCGCCCCGCTCGCCCTGTGGGATATGTGTGCGGAGCTCTGCATCACGGTGAATTATGCCGAAGTGGGCGCGCTCACCCGCTTTCTGGAGGGCAGGTGTGAAGTCCTCTCGCGTGAATTTGCTGAAAAGGCGTGCTTTGTCGTCGCCGTGCGGCAGGAGGAGAGCGCCGCATTTTCCTCCGCCCTTGCCGACGATCTGAACGGCAGGGCGCAAATCGAGGAAAAACGGCAGTATTTTGCCCCTTTTCCGCTCGACAAATAGAGCGGTCGGGCGTATAATATATAGAAAATAAAGACGGAGGCGTCCGCATGGAGATCATCAGAAGAAAACAGCTCAAGGAAAAACCCGCCGCGGGAACGGCGCTCGGCTTCGGACACTACTTCACCGATTATATGTTCACGATGAAGTATACCGCCGGAAAGGGGTGGTATGATGCCAAAATCGAGCCGAACGAGCCCAAGCCTTTTGACCTTGCAACGAGTATTTTTCATTATGCACAGGGTATCTTTGAAGGGATGAAGGCATTCCGTCAGCCGGACGGCTCCATCGCCGTATTCCGCCCCGATGAGAACTGGGCGCGGATGAACAGATCGGCAACGCGTATGTGCATTCCCAACTTTCCCGCCGAGGTCGCCGAGGAAGGGCTGGAGGAGCTGCTCAGGCTGGAGCGGGACTGGATCCCTTCCGAGCCCGGTACCGCGCTCTACATTCGCCCGACCATCGTTGCCACGCGCGTCATGCTCGGCGTGCACGCCTCCACCGAATATCTCTTTTTCATCATCCTCTCGCCCGTCGGCAGCTACTACGCGCATGGGCTGGAGCCGACCAGACTGCTCGTGGAGGACAAGTACACCCGCGCCACCATCGGCGGCACGGGCGAGGCAAAGTGTCTCGGCAACTACGCTGCCTCCATGAAGGCGGGGGAGGAGGCGGAGGAACAGGGGTTCGATCAGGTGCTCTGGCTGGACGCCAACGAGAAGAAGTATGTGGAAGAAGTGGGCAGCATGAATATCTTCTTCGTCATCGGCGGGGAGGTCATAACGCCCGCTCTCGTCGGTTCCATTTTGCCCGGCATCACCCGCAAGAGCTGCATTCAGATTTTGCAGGACAGGGGATACCGCGTCTGCGAGCGCCGCATCTCCATCGATGAAGTCATTGCGGCACAGAAGAACGGCACGCTGGAGGAGGCGTTCGGTACGGGTACGGCGGCGGTCATCTCGCCCGTCGGGCTCATCCGCTACCGGGGCGTCGACTACCCGATCGGCGGCGGAAAGATGGGGCAGATCACCGGAATGCTCTATGATTCCGTCACAGGCATCCAGTACGGCACCGCGCCTGATCCCTACGGCTGGCGCAAGGTGATAAACTGAATATGCAATCAAAAAACGCGGCAATGCCGCGTTTTTCTGTGTCGAAAGTCTCCCCGTTTCCATGCCCGGGGCGCATATTATGCGATAAGAAAAAAGTATTGGACATTGTGCGCCGTTCATGGTATAATTTCCCGCGAAATCATATGCTGAGGAAATCCATGAACGTATTGGAAAACGAGCGCTTCGGGACGGAACGCGCTTTGTACGCCTCCCGTTCGCTGCTCTTGAAAAACTGCCGTTTTGCGGGGGAGGAGGACGGGGAATCTGCCCTCAAGGAGAGCGCCGGCATTGAGGCGCGCGACTGTTTTTTTGATCTTCGCTATCCTCTCTGGCACGTCGGGGGCGCAGCGCTTCAAAACTGTACGATGACGGAGAACTGCCGCGCCGCGCTCTGGTATGACAGGGACGTTGCCATCCGCGGCTGCAGCATGGGCGGGATCAAGGCGGTGCGCGAGTGCCGCGGCGTCACGATCGGGGATACGCGCATTGTTTCGCCCGAATTCGGCTGGAAGAGCCGGGATATTTCCCTGCGCAAGGTTTCGCTCACGTCCGAGTATGCCTTCCTGGAGAGCCGCAATATCCGGGCGCAGCAGCTCGAATTTACGGGAAAATACTCCTTTCAGTATACACGCAACGTACGGATCGAACGCTCTGATCTGCACACGAAGGACGCCTTTTGGCACGCGAAGAACGTCATCGTTACGGACAGCGAGGTGGACGGCGAATATCTCGGCTGGTATTCGGAGGGGATGACCTTTGTGCGCTGCCATATCAAGGGGACGCAGCCGCTTTGTTATTGCAAAAATCTGCGCCTCATCGACTGCACAATGGAGAACTGCGACCTCGCCTTTGAATACAGCGATGTCCGCGCGGACGTGAAGGGGGAGATCCTCTCCGTCAAGAACGTGCATCGCGGCATTGTACGGGCGGATCGCATCGGGGAGGTCATCGTTACGCCTGACAGCGTCTGTCCCGTGCGTGCGCATATCGTGCAGCGCGGGGCATAAATATTTCGGAATACATGGGGAGTCGCCGTCATCTGACGGCGACTCCCCATTTTAAAGCGGAGCGGAGAGTGCAGCGTTTCCTCCAAACAGCTTTGAATTGGCAGGGAAGACACCAAAATGTTCTGTGTGTGCATAGAATAAAATACAGGCAATGTGCGGCGGACTGCCTGTGCGCTGCCGTTGTCATATGCGCATCTGCGCATTTACGGAGGAAAAATGACACGATACAACCGAATCTGTTCCTGCGGCTGCATTCCGTGCGGCTGCGGAAAATTCTGCACCGAGGTAAAGATCTGTTCTGACGATGCGTCCTCATCGAGGCCGCAGACAGTGCAGTATCTGACGGTGTATTCCACGCCTGCTGCACCGGGTACCTCGGGTACCGCACTGGAGTTTGATCTCAACGGATCCTCGCTGGGGACAGCGATCACGCATACGGCGGGCAGCTCGGACGTCACGCTCAATGCATCCGGAACGTATGTCGTCGCTTTTCATGGCAATCTCGCTCCGGCATCAGGTGTGAATTTTCCGTTAAACGTTATTCTCAATCTGCAACAGGACGGGACAAATGTCTCCGGCGCGGTGGTGCAGCACACCTTTCACACGTCGAGCGATACGGCAACCATTGCTTTCAGTTCTCCCGTCACAGTGACCAATGCGCCGTCCACCCTGCGCGTCGTCGGAACGGGCGGAAATTTTATCTACAGCGCTATCACCATGACGGTCTATAAGATCGCATGAATGATCGATTTCAAACAAAAAAGAGCCGCAATGGCTCTTTTTTGTTTTGCCACCCGGCGGAAACAATGCGCGGTAATTTTACCTTATTCGTTTGAGTATGGTCTGGGTGCAAGCATAAAGTGAGGAAAGCCTATAAAAATTTTGCAACCGATTTTGCAAAAAAGTCTTGCTTTTATTCTGTATGTCTGCTATAATTAGTATGATATTAGACTTTATAACAATGGACTAATTGCGGAGGCGGCAATGAAAGTAAGTAAGGAGATCAATGATCTTGTGAATGCCTATTGCAGATTGCGTGACAGACAGCACGCCGTGTACAGTAAATGCGCAAAGCGGCACGATTTGACTGCAAATGAACTGTTCGTACTCGATATCCTCTGGTTTGCGCCTGAAGGCTGCACGCAGACGGAGATCTGCGAACGGCTCTCATCCAACAAGCAGACGATTGCTGCCATCATAACCCGATTCCGGAAGAAGGGCTATATTGTCTACGAAGAAGTTTTGGAGGACAGGCGTAACAAGCGCATACGCCTTACTGAGGCGGGCAAGGCTTACGCGGGCGCCGTCATCCCTCCCGCCGCCGATGCGGAAAACCTTGCAATGGCGGAGCTCGGGCTGGAAAATCTGACCAAACTTGTCGACCTTACGACGAGGTTGACGGAGAGCATGGAAAAGCAATTCAATGAAATCAAAATTCAAGGAGAGCAGCAATGACCGAATGGGAAAAAATGCTTGCGGGTTTGCCCAATAACGACAGAGCGCCCGAACTGGAAGAAAGAAGGCTTGTGGCAAAACGGCTCTTCCGTGTTTACAACAGGACAACGGAAGAAGATGTGGAAGTCCGCGAAGAGATCAAACGGCAACTGTTCCGCAGCGTGGGGAAAAACGTATTCATCGAACCTGACTTTATCTGTGAAATGGGCAACAATATCACCATCGGCGATCATGTGTTTATGAATTTCGGGTGCATCATCTTCGATATGGGCGAAGTAACTATTGGCGATCATGTAATGTTCGGACCGCGCGTGGGTATCTACACCACCAACCACGCCTTTGACCCCGAGGAACGCATCAACAACGTGGTCATCTCCAAATCCGTGCATATCGGCAACCGTGTCTGGGTCGCTGCCGACGTAAAGATCGTACAGGGCGTAACGATAGGCGACGACAGTATCATCGGGGCAGGCAGCGTGGTGACGAAGGATATTCCGGCAGGCGTTATCGCCGCAGGCAATCCCTGCCGCGTGATAAGAGCTATAACCGAGAAAGATAAATGGTTGAACAAATAAACGGAGGACAAAAATATGGATTTTTACGAGGCAGTAAACAAGAGAAGGACAACAAGGCAGTTTTTACAAAAAGAAGTTGACTTTGAAGCCGTGAAAAGAATTTTAGAGGCGGGCAAAATGGGATCACAACCGCAACTGACAGTACATTATTCTCAGAACGGACGAGGAAAAGGACTACCCCTTTGCCGAGGCGAAGAAGATCGCCGACAAGTTTGACGCCGACAGATACCTGAATATGCCGAGGCCGTATCCCATCACCTTGGGGCAGAAGATGTACGGCTACGCCATGCCCAGGCAGTTTACCATGCTCAAAGACGCGCCGTATGTTATTATACCCTTATTCAAATCAAAGCAGCTGAACGGAGAATAAGTTTCCAAACTCAACCCCTTCGCCACCATCTGGTGCGTGATCGAAAATATCTTTTTGGCGGCGACCGCCGAGGGGCTGGCGTGTTCCATGAGGATCCCGCTCAATTAGGAACACGACAATGTCAAGGAAAGTGCCGCCCACCTATATGATCCCCGTGTTCATCGGCATAGGCTATGCCGACCCCGAAGAGCATGTGTTGGAGCAGTACCACCCCGACGTCGACAAACAGATACGCTTCGGAAGATGGAAATAAAAACGGGAGGGAATAATGGAGTTTTTTGAAACGGTAAACCGCCGCAGAACGGTGCGCGAGTGGGCGGATAAGCAGGTGACGGACGAACAAATCAGGGCAATGATAGACGCGGGGCTGAAAGCACCCACGCACGACCATTTGCGGAATTGGGAATTTGTCGTCATCCATACCGACGAAGAAAGGACAACCGCGCTGGAATATGTGAAAGAATGGGCGGCGCGGCACAGCCCGTCGGAGGTACAGACCTCTGCTTCCCTTATGCGCAAAATGTACAACTACGCCGTGCCGCGGCAATACCGCATGTTGCAGGAAGCCCCTTACATCATCATTCCCTTCTTTAAGGCGGGCGGCGGCATGTTTCAGCCGACGTCGGTGAGCAGCCTCAATCCGGTTGCCTCCATTTGGTGCGCGGTGGAAAATATGTTGCTTGCAGCAACGGCGCAGGGCTTGGCGTGCGCGATACGCATTCCCGTTGGGGAAGAGGGCGGCTATGTCGCCAATGCGCTCGGTGCGCCGAAAAATTATTTTATGCCCTGCTATATCGGCGTGGGGTATGCCGCGGAAGGCGCGCAGATACCCGAACAGCACGAATATACCGCCGAATGACTGCTCGCTCAATCCGTATGTGGGGTGCGAGCACGGCTGCAGATACTGCTATGCCTGCTTTATGAAGAGGTTTACGGGGCACGAGGAAAAATGGGGCGAATTTATCGACGTGAAGTATTGGAAGCCCATTGCCCGCCCCGAAAAGTATGCGGGAAAGGAGATATTTATCGGCTCGGTAACAGACCCATACCAGCCGTGTGAGGAAAAGTATAAGCGCACCCGCGCCGTCCTCGAGCAGCTGCAGGGCAGCGGGGCAAAGCTGTCCATAGCCACCAAATCAGACCTAATTTTGCGCGACCTCGATTTAATAAAGACATTCCCGAATGCCCGCGTTTCGTGGTCGGTAAACACGCTGGACGAGCATTTCAAAGATGATATGGACAATGCGGTATCGATTGAACGCAGGTTTGCCGCCATGAAAACTTTTCACGACGCGGGCGTGCGCACGACCTGCTTCATCTCGCCCATATTTCCCGAAATTACCGACGTGAAGGCGATCATCGGGCGGGCGAAAGATAGTTGCAACCTTATCTGGCTGGAAAATTTAAACCTGCGCGGCACATTCAAGCCGCAGATTATGGAATATATCGTCAAAAAATATCCTGACCTTGTGCCGCTGTACCGCGAAATATATATGCGCGGCAACAACGATTATTGGCAATGGCTGGACGGGGAGATGCGTGAATACGCAAAGCAAATCGGGCTGGACTATGTGACCAACGACGACACCATGCGGCGCCCGTTCGAGGCTCCGCCCGTAATCGTAAATTATTTTTATCACAGCCAAATCAAGAAGTCTGCCAAAATGAGGTGAATTTATGCCCGAATTGCCCGAAGTGGAGACCGTGCGGCGGGTACTCGAACCGTACTTACTTAAAAAGACAATTACAGGAGTACAGATACATAACGCGCAGGTCATAGCCGCACCTTCGCCCGAACAATGTATTGCAGGCATGACGGGGCAGAGCATCGCTGCCTTTGCGCGGCATGGAAAGTTTTTGCGACTGCTGTTTGAAAGCGGCGATTATCTCACCATTCATCTGCGCATGACGGGCTGCCTTACCGTACAGCCGCAGACTGTGCCGACGGAAAAGCATACACACATTGTAATTGCCCTCGACGACGGAAACGAGCTGCGCTATCAGGACGTGCGCCGCCTCGGCAAACTGTGGTTTGCAAGGCACGGCGAAGAGGACATCAGCGGTGCAAAAGAGTTGGGAATTGAGCCGTTTGACAGTGCGCTCAATGCGGTGTTTCTGCAAGACAAATGCCGAAACAGCAAAAAACCCGTCAAGTCAATGCTGCTTGACCAGAGCATCGTGGCGGGAATCGGCAACATCTATTCGGACGAGATACTCTTTGCCGCAGGTATCCGCCCCGACAAGCCGTGCAACATGCTCACGGACAGCGATTTTGAACGCCTTGCGGCGGCTATCCCCGAGCGGCTGGCTTTTTTCATAGAAAAGAACGCAATCAGCTTTGAAGAATATGCGTTGAGCAAAGGCAAAGACTACCGCAATACGCCCTATCTGTGCGTTTACGGAAGGGGAGGGGAGCCCTGCCTTGTATGCGGAACAACGCTGCAACGCCTCGTTCTCGGCGGCAGAAGTTCGGTTTTTTGCCCTCATTGTCAAAGATAATTTAGAAACATGAAATATCAATATCAGACAAAATGCCTCTGCGTATCGGATAAAACGATAGACATTTTCGCCTGCAAACAAAGAAACACGCAACCCTTATCTGAAAACGGTGCAGAAAAATACCCAAGACCTTGCCGAATTTTATCAGAGGCAAAATATTCAAACGACATTTCGGCTAAATGCCGGCAATCATTATGCCAATGCCGTGGAAAGAACGGTCGCCGGCATTCTGTGGCTTTTGGAAAAACAGTAACGGAGAAAATGAACCATGAAACACGTCACTTGCCACGGCTTGCGACATACCTATTGCGGCCTGCTTTTGGCGCAGAATGTCCCGATACAGACGGTGAGCAAATACATGGGACACAGCGATTCGACCATCGCTTTGAAAGCGTACAATCACTTTATCCCTGATACGCAGGGCATCGCGGTGAACGCTTTGAACCGCCTGACAGAGTAAAAGGAATGACCTTTGCGGTCATTCCTTTTTGCTGGATAGTAAAATTTTCTGGTATAACCCGATTTTTATACCAATTTTAGAAAATCTCGTCTAAATATTGTGGTAGAAAAGAAAAAGACCACAATATCTTGTGGTCAAAGTGGTACTCCCGGCGGGAATCGAACCCACAACGGCCCCTTAGGAGGGGGCTGTTATATCCATTTAACTACGGAAGCATATGGTGCTGTCGTTGTCCGCTTTCGGGCAAATGCGGCTGCACCAATGCGTTCTGCACACAATCTTTCGCGCAGACGGTGACTTTATCTTACACCATTTCCGCAAAAAATGCAAGGGTTTTCGGGGTCGCAGATACAGATTGCAGAAAAGATTGTACATTGCTTCTCGCATTGTCTCTGCCGCGGCATGTGCGTTATGCCGTGACCTTGCCTCCGCCGATGGCTGAATACAGGGAGCGTGCGGCTATGCGGTCGGCATTTTTCTGTATTTGTGAGGCGTCATGCCATATGTCTGTGAGAAGATGCGATAAAAGTAGCTCTGATTTTCATAACCCACCGCTTGGGCGATCTCACCGATGCCGAGGGCAGTGGTGCGCAGCAGTTTTTCCGCCGCCCGGATGCGCTGCTCCTGCAGAAGGCGGAGGAAAGTTTTGCCGGATATTTCGCGAATGCGCCTGGAGAGGTAGGCGGGGGCATAACCCAACGTTCCGGCGAGTTCGGCAAGCGAGGCGTTCGGGTAATGTGCCTCCAGGTAGGCGTTCACGTCGTGACGGAGCCGCGCGTCGGGCGAGGTATCGCGCAGCGAATTGACAAGGGTGTCCCGGTAATAGGCGAGATAGGAAAAGAGCAGCGTGACGAGCCCCGCATACAGTTCTTCCGAGCGGTTGACGATCGCATAGATGAGATTGTCCATGAGGTTGCGGATGGGGAAGCAGTCGCGCGTGTGAAAGAAGAGGTATCTCGCTTCGCCGCCGTTCTCAAAGTTGTCCGTGAGAAATTCGCTCATGACGGGATTGTTCTCCACCTGCGGAAAGACGACCTGCAAAAAGGGATTGGAGAGGATGAAGTTGATGCCGATATCCTCCATGCCCGCCCGTTTGACGCTGTGCCGCGCGTGGCGGTTGAGGAAGAGGATATCCCCGCGCTCCAGCGTTACGACCTCCCGCCCGATGACGTGCGAGATACTCCCCGCATAGACATACATGAACTCCATGTAGTCGTGTCCGTGTTCGGGGAAATCCACAAAGCGCGTGTGCGGGCGCAGATCAAGCAATTTTCCGTCCAGCAATTTTGCGCTATTGACGATAAAGCGTTCGGAAGCCGAATAGTCGCCTTGTTTTACCTGCTGTCCCTGCAGAATATCGCGCTCCTCATTTGTAAGGCGCGTCAGCCGTTCAATGATGGTGCTGTCCATGGATTCAGTATAGTACATTTTGCGAAAAAAGTCAAATGCGGACAGTATTTTTCAAAAATAACGTTCTTGTTTTATTTCATCGCTATGGTATAATGTCACAGAAGAGAGGAGAACGAAGATGAAATACTATCTTGCGATCGACATCGGCGCTTCCAGCGGCCGCCATATCGTCGGCTGGGTTGAGAACGGCGCCATGCGCACGGAGGAGGTGTACCGCTTCCCCAACGGTGTGCAGAAGGAAGGGGGACACCTCGTCTGGGACATTGCAGCGCTCGAAAAGAGCGTGCGCGCGGGCATCCGGGCAGCGTTTGAAAAGTATCCGCAGATCGAGAGCCTTGCCATTGACACCTGGGCGGTGGACTACGTCCTCATGAAAGGGGATCGCGCCGTGCTGCCCTGCTATGCCTACCGCGACGACCGCACAAAGACTGCCATCGAAGAAGTTCACGGAAGGGTGCCGTTTGCCGATCTGTATGCGCGCACGGGCATCCAGTTCCAGCCCTTCAATACCGTCTATCAGCTCACGGACGACAGGATGCACGGCCGCCTGGAGGGCGTGACCGATTTTCTGATGATCCCCGAATATCTTTCCTATCGGCTCACGGGCATAAAGGCGCATGAATACACCAACGCGACCACAACGGGCCTCGTCAATGCCGCAACAAAGACGTACGACAGGGAGCTCATTGCGGCGCTCGGCCTTCCCGATGCGCTCTTCGGACAGCTCTCCGCGCCCGGGACGGCGCTCGGCTGCCTCTTGCCCGAGGTCGCGGCGGAGGTGGGGGGCAATACGCAGGTGATCTTCTGCGCCTCGCACGATACCGCCAGCGCCGTGGAGGGCATTCCCATGACGGACGGGGCATACCTTTCGAGCGGGACGTGGTCACTGCTCGGTGCAAAATCGAAGGAGGCGATCTGCACGGAGGAGGCGCGCCGCGCCAACTTTTCCAACGAGGGCGGCGTCGGCTACTTCCGGTTTCAGAAGAATATCATGGGGATGTGGCTCATTCAGTCTTTGAAGAAAGAGCTCTGCCCCGATATGTCGTATGACGACGTCATGCACGCGGCGCAGGAGAGTGCGTTTTCCGGCATGGTGGACGCGGACGATGCCCGCTTCCTTGCCCCGGAGAGCATGAGGGCGGCATTTGACGGCTGGTTCGAGGCAGACAAGCGCCCGCAGACGGTGGGCGACTATTTCCGCTGTGCCTACCGCAGCCTCGCGCAGAGTTACCGCCTTGCGCTGGGGGAGCTGAGCACCTGCATGGGCAGGCGGTTCGACACCCTCTATATCGTGGGCGGCGGCGCAAAGAACAGCTATCTCAATGAGCTGACCTATTCGCTCTGCGGCGTGCGCGTTGTGGCGCTGCCCATCGAGGCAACGGCACTCGGAAACTTGACCGTGCAAATGAAACAATAATTTTACGCTTCGTCAGTTCTAAAAGAAATTCGTGAAAATATTTATAATCACTCGCGCAAGGAGGGTTTCCCTCCGCCAGCGCCCTACATTTGCGCACACCTGCGCTTATGGGGAAAGAGTGAGCCGCCGCGTGCCATTACGTTGCGAAATCAGCGGCGGCGAGAGAAAACACGTGGTCAGCCGCAGGCGTACCCGCGTGTTGTCTTTGAAAATCACGGAAATTCTTTTCGTCAGTTCGAAAAGAATTTCGTGAATATAGAGAGGTAAAAAATGAGTTATCAGGAAGCAAAAAAGACCTATGCGGCGTTCGGCGTGGATACGGATGCAGCGATCGCGACGCTGAAAAGTGTACCCATTTCGGTGCATTGCTGGCAGGGAGATGACGTCCTCGGCTTCGAGGGCGCTCAGAGCCTCTCGGGCGGCATTCAGACGACGGGCAACTATCCCGGCCGTGCGCGCACGCCCGAGGAGCTCATGGCGGACTATGCCTTCGCGCTCAGCCTGATGCCCGGCACCAAGCGCATCAACATCCATGCAAGCTACGCCTTTTTGGGCGACGAGAAGGGTAAGATCGACCGCGACGCCTATCGCCCCGAGCACTTTGCGCCGTGGGTGAAGTTTGCCAAGGAGCACGGCATCGAGGGCATCGACTTCAACCCGACCTTCTTCGCGCACCCCAAAATGAAGGACGGGCTGACGCTCTCTTCGCCCGATGAAGAGACGCGCAGATTCTGGGTGGAGCACGGCAAGCGCTGCATGGAGATCGCGGCGTATTTAGGCAAGGAGATGGGAAGCCCCTGCCTCGTCAATATCTGGATCCCAGACGGCTACAAGGATATTCCCGCCGACCGCCTCTCTCCCCGAAAGAGGTATGCGCAGTCGCTCGACGAAATTCTTGCAGACTACGACAAGGAGTGGGTCATTCCCGCCGTCGAGAGCAAGGTGTTCGGCATCGGCGTGGAGAGCTACACGGTGGGCTCTTCGGAGTTCTGTCAGAACTACGCGGCAACGCGCGGTATCTGCTCGCTTCTCGACAACGGACATTACCACCCGACCGAGGTCGTCTCCGATAAGATCCCCGCGATGCTCGCGTTCTACGACAAGGTCGCGCTGCACGTCTCCCGTCCCGTGCGCTGGGACAGCGATCACGTCGTCATCTTTGAGGACGAGCTCAAGGAGATCATGAAGGAAGTGGTGCGCAACGACGCGCTCGATAAAGTCAAGATCGCGCTCGACTACTTCGACGCCTCCATCAACCGCGTGTTCGCGTGGGTGACGGGGCAGCGCTCCGTGCAGAAGGCGCTTCTCTACGCCATGCTCCTTCCCAATGAAGAGATGAAATCGGCGCAGGAGAAGGGGGACTTCACGCGACTCATGTATTTGCAGGAGCGCGTCAAGATGCTGCCTTTTTCCGACGTGTGGGAAGAGTACCTCGCGCAGCAGCAGCTGGACGAAAACTACTACGAACCCATCATGGCATACGAAAGCAAGATTTTGGAGGAGAGAAAATGAAGGACATTCTGACGGCGCCCTTTGTGCGTGAAATGTGCGAAACAACGGCAAACATGTACCGCCTCGGCTGGGACGAACGCAACGGCGGCAATATCAGCTATCTGCTCGATGAAAAGGAGGTCGCGCAGTATCTCGATCTCACAAAAGTCGTGCGCACCATCCCGTTCATGGGCGTGAACGAAGAGGACTTCGACGCAAGTCCGCTGGAAGGCAAAATTTTCATCGTCACGGGTACGGGCAAGTATTTCAAGAACGTGGAAAAGGATCCCGCGAACAACTTGGGTATCGTGCGCATCGGCAAGGGCGGCAAGAACATCGAGCTCTTGTGGGGCTATGAGGACGGCGGCAGACCCACCTCCGAGTTTCCCGCGCACATGATGAGCCACATGGCGCGGCTCAAAGTCGATCCCGAGAACCGCGTCGTCATGCACTCGCACCCCACGAACACGCTCGCAATGAACTATGTGCACGAGCTGGACGAGAAGAAGTTCACGCACACCCTGTGGGAGATGTGCACGGAGTGCATCGTCGTGTTCCCCGACGGCGTGGGCGTGCTTCCCTGGATGCTGTGCGGCACGTCGGAGATCGGCGTGGCGACGGCAAAGAAGATGGAGCAGTTCCGCCTCGTCATCTGGGCGATGCACGGCATCTACGGCGCAGGCAAGACGATGGACGAGACGTTCGGGCTCATCGAGACGGTGGAAAAAGCGGCGCAGATCTACATGCTCACCGCGCATCTGCCGAGGAAGAACACCATCAAAGACGAGGACATGGTCAAGCTCGCCGAGCTGTTCGGGATCGACTACCGCAAAGATTTCCTCGATTTGTGAGATGCATCTTGACAATTTTGCCCTGATGGGGTATGATAAACTAAAAAATATTTGGTAAGGAGATACAGGTATGGCAAATCGTTTTGTTCTCAATGAAACGAGCTATCACGGCAAGGGCGCGATCCAGGAGATCGCGACCGAAGTCAAGGGCAGGGGCTTCAAAAAGGCATTCGTCTGCTCCGACCCTGACCTTCTCAAGTTCGGCGTGACTAAAAAAGTCACGGACGTCCTCGAAAAGGCGGGCATTCCCTACGAAATTTATTCTCAGATCAAGCCCAATCCCACCATTGAAAATGTGCAGACGGGCGTCGCGGCGTTCAAGGCAAGCGGCGCGGACTGCATCATCGCGATCGGCGGCGGGTCGTCCATGGACACGGCAAAGGCGATCGGCATCATCATCGCCAACCCCGAATTTGCGGACGTTCGCTCCTTAGAGGGCGTCGCACCTACTAAGAATAAGTGCGTGCCCATCATTGCCGTTCCCACCACGGCGGGCACTGCGGCGGAGGTCACGATCAACTACGTCATCACCGACGCGGAGAAGAACCGCAAGATGGTGTGCGTGGACGTACACGACATTCCCGTCGTTGCCGTCGTCGACCCCGACATGATGAGCACGATGCCCAAGAGTCTGACCGCCGCCACGGGCATGGACGCTTTGACCCACGCGATCGAGGGCTACATCACCAAGGGCGCATGGGCGATGAGCGACATGTTCCACTTAAAGGCGATCGAGATCATCGCCAAGAACCTGCGCGGCGCGGTAGCAAATACGCCCGAGGGCAGAGAGGGCATGGCTTTGGGGCAGTATATCGCGGGCATGGGCTTCTCCAATGTGGGCCTGGGCATCGTCCACTCGATGGCGCACCCCCTCGGCGCGCTCTATGATACGCCGCACGGGGTCGCAAACGCCATCCTTCTTCCCACCGTCATGGCATACAACGCCGAGGCGACGGGCGAGAAGTACCGCGACATTGCTAAGGCAATGGGCATCGAGGGCGTGGATAAGATGACGCTGGATGAGGCACGCAAGGCCGCAGTCGACGCCGTCAGGCAGCTCTCCGAGGACGTCGGCATCCCGAAGGATCTCAAGGGCATCGTCAAGGAGGAGGATCTCGATTTCCTCGCACAGTCCGCCATGGACGACGCCTGCCGCCCCGGCAACCCCAAGGATCCCACCAAGGAGGACATCATCGCCCTCTACAAGTCGCTGCTTTGATTCCCTGATCGGGTTCTGCAAATTTGCCCCCGGCTCTGCACAGCAGAGCCGGGGGCTTGCTTTTGAAAAGCGCCGTCCGCCCTGCGCCTGTCATAAAGCGTTTGTCCGCCGCATACAGTAATTCCGCAAAGCTATTTCGCGGAGGGCAGGAAAGGATATGAGATCTTTCGGCGTATATGAGGACATCGCAACGCGGACGGGCGGGGACATCTATCTCGGCATCGTCGGGCCGGTGCGTACGGGGAAATCCACCTTCATCAAGAAGTTCATGCAGGAGCTGGTTTTGCCGCAGGTGACGGGCGCAAAGCGCAAGCGCTATGTGGACGAACTGCCGCAGTCTGCAAGCGGGCGCACCGTCATGACGACGGAGCCGAAGTTTGTTCCCGAGGAGGCGGCGCAGCTCAAAGTGAAGGACGCCGTGGCGCGCGTGCGCCTCATTGACTGCGTCGGCTTTCCCGTGGAGGGGGCGACGGGGTTTGAGGAGGACGGTGAGGCGCGCCTCGTGCGCACGCCGTGGAGCGAGGAGAGTATTTCCTTTTTCCGCGCCGCCGAGGAGGGAACGCGCCGCGTCATCCGCGACCATTCGACGATCGGCATCCTCGTTACCACGGATGGGAGCATCACCGATCTGCCCCGCTCCGCCTATGAGGGTGCAGAAGAGCGCGCCCAGGCGGAACTGCGCGCGCTCGGCAAACCCTACGTCATCCTGCTCAACTGCCGCGAACCGGATACAGCACAGCAGCTGCGCGCGGAGCTGGAGGAAAAGTATGCCGCGCCCGTTCTCGCGCTCAATGTGGAGGAGGCGGATGCATCGCAGCTCGCCTCCGTCCTCGAGCGCGTTCTGTATGAATTTCCCGTCGCCTGCGTGGACATCGACCTCCCCGACTGGATGCGCATTCTCGATGCGGACAGTCCCATTCTGGAGGAGGTGCTGGGAGGGGTGCGCGCGCTCGCGCCCCGCCTCGTCAAGATGAGCGACTGCGCTTTGCTCGACACGCTCTATGCGGACAGTGAGCGTCTGCTTCCGCCGGCAGACATTCATGTGGACGCCGCCACGGGGAACGTGCGTTGCACCGTCCGGGCGAGAGAGGGCGTCTTTTATACGGTTCTGGGCGAGCAGTGCGGGGAGAAGATCTGCGACGATCTCACCCTCATGCGCTACTGTTCGCAGCTCTCGGCGGCAAAAAAACTGTATGACCGCGTCGGGCAGGCGTTTGATGCTGCGAAGGAGGCGGGCTACGGCATCGTCCCGCCCGAGGATGCGCAGATGCATCTCTCCGACCCGGTGCTCGTGCGCCGCGGCGGGCGGGTGAGCGTCAGTCTGAGGGCGGACGCCCCGAGCTATCACGTCATCCGCGTGGACGTCCGCGGGGAGGTGCGCCCCACGCTCGGCTCGGAGGAGCAGAGTGCCGCCTTCGTGCAGCAGATCTCCGAGACACTCTCCGAAGATCCCGAGCGCGCCTGGCAGACGAGTATGTTCGGTCATACTCTGCGCGAACTGCTCGGCGAGGAGCTGCTCACCAAGAACCGCTCTATGGGAGATGCGGCGCAGCGCAAAATGCGCCGTACGCTCAACAAGATCGTCAACGAAGGCAAGGGCGGCGTTATCTGTATTCTGCTCTGAAAAACAAAATGCCGGGGCGGTCTCTCTTTGAAAAGAGGGGCCGTCCGTATATTTTGCGCGGAGGAATCCCACAATAGGGGTATGAGAAAGATCCGCACCAACCCGCTCGGCAAGACGCGGGAGGAGCGCGAGACCTGTTTCCCTGCGGCAGGGAGGGAGGAGTATCGCCCGTGACGGGACGCTCGCGCGAGAATTTCAATAAAAATTATATCAACTATATCCATTCGTTTGCGCCGCCCACCCAGCACTTCAAGACGTGTACCCGCGCGTTCTGCGTGGGCGGGCTCATCTGCAGCATCGGGCAGTTTTTCCGCATGATGCTTGAACTCGCCGGGCTGACCGGGGACGTCCTTGCGGGAACGGTGTCCGTGCTGCTCATCTTTTTCGGCGTACTGCTCACAGGACTGGGCGTGTATGACCGCATCGGCAAGAACGCGGGCGCGGGGAGCATCGTCCCCATCACGGGTTTTGCCAATTCGGTCGCCTCCCCGGCGCTCGAATTCAAGACGGAGGGCTTCGTCTACGGCACGGCGGCGAAAATGTTCATCGTCGCGGGGCCGATCATCGTGTTCGGCGTGACGGCGGGTGCGGCAGTCGGGCTCATCTATTGGCTTATTGCACTCTGACCGGGTGCAAAAGGATTGCTTTTTTGTGCGGAATATGCTATAATACCTACAAAAATCAACGGAGGAATACGGCTATGGCAAAGATCACGAAGGATACGCTGATCGCAGAATGCCTGCAGCTCAACCCCAACGCGGCAGAGATCCTGCTCGGCGCCGGAATGCATTGCTTCGGCTGCGCGATGGCGCACGGCGAGACCATTGAAGAGGCAGTTGCCGTCCATGGGGAGGATCTCGATCAGCTCCTCGCCAAGCTCAACGAAGGCATTGAATAAAGAGAAGCGATAGACAGAATGAGGCTCTCTCATCTCCGTCGATTGCCGATCTTATGAAAAAAACCGCCTGAAAGGCGGTTTTTCGTCTGCTATGGATATATTGATGAAAAAAGCCCACCGTATGAAGTGAACCCCAAAGTTTGGACAAAAATTTAATTAAATCGTTTGGCAATGAGTTCGGTATTGTACCGGGCTCATT
>CALVZS010000019.1 GCA_944372575.1 uncultured Clostridia bacterium | reverse complement strand
TTGCGCGCTGCCGGTAATATGAGGGCTAACAGCCCGAAACTGAAAAACCACCGGCTATGCCGGTGGATATTTATTTTTCCCATCGTCGACTTGCGGTAGGCGGAGGGAGACATCCCCGTCTTGCGCTTGAAAATATTGGAAAAGTAAAATTCGTCGGGAAATCCGAGTTTTCCTGCAATATCTTTGACGGAGTTATCCGAACGTCCGAGCAGTATTTTGGCATGTTCGATCTTGCGCTGCAGAAGGTACTGATGGGGCCCGGTTTGATAATGCTTGGAAAATTCGCGGAAGAGGGTGGATTTGGAAATGTGCAGTGTCTCTGCAATGGCGGCAATGTCGATGGAACCGAAGATGTTTTCATCGAGTAAGTCCTTGATGGCGTGCGCCAGTCGGGAGGAGGGGAGCTGTTTTTTCTCCCAGAATGTCTTTTCTGCCAGTGTCAGAAGGATGTCGTCGACGATCTTCATGACGGGAAAACACAAATGATCGTTGTTGGGATCCTTAAAGGCGAGGCTGACGATGGCGCGCAGCGCCTCCCCAGAGTTGGTGTCGTGGATAACGGGGATCCCCTTCAAGCCGATGCTGCTCAGATAGGAAGCCATGTAGTCGCAGAAAAAATTCGCCCAGATGAGCTCGAACGGAATTGTGCCTTTTCCGGACGTGACATATGCGAGAATATAGTGATCGCAGCAGTTTCTCGATATAAAATATTTAGCATGGGGGGGGGTGATTCCTGTTACGTCGAGAATAAACGGAATGTTCTCGTCCGGGCAGTAGACAAATTTGCGCTCTTCGTCTTCCGTGCCGCGCATGACAACATTATTTCCTCCGATAAATGAAACGTGTGGCATGTTGTGATAAAACCTCATGGATATGGGAACTTTCATCATTGAATTTTGCAAGTTTCGTACATTATAATATTTTTTTCAGGGAAAAAAATCAACGGATTTTGCGAGTTAATTTATCACAAATTTCGATTGAAATACATCGTTTTTGCCCTTAAACCGACATGAAACGGCAAAACGATACCATAGGAGGAAATAACATGAAATTCAGGTGGAATGCGGCGCTTGCGCTTCTCATGTGCGGGGCAGTCGTGCTCGGAACGGCGGGTTGCGGGAAATCGGATCCCAACCGCCGCGGGAAGGCACATTCTGGGCGGTCGTCAATGAAAACAATCAGGCCGTCATGACGGAGGTCGTGAACAACTTCAACGAGAACAACGATCTCTACTATGTCCGTCTTGTCCCCAAGACGTCCGGATACTCGGCTTCGCTTGCAGGGACGCTCAAGGGTTCCAACCCGCCCAACATCGTGCAGATCGATGACCGCTATTTCAAAAACTATGTCAATGAGGGCTATCTGACCAGTTGAATTTATTATATAAGGCTATACATTTCAAAAATAATATGATGTCATGAAAAAAGAAGATCTGTGCGAAATCCTTGCATGATTAAACGATATGTGGTATACTGAATGCGGTTACACCGCAATGATCTTTCAGGTTTTCCCTGTGTGCGGTGCGCAGAAATACTCTACTTTGAAGTTTGAGTGTGGTGTAATCCTGAAAAGCTGATGCAGGAAAATTTTGCTGATCTGAGAGGCAAGAGGGGAAAATGCGTATTTATATTGTCGGAAGTCTGAATATGGATCTCGTGATCC
Organism: uncultured Clostridia bacterium; assembly: GCA_944372575.1. GTDB lineage: Bacteria > Bacillota > Clostridia > Christensenellales > Borkfalkiaceae > Gallimonas. The sequence continues at coordinate 22,891 of CALVZS010000019.1, read as the reverse complement.
GCGCACCGAGGGTGCCGGAGGGCGGGGAGACGATCTCGGGAGAGGGCTTTATGACCAATCCCGGCGGGAAGGGCGCCAATCAGGCCGTGGCAGTCGCAAAACTCGGGGGGCAATCCTATATGGTCGGCTGTGTCGGGCGGGAATTCGGCAGCGAACTCCGCAACGCGCTGAAAGGGTACGGTGTTCATGCCGACTATGTGCGCACGGAGGAGGATATTTCGAGCGGCATTGCCGTGATCGTCGTGGCGGACGGAGATAACCGCATCATACTGGACGCGGGTTCCAACGGCCGCACAGATCGTGCGCTGGTCGATCGGGCGCTTGCCGATGCGAAAGCGGGCGATTATCTCCTTGTGCAGCTCGAGATCGGCCTTTCTACCGTTGCCTATGCGCTGAAAGAGGCCAAAAGGCGCGGCATGATCACGGTGCTCAACCCTGCGCCCGCGGCGCACCTTCCGGAGGACGTGTATGCCGACTGCGATTGGTTTGTCCCCAATCAGACGGAGGCGGAATTTTATACGGGCATCTATCCATCGGATGAGGCGAGCATCCGTCTGTGCGCCCAAAAGCTTATGGGGCTTGGCGTGAAAAACGTGCTCATCACGCTGGGGACGGACGGCTCTGCAAGTGTGAGCGAAGGGGTGTTCCGCCGCGCGGACGCCGTTCCCGCCGCGGCAGTGGATACGACGGCGGCGGGAGATACCTACGTCGGGGCGTTCGTGACCCGTCTCTCGGAAGGAGCGGACGTCGGGTGCGCAATGCGGTTTGCCAGCACGGCTTCCGCGCTCACCGTCACGCGCCGCGGGGCGCAATGCGCCATCCCCGTGCGGGCCGAGACGGAGGCATATGCCAAAGAAAAGGGCGTTTCCGTCTGATTTTATCCATGCATGAAACATTATATCTGCTCTGCAGGATCCGCTGCAGGGCAGTTTTTTATTTTTTCGATTTCAAATCCCAAAAATGGTACACAGGATGTCGTATGATATACTCGAAAATCAACGAAAGAGAGGTTTGTTATGAGTGCATTCGACAAGGTTATCGGCTACGAAAAAGAGAAAGAAGAACTTTACCAGCTGTGCGACATGGCAAAAAATCCCGCAAAGTATGCGGCGCTGGGCGTGAAGCTGCCGCGCGGCATCCTGCTGCACGGGGTGCCGGGCGTGGGTAAGACGCTCATGGCGTCCGCGCTCATTGAGGAAATGGGAAGGGTGTGCTATACCTGCCGCAAAGACAAGGCGAACGACGCCTTCGTCGATACCATCCGGGATGTGTTTGCCGAGGCAAAGGCACACGCGCCCTCCGTCATCTTTCTGGATGACCTCGACAAGTTTGCCTCCGACAGCGACTCGCGCAACCCCGAGGAACTCATTGCGGTGCAGTCGGGCATCGACGAGGTAAAGGCGTCGGACGTGTTCGTCGTTGCCACAGCAAACGATATCCGCGAGCTTCCCCGTTCCCTGCGCCGTCCCGGCAGGTTCGACCGCATCCTTGAGGTCTGCCCGCCCAACCGCAAGGAAGCGGTGGAAATCGTGCGGCACTACCTGAAGGATAAAAAAGTGGCTGCGGAAGTGACGGCAGAGAGTGTTGCGCGGCTGATGGACGGCAACTCCTGCGCCGCGCTCGAATCGGTGCTCAACGAGGCGGGGATTTACGCGGGATATGAAAACAAGACGGAAATCGGGCGCGAACATATCGTGCGCGCGGTACTGCGGGACATCTTCGAGGCGGACGAGTCGGTCAACGAAATGTCGGCGTCGGCGAAGGAAGAGGTCGCCTTCCATGAGGCGGGTCACGCCGTCGCGGCGCTTGCGTTTGATTCCGAGAGCGTCGGGCTCATCTCCGTGCGCCCGAGCAAGAGCGACGCCCGCGGCGTCGTGCAGATTTTCAAGGGCGAGAACTACTTCGGCTCCTATGAACGGATGCATGAGCGCGTCATCGCTCTGCTTGCCGGCAAGGCTGCCGTGGAACTCAAATTCGGACGCCTCGACGTAGGCGCGGGGGCGGACATCGACCGCGCGTCCGCCATCGTGCAGAGGTTCATCACCGATTATGCGGCGGGCGGCTTTGCGCTCTTCCACCCCGACAACCATTACAGCGTGACGTCCGAATGGCATGACGACAAAATCGTGACCGAGCGCGGCGCCATGCTCGCCCGCTGCTATGAAGAGGCAAAGGCCGTGCTGCGTGAAAACTGGGCGTTCGTGGAAAAACTTGCGGCGGCGCTTGTCGAGCGGGACACGCTCGTGTTTGAAGAGATTGTGGAACTTCGCAGAGAGTCGGCGGCATGACGGATGCGCGGCGCACGGTTTGTGCGCCGCGCTTTTCCATAACAAAAATGCGGAGGCGGGGTTGTTATTTTGTGCCGGATATGATACAATAAAGCCGGAACATTCGGAATATGCGGGGAAAGATAAATGAACCTGTCAAAGAGTAAATACACGCGTTTTTGCCAATGCCCGAAGATGCTTTGGCTGGATACATACCACCCCGAACGCGCCGTGCAGGATGAAGCGCTTTTGCGCCGCTTTCGGGAGGGAAACGAGATCGGCGACCTGGCGATGGGGCTGCTGGGCGATTTCGTCGAAACGACGGCATATACTGCCGACGGGAAGCTCGACATCTCCTCCATGCTCAAAAATACGAGGAAGTATCTCATTGAGGGAAAAGAAAATATCTGCGAAGCGGCGTTTTCCAAAAACGGGTGCTATTGCGCCGTCGATATCCTGCATAAGACGGAGGGCGGATACGAAATATACGAGGTCAAATCGAGCACTGAAATCAAGGACGTCTACCTGTGGGACGTCGCCTACCAGCGCTGGGTCTTGGAGCAGAGCGGACTCAAAATCACGGGAACGTATCTCGTATATATTGACAGAACCTATGTGCGGCAGGGGGATATCGACATCCATAAGCTGTTTGCGGTGCAGAATGTCACGGATGCGGTTCTGCCCTATTATGCGGAGGTGGCGCTAAATACCGCCCGCGCCGGGGAATACATCGCGCAGAAGGAGGAACCGGAGATGCCGCTCGGCGAGCAGTGCTTTTCGCCCTACGATTGCGCCTATCGGCAATATTGCGCAAGGGCTCTTCCCTCGCCGAACGTGTTCGATCTGTACAATATCCGCATCAAAAAGGCGTGCGAATATCTGCGGCAGGGCATTGTTTCCTTTGACGATGTTGTCAGGAGCGGCATTCCGCTGAACGAAACGCAACGGCGGCAGGTGGAATTTGAACAGCTGCAGCTGCCGACATATGTCAACCGTTTGGGGATAAAGAGCTTTCTCAAAACGCTGCGGTATCCGCTGTACTTTCTGGATTTTGAGACGTTTCAGACAGGCATTCCGCTCTACGACGGGATGCACCCCTATCAGCAGGTGCCGTTTCAGTATTCGCTGCACTATATCCCGGAAGAGGACGGCGAATTGCTGCACAGGGAATTTCTGGCGGATGAAAATTCCGATCCCCGCCGCGCGCTTGCCGAGCGGTTGGTTGAGGATATCCCGCAGAATGTATGTACGCTCGCCTACAACAAGGCGTTCGAGTGCATGGTGATAAAGCAGCTCGCCGAAACGTTCCCCGACCTCGCTGAAAAGCTGATGAATATCCGCGAAAACATCCACGATCTTTTGGACGTATTCCGCGACGGGTTTGTGTATGATAGGGCAATGCAGGGGAGCTTTTCCATCAAAAAAGTGCTGCCCGCGCTCTTTCCGGACGACCCGAACCTCGACTATCACAACCTTGCGGATGTCCACAACGGAACGGAGGCGACGGACGTTTATCTGTCCCTTCGCGGCATGGAACAGTCGGAGCGCGACAAACTGCGGCAGAGCCTTTTAGCCTATTGCGGCCTGGATACCCTCGCCATGGTTCTCCTATGGCAGAGATTGCGGGAGTTTTGTGTGTAAGAAATTGATGTTTGGAAATATATTTAGGAGGAAATAGTTATGGCGCAAATAAGTCAAAGTATGCCAATGGTATATTTTATCAATGGGATTATGGAAAAGTACCGTACAAAAGGTGATAAATGGTCAGGTAATGATCCAACCTGTCAATTCGTGACCATAGAAGCGAAAAATTTAATCAAGGAAACAAAAATTTTAGATGAATATGAAATAGATAGTGGCTGTGGTTCATCAGGTAATTGGGCAGATTGCCCGTATGTGGCTATTATGTATAAAAAGTGGAAAAAAGAGGGGGTGTGTGTCGCTTATATTCTCAGTCATAACTACAACGAAGTTTACCTTACATTAAATCAGTTTGTGAATAAAAAAGATGGAGACAAAAAAGAAAAATCTCCTAAAACAAAGCCTAAAGAAGAATTAAATAAAAATGTATCGGATGTTCTAAAAGTTCTTGGCGAGGATGTGTTTGATTTTCATAGGGGAAATGAAGGCGTTGATTTTGCGTCACAGAACTCTTTGCCGAAAAAATATAAAGATGCAACAATTCTCTATAAAAAATATGAGGAAGGCAATATTCCGGACGAATCTGCATTGCGTAACGATTTGGCAAACTTAATGAAGTTATATCGTCGGTGGATCGATCATTGTGAAAATGCACAGCAGAAAGGTAATTCTACAGAGGAATCGGAACAATTAAACTCGGAAAATGCTTCACAGGAAACCAGTATAAATCCCAATGAAAAAATATCGAGGGAAGTCGAGCCAGAAGGCTTTCTTCAACAAAATGTCATTTTCTATGGAGTTCCGGGGTGCGGGAAAAGCCATAGAATCAATGAATTGCTGCATTTGGATGATCAAGTAAACGGTTTGAAGAAGGAATATTATAAACGTATCCTGTTCCATCCCGAATACTCATACAGCGACTTTGTGGGACAACTTCGTCCTGTCACAGAGGGTAAAAATATTACATATCAGTTTGTCCCCGGGCCATTCACCGAGATCCTGCGCGACGCATATAAGGATCAAGGAAATAACTATTTTCTGATCATTGAAGAGATCAACCGCGGCAACGCGCCGGCGATCTTCGGTGATCTGTTCCAGCTGCTCGATCGTAGGGATGACGGTGCGAGTGAATATAGTATTTACAACAAGGATATTCTCGATTGCTTTGAAAGGGAATTGAAGAAAGGGGAGAGCGGGGCAATGGCGCAGGCGGTTGAGGCAATCAAAAAAGACGGGATCAGGATCCCGGCAAATCTCACGATTTTTGCCACGATGAATACCTGCGACCAAAACGTGTTCACCTTGGATACTGCATTCAAGCGCCGCTGGAGAATGTGCAGAATTAAAAATGATAAGACTCTGTTTCCCGAGTGGCCGATTTTTAAGGGAGACATTTTTACATGGCGAAATTTCGCAAACGCCGTCAACGATGCTATTCTTAAGAACTGCAGCGACGGAACGGAGGCGGAGGACAAGCAGCTCGGCGCATTTTTCGTTAAAGAAGATGACGTTAAAAACGTACAGCGTTTTGCCGAAAAGGTGCTGCTGTATCTGTGGGACGATGTCGCAAAATACGATCAATCGCAGCTCTTTGATAAGAACAAGTATAGAACGTTGGATGAAGTTATCGACGCATTTGTGAAAGGAGAAAATGTATTTTCCCCGAATTGCGCTGAACTACAGGAATTGTATAAAAAAATGAATCAGCCCGAACAAACGAATAATAATGGGACGGAAGTTTCTTTGGAAGCAGAGGCTGGTACGGATCGTCCGGCGGAGGGCGCGCCTGAAGCAACGGGCGAAGAGCAGGGCAGAGAATGAAAAGCAAAGTAGAATTCATAGCTCCCGCGCAAAAGGGAGAATATGAGTATATCGGTTTCGATCTGGAAGCGAATGCCGGGCGTTTTATTTTCCCGTGCCGCTATATCGCTTCGGGGCAGGAAAACGCTGCGGACGCCGAGCGGGAGAAAGGGCAGAAAGAAGAGGCGAAAAAAATTATTTCGCTCATCAAGCGCGTACAAAAAGAATTTTCTCTCGGCGGCAGCGGCGATGAGGCGTTTCAGTTTTATTCGATGATCTGGCTGATCCGCGATTATATCGACAACGGGTACTATACCGAAACGGAACGGGTTGTACGCAGAGGAGATCAGGGGAGAATCGATTGGAAACATACGCTCCGGCACAGCGGCATCTATTTTGACGGTAATAATCTTCTTTATCGCGATTTTTATGTGCGAAAGAATAAGCTTGATGAAGCGAACCTTCTCGCGCAGATCTACAAATGCTGTCTCGCTTACTCGGCGGAGTGCATCGGGTTTCTCTATAACGTGTCACGGACGGAGCGCTCCGTATTCCGGATAGATTCGACAGCCGATGTCGGGTTTATGTGCTATCATGTGCAGAAAGAGCTCGGCAGAACGTTCAACTCCTATAAGCAGATGCTTTTGCGCCATCTGATGACCATTCTGAAAGGTCGGCAGGGAAAGATCCGTGCAGCCAGCCTCTGTATGCACGATAAAGAATTTGAATACGTCTTTGAGTTTTTGGTCAACAGTGTGTTCGGAACGGAGGTTGTACAGGATTTTTATAATGAATACGGCTACGAGATCGGAGGAACCCATTTTCCCGCTTCCAAACTTAGGCCGGATACGATCATGAGAAACCCGATGATGGGCGGAACCCCCGATTTTTATGTGATCGACGCCAAGTATTATAATTACGGCTATACCAAAAATCCGCGCGATCTTCCGCAGGCCTCTGCGATCGCCAAACAGATAGGGTACAATTATTATTTAAGTAAAAGTGAGCATAAAACATTCTATTCGATTTTTCTTCTTCCATTCGCAAGAGGGGAGGATGAGAAACCCGTAAAGTGTATCGGGTATGCTGCAAACGCTTCGTTGTTTTCATCGATCGCGGATAAAGTAGATTTGAAAACGCTGAATGACATCTGTTTTAACGTTGTGGCGGTTTGCCTCGTCGATTTGAAAACGCTGGTCGATGTCTATTTTAACGTTGCTACGATAGGGAAAGGAGATATGCGTCAAGCATTGGCGGAGGCGGTATCTCCATGCTTTCAGAATTGTATGAAAGGACAAACACCATGAACTCATTTGAACCGAAAAAGTTGGCGCTTTTGCGCATTTTGCAAATTTTGGAACAGTACAGCGATTACGACAACCCTCTTAAACAGGAGGATATCGCCCGCTGTCTCGACAGGGATTATGGGATCGTTATCGAGCGCAAGGCGATCGGGCGCAATATTTCCCTTCTCAGGGAGGCGGGGTATGAGATTCTTACCGAACGACCCGAATCTGGTGTATCATAGCCTTGCGGATATCCACAACGGAACGGAGGCGACGGACGCCTATCTGTCCCTTCGCGGCATGGAACAGTCGGAGCGCGACAAACTGCGGCAGAGCCTTCTGGCGTATTGCGGCCTGGACACCCTCGCCATGGTCATGCTTTGGCAGAGATTGCGGGAGTTGCGTCACATTTGAACTTTTCCGCCTTGGTGGAGGGAATAAAAAAATTTTTGGAGGATTTTAAAAATGTCAAAGATGGGAGTTATTATTCCGAAACCGAACACAAGTAATGTACAGGCCCGATTAAACGAATGGGCCGCGTTGTCTAAATATGTTGATCAAGAAAAAAGTTTGGATAAGTTATTTACAACTTTTAATAGCAATACAGATCTTATTGATGTGCTCATAAAAGTAAGCTGTTTAAATGATTTTTATAGTACAAATATTTTTTCCGTATATGATGTGGCAAAGCATATAAGGTCGATTCGTAATCTAAATAGTAGGCTGGTGGCCGGCGATTTAACATTGGTAAATGAGATTGCAGACGTAAAGAGTCTCAATAAAACCTTTTATTCTTTTGCAAGCAAATTTTGTAGCCATCATGAGCCTGATAAATTTCCGATCTATGATTATTATGTGGAAAAAGTATTGATGTATTTTAAAGTAAAAGGTAGGTTTGATAAATTTAAAAAAGAAAACCTGAAAGAATACAGGCGTTTTTATGCAATTTTAGAGAACTTTAGAAAATTTTATTCATTGACAAATTTTACAATAAAAGAAATAGATAGGTATCTTTGGTTGACAGGAAAGCAATATTTCCCGCGGAAGTACTAATATCCTCATAAACCGTAAAAATCGTAATACGATGAAAAAAATACAGAAAAAAAGTAGATTTCCATGAACTCATTTGAACCGAAAAAGTTGGCGCTTTTGCGCATTTTGCAAATTTTGGAACAGTACAGCGATTACGACAACCCTCTTAAACAGGAGGATATCGCCCGCTGTCTCGACAGGGATTATGGGATCGTTATCGAGCGCAAGGCGATCGGGCGCAATATTTCCCTTCTCAGGGAGGCGGGGTATGATGTCATGTCCGACCGCCGCGGGAGTTATCTCGCTTCACGCGAGTTTGACGATTCCGAACTTCGTTTGCTCATCGACGGCGTGCTTGCGAGCAGGCACATTACCGCCAGGCATTCCAAGGAACTTATCGAAAAGCTCTGTTCTCTCTCCAACAGGTATTTTCGTTCGCACGTCAAAAATATCTGTTCGGTGAACGAATGGAGCAAGACGGACAACCAGTCCCTGTTTTACAATATCGAGGTCATCGATACGGCGATCGAGCGGGGGAAGCAGGTTGCGTTCAGTTATAACAAGTACGGTGCGGACAAAAAGCTGCACAAGACGAGCGACCAGTGCGTGACGCCGTACCAAATGATCCTGCACAATCAGCGCTATTATCTCATCGCGTGCAATGAAAAGTGGAAGAATTTGGGGCATTACCGGCTTGACCGCATCACGGACATCCGGATGACGGACGAGCCTGCCACGCCGCTCCGTTCCCTTCCCGGGCATAAAAACGGCATCGATTATAAGGAGTACGCCACATCGCTGCCGTATATGTTCACCGACCGGCCGCAGGGCATCGAATTTCTGGCAGATCCCGGCATTGTCGATCAGATCGTCGACTGGTTCGGTGACAACGCGCGCATACAATCGAGCGGCGAGAAACTGAACGTATACGTCAGGGCCAGCCCGATGGCGATGGAGTATTGGGCGATGCAATATCTGAACTTTGTGGAAATTCTATCTCCCGCTTCCCTGCGCAAGCGCATCGCGGCAAATCTGGAAGCGGCAAGGGGGAAATATCAGTAAAATTCTGCGGAGGAAAAGAACGTGCCATTAGAAGAAGCAGGGATACAGGAGCAAATTACATTTGAAAAAGAGTTGAAAGGACGGCTGTTTGACTTTATTTACGGTTGTGCATTGCGCGATGCGATCTTGCAGCTGTCATTTCGGGGTGAAAAAAAGTGGATCTATCAAGTTGATGAAGCAAAAAAAGCCTTAAAAAAATACATTGACAAGATTATTTTTGAAAATGGATTTTCAAGTCAGGCGGAACACGATGCCTTCTTTTCGGCGGCGGCAAACCGCATTTGCGGTGCGATCAACGGATATTCCGGAAAACCGCTTGAAACCTGTGACACGTTTTCTTTCGGGAATGCGCAGAAATTGATCAATATGACGGTAAAGCATTTCTATACGATATGTTATTCAAATACGATGCTGCGCAGGAATTTTCAGTTTTGCCACTGTCCTATGGACGGAATCATGTTACAGTGGGTCTGGAAAAATTACGTTGACCAAGAACAGAAAACCAGAGCGGAAAGGCAACGGGAATTGGGCAGCTCTTTTTGCGATTCCTGGGGAGGAGAAAATTTTCAGAATGCGGAACTTCCGGATCGCTACCGGAAATTTCAGGAGGTCATCAGAAAATGGGCGGCGAAGAAAGGTTATAGCCCGATAGAATTTGATTTTATTGTTTGGGAATCGAAGGACTGAAAAACAGCGTTTTTAAGACCTGACGAAGAGTAGCCGATTTGAAACGATCGGGCAGGATATTTTCTGAGGTTCAACAAAGCGTGTACCGTGTTTGGTACACGCTTTGTTGTATCATGAAAAAAACCCGGCGTTTGCCTGTCGGCGGACGACGGATAGGACGGTGCGGCCGGGCAGTTGTTATGCAGCTTCGGAAAACAAAGTCAGAACGATTTTTTCAGCACGGGCTATGTGCGTTCGTGGACTTTTTTCCGATCAAGAAGGTTTATCGCTCTGTGCGTACCAAAATCAGTATATACGATTTGGTATCATCATATTGTAAGACACCCCTTCCGGTAATGAAAAAAATTGTGAGGTTTTATAGGATGAAAAAGATTTTTGCCTGCGACCAATTTGTTTCCGGGGAGGACGGAGAAGCCTCCCTTGCCGATGTCACGCCCGAGGAGTATCTCAAAAAGATGCTCTCCTGTATAGACGGCGGCGTGCTTTGCATCGCGAAAGAGGAGGACGGCGTGAGCTGCAATCTCGCGCAGGATGTCTCCTCCGCCGACGTTGTCGTAAAATATACGCTCGACGTATCCAAAATCGATGCGGACACGATTATCGCAAGGGAACGGGCGCTCTTTGCGGCGTGCCGGGAGATCGCGGACAAAAAAGAAGGGAAAAAGAAAACGCTTGCCGCGCTTCAGGCTGCCGTGGGCGAAAATATCGACGGAAAGGGCATCCGCGCGGCGAACGTCCTGAACCGTGCGCAGCGGCTGGAAAAGATGCTCGAACTCGGTGCGCCCGATTTCGTCACGGCGGCGGAGCGCTGCAGCCTGATCGAAGAACTTGCGCTCAACGCGTTTGCGGTGCGTCGGGAGGAGATCGGGCGGGAAGGTTTCCTGCAGGCAGAGGGGGTAAGACATGGCAGAGCATGAGAGAGCGGCTGAGCAGAGAGTGGGCAGAAAGATCCAGTTCTGCAAAAAGAAGAACGCCGTGGCCTTTTTCGGCCGGATTGGCGGCGAGCGCGTCTTTTGCCTGCGCACCAAGCACGGGATTCCGAAGAAACTCGTTGCGCAGGAGGATGCCTGTACGATCGACGATAATAAGCGCTACTCGCTCACGGCAGAACAGCTGCAGCGGCTGAACGCTGCCGAAGCGCAGTTTGCTCTCGATCTGGACGCGGCGCGGCAGGGCAGGGGCGGCTTTTTGTGCGCCAAATCGGACGGGGAGACGCGGTATGCGCGCCCGCTCACGGGCGGCGAATATCAGTTTATCGCCGAGAGCACGAACGGCGATGTGCGGCAGAAGAGGGGGACGGTCTTTGAATATCTGACCGATTATTGGGATCTTTCGCTCATCCTGCCCTTCCGCGGGCGGGATTTTGAAGCGAGGGAGCGGGATGAGAAAGCCTATCGCAGGCGGGAGGAGGTGCTCCTCACGGCGCTCGGGGACGACTTTGTGACCTGCGAGATAAAGTACCTGAACGAGACTGCAAGCCGCGAAGAGGTGGACTTCCTCATCCGCTCGGACGGGAAAGTACGCTTTTTCAGGCAGAAAGAGGTGTATGGGACGGAGGACGTCAGACTTCTGGACGCCAAGCGCATTCCGCGCAGTTTTTTCAGCCCGTCCTTAAAATATAAGCTCACGGTGGAGATCGACGGGAAGCAGTTCCGGGCGCTCTATGATTGGGACGGCGATCATCTCCATGTGGACGGGGAGGCAAAGAGTACCTGCGTGGCGATCTCGGAGGAGCTGAAGGAGCGCATCTGCGCGTTTACGGGCGGGGACGAAGTTCTCAGGAAGATGCATTGGTGGTGATGGAAATGTTTGGTGCGATTTTCGGGGACATCGTCGGCAGCCGGTTTGAATTTCACAACTGCCGCAGCAAGACGTTTGAGCTCTTTCATCCGGACTGCTCCTTTACGGACGATACGCTGATGACGCTCGCCGTTGCCGATGCGCTTGCCGGGGCGGGCGGCTTGGACGGGCGGACGCTGGCACGCGAAACGATTTGTTCCATGCGGGCGATCGCCGCGGAGTATCCCGATGCCGGGTGGGGACTCTCCTTTGCAAAGTGGCTTAAAGCGGAAAACCCCCAACCGTATCAAAGTTTCGGCAACGGTGCGGCGATGCGCGTCTCTCCCGTCGGGTGGTATGCGCGCAGCGAGGAGGAGGTGAGGCGGCTCTCGCGCATCGTGACCGCCGTCTCCCACGATCACCCGGAGGGGCTCAAGGGGGCGGAGTGCGTCGCCATGTGCGTCTATCTGGCGCGCGGCGGCTGTACAAAGGCGCAGCTCCTGGCGCGGGCAAGGGAATACTATCCCGAGATCGGCAGTTACACCTGCGCGCAGCTTTCCCAAACATATTTGTTCGACGAGAGCTGTCAGGGGACGGTGCCGCAGGCGCTAACCTGCTTTTTTGAGGCAAAGAGTTTTGAGGACGCCGTCCGCAATGCTGTGTCCGTCGGCGGGGACACGGATACCGTCTGCGCCATTGCGGGCAGCGTCGCGGAGGCCTTCTTCGGCATGACGAATGTGCAGCGCCTGTGCGTCATCCTCTGTCTGCCGGAGAATCTTACGCCGATCATCACAAAGTTCAGGGAGGTATGCAGACAATGAATCAGAAAGAGGGAGTGCCGTTTTTTGACGCTTCAGATTTTCTCAATTCCAAAGATATAGCCGAACATTGGCATAGGGTCGGCTTTGCCTGTACGCCCCTGCAGAGCGCCTATCTCGTTTGGCACAACCGTACAAAGACGCTCGCCGAAAAACACGGAGCGTGGCGGGAGATCATGGAAAATCTGCCCGACTGTCCCGTCGCTGAGGGACACCGCAAAAGCAATATGGGGATCGCCGATGCGCTTGCGGGCAGCCTGCATTCTTTTTTGCAGGCGTTCATCTCATTGCAGGAAAATCTGATCAAACGTTTCTATCAAAAGGGTGATCATGCCGTCTATCGCTATTGCGTTCTGTATGAGGGTGATGAGGACTGGAGCAGGGACAGCTGGCTGTATGACAGCGCAGAAGATTGCTTTGAGGACGTAAGAGCCGATGAGGATATGCTCTCGTCCGTTCTCTGCGTGCAGATCACCAAGCGATGGATTGGCGACAATCGCGCGATCACGCTCTGCGCGAAAGCGGATCAGACAGTTTTGCAGTTGGATGCCGATGGCCTTTCAGAGGCGGAGGCAAACATTTTGCAGGCGTTTGAGTGGATGTGGTTTGATTTCCCGACCCCCTTCAAGAGGGGAGATCTCGTCGTCTCGCCCTTCTCGCCGTTCGGGTACACCCTCTTCGGGGAGGAGCCGTTTGTCCTGACAAATTTGCGCAGCTGGGGAGGCGAACAGCTGCGGCAGAACGGGTATCCCGATGAGGATGGGCGGTATGCGCGGGCAGACCGCCAACTGCAGCGCCATCGTGAATGCGCCGACGAGACGGATATGACGGCGCACGGGTATTTTCAGAACGAGGACGGGAGCATCTATCACGAATGTATGCACCACTATCTCGATCTGGAGTATTACCGCGGGGAATTGCAGGGCAAGCGCAGGATCCTCAGGGCGTTTTCCTCCTTTGAGAGGGGGGAGATCGACGGGGAACTCTTGTCGGTCGCCTATCATGTGCTGCTGCAAGAGGAAGCGTTGAGGCGCGAACGGGCGCGGCTCTCCTGCTTTACGGAAGAGGGGCTGCGCCTCGCGGGGCTGAAATGAAGATCTGGCTGGACGATTTGCGCCCTGCGCCGTTAGGTTTTTTGTGGTGCAGGAGCGTCAACGAAGCGAAAGCGGTGATCGCAGAGGCGGAAAAACTGCAGCCGATCGAGTGCATCGACTGCGACCATGACCTCGGCGACTATGCCGCCGACGGCGGGGACGGGATCAGACTGCTGGACTGGCTGCTGGAGCGCGGCACGCTGTATCCCGTCGCTCTGCACACGATGAATCCCGTCGGACGGGAGAATATGCGGCGGATGCTGCAGAGATATTGGACAAAGGAGGAAGTATGATCAGTTTGTATGAGCGTCTGAGGAAGAGCAAAGTCGTAGTGGTCGACATGGAGACGACGGGACTTGTCTGCGGCGTGGAGGGGAAGGAGAGCGATTTTATCCTTGAGATCGCGGCGATCCGCCTGGAACATTTAAGTCCTGCGGAAACGTTCCACACCTATGTTTCCTGCCCGCAGCCGCTTGCCGAGGAAGTCACGGCGCTGACGGGGATCACCGACGAGATGCTCTCAGTGGCGCCGTCCGTGCGGGATGCGCTGGAACAATTTGCCGCATTTGCGGAGAATGTCGTTCTCGTTGGGTACAATCTGCCGTTTGACTGTAAGTTCCTCGATTTTTACGGCGCGCAGTACGGCGTGACCTTCCCTGCCGACCGGGTGGATCTGCTGCCGATCGCAAAACGCCTGCTCGGCAAGAGCGTGCAGAGTTACACCCTGCCGGCTGTATGGGAAGAGCTGAAGGGCGGACACACGGACAATACGTTGGAGACGTGTATGCAGTACGCCGAAGCTGCCGCGGATCTTGCGGGTTTTTTGCCGTATTGGCAAAGGTCGCGGCACAACGAGATCCCGTTCTATCGCATCGTCGTCCCGCGCCGGAAGATCCGGTTGGAGATCGGCCATGCCGAATTTGTGATCGCAATCAATCTGATGCGGTGTGCTCTGTTCGGGAAAGATCATCCGCTCTTTCCGCTCTGGGTGTATAAGTGTGCCGAAAAACTCGAATACGTCAGCAAATTTGTGGACAAAAAAGATGAAAAGCTCCCGCAGCGGTACTATGAAATGATCTTTACGGGATATAACGAGGCAGTTTGGGAGACCAAAGAACGCCTGGAAGGCGGTGGCGTTGAAGGCGGTTACTTTGCGTACGGCGAGTATGAGGTCACGGACGAGCTGTGCGAGCGCGTCTTTGCCATCTACGATGCCGTGCGCGTCTCCTGTATGCCCTACCTCATGAGCCGCAGGGAGACGTACCATCCGGATGAGTACGCCTCGATCATCATCCAGGCGGTGGAGACAGAGGGGAAGAACCGTGAAATCAAAATCGACTATGACCATCTCGACCGGCTCTACAATGGTCTGTGCGGATAGCGCCGCGGCACAATGCGGCCCGCGCAATACCTGCTGTTTTTCCGGCCCGCGGCCCCAAAATTACCCGTGGGGGGAGGATCGGAAACGGGAGAAGGCAATCTCGCAGCGACTGAGGGAGGAGATCGTGCGCGCCCTCGCAAGAGGGTATCGGCACTTCATCAGCGGCATGGCGGCGGGCATCGACCTGATCGCGGCAGAGATTGTCGTGCGCCTGCGCGAAGAGATGTCCGAGGCGGGCATATCGCTGGAGGCGGCGGTTCCCTTCCCTTCGCAGCCCCGGCGGTGGCGGGCGGAGACGAGGCGCACCTATGAGCGCCTCCTCGGGCAGTGCGACAGGGTACATCTTACCGCGGACGCGTTCTGCGTTGCGGCGTACCGGGAGCGCGACCGGTATATGGTCGACAGCTCTTCTCTGCTCATCGCCGTGCAGGGAAAGTCGGAGGGCGGCACGGCGCGCACCGTCGCATATGCCCGCGAAGCGGGCAGGGAAATCGTCCTGATCGAACCCTGAATGCGGGCCGGATGGGGCGGGCGCCCGAGGGCGGCGCCCCTGCTTGACAGAGCGCCCGCCCGCGGCGTATACTATACGGGGAGGGGAGATCCCTTTCTTGATCCGCAGATAACGGGGGGCGCATGACGTACTGTATTTCCGACATTCACGGCCATTACGGCCTGTTCTGCAGACTGATGGAGAAAATCAGATTTTCCGGCGGGGACAGGCTCTATGTGCTGGGGGACATGATCGACAAGGGGCCGGAGAGCATCCGCCTTGTCAGGCTGCTCCTCTCCATGCCCAATGCCGTGTGTGTCGCGGGCAACCACGAGTATGATCTGATGAAATACTATGAGGGGTTTGCAGAGCAGCAAGAGGGGTGCAGCAAAGCGTTGCAGAGAATACGCGCCCTCTATGCGGACGGAGAACTGCTCGATCGGGACACGCTCCATGCGCTGGAGGCACTGCCCTATTTTACCAAGACGGAGCGCTTTATCGGCGTACATGCCGGCCTGCCGGTGCGCGGCGGGCGGCTGATGCCGCCGGAGGAGGCGATCCCGGAGCAGCTTGTCTATGACCGCCGCTTCAAGGATCCGGATATACTTCCCGAGGGAGGCAGATGCGTTCTCTACGGCCATACGCCCGTGTGCTACCTGACGGGGCGGGACGAGATCCTCTTTTATCCGCGCGCGGGAGCGCGCGCGGACAGTAGCGACATTTCCGATTATTGCAAGGTGCATCTCGATACCGGCGTATCGATGAGCGGTGTTCTCGGATGTGTACAGATCGAGACCTGCCGCTGTTTTTATGTCCGGGCAGACTGATGCCGCACGGTGCGCACTTTACTCAATTTTTTACTTTCATCGGAGGAATTCGGAAGGGAACTTCCGATTTTTTCTTTGCACAGGACGTTTCAAAAGTTTGACAACGGCAATGTGCCGTACTATAATAAGTTCGCTTGCGGCGGGGTCTCCGCCGCCGGAGGAAGCATGACAAAAAAGCAACTCGGCATCTTTCTGGGCGTCGTTGCCGTGCTCATTGCCGCGCTGATCGTCGGCATCGTGCTCACGGACGGCCTCTACGAAAGGGATGTCAACATTCAGGAATCCATGCAGGATGCCGTCCTGCACGAGGGGGACAAGGTCTGGTTCTTCGGCCTGCAGGTCAATCCCGGGCTCATCTCTGCTTACCTCGTCACCGCCGTCATCCTCATCTTTGCGGCGATCGTGCGCATCTTCGTCATCCCGCGCTTCAAGCTCGTCCCCGGCAGGTTCCAGATCGTCCTGGAGGAGGCCGTGGGAATGTTTACGGGGATGGCGGAAAAGAACAGCCCGCACCGCAACAAATTTCTCGGCGCCTACATCTTTGCGGCGGCGGCGTATATCTTCGTCGGCACGCTCTTTGAGCTGGTGGGTTTCCCGTGGCAGTCGGCGGCGGGGGAGAGCGTCACCCTGCCCGCGCCCCTTTCGGACATCAACGGGGCGATCGCCCTGGGGTGCCTCTCCTATCTCGTCATCCTGGCAGGGGGGATCGCCGCCAACCGCGCGCGCGGGCTGGGGCGCACGCTCAAGGAATTTTCCCTGCCCATCTCCATGAGCTTCCGTCTCTTCGGCGCGCTTCTGAGCGGGCTGCTGGTGAGTGAGCTTGTATATTCCTATCTGACGCTCTCCTTCGTGCTGCCTGTGCTGGTCGGCGTCCTGTTCACCGTCATGCACGCACTCGTGCAGGCGTATGTGCTTGCCACGCTCACGGCGCTCATCTATGGGGAGGTCACCGAGCCGTACGTCAAAAAGACGCGGGCGCATTCCAAAGAGAAACATCATCAAATCAAACCTGAGGTGAATGTATGAAAACCGGTTTCAGAAAGAAAATCCTGTTTGTGTTCGGGCTTGCCCTTCTTCTCGCGCTTGCGGCGCTTCTCGCCGCAGGGCTCGGCGAGCGCAGTGCGGCGCCCGTCTTTGCCGAGACGCAGATCAGCGCCGCGGCGGATGAGAGTGAGACGCAGACGCCTGTTGCCGCCGCCGAGGAAGGGGAGAGCGACTCCACCGGCTGGAAGGCGATCGCCGCCGGCATCGCCATCGGGCTTGCCGCCGCGGCGGGCGCCGTCGGCATGGGCATCGCCATTGCAAAGACCAACGAATCCATCGCGCGTCAGCCGGAGGCGGACGGAAAGCTGCGCTCCACGTTCATGCTCGGGCTCATCTTTATCGAGACTGCCATCATCTACGCGCTGGTCGTTGCGATCCTCATCATCTTCGTACTCTGACGGAGGGCGTCTATGCCTTTGAATATCGATTGGCAGCAGATCCTGCTGCATCTTCTCAACTTTGTCATCCTCTTTGCGGGGCTGTGGCTGCTCTTATATAAGCCCGTGAAGAAATTCATGCAGGGCAGGAAAGAGAAGTATGAGAAGATGGAATCCGACGCGCAGAACAAGGTCGCCGAGGCGGAGCAAACGCGCGCCGAATATGAGCAAAAACTTGCGGCAGCGGATGCGGAGATCGCCAAAAAGCGCGCCGACGCCGGGAAGGAGCTGGACAGCTATGAGACGATGCGCCGTGCCGCCGCAGAAGAGGAAGCATCCGCCATCGTCGCCGCTGCCCGCGAGAGCGCCGCGCGCGAGAAGGAACGCGCCGTCTCCGAAGCCCGCAGTGAGATCGCCGGGCTGGTGACGGAGGCGACGGAGAAGCTTGTGCTGAACGGAAACGCGTCTGAGGCGTATGACAGCTTCCTCGATGCCGCGCAGAAGCAGACTTCCACGAAGGGCGGAGGCAAGGCATGACGCGCCGCGCCGTCTTATATGCCGCCGCTCCTCCCGACGAAGGGCAGCGCGCGCGCTTTGCGGCATTTCTCAAGGAAAAATACGGGGAGGAGGTCGAGCTTGAGTTCCGCGAGAGTACGCTCTTTCCCGGCGGGTTCCGCCTCGAAGTGGGGTCGGAGATCTATGACTGGAGCGTGAACGGCAGGTTCCGCCAGCTGCGCGATACGCTCACGCGCGCCGTGAATCGGGAGGGGAGCATCATTCCCCTCATGCGCGAGACGCTCCGCCGCTGGACGCCCGAAGCCATCGCCGAGGAGATCGGCACGGTGAGGGCCGTCGGCGACGGGATCGCCCTCGCGGACGGGCTTTCCAACGCCGAATACGGCGAGATCCTGCTCTTTTCGGGCGGCGTGCGCGGCATGGTGCAGACGCTCGAGCGTGACAGCGTGGGCTGCATCCTCTTCGGGGATGACGGCGCTGTCGAGGAGGGCAGCACCGTCCGCCGCACCGCCAAGCGCGCGGGTGTCCCCGTCGGCGAGCGCTTCTTGGGGCGCGTCGTCAACGCGCTCGGCGATCCCATCGACGGCAAGGGCGCGATCGACGCGGACGGGTACCGTCCCATCGAGACGCCCGCACCCGCCATCATTGACCGCCAGCCCGTCGTAAGGCCGCTCGAGACGGGGCTGCTCGCCATCGACAGCATGTTCCCCATCGGCCGCGGCCAGCGCGAACTCATCATCGGCGATCGCCAGACGGGCAAGACCGCGATCGCCGTCGATACCATTCTCAATCAGAAGGGGAAGGGCGTCGTGTGCATCTACGTTGCCGTCGGGCAGAAGGAGAGCTCGGTCGCACGCCTCGTCGAGACGCTCAGAAAGCACGGCGCGCTCGATTACTGCATTGTCGTCAACGCGTCTGCGGGGGAGGCGGCTTCCATGCAGTACATCGCGCCCTATGCGGGGTGCGCGATGGGCGAATACTTCATGGAGCGCGGCAGGGACGTGCTCATCGTCTACGACGACCTGTCCAAGCACGCCGTCGCCTACCGTGCGCTCAGCCTGCTCCTGGGGCGCTCCCCGGGGCGCGAGGCGTACCCCGGCGACGTGTTTTATCTGCACTCCCGCCTTCTGGAGCGTGCCGCGCACCTCTCCGAGGCGCGGGGCGGCGGCTCCATGACGGCGCTGCCCATCGTCGAGACGCAGGGGGGCGACGTCTCCGCCTACATTCCGACCAACATCATCTCCATTACGGACGGGCAGATCTTTCTGGAGAGCTCGCTCTTCTTCGCGGGCCAGCGCCCCGCCGTCAACGTGGGGCTCTCCGTCTCGCGCGTGGGCGGCGCCGCGCAGACCAAGGCGGTCAAGAGGGCGGCGGGCGCCATCCGTCTCGACCTCGCACAGTACCGCGAGATCGAGGTATTCACGCAGTTTGCAAGCGATCTGGACGAGACGACGCGCCGCCAGCTCGTCTACGGGCAGGGGCTCATGCGCCTTCTAAGGCAGCCGCAGTTTCACCCGCTGCAGCGCGAGCAGCAGGTCATCCTGCTCGTCGCGGCGCTTCACCATACTTTGCAGGACATTCCGGCTGAACAGATTCCCTTGTTTGCTCAGGAACTTCTCAGGCGCTTTGCGCAGGAACAGCCGGAACTGTGCGCGCGCATCCGCACGACGGGCGTGCTGTCCGATGAGGACAAGACGTCTATCGAGGAGAAGACGCAGGCGTATGCCGGGAACTTTCTTGCCGGGGCGGCAGAGGCGCAGGCATGACGGGCGTCAAGGATATCCGCAGCCGCATGGCGGGCGTGCGCGATACGCAGAAGATCACCAATGCGATGTATCTCATTGCCTCGGCAAAGCTGCGCAAGGCGCGGGAGGAACTCGCCCGCACGCGTCCCTATTTTCAGGCACTGCAGGCGGAGATCAAGCGCATCTTCCGTACCGACGCGCGCGTGGAGAACCGCTACTTCTATCCGCCCGCGGGGGAACCGAAACTGGCAGGGACGGTGGGCTGTCTCGTTGTCACGGCGGACAAGGGCCTTGCGGGGGCGTACAACCAGAATATCATCAGGACGACCAGAGAACTGGAACAGAAATTCGGCGGAGACGTGGAATTTTACGTCGTCGGCGAATACGGGCGGCAGTATTGCCTGCGGCACGGCGTGACCGTGCAGAAGAGCTTCCTCTACACGGCGCAGAATCCCACCATGCCGCGCGCAAGGGAGATCGCCACCGTCCTTCTGGAGGCATACGATACGGGGCGGCTCAAAAAGATCTTCATCGTCTATACCGATCTTGGCAATGCGCTGGAGGCGCAGGTGCGCGTGACGCGTCTGCTGCCGTTCCACCGCGCCGACTTCCTGACGCACGGGGACGAGAAAAAGCATGCGCCGTTTGAGTTCCTTCCCTCGGTGGGAGAGGTGCTCGACAATATCATCCCCAGCTATCTTGCGGGCTATATTTACAGCGCGCTCGTGGACAGTTTCTGCTGCGAGCAGAACGCCCGCATGACGGCAATGGATGCGGCAAACCGAAACGCACAGAAGATCCTCGATGAATTGCAGATGCGTTTCAATCATGTGCGGCAGGGCGCGATCACGCAGGAGATCACGGAGATCTCGGCGGGCGCTCAGGCACAGCGAAGTGAGGAGGACGGAATTTGAGTACGGGAACCATTGTGCGCGTCGCGGGCTCGGTCGTGGACGTCGCATTTGAAAAAGGGCAGCTCCCCCGCCTTCGGGAGGCGCTGCGCGTGAAGGTGGGGAATCGGGAGCTGGTCATGGAGGTTGCCCGCCACGTGGAGGGCAACGCGGCGCGTTGCATCATGCTTGCGGGCAGCGAGGGGCTGGCGCGCGGGATGCAGGTCGTCTCGGAGGGGCACGGCATCCGCGTTCCCGTGGGCAAATGCACGCTGGGCAGGATGTTCAACGTGCTGGGCGAGCCCATCGACGGCGGCGCGCCCGTCGAGGCGCAGGAGGAGTGGGAGATCCACCGTAAGGCGCCCGACTTTGTCGACCAGTCGCCCGCCGTGGAGATCCTCGAGACGGGCATCAAGGTCGTCGACCTCCTGGAGCCCTACTCCAAGGGCGGCAAGATCGGCCTGTTCGGCGGCGCGGGCGTGGGCAAAACGGTGCTCATCCAGGAACTCATCCACAACATCGCCACCGAGCACGGCGGCTACTCCATCTTCACGGGCGTGGGCGAGCGCAGCCGCGAGGGCAACGACCTTTGGACGGAGATGCATGAGAGCGGCGTGCATGAAAAGACGGCGCTCGTGTTCGGACAGATGAACGAGGCGCCCGGCGTGAGAATGCGCGTCGCGCTCACAGGACTTACGATGGCGGAATACTTCCGCGACCGCGAAAACAAGGACGTCCTGCTTTTTATCGACAACATCTTCCGCTTCGTGCAGGCGGGCAGCGAGGTGTCCACCCTTCTGGGGCGGATGCCCTCCGCCGTCGGCTATCAGCCCACGCTCGCGCAGGAGATGGGAGCGCTGCAGGAGCGCATCGCCTCCACGCGCAGCGGCTCGGTTACGAGCGTGCAGGCGGTCTACGTCCCCGCGGACGATCTGACCGACCCCGCGCCCGCGACCACCTTCTCGCACCTCGACGCGACGACCGTGTTGAGCCGCAAGATCGCCGAACAGGGCATCTACCCGGCGGTCGATCCGCTCGAGTCCTCCTCCCGTATCCTGGAGGCGGACGTCGTGGGGGAGGAGCACTACCGCATCGCCCGCCGCGTGCAGGAGATCCTGCAAAAATACCGCGAGCTGCAGGACATCATTGCCATTTTGGGCATGGACGAACTTTCGGACGAGGACAAGGTCACCGTCTACCGCGCGAGAAAGCTGCAGCGCTTCCTGTCCCAGCCCATGCACGTCGCGGAAAAGTTCACGGGCATCCCGGGCGTCTACGTTCCCCTCAAGGAGACGCTGCGCGGCTTCAAGGCAATCGTCGACGGCGAGGCGGACGATTTGCCCGAGGCGGCGTTCTTCAACGTCGGCACGCTGGACGACGTGCGCGCCAAGGCGGAAAAGATCAGGGCGGGGGAGATCTGAGATGTTCCCGCTCCACGTTCTTGCCGCCGACAAGCCCTTCTTTGAGGGGGACTGCGAATCGCTCGTCGTGCCTACGCTGGACGGACAGTACGGCGTGCTGGCAAATCACTGCGACGTCATCCTCGCCATCGTCCCGGGGACGCTCACCTACCGCACGGCGGACGGGGAGGAACATGCCGCCGCGGTCGCCGCGGGCATCATGAAGGTGGAGGGAGGCGAGGCGCTCGTCCTTGTGGACTCCGCCCTGCGGCCCGAGGAGGTGGACGAGGTGCGCCAGCGCCGCGCCGCCGACGAGGCGAAGGAGGCGCTGCTGCAAAAAAAGAGCATCGAGGAGCATCACGCCGCACAGGCGCGCCTCGCCCGCGCGCTCGCCCGCCTCAACGTCAAAAGCAAATACGCAAGAAGATAATCGCTGCAAAAAGAGAAAACAGCGCGCCGCCCGGCGCGCTGTTTTTGTTGTGCCGGAGAATTTTTACGGCGTATTTTTTTACAATCGGGTTACAATTTTGTGTGGGTTTTTTTACAATCATTTCCTATAATAATAAAAGACAACAGATCGAATGTGGGAGGGAACCAAATGAAAGTTAAAAAAACTGTTGCTTCGTTGATTACTGCATTATTGCTCACAGTTATTTCTTTGCTGAGCTTTGCGGGCTGTAAGCAGGAAGAACCGACGTATGACGTTGCCATCAAAGTGGCAAACAACTACGGCATGGAATGGGTGTTTGAGCCCG
>CALVZS010000018.1 GCA_944372575.1 uncultured Clostridia bacterium | reverse complement strand
TTATGAATTATAGTAATCGGGAAAATGTTGAGTATCCAGCCTATGCAAGCAAGGCCGCGCAACGGCGGCCTTGCTGCATACCCTGAATTTATGCCTCGTCTGCCTCAGACTCCGCAGTCACCGCAAACGTCATAGCTTCCATATCCAGCGTAACGGTGTAGCGCTCCCCGTCAAGTTCAAACCAGATGGTGTCCCCGAGGTGGATCTCAACAAGAGTACCGGCGTAGACACCGTACGTCGTTTCATACCCGAGCAAAATGGCCAGTGTTCCACCGCTCTCGTCCTGACTTGTAAAGGTACGGATCGTACCTGCCGGATAGAAGGTATATGCCGTCTCATTCACGGTCAGGGAGACGATCGTTATCTCCTCCTCGTCCTCAGCAAACGAACCCGTGATCGGGTCGGAGCCGTCGAAGGGCGTCACAGTGATCGTCGTTCCGGACACCGTATAGGTGCCGATCGGCGTTCCGTTCAAAATCACCTGCGCACCCAGAATGAGCATTCCCGCAGATGCGGCATCCAGATCGGTATAATAGACGCCGGCCACCGCGCGCGCCTCTTCCGAGAGCATTACGCCGACATACGAGGCATACGTTTCTTCCCAAGCAGTGCGGAACGCGGCCGCCGTTGCCGTATCCTTTACGGCGACAAATGCCGCATAGGCGCCGCAGCCGTAGAATACCTCTTCTCCCATATCGGGCGCACTGTCACCGGCAAGTTCCAGCGTGAAGATCCCGCTCCCGGCGTTTGCGCACATGGCAAAGGCACGGTTTCCGACGGAGGTGAGCGCCGCCCCGAGGGAAATGCTCTCCAGCCGCGTGCAGGCGGCAAAGGCATAATTCCCGACCGTGACAACGACATCCCCCTGTACGGAGGTAAGCGCCGTGCAACCGTAGAACGCATAATCGCCGACCGTACGCACGCCGTTGAGATCGACGGACGTCAGAGCGGAATTACCGTAGAAAGCATATGCGGCGATAGCGGTGATGCCGTCGGGAACGGAGAGCGCGCTGTCCCCGCCCTGGTAGGCAAGCAGTACGCCATCCTCTGTGATATAATCTTCCGTAATTTCGGCAAACGTCGTCCCATTCACGCGGAAATAACGGTTTCCGAGCGAGGAGGAGTACAGGTGCAGAATGTTGCCTGCCGCACCGAGCACGTCGTAGTTTGCCGCATACGCCCTGCCATAGAAGTCGATAAGCGTTGCGCCGCCGTAGCCGTCGACGGAGATGATCTGCCAGTCCTGCGTGGAGAGCAGAGCGTCCCACTTCTCCTCATAAATGACATACGCCGCATAGGTCGTTCCGCTCGTGGACGAAACCGTCGTGAGCATGAAAGTAAAGTTTAGGTTTTCAGAAGTGAACGTATACTCGCTCCCGGCATCCTCTGCCGCAGCGTACGTTCCCGTAACCTGCGTCCCGTCCGCCTGCGTAAGCGTCGCGCTGCCAAAGCCGTCCAGAACGAGTGACTGACTCGGGTAGATCCTGCTGCTGTCCAGCAGCGCATATTCGCCCGTCGCGCTGTCCGCAGTGGGCGTGAGCGACGTGCC
Source organism: uncultured Clostridia bacterium (assembly GCA_944372575.1). Classification (GTDB taxonomy): domain Bacteria; phylum Bacillota; class Clostridia; order Christensenellales; family Borkfalkiaceae; genus Gallimonas. The sequence goes on along the minus strand of CALVZS010000018.1, from coordinate 26,999 downwards.
GTCCATGCGATAGACATAGACAGTCTGCTCATCCTCTTCGCCGCTCACCGTGACGATCAGGTAGTTCTGTCCGCCGACCTCGCGCTGTACGAAAGCGGCAGAGGAAGTGACATCTCCGTCGATATATGTCACACGGCCGAATGCATCGCGTTCGATCGTAACGTCGCTGCCGTTCACCGTATAGGTCACTTCCAATGAAGCATCCCCGATGACATAGATCGCAACCGTACTTTGATTGACCGTTGCGGTCGTCATGATGCATTCAAAGGTCTCCCCGCCCGTCCAGGTGACCGCGACGACGTCGCCGTCCATGCGATACGTCCCCGTTTCGAGTACCTCTACGGTGTCGCTCTCCCCCAAACCGGAGAGCGTTGCATTGCCGTAGCCGTCCAGCGTCAGGGTATATTCCCCGACGACGTAGCGGTTGTTCTCCTCATCGTAGAGATAGGAGTAATACGAACCCTGCTCCGTACCCGGCTCCTGTACGATCTGCTGCGTGGCGGGATCATATTCGATCCGATAGACAAGTCCGCCCGTCAGCCCTCCGATGCAGAGATAGGTCGTATCCTCCTGCGTCTCGAAGTAGTACCGGTACTGGGACTGGCCGAGCGTGGCGATGCCGTAGCCCGAGAGCGTGAGCGTCTGACCGCGGAAGGTCAGCGTTGCGACCTCGTCCTCCGCATAATAGCAGAAGTAATAATAGCTCTGAGAGATGACGGCAGGGAAGAAGCGGAATGTCTCATACGCCTCATACGCACTGCCGGGGACGGACTGCGCCGTGAACACATACAGGCTGTCATTCTGCGTGTCCCGCGCATACGTTCCCTCAATGACGACCTCCGTCTGTGCCTCGTCCTGTGTGACGACGGTGAGCGTGGCATGGCCGTCCGGGTAGAGCGTCATCGTCTCGGTATAGCCGGGCATACGGTCGCCGTAGTCCGCGAATACGCCGTACGTCCCGCTGAACACGTCGGTGGGCGTTGCGACGCCCTCCTGCGCCGTTCCGGGAATGACGCGCAGATAATAGTACACCGTGCCGAACATCGTGGAGACGCCGAAGCGGATGAAGGAATATTCCCCGTACGCGTCGATGACGGTATAGTACACGTTGCCCGCAGGCGCGCCGTTCTGCATGACGGACGCGTAGGCAAAGCCGTTGCAGTCCATGAGCCATTCGACCGCGCTCTCGCCCGTTCCCATCGTGAAGGAGTACAGACCCTCCACGCCGTCGCTCATGACGAAAATCGCGTTGTCCTGATACAGGCGGAAGGTAAAGGAACCGTATGCTCCGGAGAGCAGTTCCTCATAGTTCTGCGTCTCATTCTGCGCATACGACGTGGCCGTGAAGGTATAGATATCCGTCTCTCCCGCACGCAGCGCATACGTCCCCTCGACAAGTGCCGCGTAGGAGCCGCCCTGCATGGAAAAATAGATCGTTGCAGTGCCGTCGCCGTACAGAAGCAGGCGTGCGGTAAATCCGCTCGTGGCGTTGTATTCCGAATAGTAGCCGCCCTCGTTGCCGATGCGTACGGCATTGCCCGTCTCCCGCTCAAAGCGCACGGTATAAGTCGAGAGGCTCTCCCCCGAACCAAGACTGAACGCAAAGATGCCGTAAGCGACACCGTCGTGCGTATAGCTGACGAGATAGGTGTACTCCGCGCTGCCCTCGACGTTCGCCTCTCCCTCCGCATCGGGGTCAAAGACATACGTGAGCGAACCGAAGCCGTCCAGCACCACGTCCATCGTGCCGGCACGGGTTCCGTCCAAACGGAACGTGTAATCTCCGCGTGCCATATCCGCAGCCGTAAAGACGGCATACGTCTGTTCGGACGACGAGACGGAAGCGAGGCGGATCACCAGAAGGGTCTCCTCGGACGTTCCGGTGACAAATGTCAGCTCAATGATATTGTTCGGCTGCGAGACATACGTCCCGGACAGCATACTTGTGAGCGATGCCAGATAGGTCGCATTGCCGTAGCCGTCCAGAATGATGAGAGGAAGGCCGACGGTTCCCTCGGATGCAGAGTAGAAGTAATATGCATTTGCATACGCATCCCGGATGAGGAACAGATCCTCCCCTTCCTCGGAAACGGAGAGCGTGAAGTAGAAGGATGTCTGCTCATCCGCGGATACAAACAGATAGTTGCTTCCGGACGGCGTATATGTCCCGGAGATCTCATCCCCCGCGGCATTCACATAGGTGGCGCCGTTCATGCCGTCCAGTTTCAGCGTGACTCCCGCAACGATCTCCCCGTTCAGCCAATCAAACTGTGCATACGTCGGTGCGGCATATTCTTCATAATAATAGGCATACGTCGCGCCGTCTGCGGACACGCGGCCGCGCGGCATGGTGAGATCGGAGAAATCGTCCCCGAACCAGAACGTACGCAGATCCTCGTCATATTCTCCTCTCTGCGGCTCCATGAACGCGCGCTCGAGCAGGATGACGCCCGGCTCCTCCTGCAGAACGTACAAAACATCCGCGCCGCCGTTGACGTCGGTGAGCCCGCGGTTCCAGCACGCATACAGGATGGTGATACCCCTGACCGTGACCTCATCCCCCGGCGCATACGCGACCGAGCCGGATGCGGAAGTCGCCCAGCCCGCAAAGCGGTACCCCTCAACGGAGAAACCGGGTTCGGGAAGGACAAACTCCTGCCCGTAATAGGCGGTGCCGTCCTCCATCTCCCCGCTCACGTCCGATCCTGCGGGCGCATTGTCGAAGTAGTAGACGGCATAGGTGCGCAGATCGTAATATGCTCTGTAGACATTCTGCGCAGCGTCGGCAGTCAGCTCAAGGGGCTGCGTGCGCGTCGCATTGACCGTATATCCCTGGATGGAGGAGAGTTCGGAAATGAGATCGACCGTCGCTCCGACGAAGCCGCTTCCGCCCGCAACGCCCGCATCCGCATCCAGCGTGTAGTCCTCGCTGCCGGCTGCATTCTGCAGATACACTTCCACCGTATAGGATACCGTATAGCGCGCCGTGAGCGAGAGCCCGGCAGCGGGAAGCTGCGTCCCCGCCGCAAGCATCGTCTCGCTGTCGCCGACGAACCAGCCGCCGAAGGAGAGCCCTTCGGGCGCCGAGGGAACGAGCGATGAGACAAACTCGAATACATCCGTGCCGACCTCCAGTTCGTAGGAGGTGACATCCAGCGTTCCAAGGCCCGCATCGAGCGTAAGCACCGCCGTCGCAATCTCATCAAACTTTGCATAGTAAGTGACGTTCTCCTCCGGCATCACGGAAGGGATCTCCACCGCTTCCCCTGAAAAATCAGAGGTGAGATACCAGCCGCCAAAGACGGCGCCATCCTTCTCCGGATCGGCGGGCGGATCGATCTGTGCGCCGGCCTCCGCCGTAATAGGCGCGATCTGCGTCCCGCCGTTCGTTTCAAACGTCATCGTGTACGTCTGTTTCCCCGCGCAGGCTGCGGCAAACAGCGCAACGAGCAGAAGCATGAAAACGCCCAGTGCGGCAAACCATGTTTTGCGAGCAGGATTTTTCATAAAATCTCCTTATCTCTCCTTGGTGTAATATCAATGTTATCCATCCGTGCGGAAATTCCGGTTTCTGTACTGCCGCACGTTACATTATAGTATACCAAACATGCCCCCCGTCCTGTCAAGCAAATGAACGGGAAAACAAGCAATTTTAATCAATCATTTTTTATGATAATAGACATAAAGAAAACAAATAAATGGAAATTTATACAAAAAAATGCCGGATTTCCGGCGGATATGGCCGAAAAACCGACAAATTATGCAGCGTTTATGCGCCGTCTCTTTGCCGCCACCCTGCCGCGGCAAAGGCGATGAGCCTGCCGGCAAATCGGAAATCCTGTCATTTCAGGAATTTTCCGTACACCTCGGAGACGGGCGCGAAAGAAGCAAAGGTATCCGGATATTTTCTGAGAATGCGCTGCACCTCCCCGATCTGGCGCTTGCGGATGACGCAAACGAGTACGGACTTCTTGTGATGGGAATACATTCCCGTCGCGCTGAGTTCGGTCACGCCGTGATGCAGGCACTCCATGATCTCCGTGGCAATTTCCTCGGGATGATCGGTGATGATCTCAAAACGGTACGCCACCTTGAAGCCGCGCAGGATGGCATCGCTCGTCTCGCTGGTCACGAACAGGGACACGAGCGCCAGCAGCACGGGATCGAGCTTGACGGCGAACGGTTCCCCGCGGTGATAGACAAAAAAGGACGCAAGCACCACGCACGCATCGAAGACGGAGGTCATGGCGCTCACGCTCAAATTGCGGTACTTCTTATTGACGAGAGAAGCGAGCACCGTCGTCCCGCCGCTCGTGCCGCAGCTCTTAATAGTGACAGCGAGCGCCGCCCCGAGCAGCACCCCGCCCGCGATCGCCGCAAGGATGGCATTGTATTCGGGGGCGTATTGCAGATTGTCCATGCCGGGAATATAATCGAAGACGATGAGCAGTCCGGACGTAAAGAGCATGGAGAGCGTGGAGACAACCGCCCCGAACTTGCCGATGAGAAAGAACGCCACGAAGAAGAGCGGCACATTGAAAATGATGAGAAAGTAACCCGAATTGAGATGCGTGAGCGCCTCTAAAAGGACAGCGATGCCGTTGATGCCGCCGGGCGCGAACTCGTTGGGGGTGGTGAACATATAAATGGCAAGCGCACGCACGGTGCCGGAGAGCAGGATGGATGCAAACGCCGAAAGGACGATGCGCCAGCTCAGGCGCGATTTGTCTCTGGTCTTGGGAAGCATGGTTTCTCCTCGGAGCAGCTGCTCCGTAGTGTATCTTATCACAATTCCCCGTTTCATGCAAGGGGTATGGACAGATTATTTTTACAACGCCCAAAAAAATCTGCACAAAAAAGGCCCGCCTTCCGGCAGGCCCCTGTGTCCGCTCTGTTACTTGACGAGCCCGATGAGGTTCTCGTACGTTCCGGGGAAGAACATGAAGATCACACACACCGCGATGAGGGCGCAGAAAATCAAAAAAAACAGGAAGTTGCGCTTGACCATCGCCTCCAGCCCCACGATCGCCGCAATGACGAACGCGCCGTACTGCCAGATGATCTTGAACACGTTCAAAAGCCACGGTACGCCGCTCAAAAAGTCCCTGTTTGCATTGATGAGGAGCAGGATAAAGACAAGAATGTAGATGACCGCGAGAATTTCGCCGATCACGTCGAACACTTTCTCCATCGCCTGCTTCCAGCCCGAGTTTTTGCCCATAATTTCTCACCTCCAAAATAACCTGCCTCTATTATACGTTCCATGCGGCGGCTTGTCAAGGGGAGAGGAAAAAATTTCACGCGCTATTTTTTTGCGGCATCCGCACCGCCGCCCTTCCGGAACACGAGCGTCTCCTTGCGGAAAAACCCGGTGCGCAGACAATGAAACAGCTCCTCTGCGCAGGAAAACAGAATGACCGCGCCCGCCGTGATGAGAGCCGCAGAGGCGGAGGGAAAGACGGCGGAAAAGTTATTTGCAAAGAGCAGCGCGCCCGTCGCGGCGTAGCCCGCCGCCAGGACAAAGAGCAGCACTGCGGCAGGCGGGCTTTTGCGCGCACGCACACCGTCCGCCGCTTCCGCCGCAGCGATCAGGATCAGATACACGCCCAAACCCAGCGCAAACACACTGCGCGAAAGATGTGTGCAGGTGATGAGCGCCCATGCCCCCACCGAGACGCTCACAATGCCGGCAAGCATCTTCAGAATATTCGCGCTTTCTGCGACAAAGAATCCGACGGCGCGCACAAGGCCTGCAAGAAGCAACAGTGCGCCGGCCGATGCGGCGAGCGCCGTGCGCGGCATAATGCCGCTGAAGAACAATATCACGCAGGCACACGCCGTGAGCGCCGTGGGGATGACGCTGTCCCAGCGAAAACTCCTCCTGATCTCTTTCTGCATGAAAATGCCTCCTCTTTTCCGCCCCGTTACAGGCTGAACGCCTCCAGTTCGCGGATACGGCGGGAATCAATGGTATAGATGAGGTTGACAAGCTCATCATCGCCGAAGGAGCTGTTGCGCCCCTCCTCATATTCCGCATCGATGTGTTCCTTCATCGCCCGGACGAGCGGATCCGTCTTGGCAATGCGATGCTCCTCGGGCAGTTTGTAATAGTCGTTGATCCAGAAGGCGATGCCCGCAAGCCCGCTCGTCTTGTTGACGGACACGCGCGCGGGGCGGTTGAGGATCTTTGCCGTATCGAAGATATTGTAGATCTCCTCGTCCTTGAGAAGCCCGTCCGCATGGATGCCCGCGCGGGTGGAATTGAAGGCGCGGCCCACGAAGGGCGTCTTGGGCGGGATGTTGTAGTTGATCTCCCGCTCGAAATAGTCGGCGATCTCGGTGATGGCGGTGAAGTCCATGCCGTCCATCGTGCCGCGGAAGGCGGCATACTCCATCGCCATCGCCTCCAGCGGGCAGTTGCCCGTGCGCTCGCCGATGCCGAGCAGGGAGCAGTTGACCGCAGAGGCGCCGTACAGCCACGCCGTGGAGGCGTTGGAGACTGCCTTATAGAAGTCGTTATGTCCGTGCCATTCGAGCAGCTCGTGCGGTACGCCCGCATAATGGTAGAGCCCGTAGACGATGCCCTGCACGCTGCGCGGCAGCGAGGTGCCGGGGAAGGAGACGCCGAATCCCATCGTATCGCACATCCTGATCTTGACGGGGATACCGCTCTCGCGCGAGAGCTTCATGAGTTCGGCGGCAAACGGCACGACGAACCCATAAAAACTGGCGCGCGTGATGTCCTCGAAGTGGCAGCGCGGACGGATGCCGTAGGAGAGCGCGCTCTTGACGATGCCCAAGTACTGATCGAGCGCCTGACGGCGGGTGAGATGCATCTTTTTGAAGATATGATAGTCCGAGCAGCTCACCAGAATGCCCGTCTCCGCAACGCCCGCCTCTTTGACAAGTTCAAAGTCTTTGGGGTTGGCGCGGATCCACGTCGTGATCTCGGGAAATTTCAGCCCCGTATCCTGACAGGCCCGGAGCGCCTCCTTGTCCTTTTTGGAATAGATAAAGAACTCCGACTGGCGCACAAGTCCCTTCGGCCCGCCCAGGCGGGACATGAGCTTGTACAAATCGACGATCTGCCTGACCGTAAAGGGCGAGGTGGACTGCTGTCCGTCCCGGAAGGTGGTATCCGTCATCCAGATCTCGTCGGGCATGTTGATGGGGACATGGCGGTTGTTGAAGGCGATCTTGGGGATGGACGCATAGTCAAACATCTCGCGGAAGAGCTCCGGCTCCGCGACGTCCTGCAATTCGTAGTGATAGATGGTGTCCTCCAGCAGATTGGACTTATTGTTATAATAGATCACGGAATCCTCCTTGCGTCTTTATCGTGGGTTTCCTCTCTATTTTACCAAATCGGGAGCCGTTCTGTCAAGCCGCAGCCGCGCCGCGGGGCGCGCAATCCGCCTCCGACTATTCCGAATATTTTATCGCCGTCATTTGTTTTTCGATTTATTCCCCGCACGCAGGCACGGAAAAAGGGAAGCCGCAAACGGCTCCCCTTTTCCGAAGATTTATGGAGATTGTTGTGTGTGCTGTGTCGTTTGTTCCCCTTTCTTTGCCGCAGGCTTGCGGGAGGAACAGCCCGCGCACCCGCTGCAGCTGCTGCAGCCGCAGTCGCAGCCCGACTTCCCCTGCTTTTTGCGGACAATGCCGGAGACGATGACGCCGACGACGATCAAGCAGGCGGCAACGATGATGAGGATCTCATACCACATCATTTTCTGACCCCTTTTGCGGCAGCCGCCTCCGCGCGAAGCGCATTCTCTTCCAGCCCGGCAGAACCGGCGCCCGCTTTTGCGATCGGGTGTTTTCTGTTCCAGAGTACGATCGCCGCGATCGCCGCGGCGATGAGCACTGCGAAGATGAATGCCGTCCACCACCACGAACCGATGAGATAGATCATCATGGAAACAATATATGACGTTGCGAGCCAGAACAGAAGCGTCCATCTGAACTTGCCCTTGGGCAGTTCCGCCCGCGCCGTGGCGCACGCCGCAAAGCAGGGAATGGTGAGCATATTGAAGGCGATGAACGCGATGAGCGCCGGCGTCGTGATCCCGGTCGCCCCGATCATGGCGGTGACCTCCTCAATGCCCTCCTCGGTGGAGATATACACGCCCGCGACCGCGGAGGCGAGCGTACCGAACGTTGCGATGACGTTCTCCTTTGCCACAAGCCCCGTGATGGCGGCGACGGCGAACACCCAACCCGCGGTGCTGCCCAGCTGCGAGCCGAAGCCGAGCGGCGTAAAGAGCGGCTGGATGAGCATACCGACAGAGCCGAGGATGCTCTCGTTCATGCGCAGATTGACGAGCCCTTCCACCCCTTCGAGGGACGCATACACGGCGTACGCCTCGTTGGTGGGATCGCCCTCATACAGACTGAAGAGCTCCTGTGCGTCCTGAAGGATGAACTGCCAGCTCCAGTTGAAGCTGGAGAGGAACCAGATGATGATGGTCGATGCGAGAATGATCGTGAACGCCTTCTTGACGTAGTGCTTGGTCTTATCCCACAGGTGGATCATCAGCGAGGAGAAGCGCGGCGCATGATAGGCGGGAAGTTCCATGATGAAGGGCGGAACTTCGCCGCGCATGGTGGTCGACCGCATTAAAATGACGGTGACGATCGCCGTGCAGATGCCCAGAAGGTACATACACATGGTGATGACGTCCGCATTTCCGACCCCCGAAGCCGCGACGATGGCGCCCGAGACCGCCGTCAGGATGGGCAGCTTTGCGCCGCAGGAGAAGAACGGGATGACGCGGATCGTGGAGGTACGCTCCTTTTCATCCGCAAGGGTGCGCGTGTTGATCATGGCGGGCAGCGAACAGCCGAAGCCCATGACCATGGGCATGAACGCCCTGCCCGAGAGGCCGAAGCGGCGGAAAATGCGGTCGAGGATAAACGCGATGCGCGCCATGTAGCCGGAATCTTCCAGAATGGAGAAGAACAGGAAGAGGGTGAGGATCTGCGGGATGAAGCCGAGCACGGCGAACACGCCGCCCAGCACGCCGTCCACCACAAAGCTGCCCACCCAGCCGGGAGCGCCTGCGCACGCCATATCGGCGAGGACGTTGATCCATTCGAGAACCCAGTTCAGCAAATTGGTCAAGATGACGCCCGGCGAGAATACCGCGCCGTCATAGAAACAGGCGAGCAGCGTAACCGCGCCGTTCTCCGTGTCTATGCCGAGCTCTTCCAGGGTGGGCAGGCCGCCCGCCATCGCGCTGATATAGAACAGATCCTCCGCAAACGTCAGGTGAAAGATGGCAAACAGGATGACAATGAAGATGGGAATGCCCCAGACGCGGTGGGTGAGCACCTTGTCCGCCCTGTCGCTTCTCGTGAGCTTTTCCCCCTTCCCGTTCTTTTTCTGATAGGCAGTAGAGTAGTTGGCGGAGATGTACTTGTACCTCTCGTCCGCCACGACCGCCTCGAGGTCGGTGCCGAACACGTCATCCTTGAAGGTCGCCTTGAATTCGTCCACCATTCTGACGAGTTCAGGGTGCATTTTGGTTTCGATCTCATCCGATTCGGAGAGCTTCACTGCATGGAAGAGGGGCGCTTCCACCCCCTGCGCACGCAGCGCGATGGCAACGTCCTGCACGAGGTGCGCAACGGGGGATTCTTTTAAGACGGTCGCCCCCTCGCGCGGCTGCTTGGAAACGGCGATCGCCCTGTCCATCAGCTCCTTGATGCCCGTCCCCTTGAGTGCGGAGATCGCGACGACGGGCAGCCCGATCTTTTTCTCGAGCATCTTTGCATCGACGGCATCCCCCGATTTTTCCACCTCGTCCATCATGTTGAGGGCGATGACCATGGGGACGTCGATCTCCATGAGCTGTGTGGTCAGATAGAGGTTGCGCTCGAGGTTGGTCGCGTCCACAATATTGATGATGCAGGCGGGCTTTTCCTCCAGAATGAAGTTGCGGGAGATGATCTCCTCCGGCGTATAGGGCGAGAGCGAATAGATGCCGGGCAGATCGACAATCTGCACGGGTTCGGCGCCCTTTTTGTAGGTACCCACCTTTTTATCGACGGTGACGCCCGGCCAGTTGCCCACATATGCCGTAGAGCCCGTCAGAAGGTTGAAGAGCGTGGTCTTTCCGCTGTTGGGATTTCCCGCCAGAGCGAACTGTTTCACTTCCTCACCTCCGTCATCACGCACGCCGCCTCCGTCTTGCGCAGGGTCAGCTCATAGCCGCGCAGCGTCACCTCGATGGGATCGCCCAGCGGCGCCTTCTTGCGCATCACGACCTCCGCCCCGGGCGTCACGCCCATATCGAACAGGCGGCGACGGATGCGCCCCTCCCCGGAGACCGAGACGATGACGCCCTTCTCCCCGGGGACAAAATCCTCAAGAGACTTTGCCATAACTGTTTCTATGTACCTCCACAATGGTTTTCGATCAGGCAACAAAGATATGCGATGCAACGTTCCTGTCCAGGGCAAGGCGCCCCTCCTTGACGCGACACACCGTGCTTCCCCCCGATGCAGAGAGCACCGTCACCGTGGCATCCACAAGAACGCCGAGGTTGGCAAGATGTTTTTTCGTCCTTTCGTCTGCAATGATCTTCACGATGCGGACTTCCTGCCCGATCGGAGCCAACAAAAGCGGCATATCCTTTTTTCTCCTCCCCCGCCGTGCGCCGCACAGCGGGTTCGCATTTGCGAACAATCCGGCAATGATAAAGTTCGCTTTTGCGAACCATTTGCCGAAAAACAAGTTCGCATTCGCGAACTGTCTTTATTCTATCATGCTTTCCTCCGCCTGTCAACTGTTTGAGAGCAATTTTCCGCAAATTTTTTCAGAGGATCATGCATAGTCGTCTTTGGCGGGCTGCCCGGCAATGCGCACCGCTTCCCGCAAAAAGGCGTACACCTCCTCCAGGCGCTCGAAGCAGGCGATGAAGTAATCCTCCCCCATTGCGGGCGCGAGCGCCGCGTCCACCTTCCCGCATTCGCGCAGATGGGAGCCGTAGCGCACGATCAGTTCGTCGCCGGAAAGTGCATATGCCCGCCCTGCCCGCCGCCCGACATAGGCGCAGAAATATTTCTTTCCCCGATCGGGTGCGGGCGGAAGAGAGGCGATCATGTCCGCCCACCGCGCATAGACGTCCGTGCTGCCGGCATAGTTCATCATATCCGGCGAACACCCGCCCGACGGGCGCATATTCACCTCGAGCGCGGCATAGTCCCCCTCCTTCCCGAGCGCACGGCCGCGGCGCAGGCGGAAAAATTCAAAGTGAACAAACCGGCTTCTCACGCCGAAGCTCTTCACCGCCGCCCTGCCGAGGGCGCGCAGCCCGGGATCGAGCCTGCGGACGATGAAGAACATACTCTCCGCGTGCGCATTGACGATGTCCATGAGAGAGGCGGGCGTGACGTTCCCCGTCTCGAACACGGGCGTTCCCGTGCCGTCCACGATGGCATCGTAGGAACAGATGGTGCCGTCGATATACTCTTCCATGATATATCCCGCGTGCGGGCGCGCAAAGAACGCCTGCAATTCCGCCTCGGAAGAGATCGGATAGGTCGCGTTCGCCCCGACGCCGCTGTCCGGCTTGACCACGGCGCGGCCCACCTCCCGGAGAAAGGCGCGGCACGTCTCATAGTCGTCGGCAAAACAAAAGCGCGCGACGGGGATCCCCGCAAGACGGTAGCGCTCCTTCATGCGCGATTTGAGTTTGACGGCGGGCATATCGGCGGGGTGAAAGCCGCTTGCGATGTTGAAGTCCTCCCGCAGGCGGGCGTCCCGTTCCAGCCAATATTCGTTGTTGCTCTCCAGCCAGTCCGGCTTGCCGTACTTGAAGGCAAAAAAGGCGACGGCGGCATACACCTCGTCATAGTGTTCGAGGGAACCGACGTAATAATACTCGTCGAGCGAGCGGCGCACCTCCTCGCGCAGGGCATCATAAGGACAGTCGCCGATACCCAGGACGCGGAATCCGCGTCCGCGCAGGGCGGCGCAGAACCGCCAGTAATTTTCCGGAAAATTGGGAGAGAGAAAGATAAAATTTTTCATAGGTCTATCTGCCGCACACGCACTGTTTCCCCGCGCTGCGGCGCATTTTTATTATAGGCGCTTTCCATAAAGTTGTCAATGAAAGGCCATGCGCCCCTCAAAATTTCGCAACATTTCTTGACAATTTCCGGCATTTACCCTATAATGGGTGCGGACATAAAACACGGGAGTAAGGAGTATGGTCGAAGTCAGAGAGGTCACCACGCCCGCCCTGCGCAGGGCTTTTCTCAATTTTCCGCTGAAACTTTACCGCGGGAACGATTGCTTTGTCCCGCCCCTGTACGGGGACGAGAAGAAGCTGTTCCGCAAGGACTATCACTACTATGAACACGCCGAAGCGGTGTACTTTATCGCCCTCCGCGGCAAAAAAGTGGTCGGGCGCATCTCCGGGATCATCCAGCGCGCCGCCAATGAGCGCTGGCATCAGAAGCGCGTGCGCTTCACGCGCTTTGACTGCATCGACGACAAGGAGGTGGCGGCTGCCCTCTTCGGCAAGGTGGAGGCATGGGCGCGCGAAAAGGGCATGGAGGAGGCCGTCGGCCCCCTCGGCTTTTCCGACCTGGAGCGCGAGGGACTGCTCATAGAGGGGTTTGACGAGCTGTCCACCTTTGAAGAACAGTACAACTACCCCTACTACCAGGCGCTCATCGAGGGGCTCGGCTATGAAAAAGAGGTGGACTGGGTGGAACACAAGCTCTATGCCCCCGCGCAGCCCGACGAGCGCATCCGGGAAGTGCGCGAAAAGATGATGAAGCGCTTTGATCTGCACCTGAGCACGGCAAAGAACAAGAAGGAGTTCATCCGCCTGTACAAGGACGCCTTCTTTGACCTGCTCGACGTCACCTATGCGGACATCTACGGCACCGTCCCCTTCACCGAAAACATGAAACGGGAACTTGTCCGCAACTTCAACCTCATCATCGACCTCAAGCACGTCACGATGATCCTCGATAAAGATGAAAAGCCCGTCTGCTTCGGGCTGTGCTTCCCCTCCATTGCACGCGCGGTGCAGAAGTCGGGCGGACGGCTGACGCCCGCCGCCCTGCTGCGCATCTTCCGTGCGGTCAAGCATCCCGAGATCATCGATCTCGCGCTCATCGGCGTGCTGCCCGCCTACCGCGGCGTCGCCATCGTCATGATCGACGAGATCATGCGGATGCTCACCGAGGGGACGGCGAAATACTGTGAGACCAACCTCAACCTCGAGGACAACCACGGCATCCTCAACCTCTGGAAAAATTTTGACAACGTCCTGCACAAGCGCAGAAGGTGCTATGTCAAAAAACTGTAAGTGCGTTTTCCGAAAAATATGGCCGCGCGGCGTTCATGCGAACGCCGCGCGGCTGTTTTTTATGATCAGTTCCTGCGGTAGATGCACGCCGTATGCGGCGGCAGATAGATGTCGTTGAGGTTGCGCACCTGCCCGTCCAGCAGGTTGACGCCCTCCGCCTCCTCCACGCGGACGGTGCAGTCGCCGTCGCCGATGTTGAGGGCGACGATGATCTTTTCCCCATTGTACTCGCGCACAAAGGAGAAGTTGGTGTTCATGCACGTCGCCTTGGCATAACTGCCGTAGGAGAGCGCCGGACACTGCCGCCGGATGCGGGCGAGTTTTGTCAGGTGCGCCGTCAGTTCGGGGTGGGCGCCCTTGTCGATGTCGCCGATAAAGGGGCGCAGCTTGTAGTCCAGATCGGACTTGTCCCCCTCGATGCCGAATTCCGAGCCGTAATAGACGCAGGGGATCCCGGGCATGGTATAGAGCAGGGTGTAGAGGTTGAGAAGATTAGCTTTGTTCTTCAACGCCGTACAGGCGCGCTCGACGTCGTGATTGTCCACGAAGTTCAGAAGATGTTTGCCGCGAAAGAGCGCCCAGGGCGTATCGGCAAACAGGCGGGTCATGGAGTGTTCGATCTCAAACAGGTTGGAGGAGTTGAACGCCGAGATCATGGAGCGGAACCCCTCGTAATTGGTGATGGAATCCAGCCGCTCCGGGCAGACGTTCTGCTGGAAATTGTTGTTGTGGATGACCTCGCCGACGAGAAAGAACTCCCCCTTCTTTTCATTGACCGTGCGGCGGAGCAGTTCCATGAACCAGGGCGGCAGCAGATAGCTCACGTCCAGGCGCAGGCCGTCGATATCGAAGCGGTCGATCCAGAAGCGCACCGCATCCATCAGGTAGCGCTGCACATCCTGATTTTCCAGGCGCAGCTTGACAAGCTCGGGGTGACCTTCCCAGTTCTCGTAGTCAAGCCCGTCGTTGTAGCGGGAATTGCCGTAAAAGTTGATGTTGAACCAGAAGCGGTAGTCGGTACCCTCCCGCTTTTCAAGCACCTCCCGGAAGGGCGGAAACGCCCTGCCGACGTGATTGAACACGCCGTCCAGTACCACGCGGATACCCGCTTCGTGCAGCTTTTCCACGAGCGAAGCGAACTCCTCATTCGTGCCGAGCCGCCTGTCCACCTTGAAGAAGTCCACCGTGTCATAGCCGTGCCGCTCGCTCTCGAAGAGCGGGTTGAAGAGCACCGCGCCGATGCCCAGCTCCTTCAGGCGCGGGATCTCCGCCTCGATCAGGCCGAGGCGGTGGCGCACTTCGCCGAAATCGTTCTCGCGTTCCGCTCCGCAGAACCCGAGCGGATAGATCTGATAAAATACACTTTCATCGAACCACATTTTGTGTCATCTCCTTACATATCACCGAGATATTGTACCACACGATCGGGCGTTTGACAAGGGGGTTTAACAAACTTTTCATGAAAAATGCAGCAAAGCCAGAAGCCCGATTTTCCTTGCATTTTGCGTACAGACGCGGTATAATACGGTATAATACGTAATAATAAAAAAACGGAAGAATGTTATGAACGATCTGATGCAATTTCTGGATACCTCCTATACCGCCTACCAGGCGGTGGACAACGCGCGCGCCCTGCTGCTGCGGCACGGCTTCTGCGAGCTGCATGAGGGCGACGCCTGGGAGCTCAGGGCGGACGGGAAATACTTTGCGGTGCGCGGCGGCAGCGCCCTGATCGCCTTTACGATGGGCGATGCGGCAAAGGGATTCAAGATCATTGCCAGCCACACCGATTCCCCCGCGCTCAAACTCAAGGAGGATCCCGCCCTTTCGGATGAAAACTATACGCGGCTGAACGCCGAACCGTACGGCGGCGGACTCTGGTACACCTTCTTCGACCGTCCCCTGCGCCTTGCGGGGCGCGTGGTGCGCGAGAAAGAGGAGGCGCTCCTTTCCGAAAATTTTGTGAGCGGCTTTTGTGTGACGCTCCCCTCCCTTGCCGTCCACCTCAACCGTTCGGCAAACGAGAGCTTTGCCACGCAGATGCAAAAGGATCTGCCCGTCCTCTCGCTGGGCAAGGCGGACTTTTCAGCGCTGCTCGGCGCCCCCCTTTCCTATGACCTGTTTGCCGCCTGCGCGCAGTCACCCTATCTCTGGGGCGCGGAGGAAGAGCTGCTCGCCTCCCCCCGCCTGGACAACCTTGCCAGCGTATATGCCTCCCTCACCGCCCTGTGCAGGGGCAGCGAGGGCGTCTGTGTGGCGGCGTGCCTGGACAGCGAAGAGGTAGGCAGCCGCACGCGGCAGGGCGCGGGAGGCGACTTTTTGTCCGCTGTACTGCGCCGCATCGCCCTTTCGCAGAACATGGACGAAGAGGGACTGCTGCGCGCCTATGCCAAATCCTTCTGCATCTCGCTGGACAACGCGCAGGGTTTCCACCCCAACCACGCCGAAAAATACGACCCGAAGGAGCGCGCGATGCTGGGCAAGGGCGTTGCCATCAAAGGTCACGCGGGCGGGGCGTACACGACGGACGCCCTCTCCGGCGCCGTTATCAAGAAGGTATTTTCCAAGGCGGGCGCCCCTTTGCAGGTGTTCTACAACCGCTCGGACGCAAGGAGCGGCTCGACGCTGGGCGCCATCAGCCTGGGACAGGTGTGCATCCTGACCGTGGACATCGGGCTGCCGCAGCTCGCCATGCACTCTGCCGTGGAGAGCATCGCCTGCGCCGACTACCGGGCATTGGAGACGGGGCTTGCCTGCTTCTATTCAAGCGACATCGCGATCGACGGCACGTCCGCCGCCGTACGCTGACCGGAATGCAGCAATGGAACTGCGGGTACTTCGCTACTTTCTTACAGTAGCACGGGAGGAAAACATCACCGCGGCGGCACAGGCGCTGCACATGACGCAGCCCACCCTCTCCAAACAGCTGATGGAGCTGGAGGACGAGTTGGGGACAAAACTGTTTGAACGCGGCAAACGGCGCATCGTTCTGACCGAAGCGGGCGAATTTCTGCGCCGCCATGCGCAGGAGATCGTTGACCTTGCCGACAAGACGCAGAGCGCCTTTTTCTCCCGCGGGGAAGCCGTTCTGGGCGACGTGTTCATCGGCTGCGGCGAAACGGAGGGAATGCGCGTACTGATCGCCGCCATGAAACGCATGAATGCAGTCTGGCCCGACGTACGCTTCCATCTGTACAGCGGAAACGACGAGGACGTTGCCGAGCGGCTGGATAAGGGGCTGGTAGATTTCGGGCTGTTCGTCGGGCGCACAAATTTTGAAAAATACGACTGTCTGCGCCTGCCCGTGACGGACACTTGGGGCCTGATCGTACGCAGCGATCACCCACTTGCAAAAAAGGGCGCCGTCACACCGGAGGATCTGCGCGGGCTGCCCCTGCTGTGTTCGCGCCAGTCGCTGGAGCGCGGCGAGCTTTCGGGCTGGCTGGGGTATGATCCCGGCGCGTTGCACATCGTGTCCACCCACAACCTTGTGGGCAACGCCGTGCGCATGGTGCAGGAGGGCCTGGGCTGCGCCATTGCCATAGACGGGCTGATCGAGCCGCAGCGCACAGATGTGGTTTTTCTGCCCTTTGCCCCGCGCATGACGGCGGAACTCACCCTGGCATGGAAAAAATATCAGAAGTTCTCCAGGCCTGCGGAAGTTTTTCTGCATTTTTTACAGGAAGAGATCCGCACGGGCAACCGATAAGAAGCATAAAATATAAGCAGGCGGGGCGCTTTCCAAGAGGAAAGCGCCCCGCCTGTATCTGTTGCTTCTATGCGTCTGTTTTTTTGTCCGGATCGACGGGCAGCTGCGACTGCTCGAGGATCTCCTGATAATAGGGATCGGCGGTGAAATCGCGCGGCTTGCTGTACTCCCCGCCCAGTGCCTCGATGGCGTACTTGACTTCGCGGAACTCCAGAAAGTTGATGTCGTCGCGGTCGATGTACTCGAGCAGCACGGGCAGCGCGCGCTCGTCCCCGTAGGCGGCAAGGTAGCTGGCGTGCATGGGAACTTCGTCCCCCGTGCGGAAGGCATTGAGCAGCAGATCGTATACCCGATCGTCCCGCTTTTTGCAGCGGGAGAGGATCTCGAGCATCATCTCCCGCTCCTCTCCCGCGGCGTACAGGGCAAGCGCACGCTCCTTGGCGGCGTCCGCATCCCCCTTGAGCTGCTCACACACCGCCTCCTTGATGTCGGCGTTCACGTCGGAGGTGAGCAGATCAAAATAGGCGGGAAACGCCTTCTCGCTGCTGCCGGCGAGATTGACGGCGAGCGTGAGGATCTCCTCCTCCCGCCGCCCCAGCAGACGGATGAGCGCATCCGAACAGCCGCGGCTCTCGATCTCGCGGCAGAGGAAGTCGGAGACGGGGACGCCCTCGTCAAAGTGGCGCTCGAGCGTAGAGGCAAGTTCCTCGTCCGACATCTGCGCATAGTACTGCTTCGGGGTCGCGCCCGCTTTGGCGATATAGGTGTCGCCGAACTGCCTGTACAGTTTGGGAATGACGTTCTCCCACTGTTTTTCGGTGTATTTGCCCGGATTCTTCTGAATGTATTCGGCGAGCTTTTCATCGAACAGCCCGTCGAAATCAATGAGTTTTTTCATATGCTCTCCTGTCTTACGGCACGCGTCACATCATGAAATCGAGGATACGTTCCGTTGTATACATATTCGCCTCAAACAGTTCGGCGATGTCGGAGAGCGAACGTTCGCCCCCCTTTAGGCGGGACTCGCGGTAGATCGCCGCGGCAAGGGCGGCGCGCTCGTCGCAGTAATCGAGGGCGCCCGCCTCCTCGAGCGAGGCATAGACATCCTCCGCCGCCGCGCAGATCTTTCCCTCGTTCTCCTCCCCCAAAAGGGCGAATTTGGAGTAGACGTCCGCAAATGCCCTCAGAAAGGGCTCCGCCTTTTTCTCGCCGATCTCGATCTTGTGCGTGAAAAATTCCTTGTAGACGTTGCACACGACCACGCCGAAGGAATCCTCCTCGTTGCGCATGGTCAGCGCGTGCAGAATGTTGATCTTGCAGAATTCCTCGAGCGTGCTGTCAAGCAATACTTCCCGCAGGACGGCATCCGCGCGCACGCGCACGGCGACGCGCGTGGCAAGCGCCTGAAGCTTTTCGTCCCGTCCCTCCATTTCATCAAAGGAGATACGGAAAAATTCCGCAAGCTGGGGCAGCGCCGCGATGCGGCTGACGTCGCGATCCTCCGCCGCCGCGGCCGCCATCAGAAAGCCCGCGATCGTCTCATATTCCCCCTCGGGAACACGATAATAATAGGTCATCCGGAACGCCTCATCCTCGCCGTCGCGCAGAGAACGCATCCGTTCGAGGTAGTATTCCGCGACCGCCTTGCGCGGATTGAGCGTGGTGAGCGTCTCCAGACAGCCGATCGCCTCCTCCAGCCGCTGCGTGCGGTAGGCTGCCACGGCGCGGAACCACAGGATGTTTTCATCGTAGGGCAGCCGCTCCTCCAGCTGCGTGAGCTTGTCGTATGCCTGCTCGTCCAGCCCCGTCTCACACAGCGCCGTGGCGATGCGATAGAGGTCGTCCGTCTCCTCAGCGGGCAGGTCGGCAAGGCGGGCGGCGACCTTCTGCGCCCCCTCCTTGTCCCCCCGCGCGCCCAGCACGGCACAATAGGTGGTGAGCCCCTGAATGTTGTTCGGATGCGTCTCGAGGAGCGCTTCACACTCCCTCTGCGCTCCTTCCTCATCCCCCAGCATGAGCGTACACATGGCAGAGAGCCCCGCCGCGGAGGGAAAATCCGAACTCTCGCGCGGAACCTGGGCGAACTTCTCGCGCGCCTGCTCCAGTTCTCCCGAACGCAGGAGCGTAAGCCCCTCCGAGAGGATCTCCGGTTCGGGGGCGCCCTCATCCTGCACAAGGCGCAGGCGGGGCTGCGATGCACGGCGGAAGAGACTGCCGATCTCGGCGGCGCCCCCGGGCGAGAGCTGCCCCTCCTGTGCAAAGGCGCGGTGATAGTAGAGCGCGGACTGCACGTCGTTGCCCATATTCATGAACGCGATCGCAAGTCCCTCATACCCTTCGCCGAAATCCGCCTCATTGCAGGTATCGAGAAAGCGGAACCATGCGTCTGCCGCGAGCTGCCAGAGCCCCAGCCCTTCATAGATGTCCGCCGCGAGCGCCTGGGCATCCGCGCTCGGCGCGTACATCCCGTTTCGTTTGTTCAGAATCCTGAGCGCGCCGAAATAGTCCTCGTCCTGCAGACGGTTTTCCACGCTCTCCAATAAAAATTCATCGCTGAGATCCAGCGTCTGTACGGTATCGTCCTTCATACACTCTCCCCGAAGAGCTTGCGCAGATCGGCCTCATCAAATGTATAGTCGGTGTTGCAATAGTGGCAATGCACGCGGATGCTCCCCTCCTCGCGCAGCAATGAGAAGGCATCCTCCCTGCCCATCGCGAGCACGGCGGACGCCGCACGCTCCCGCGAACAGTGGCACTGAAAGCGCACGTCGCGCACGGTGACGTCCCCGGCATCAAAGTCGGCGAGAACGGACTTCGCCCCCTCCTTTCCGATGACAGCCGACAGATTTGTGTACCCGGCGATGCGCGCCTGCGCAAAGTCGAGCGCTTCCTCCCCCGCCCCGGGAAGGGGCTGCAAAAAGACGCCGCCCGCCCCTAAGCACGTTCCGTCCGCGCCAATCCTCACCCCGAGCGCGACCGCCGTAGGGCGCTGCTCGCTGGTCAGGAAATAGGCGGAGACGTCCTCCGCGATCTCCCCCGACACGAGCCGGCTCGTCCCCACGAAGGGGATCCCCTCCCCGTCGTCGCGGATGACGGTGAACGTGCCGTTCTTTCCGACGCAGCCGCCCACGTCCAGCTTGCCGTCCGCGCGGGGCGGGAGCTGCACGTCCGGATGTTCGATGTAGCCGCGGATGCACAGCGCGCCGTCTGCGGCGACGCCGATCCTGCCGCCAGGGCCGCCCCCGTCCACCGAAACGGAGAGGGAGCTTGCCTCCTCCTTGAGCCAGCCGGCAAGGTATGCGGCGGCCGTCATGGTGCGCCCGAGCGCCGCAGCGGCAACGGCAGACAGGCCATGACGGACGATCGCCTCGTTGACGAGTGCGGTCGTATCCAGCACGGCAAGGGAAATGCGCTCCTCAAAGACGAGGGCGCGATAGAGTTTGCTTACGGTTTCCGGCATATAAAATTGATCCTGTCGCTTTTTCCGGCGTCCTCGCCGAGGTGTCCCTCCGTGCGCTCGACGCAAAACCCCGCCGCCTCGAGCTGCCCCGCGAGCGAGGCCGCCGTATGGATATACTGCGTGTGCCGTTCGTCAAACCGGTCGAAGGCACCGTCGACGCGGCGCACGAAGAGCGTGACGTCCATCTCCACGCGGTCGGCAAGGAGATGATTGAACACAAGATATGTAACCTCATCCCTGTCATCCGCAAACACATTATCTGCAATTTTTTCGCGAAGTTTGTATTCCGACGAGATGTCGAACCAAAAGATCCCGCCCTTTTTCAGGGAACGGAAGGCGTGGCGGAATGCCGACGGCAGCTTTTGGGGCGGAATGTAGTTATAACAGTCGTTGGGGGCGATGAGAAAGTCGAACGTGCCGAGGGAGAGCGTGACGGCATCCGCCTGCACGAACCGGATATGCAGCCCCTGTTCACGGGCGAGACGCATCCCCTCTGAGAGCATGGGCGCGGAGATGTCGCACGCGGTCATGTCATATCCGGCCCTGCTGAGGGCGCGCGAAAAGGCGCCGCTGCCGCACCCGACTTCCAGACCGCGTTCTCCCGCCCCGAGCGAACGCAGCCCTGTAAGAAAATACTGCGACCATTGTTCATAGCCGCAGTCATCGTTGAGACGTTCAAACCATTTGCCGAGGTATTCGTATGCCTTTGCCATAAATGATCGTTTAACGCTTGTTGAGCATCTTGGGCGGGGACGGCTTCTTCTTTTTCTTCTTCTTGCCGTCGTCCTCCTCCTTGAGTGCGCGCTCGCGCTCCTCGAACTGGCGGTTATATTCCACATACCGCTCGTCGTTCTTATGCTCCTCTTCGTAGGCGCGGGTATCCTCCTCGATCGCCTGCTTGCTCTCGCGCAGCTTCTCCAGATCTTCGCGCGAGAAGGAATCGGGCAGCTGATATACTTCGAGGTCGTCGTCGATGGGCTTGATGGGCCGGCAGACAAGTTTGCTCTTGCCCTGCGCCACGATCAGGCGGCGGTATTCGCGCATGGCTGCGCTGTCCGACGCCGCGGCGGCATTCTGCGGAGCATCCTTCGGCTTGTCCTTGTTGTAAAGCCCCCTGCCCGGTGCGACGCCGATATTGGGATTGATAAACTTGTCGAATGCCCACTGGGAATAGTCCAGCCAGACGAGCAGCATATAGGAAATGCCGATAAAGATGAGGAGCAGCACGCCGATGACGGCGAAGATCCCGCTCGTGAACATGGCAAGAAAAATGGGCCATGTTGCGAGCACCCCAAAAAAGACGGTCTGCGGGAAGGTGCCGATGGTCATGACCACCGCGTTGCGGAAGAGCGCCCACGGCCCCTGCTTATAGCTGATGCCCAGCGAGATCATCCAGAAAAAGATGAGGATCCCGAACGCGACGAAGATATAGCCGACCACCTTGGATGCGATGAGCCATCCCGATCCCTGCGCATTGTTCGCGACCAGCCAGTCGGCAAGGTTGCCCATCGTACGCGCGACAAAGAGCAGCACCGTGAGCACAAGCACCGCTTCCAGCACGTTCCAGTAATTGCGGCGGATGCCGCGCAGGAAGTCATTGGCGACGAAGATCCCCTCCGTCCAGATGAGGTTGCGGATGATGTATCCGCCGCCGGCGATGCCCAGCGCCGCGATGGCGCCTGCCGGAATAAAGAGAGCAAAGAAGAGAAGATCTGCCTGGAACATATTCCATTCCGCGTACCCGACAAGTTCGGGTAGAGCGGGGTAGCCGACCCCCAGCCCCGCTCCGTAAGGGCCGATCATCCCATGCGCAGAGGTCCCCAGGATGCGCCACACAATGACGGCGATGAGCGGCAGGAAGGTGACAAGCATGAGCAGGTTGATGAGAACGAGCCGCCCGAACCGCCCCTTGAGTATATCCCAGAAAAGTGACCAGCGGCTGGTGGGAAGGGTGCTGCGGGCGTAATCCTCGCTGCGCTCTTTCCCCTCCAGCCAACGGGCGACCAGTCCCTTTTTCTCTCTGTCTGCCATAGCAAAAGCCTCTCTGATTTCGCGTGTTTGAAGGGCGGAAAAACCGCCCATGTTGCTATTGTACTACAAAACAGAAAATAATTCAAATGAAATCGACCAAATTCCTTGATTTTTCTGTGTACGTATGATAAAATTGTTTCGCTAAAAAGAGGAGCGGCCGAACATGAGTACCGCGCGCCGAGGAAATGAAGGGATTTCCGGATGAGGCGCACGGGAAAGGGTATCCCCGCCGAAGCGCATCCCTCCCCCTTACAGATGCGCTGGGTCTGCGGGAGAATACCCGCTTTCCTGTCACCGCCACGGTGAAGCGCTTTTCGGCACGCACGGGAAAGGCGAAAGAAGGCGGCAGACGGCCTTCTTTTTTATTTCCCGCACAAATCCCCGACGATAAAGATGATAAAGGAGATATTTCCATGAACGCAACCTATCGGGTCGGCATCATCGGCGCGACCGGCATGGTGGGCCAGCGCTTTGTGACGCTGCTGGATCGCCACCCTCTCTTCACCCCCGTCGCCCTTGCGGCGAGCGCGCGCTCCGCAGGCAAGCTCTACCGGGAAGCAGTGGGAGAAAAATGGGCAATGAGCGATCCCGTCCCCGCCTATGCGGCGGAGATGAAGGTGCTCGATGCCGAGGCGGACGCGGAGAAGATCGCCTCCATGGTCGACTTCGTGTTCTGCGCCGTCAATATGAAGAAAGAGGAGATCAGGGCGCTCGAGGAACGCTACGCCCGCCTGGAAGTCCCCGTCGTCTCCAACAACTCGGCACACAGGGCGACGCCGGACGTTCCCATGGTCATCCCCGAGATCAATGCCGATCATCTTGAAGTGATCGTCTCCCAGCGCGCGCGCCTCGGCACAAAGCGCGGGTTCATCGCCGTCAAGAGCAACTGCTCGCTCCAGTCCTATGTCCCCCTCCTGCATCCGCTGATGCAGTTCGGCATCCGGTGCGCCGCCGTGACCACCTATCAGGCGATCTCCGGTGCGGGAAAGACCTTTGATACGATGCCCCAGATCATCGACAACATCATCCCCTACATCGGCGGCGAGGAGCAAAAGAGCGAGGAAGAGCCGCTCAAAATCTGGGGACGCGTGGAGGGCGGTTGCATCCAAAGCGCCGCAGGCCCCGTCATCACCGCGCAGTGCCTGCGCGTTCCCGTCTCCGACGGGCATACGGCGGCAGTGTTTGTCTCCTTTGACCGCAAACCGACAAAGGAGGAGATCCTGCGCGCATGGGCGGACTATGCGGGCGAGCCGCAGTCGCTCGCCCTGCCCTCCGCACCAAAGCAGTTCATCCACTACTTTGAGGAGGATGACCGCCCGCAGGCGAAGCTCGACCGCATGACGGAGAACGGCATGGCGATCTGCGCGGGCAGACTGCGCGAGGATACGCTCTTCGACTACAAATTCATCGGCCTCTCGCACAACACGCTGCGCGGTGCGGCGGGCGGTGCGGTGCTGCTTGCAGAACTGCTTGCGGCAAAGGGCTACTTTGACTGACATCACACCCGAAAGGAAGGGTGCGGCATAGAATAATTCTGTGCGGCAAGGAGGCAGAATGACAGGTTTTTTGCAGGGCAGCGCAACTGCCATGATCACGCCGTTCACATCGGACGAGATCAACTTTGAAAGTTTCGGCAGGATGCTCGAATACCAGATCGAAAACGGGACGGACGCGCTCATCATCCTCGGGACGACGGGCGAGCCCGCCACCATGACGGACGAGGAGAAGGACGCGCTCATGCGCTTTGCCGTGGAGCGGGCAAAGGGACGCGTCAAGCTCATCTTCGGCACGGGCGCGAACAACACGCAGAAGGCGGTCGCCGCCACGCGGCACGCCGAGACGCTCGGCGCGGACGGCGTGCTTGCCGTCACCCCCTACTACAACAAGTGTACGCAGAACGGGCTTGTGGAATATTACAGGGCGATCTGCGAGGCGACCTCCCTGCCCGTCATCTGCTACAACGTCCCGGGGCGCACGGGCGTGAACATCCTGCCTGCGACGATGGCGCGCATCGCGCAGATCCCCAATATCGCGGGTATTAAGGAGGCGAGCGGCAATATGCAGCAGGTGCTTGCCACCGCGCGCCTCATCCGCGGGAAATGCGACCTGTATTCGGGCGAGGACGCCCTCAACCTGCCCATCCTGTGCGCAGGCGGCACGGCGGTCATCTCCGTCGTCTCCAACCTCGCTCCCGCGCAGGTCAAGGCACTGGTGCAGAGCGTGTTCGCGGGCGACCTTGCGCAGGCAAATGCACAAAACGATGCGCTGCTGCCCCTCATCGATGCCTGCTTTTGTGAAGTCAACCCCATCCCCGCAAAGGCCGCCATGGAGCTTTTGGGCTTTGCTGCGGGAGCACCCCGCGCGCCGCTCACCGCCATCGAACCGGAACACCTTGCCGCGCTGCGCCGCACCATGCAGGAGTTCGGGCTGGAGGTGAAGGCATGAAACTCATCTTATGCGGCGCCTGCGGACGCATGGGAAAATATGTTGCGGAGCTCGCCGCGGAGCGCGGCGTGACCATCGCCGCCGGCGTGGATCTTGCGGAAGGCGCGCTCCCCTTTCCTCTCTACCGCAGCATTGCCGACGTGAAAGAGGACGCCGACGCTGTGGTGGACTTTTCCTCCGCCGCCGCGCTGGAGAGCGTGCTTGCATACTGCGAGCGCAACCACATTCCCGCCGTACTCGCTGCGACCGGTTATTCGCAGAGCGATCTCGCCCGCATTCAAAGCGCCGCCGGAAAGATCGCCGTGTTTCAGACGGGGAACCTCTCCGTCGGCATCAACCTTCTGCAATACCTCTCCAAAAAGGCAGCGCAGATCCTGGGCGACGCCTTTGACGCGGAGATCGTGGAACGGCACCATCACTTTAAAAAGGATGCACCCTCCGGAACGGCGCTCATGCTCGCCGAAAGCGTGAACGAGGGATTTGGCGGAAACAAAAAAAACGTGTACGGACGGCACGGCATGGTGGGTGAACGCCAAAGAAAGGAGATCGGCATCCACGCCGTGCGCGGCGGCACCATCGTCGGCGAACACGAGGTGATGTTCGCGGGGAAGGACGAGATCGTCACCCTCTCGCACTCGGCGCGCAGCCGCAAGGTATTTGCCTCGGGTGCGCTGCAGGCAGCCGCATGGCTGCTCGGAAAACCTGCCGGCCGATATGACATGCACGATCTGCTGAGGGAAACCCTGTCATAAGACGTAAGAACATCATCAGAGCGCCTTAAAGGCGCTCTTTTTTAAGTCCTTTTTTTGCATTGCGCACAGTACTATGCTTGGCATAATACTGTGTGATATAGCTAAAAATACCACATATTGCAGACAGGAGTACATTATGATCATGCAATACGGAAATCTTGCCTATTTCTTCTACCCCGGTCTGATCCTCCTCTTTTCTGCCGCGCTGTACCTTCTGCTGCGCAGACGATCGGAGCAGACGAAAAAAGGCGTGCTGCTCGCCGTCATGCTCGCCAACGTGCTGCAGCACCTGTGCAAGCGTCACCTATACCCCATGTATTGGGACGCGCCTTATGACCTGCGCCTGAGTACGGCGTACAATCTGTGCGCTCTCCTTATTCTGATCGCGCCGTTCGTTCTGCTTGGCAGAAATTCCCTTTGGCGGGATTTTTTTGTGCTGTTCGGAACAAATGCGGGGGTGATGACGATGGCGTTCCCCCATTGGTACATCGGGCAGAGCATCTGGCAATGGGACGTATTCCGCTATTATCTCTGTCATGGCCTGCTCTTCTCGGGCGCGCTGCTCATGCTGCTCTTGGGCCTTCACCGGCTCAGCCGACGCAATTTTTGGAAACTCCCCTTTCTTTTTTTTCTCTCCCTCGTCCTTATCACATTCAACGACATTGTGATCTGGGCCATACAGGGCGCACAGGGCGACCTGTGGCGCGTCCTCAACGAATATAATCCGTGCTGGCTCTTCCATCCCCCCGAACAATTCCGTCAGATCCTCCCGCTCATCAGATTTTTCACGCCAAACGTCTTCCTGGCCGATCCGGTAACGGGAAGGCCGTATATCCCGCTCCTGTGGTATTGCATCCCGATGTACCTGCTCATTTCCGTTGTTGCCTTTTTCCTCTGTACTCCGGCAGAACGCAGACAAAACAAACCGCTTTCGACGGAGAAAAAATAAATATCCACCGGCATAGCCGGTGGTTTTTCATTTTCGGGCAGTTAGCCCTAATACTACCAGCGGCGCGCAAGCCGCGCTTATGACGACCTGGCAGTCATGCGATTGTTACTTGCCGCCCGTTAACGGGCCTTTCCTGTGCTTAACTTTCTTCTCCTATGCCTTTGCTCCTCTTTTTTGTTCCTTATTCTAATTTTCCCGTTTGCTTTCTATCATTGCTTTTTCTTCTCTTTTTGCCTTTTTGCTTATTCCCTTTTCTTTTGCTCGTTTTTTGTTCATCGGCAAAGCCTCTCTTGAACCCGCGGACTTTCCGCGGGTTTTCTTATAC
>CALVZS010000017.1 GCA_944372575.1 uncultured Clostridia bacterium | reverse complement strand
TCCGATAAAATCTTTTACCCCTGAGAGATGCCTCTCTGTGGTCATATGCGGTATTAGCAGTCATTTCTAACTGTTATTCCCCAGATATGGGCAGATTGCTCACGCGTTACTCACCCGTCCGCCACTAACATGAGGAGCAAGCCCCTCATGCCCGTTCGACTTGCATGTGTTAAGCACGCCGCCAGCGTTCATCCTGAGCCAGAATCAAACTCTTAAGTTTAATTGTTTAAAGCCGACACGGGGCTACCCCGCATCGACGGCTCTAACGAAAATTCGTTATCTTGCTGACTTTGTTTTGAGTACTTTGATGCTCAAAAAAATTGACAGAAACTGCTTTTTGTGTTACAAAAAATCGTTTCTTTCTTATTCGATTTTTAATCTGCGTTTGACCGGACAACAGCCCGGTTGCTACCCCCTTCGCGAGGAGAGCTTTGCCATTATAACATACTCTCTGTTTCCGTGTCAAGTATTTTTCAACACTTTTTTCGGAAATTTTCGGAATTTTTTCAGATCCCTGCGGATCGGATATTATTCCGCGGGGGAACACCCCCTCTCGCTCGGACAGCTTGCTCATTCTATCACATCAAATTCGGAAAGTCAACTGTTTTTCGCGCTTTTTTCGGTTTTTTTCGCAATTTTTTGCGCACTTTTTTTCACCACAACAGATTGTGGTTTTATTCATTTTATAACACAATTTTTTGTTTGACGGCGCCGCCCCCTTTTCCCCGCATTTGCCTATATATAATATTGTATAGGCCTGCCCGCGAACGATTGCACTTTTTGCAGAATTGTGTTACAATGGGAAAAAGTATTTTTGGAGAGGCGTATGCGAACCCTTCAGGTGATCTTTTGTATCCTGTCCTGCCTGTGCGTGATCGCGGCGGTGATCGTCGGCGCGTTCGTGCAAAACCTTGTAGCTGTACTGTGCGTGCTTCTCGGCGCCGTGCTGTGCGGCATCCTCATGTTCATCGTCCGCGCGCGCGCCAACGAGCAGGCGGAGCGGGAGGAAAAAAAGAAACACCGTGACTTTATGGATCCCGACGAATAAAACCGAAAACGCCCTCCGCGCCGCAGCGCGGAGGGCGTCCGTCATTCCGGAAAAATTTGTGAAACCGGAGAAGGAGCGGGTTTATGCGAGCCCTTTTCCAAATCCTTTTCACTCGATGCGATAGGTGCTGTCCATGATGAGTGCCATGCCGCTGCGCCGCCCCATGGCGGACACCGTCAGGCCCGCCACGCTCTGGTGGTCGATCCACGCAGGCATAACGACGCCGAGATATTCGTCCCCCTGCGTCTCGATGGAGATATAGCGCGCGCCGTACATGTGCCAGCTGCCCTTGAACGCCCCGTCCAGCGTGCCGTCCTTGTGCAGCACGACGCGCCGCGCCGGGAGCGTCTCCACGCCCTGCAGGAAGAGCACCGCCTCAAACTTTCCCGCCGTGATATTGAGCAGCTCCTCCTCCGTCACGTCCTGGATCTCCTCGAGCGCATAGCGGTTGGGGTTCATGACCGGCCAGCCGTCCGAGTTGAAGTCAAACTGCGAAAGATACAGATAGTGAAAATTGTTGGAGCGCGAGAGCTTTTTTTCAATGAAGCAGTTGGTGCGGCAGTGGTAGGCGATGAGCCGTACGCCGCCGCCCGTGGTGAACATGTCGTTATGTCCGGGGCAGAAATAGTCAACGGGATCGCCTTCCCAGCGGAAGGAACCGAGCATCTTGTTCCCCGTGCCGATGTCCGTGGAACAGACCACGGGATTGCCGTTGACGTCGAGATAGGGGCCTTCCGGGCGCTCGCTGCGCGCGCAGCGCATATTGTACGCCGACGAGAGCGAGCCGAAGGAGCACATCAGATAGTAATAGCTTTTCTTTGTCCATGTCCCGTTTTCGAGGACGGGGACGTCCTTCTCGTAGTGCAGCACGCCGCCCTCGAGCGAGCCGCTCGCAAGGTGTACGCCGTAGTAGGCGGAGAAATCCGCCTTGCCCGCCGCAAAATCGGCATAGGTGCGGCCGTCCCTGCGCAGACCGGTGGCGGGGTCAAGTTCCAGAAGATAGAGCCCAAGGCCGAAGGAGCCGTAGACAAGCCACATTTTGCCCTCGGCGAAGAGCACCTGCGGATCGATGGCGTTGGGCGTGCGCCAGCCGGCGGGGGACTGGACGAGCAGACCCTCGCATACGAAGGGGCCGAGCGGGCTGTCCGCCTTCGCCACGCCGATGCAAGACTTGGAGCCGCCGAAGTACCCCGTCAGGCAGAAGTACAGCCAGAACTTTCCGTCCGTGCCGCGCACGCAATGGGGCGCCCAGAAGGACATGGAGCCGTCCGTACGCGTGCAGATGCCGTAGCCGACCTCACGCTGGTCGGTGACGCACCAATCGTACGCCGCCTGCAGGTTGCCGTATTTGCCGCGCCCCTCCCCCTTTTTGTAGAAGGGCGCCGCCCCTTCGAGCGCAAAGGCGCTGCCCGCATACTCCCAGTGCATGAGATCGTCGCTCACGCGGATCTGATAGCCGGGAGGCGCGCCGAAGGTGTCCGTCGAATAGGCGTAAAATTTCCCCTCCCATTCCAGGAGGGAGGGATCGTGTGCGCAGCCCTCCTGCCACGAGGCGTAATCGGGCGAGCGCATCTGCAGTTTGTTGAATCTCGGATTTTTCGGATATTTGAGCGCCATAGTTCATTCCCCTTTCGCTGTTCTCATATACAAAGGGGCGGGCATCTGCCCGCCCCCTGTCTGTTTCCGATCAGGTCTTTGCCGTGGTGCCGACCGCCCACAGGCTGCGTCCCGTATCCGAGACCGCCGTCAGACTGAACGTGGCATAGGCATCCAGGAGCCGGTTGGACACATACATATCCCACGAGGGTGCGACGACGCCCTTGTACGTCCCCGCCCAGTCACCGCCCGTGAGGGTGATCGTGATATAGTAGTCCCCCGAGAGCGACCAGCTGCCGACGTTTGCCGCGGAGGCATCAGTGATCGTGCCGTCCGCATTGAACGTGTAGGGAACGCACTGCACAAAGTCCGCCGTTGTTCCTTCCGAATGTACGACGACGTTGTAGGTGTCCGCCGTGTTCTCCGCCGTGACGCCCGAGCCGACCGCCTCGCCCGCATAGCGGTTGGGGTTCATGACCGGCCAGCCGTCCTCATTGAAGAAGAGCTGGAACACATAGAGCGCATGTCCCGCCGTGACGCCCGTCTCGCCGGACTGACTGCGCGCGTGCGCGACAACGTAATACTTGCCGTCCCGCGTGAGCACGGAGTTGTGGCCGACTGCGGCATAGCCGTCGATATCGCCCATGATATAGTTGCCCGCGATCTTGTTGCCGCCGTTGGTGGCAGCCATGTCTGCGCCCGTGATGTCCACATACGGCCCGTCGGGATTCTCGCTGCGCGCAACGCGCATATTGTAGTTGGTGTTGAGGTCGCCGTGGCTGGTCATGAGGTAGTAGTAACCCGTATCCTCGTTATAGAAGATGAACGGGCCTTCCAGACCTGCCCCGTCGCTCAGCCAAAGGCGCTTGCCGTAGCCCTCCTCCATGGGAAGGCCCCAGTTTTCGCCCGAGTTGTAGAGTTGTTTGATATAGATGCCGCCGAAGAAGGAGCCGTACACCATCCAAAGGCCGCCGTCCTTGTCGTAGAACAGCTCGGGGTCGATGCAGTTGGGATCGGCACCGGTACCGCTCATGCTGTCCACGATGATCGTGTTGTTGATATACGGCCCGAGCGGGCTGTCCGCCTCCACGCGGCCGATCGCCGAATTGCGGCTGCCGAAGGACTTGGTGAGCGAGTAGTACATATAGTACTTACCGTTGTACTCCTCCACGTCGGGCGCCCACGTTGTGGTGATGTCGCTTGCGGGCTGAACGAGGTCGACCGTCTCGCCGAGCGTTGCCGGCCAGCCCGTCGTGCCGTATGCCGCATCCCCGTAGAGTGCCTGCCAGTTGTTGTCGCGCACCACCTGCGTCCAGTTGTACAGATCGGTAGAGGACGCCACCGCGAAGTGCGAACCGAAGGCGTAGTACGTTCCGCTCGCCTCATCATAGAAGATGGACGGATCGTGGACGGCGACTGTCGTGTCGTCATTCTCCATGCCGCTCCATTCGGGCATGACGTAGGCACTGCTCCCCTCCTGGCACGCGCCGAGCAGCCCTGCCGAGAGGGCGAGCACTGCCGCGAGCGTGATGCCGAAAAATCTCTTTTTCATGACAATTCCCCTTTGATGATAGTATCTGCCGTTTCGCCGTTTTTTTGCGGCAGGAGCGGCAAAACCTGCGTTCGCCGGAACGCCGGCACGGAATGCAAAAACGGAGCACGCGGCTCCGTTTTTGTGACAGTTTGCTTACTCCTTGGAACCGGTGAGCATGAGCGAGCCGATGATCAGCTTCTGGAATGCCGCAAACAGAATGATGATGGGCAGGACGCTCATGACCGCGCCCGCCATGACGGGGCCGACATTCGACGGATAGTGCTCATTCACGATGGTCATGGCGTGGGGCAGGTTGACCCACAGCGAGTTCTCCGGAATGAAGATGAGCGAACCCATGTAGTTGTTCCAGCAGCCCATGAAGGACAGCAGGCCCTGCGCAACGATGGCGGGCATGGCGAGCGGAAGGATAAAGCTGCAGAAGATGCGGAAATATCCCGCGCCGTCGATCTTCGCCGCCTCAACGATGGAGGTGGGAAGCCCGTACAGGAACTGACGGATGAAGAACGCCGTCATGATCGCGCCGAACATACCGGGGATGGTGAGCGTCATCCATGCATTGGGTGCGCCCGCGCCGGCAAGCCAGCCGAAGGAGACGTACATGACGTACTGCGTCGTCATGATGGAGGGGCCGGGAACCATGATCGCCGCGAGCAGGAACATGAACACGACGTCCCTGCCCTTCCAGTTGATCTTTGCGAAGGCGAATGCCGCCGACGCCGACGTGATGACGCCCACCACGACGGGAACGATGGAATAGAGCAGGTTGTTGATGATCGACCGCCAGTAAGTATAGCCGATGGCAAAGCCGTTGGAGGAAGTCGCCGTACCTGCCATCGCCTCCGTGAAGAGGATCCGGTAGTTATAGAACAGCCCCATGTCCACCGTGCCGGTCGAAGCGGGCAGGGCGTTGGTGGGCCACCACACCATGGTCGCCACCTGGCCGGAGAGCGTCGTGTCCGACGTGTTTGCGAACGAGGACGCGATCATCCACCAGAAGGGATAGACCATGAGGAAGCCGCCGAGCAGAAGGACGACGTACGTTGCAATGTCCGCCACGAGTTTGGCGCGCTTCTTGCTGCCGCGGTGCGTCTTGGAGGAGAAGCCGAAGAAGGCGAGGATCGCGCCGACCGCATAGCGGAAGGATGAGTACTCTTTTTTCTCTTCGGAAGCCGGATTTGTCTGAACGTTTTCCATAAGAAGCCCTCCCCCCTTTAGCTGTTGTTGCGCTTATCCAGCCAGAACTGGAAGAGCGTAAGTACGAAGATGATGACCGCGAGGATCATACCGTAGGCAGCGCCGAGACTCTGATAGGAGGTCTGCGCCGATGCCAGTTTGTCGAAGTCGACGGTCGCGTTGCCGGGCGCCGTGGTGGCGCTCAGACCCCAGAACCAGATGAGCGAGACATAGCCCGAGGTGAACAGGTTGGGCTTGCCGTCGTAGCTGCCGCCGATGCCGGTAGCCGTCGGCCAGAACAGCTCCGGTTCCGCGTAGATCTGCATACCGCCGATGACGGACGTGACGATGTTGTAGAAGATGACGGGGTACAGGTCGGGCATGGTGACCTTCCAGAAGATCTGCCAGCCGTTGGCGCCGTCGATCTGCGCCGCCTCCTTGGTGGAGGCGTTGACGCCCGAGAGGCCTGCGATGTACAAAATGATGGTACCGCCCAGTCCCTTCCAGACGTTCATGATGATGACGATGCACTTGTTGACCGTCCCCTGCACCCAGAACGGGTCGACTCCCTGCGCAACGCCGTACATGGAGCCATCCGCCTCGGGCGCGAACCAGTTGATCTGTGCGTTGAGCAGCGTATTGATGACGCCGCTGTTGTTGAAGAGGTTGCGGAACGTGTAGAC
The DNA here is from genome assembly GCA_944372575.1 of uncultured Clostridia bacterium. GTDB lineage: Bacteria > Bacillota > Clostridia > Christensenellales > Borkfalkiaceae > Gallimonas. The sequence continues at coordinate 22,813 of CALVZS010000017.1, read as the reverse complement.
GATGGAGACCGTGCTGGCAACGCAGGGCAGGTAGTAGATGACGCGGAAGAAGTTGCCGCCCTTGATGTCGCGCGACATACACACGGCAAGGAACATGGAGAGCACCATGCCGATCGGGATGCCGACGAGATAGAACACGGTATTGAAGAGCGTTGCACCCATCGTGCTGATCTTGGAAAAAGATTCACTCGGTCTGCTGGCAAAAGCCGTGTCCGTAAAGACAAAACGATACCAGCGGAATGGATCGGCGCCGTTGAGATCTTCAAAGACCGTAAAGCCGAACCTGTCCTCCTCCCCCGTAAACATTCTGCCCAGGAACGCCCAGACATCCCCGTGGATGGAGGAGCTGTACGTTGTGAAAGAGAGCAGCAGCGCCATGACGAGCGCGATGTAGATGAAGAGCACCGTTCCCACGATGAGCGGGAGACAGAATGCCCAGCCCCAGAGATTATCCTGTAATTTCTGCTGATTGATGTGCCGTTTGGGACGGACGGCCACCGCTGCCTCGGCTGCCGTCTGCTCCGCTGCGGTCTCCCGCTCGGCAGCCGTCGTTGTATTCTCTGTCATTCAAATTCCCTCCTTACATCATGATGGGCAGGTACTCCCCCGCTTTCCCGCGGGGGAGAATCTGCTCCATGCGTTGAAAATTAGGTTCCTGCCGAGAGACGGTTCTGCGACGTGAGCGCCTGACGGATGAGGAACACGGCGGGCGTCATGATCATGTGGTTCTGCGCGTTGTACTCACTCGGCGTAAGGGCAACGAGCGTGCCGGCGGTCAGACGGTTGACGTCGTCGTAATCGTTGTCGAGCGACGCCTGGTTGCGGTATGCGAAGAATGCCGAGCTGTCCTGCGTTGCGTCGATCGTCGTGATCCAGGTAGTGCCGGAGGTATAGAGCAGCTGGTCACGCGCCGCGTTCAGACCCGTCTGCATACGGATGACAAGGTCACGATCCGCCTTGGTGTAGCCGATCATGCGCAGAACGCGCATTGCATACGCGATCCTCGTCTGACGGGTCGTACCGGTCGTGAAGTCGCAAAGACGCGTACCCGCATATTGCGTATCATAATCGACGTCCTCACCGTTGATCTGTTTGCCGTTGAGGAAGGCGGAGACCGTGGTGGTTTCACTGTTCATGCCGGCTGCCGCCATCTCCCTTGCAAGCGCATAGTATTCATCCCACTCCGCATCCTCGGGCGTGATCATGTCGGCGAAGTCGCCCGTCTCGTTGAGATAGTCGGAGCACATGCTCATCACGTTGGGGATCTGCGCGCCGCCGTAGGTCAGCGTGCGCTGCGCATCGGTATCGACCGTGAGCGCGAGGACGAGGGAAACAGCCGCCGAAGCCTTCCATTCGGGATAGCTGCTCTCCGCAAGGTGACCGTTGACTGCATAACCGACGGAGTCCATACGACCGCCCCACTTGTCCTGACGCAGCAGCTGGTTCTGACGGATTTCTTCCTGCGAATAGATCTTCAGGCCGCCGTTCGAACCATCGTCATAGGAATAGTCGCTGTTGGCACCGTCGCTCGTCCCCTTCGAGGCTGCGGTGTTGTGATAGGTGACGATGGCGTCGCCGTTGTTGAGCGCACCGTAGTACGGGTCGCGCGTCTGCGAATAGAGGGAGAACTTGTTGGAGACAGCCGTGGGCATAACGCCGACGGTGAGCGTCTCCTTCTCGACTTCCTGATACTCGGAGACGTCCCAGGTACCGACGCCGTAGAAGAAGGAATAACCGCCGACGAAGGTGTTCTGTCCGTTGAAGTTCTTGTCGCTTGCGCTGCTGCTAACGTCGCCCGCCTGGCCGTCATGCGCGTTCCAGATCGCACAGTAATCCTGGAATGCCGCATACGTCTCCATGAAGTTGGCGCTGTTCACACCGAACTGCACTTCCGCGTTGCGGGTCGTGCCGTCGAGATTTGCCTTGGCGACGGTCTCCGTCTCATAGCCGATATACTTGGTGAGATCGCTGAGAGAGGAATCCGTCCAGCTCCAGGTTCCGTCGGCATTCTGCGATGCAATCGCGTTGCCGTTTGCGTCCTCGGTGTTGAGGGAACGGGAATAGGTGGAGTCGATATAGGACGAGTCGTTGGAATACAGCCAGGGCAGAACGTAGCCGTTCGCACCGAACGTTCCCTGCTCGTACTGCTCGCCGCCGTAGAAGTTGGAGTAATCGCCGGGCTGGTTGTTGTCGTTGGCATCGCCGCCGGCACCCGTGAAGGCGCCGCCCTGTCCATCGAACCACGCTTCGTAGTCGGTGACCTGGTTGCCCTCATTGGCAACCGTCTTGACGCCGTCCGCGCTGTCCCAGGCAAAGGCGTTGAGCATATAGGCGCACGCCCAGTTGAGGGCGCTGAACTCCGTCCACGTGAGCGTCATGTAGCCGGTGTTCACGTCGTACTGCACATCCTGCGAGGGATTAACCGCGTTGGTATCCTCAGACGTGATCTCAAACTTCTCGCCGGGGAACCCGGGGATGGTGACGATATAGCCCTCGCCTTCCGTGTAGTAGTCACAGGTGACGGCAAGCGGATCGCCCGCGGCATATGCATCGTCGAAGTTGGGATACAGATAATAGTTGAAAGGACGATAGCGAAGGGGAACGCCCACTGCGATGAAGGGCGCCTGATCGCCTTCCTCAAAGTGCATCGTTTCACCCGTGTAAGGGTTGACGTATCCCTCCGCAGGGCTGTCCACCGCATACTCAATGGAGAGCGTGCCGTATTGACCGACGGCGTTCTCGCCCGTGTGGTTGAACGTGCCGTACACGGAGGCGTTCTCCTGATAGATATGCGTTCTGACGTTGCGGTTGCCCGAAGCGGGGGTAAGGGTCGTGTACGCCTTCTTGAACGCCTCGGTGAAGAAGTTGGCGTTGTAGCCGAGACCGAAGTTGGAGTAGTCCTTGGGCAGGCCGTAGATGCTGACCTCCTGATTGTTGGAGGGGTCGATAAAAGAATTGCTTTCCGCATCGTACGTCACGCCGGAGGCATGGGACATTTCGAGCAGGCTGCCCGTCGTGGAATAGAAGGCAAGGCTGTCCGGCCAGATGCCGCTGATCTGTTCCATCAACGACTGATCGGCCTTGACGTAGTCGGTCAGGTCGAGCACGTTTCCGCTCATCGCATAGGAGACCGCGCGCGAGGGGGACAGATAGATGACGTCCGCGTACTGTCCGCCGGAGATCTGCCGGTCGAGCGCCTGGAAGTAGCCGTTCTGGTCGGACGTGGACGTGAAATCGATCTCAAGCGTATGGCCGTCCAGCTCCTCTGCGTGTGCCGCAGACCACTCCGCCGCCCAGTTTTCGCAGATGGTACGGTTGGTCGCGACGTCCGCAGCGCTGCAGAAGATGTACACGCTCATCGTGTAATCCGAGTTTCCGCTGCATGAAGTAAACGCCAGCGCCGTGCCGCCGATGAGAACCGCGGACAGGGCAACGAGACCGGCGTTTCTTGCGAGCCTTCTCTTTTTCATACATCACACCTCTTATATAGTTTTCGCACACAGTCCGACGGCGCGGCCTCTTTGTCCGAGCCATGGGGGGCGGCTCTTCCAAAAAAACACAAAAAACCTGTCGGCAAAACGCCGAGAGGTTCCCGAATATGAAAAAAGACGGAAAAACCTGCCCTCTCCCCGCAGCTGTCCGCAAAAAGAGCGCGCAAAAAGTTTTTACCGTCTGCTCCTCATAATCATGACTTCCCCCCGTCGTCATTACTTGTACTACCCATAATATACCATGCCGGACACGCTTTGTCAATGGGGTTTTGAAAATTTTTTTGTGAAAAATTCATCTTTTTTTCGCATTTTTTTGGGCGGTTTCACTAAAAAACCATGCCGAACCCACACAAATTGCCCTTCCCTCTTCCTTCATTCCACTATATGTTGTATATGTAAACGATCCTGACACAATTTGTCGGAATCTCCGCCGGCTTATCCGCTGTCCGCGCAAAAAAGCACGAAAAAACCGCTCCCCCTCCCGGGAAGCGGTCGTCCGGTTTGTTTACATCTTGGGCGTCTTTTCAAAATAGACGTACGTCGCGTCCTCCGCCGTCCTGTGCATCCCCGCGAGCAGGAGGGAGCGGCCGGAGCGCGCGTTCTCATGAAAGCACTTCGCCTCCACGCGCTCGAGTTCGAGTTTGGAGAAGGCGTACTCGCACACGGCGGAAACCGCCTCCGCGGCATAGCCCTTCCCCTCCTCCTCCGGCAGGAGGCGCATCCCCACCTCCGCCTCCGCGGCATAGCCGAAGCGGTGCAGCACTACCTCGCCCGCCAGTTTCCCGTCCGCATAGATGCCGAGCGGAAGCTCCATCTTCTCGCGGAAGAGATCGCGCGCAAAGGTGAGGAACCAGCCCGCCTGCGGGGAAGCGGAGGGCGCGTCCTCATGCCAGTCGTACCCCCACCAGCGGTTGCGCTCCTCATCTCCCGCCAGCCGCGCATAGGTGTCTGCGTCCTCGTCGCGCACGGGCGAGAGCGTCAGGCGCGGCGTGTTCAGCGTGGGCAGGTGCGCCACGCGGTCAATGGCGCGGCGGGGGGAGATGTTGTACTTGCCGACGACTTCGCAGGGCAGGTACTGCAATTTGGACTTGCGCAGCCCCATGTCCCCCGCATCGTCCATACGGTTGAGGTATTTGATGTCCCCGCCCGTGAAAGCGAGGGCAAACTGCTGCGCCACCATGGGGTAGGCGCCCTCATAGCCGCGCAGCGCCTTTTCGACGTGGACGACGATCATATCCCCGCAGACCTCGCCGATGGAACAGGCGACGATCTGCCCGCCCGCGCGCAGCAGCCCGCACAGCAGGGAGAACTTGCCGATCTCGGGAACAAGCTCGTACACCTCGTCCATTTCCTCGTCGGCGAGATAGTTCTCCTTGGCACGCTGCACTCCGTCATAGGTGTGCAGAAAGGCGAGCAGCTCTTCCTCGTCCTCCGGACGGTAGACGGAGAACGTCCAGTCCGGGTACTGCTTTTTGAATTTGTTGACGTGGTTGCGCTGCCCCGAATACTTCCCGCCCGCATAAGTGCGGAAATCCTCCGCCGCATAGAGGTAGTCCCGCCAGCGGCGGATGTTGGTGACGGACACATCCTGCCCGTAGCGCAGCACCAGCCACGGCACGTTTTTCTCGGCGACGTTCGTGAAATGCAGGCGCATCTCCTTCTCGCGGCAGTAGTCCTCGATGAGGGCGACGGCACGCCGCTCCGCCTCCGCGTCCCCCGTCCTCGAGAGCGGGTAGTGGAACCAGTCCCTGCCCGCATACACCTCCTTGAGGATGAGGCAGTCCTCCGCGACGCAGAAGTCGGGGGTGAAATGCTTGTGCCACATGAACTGATAGCACAGCGAAAAGTCCGAGACGTGCGTCATCTGCCCGCGGAAAAAGGGGGCAAAGCGGACGACGTCCTCCTTCTTGGTTCTCTGAAAATCCAGCATGGGAATGCCCGTCTCCCCTACGCGGTGCAGACGGGCAGAATACTCCTTTGCCGCACCCCATGTCCGGGGCCGGCGGCACGTTTGCGGACACACGTCCTCTTGTTTTTTGTTTTTTTCGCCTCTGCGGCAGGGCAACGGCCGCCCGCGGGCGGCTCACTCCATCCGGTCGATGATGTCCAGCAGCTCGCTGATGCGCTCCAGATCGTCGCGCGTATAGTAGTCGATGTAGATGCGGCCCTTCTTGTCCGTGCCGATGAGCGAGACCTTGGTCTTGAGGGTGGAGCGCAACCGCTCGACCAGGTGCTTGAGTTCCGCATTGGCGAGCGCGTTCTTCTTCTCCTTTTCCTTGGCGAGCACTTCGGGCGGGTTGAGATACTGCTTGACCGCGCGCTCCATCTCGCGCACCGACCAGCCGTTCTTCACGCACTCGCGTGCGAGCTGCGTCTGCGCCTCCTTTTCCACGGGAACGAGCGTGCGCGCGTGACCCGAGGAGAGCTTCCCCTCGCGCACAAGGTCGATGACCTCCTGCGCAAGCGAAAGAAGGCGCAGCGTGTTGGCGATGGCGGGACGGGATTTGCCGAGCCGCTCGGCAAGCTGCTCCTGCGTCAGGCCGAAGTCATCCATGAGCCGCTTCATGCCCGTCGCCGCTTCGATGGGATTGAGATCCTCGCGCTGCAGGTTCTCGATGAGGGAGATCTCCTGGATCTCCTTCTCGCTCAGATCCTTGATAATGGCGGGTACCTGGGTCAGCCCTGCCTTGAGGGCGGCGCGGTAACGGCGCTCGCCCGCGATGATCATGTACTTGCCGTCGTCGCTCCTGTTGACGACGATGGGACTGATGATGCCGTGCTCGCGGATGGAATTGGCAAGATCGTTGAGTGCGTTTTCGTCAAACGTCTTGCGCGGCTGGTGCGGATTGGGGAAGATGTCCGCGATGTCGATCTGCGCCGGCCCCGCGCCGCGCTCCTCCTCTTCCAGTTCGCCGCGCGCGTTTTCGTACGCCTCTTCCGTATCGCTGAACAGCGCCGAGAGTCCTCTGCCGAGTCCTTTGACCATACCTTACTCCCCCTTTCCTTCCGTTTTCTTCAAAAATTCTTCCGTAAGCGCGGCGTACGCCCGCGCCCCCATGCACTTGGGATCGTGCAGCAGGATGGGCTTGCCGTGGCTGGGCGCCTCGGAGAGCCGGATATTGCGCGGAATGACGATCTCATAGAGCTTTTTGGAAAAATATTTCTTGATCTCCGCCGCGATCTGCTTGGAGATGAGCGACCGCCCGTCGTACATGGTCAGCACGACGCCCTCCACCTTCAGGGACTTGTTTAAGTGCTGACGTACGAGAGAAATGGTGTTCATGAGCTGCGACAACCCCTCCAGCGCGTAGTATTCGCTCTGAATGGGAATGATGGCGCTGTCCGCCGCGGCGAGCGCGTTGATCGTCAAAAGCCCCAGGGAGGGCGGGCAATCGATGAGGATATAGTCAAAGCTGCCCTTCACCTTTTCCAGCGCCCCGCGCAGCACCTTGTCGCGGTTCTTCTTGTAGACGAGGCTGACCTCCGCACCTGCCAGGTCGATATTGGAGGGCAAAATGAGAAGCCCCTCCAGCTCGGTCGCAAGGATATTGTCCTTGACCTCCTCGTCGTCAATGATGACGTTATAGACGGACTTTTTGAGAGAGCCCTTGGAAAAGCCGAGGCCCGTCGTCGCATTCCCCTGCGGATCGAGGTCGACCAGCAGCACTTTCTTGCCTGCGCTGGCGAGATACGCCGCCATGTTGACGCAGGTCGTCGTCTTGCCGACGCCGCCCTTCTGATTGGAGAAGGAAATGATCTTTCCCATCGCTCTCACTCCTTATCGGGTTTCTCTTTCGTATCGTCCGCCGGCTTTCCGGGCGCGGTTTCCTGCTCCGCCGCAGATGCCTGCGCCGATGCAGCCGAGCTCTTGATGCCGAAGGGATCGTCCGGCTCGCCTTTGTCGTGCTTTTCCATATATTCAAGAACTTCCGTATAGGAGCGTCCCTGCATAAGCATGTCCACTTCCGCCGTATAGATGGTCTCGCGCTCCACAAGCACGCGCGCCATATTGTCGAGAATAGAGCGGTTCTCCTTGAGCAGCGTGCGCGCACGCTCATACTGCTTTTCCACGATGGCGCGGACTTCCGCATCAATGACGGCTGCAGTCTGTTCGGAATAGCTGCTGCGCTCCTCGAAGTCCCTGCCGAGGAACACCGGGCCTTCGCTGCCGTAGCAGATCGGGCCGACCTTCTCGCTCATGCCCCACTCGGTGACCATCTTGCGCGCCATCTGCGTGACCTTCTGAATGTCGTTGGACGCGCCTGCGGAGACGTCATGAATGACCAGTTCCTCCGCGACCCTGCCGCCCAGCGCCATGCAGATATAATCGTTAAGTTTATTAACCGTCATGTCGTTGTCATCCGTCTCGGGACGGGTGAGCGTATAGCCTGCCGCCATGCCGCGCGGAATAATGGACACTTCGTGAACATTGTCTGTATGCTCGCAGAGTTTGGCAAGAATCGCATGTCCGGCCTCATGATAGGCCGTGCACTTCTTGTCCGCCTCGGTAACGACGCGGCTCTTCTTCTGCGGCCCCATGATCACCTTGTTGATGCCCTCGTACAGCTCGAGGTTCCCGATCATATGCTTTCCGTTGCGCGCCGCAAGGATCGCCGCTTCGTTGAGGAGGTTTGCAAGATCTGCACCCGAGAAACCGCTCGTCATGCGGGCAATGACCTTGAAGTTGACATCCGGGGCAAGCGGCTTGTTGCGTGCGTGGACTTTGAGGATCGCCTCCCTCCCCTTGACGTCGGGAAGATTGACATAGATCTGTCTGTCAAAGCGGCCGGGACGGAGCAAGGCACTGTCCAGAATGTCCGCACGGTTGGTCGCTGCCATAACGATGACTCCCTCGTTCGTTTCAAAGCCGTCCATCTGAACGAGGATCTGGTTGAGGGTCTGCTCCCGTTCATCGTGTCCACCGCCAAGACCCGCCCCTCTCTGGCGGCCGACAGCATCGATCTCATCGATAAAGATGATACACGGCTGATTCCGCTTTGCCATATCAAAGAGGTCGCGCACACGCGAAGCGCCGACACCGACATACATTTCCACGAAGTCCGAACCGCTGACCGAGAAGAAGGGAACGCCCGCCTCTCCCGCAACCGCCTTTGCAAACAGCGTCTTACCCGTTCCGGGAGGGCCGACAAGCAGGACGCCTTTGGGAATTTTTGCGCCGAGATCGGAGAATTTTTTCGGGCTCTTCAGAAACTCAACAACTTCTTTGAGTTCCTCTTTCTCCTCCTCTGCCCCGGCAACGTCGGAGAAGCGTACCTTGATATTGGTGGAAACGCGCGCTTTCGTCTTGCCGAAATTCATCACTTTCCCGCTTCCGCCGCTCATCGACCGAAGGATCAGGATAAATGCAACTACCCCGACAACAAGAACAGCAATATAGAGAACGTTCCCCCACCCGCTGCCCGCATTGGGATCCTCAAAAGAGATCTGGATGCCCATATCCATCCATCTCTGCAGCGTACTGTCTGAAGAAGTATCGCTGTAGAGGCTGGGGCCAACCGTGGAATATGCATAAGAACCGGCGCTGACATCCGTATATCCGTAGAGGTTGTAGCCGCTGATCACAATCTTGTCAATCTGCTGATTGTCGGGAATTTCACCGGCAGAATCCCCTTCTCCGCGTGAATCCTCAACAAGCTCGACAAACTGATCGTAAGTGCGCACTTTCTGCGCATTGATTTGAGACGTTATCACGAAGTATGCTGCGATACCAAGCAACGCAACAAGTACCACGATGATAATCGTTTTTACTGTCTTACTCAATCTTTCGTCTCCTTATAATGCTTTTGACTGCCCAATACACAGTATGAGCCGTCGATGTGCCTCTATTGTATCATGAAACAGCAATTATTTCAAGTCTTTCCATGCAATTCTTTCCGATTTTTCAAAGATTTCACGTTTTGACCGTAAAATGGTGGATTTTTTGCCTTGCACCCACCTAAATTTGGGTCAAAATGTTTCATGTGAAACACTCTCTAGGATTTTTTGGTAAAAAATGATGTTTCACGTGAAACAATCAACGCTAAAAATCATAGCAAATGCAAAACAGACGGGCTTTTTTTAAATTTCAAAACATAGTCGGATATCAATTTGTGCTTCTCCTTCAAAAAAAATAATACAAAAAGCGTCTGATTGCCCCACGCGATATAATTCGAAGTATTTTATGTTTGCGCTAAATCTGATAATTTTTGATCTCAGAAATTCCCCTTCAAATGAATGAATATGAATGCACTTCGGCTAAAATTGCTTCGTGAAAACAGATAATAAAGTTGGACTATATATAATCCTCAATACGACAAAAACAGGAAGATCGGGAATTCTCACATCGCGTAGGATTGAAAACCCGCTTGGAATGATGAGAAATTGAAAAATTTCCCATTCGGAAAGCCAAAAATCCGGATTTTTGGCTTAAAAAAACGCTCTGTCGTTGTCTGAGAGCGATTTTTGGGCCGATTTTATAGTTTTTTCCAGGCAAAAAAAAGCCGTTTTGTCTCAGAAAAGAACTTTTTTGGGCCGTCAGAGGCAGGTAATGGATATATTCCTCCGTCCTTTCATGGCTGCTGTTCTTTTCCGCCGCCGTGTGGATAACTTTGCATTTGATTACCGGTTTAAGTCACTCTCTGCGGATAATTGCGCTTGAAAACACGGTTTATCCAAACTTTATCCACATGATTTGTGGATAAAGTTTCGGTATATTCGCCGAAAACAATCTGCCTGATAAATGAATAGGCACGAACTTCAACTTATCCACACAAATGTGGATAACTGCTTCGGCACAGGCATGATCGCACGACAAATTAAGACTGTATATTTTATCGAAAAGTATGGATGTGTACTTATCTTTGTCGCTTTGGATAAAATGGCGCAATTTTGGATATGGCGCATTTATATTCTGCGCTTAATGAGAATTGAGCGCAAAAAAATCTGCGCTTCCGGATGGAAACGCAGATTTGAAATAAATTACTTCATAAAATTGAATTGTGCAGCCCACCGGAACCATTCCCATTCATAGATCGCCTTGACAAGACTGCTCTGGGAGATAAACGAATTGATCGCTTCAATGTTCAGCCAATAGCAGATCGTCAGGATGAGGAATATCAGAATGAGCGCTTCGGCCAGCCCGAGGATCCCGCCGAGGATCCGGTTGATATAGCGAAAGACACCTACTTTCTCGACAAGAGCGGTTCCGAGTTTTCCCAACAGCCAGCTTCCGAGTTTGACAATGAGAAAGAGCAGGGCGAAAGAGATGATGATACTCAGCCAGTTTGCCACCGTATCGCCGACGCCCGCCGCGATCGCGGAGGTCATCCCGAAGGCGCTCTCCAGAGAGTTTTTGAACGCATTGCAGAATGTAAATGCAACAAACAGCGCAAAGATCGTACCCGCAATCTTACAGATCCCGCGGATAAACCCGCTCCATGTTCCCAACAGGATCCCGAGGATAAGAATGAGCACAAAGGCAACATCGATCACCCAGGCAGAGGCAGCAAGAAGATTCACGTCGATCCCTCCTTTGGCAGTATTATAGCACATTTTCAGAAAAAAGTCATCTTCTGCGGCGCAAAAGTTATAAAATCGCGCCGTCTTGCCGAAAATCCCAATATCATCCGGAGGTGCAACATGGAATACGCATTTCACTATCACAATACAATGGCGCGAACGGGGATCTATATGGCGCTGCGCAATGTTCTGGGCGCATTTGACGCGCCGCCCGTCGTCCTGTGTATCGGCAGCGATCTTGCCGTAGGGGACAGTCTCGGCCCGCTTGTAGGAACGCTGCTGCGCTCCAAGTACCGGTTTCCCGGGTATCTGTACGGAACGCTGCGCGATCCGATCACCGCGAAAGAGGCAAAATATCTCTCCGAATTTCTAAAAAAAACGCACCCGCGCCATGTTATCATCGCCATCGACGCAGCCGTGGGCGCAGAGACAGATGTGGGACTCATCAAAGTCGTTCCGGGCGCGCTCCGCCCGGGCGCAGGCGCAAACAAGCGGCTGCCAAAGGTGGGGGACGTCTCCGTTCTCGGCATCGTTGCAAAAAAAGCGCCTCTAAGCTACCCGCTCTTCAATTTAACGCGCCTGGGCGCCGTCTTTTCCATGGCGGATGCCATAGCCGGTGCTGTTCAGGATCTTGCGATCGATCATAATGTGAATTGTTCACAAAAATGCGTATAATTTCATGCAGAGCATGTCCAAACATTTATTTTGTTAAATTTTTTCCACAAGTTTTTCCGAATTGTTGACAAATTGCCGTGTGCGGGGTAAAATGGAGAAAATCTATAAAAAGGAGAACTACGGCAATGATTAAGACAACGAAAACCAAGGTCTTTGATACCGATACCGCTACGGTCGTGAAGAAGGTCACGGTCGGCGCGTTCGGCGATCCCGCCGGCTACGAGATGACGATGTATATGACGCCTGAGGGAGACTACTTCCTCTATACCAACGGCGGCGCGGAATCTGCGTATGCGGCGGAGAAGATCACTTCCTACACCAAGGCAAATGCCAAGAAGTGGCTGGAGGAAAACTGAAGAAAAAGAACCTGCATCGGATGATGCAGGTTCTTTTTTTATGCCGTGAAAAAAGTGAACTGCCGTTTTGTCTGCCCGCGCCCTGCGGGGCATCATGCCTGTGTTTCCTGACGCCTGTAGCTTATTTCATAAAAACCGGCAAAGTTACCTTCGCCGCAGCAGCGTGCTTACGTTCTTGCAAAGCGCCGTTTGCCCATGACCTGCTCGCAGTCAACACGCCAGACGTCGACCACGGGAAGGGCGGCACATTCGCGGGCGGAGTAGCCGGGAAACCCCGTATGCCCGAGGAGGAGGCTGATCCCGCGGACGCGCTCTTCTCCCTCGCAGCGATGCGCGCGCCCGAAGGCAATTACGCTCTCATAGTCCGCCGTCACCGAATGGCCTGTCTCGACGTAGCCTGCAAGGCTGTCCCACTCCAGACAGACACGGCTGTCCCGCGCGAGAAGGTCGGTCTTTTTTCCCTCCTTTGCGCAGTGAAAATATACCGTAAGCCTGCCATCGCGCTCCTCAAACCCGAAGGAGAGGGGGACGATATAGGGATAGTCGTCCGAAAAGAGGCCGAGCCGCACCGTCTGACAGCGCGCGATCACATCCAGAATATCCGCTCTCTCCCTGATCTCCCGTTCCGATTTCCGCATTCTTTCCTCCCGCCGCAGCCGATGCTGCACATTCCTTCAAAAACATTTTTCACAACATGGCGCACGCCGCCGAAAACTTCATAAAAAAAGGTGAGGGGATCCCTCACCTTTTTTCAATCTTCCTGATGCTCTTCCGGCGTATCCGCAGCCGGATTTTTCGGTACATCCCTGCCGACGTCCTCCTCGTCCTTGCCGAGGTAGGTTCCGAAGAAGCCCGAAAAGCTGCCCTTGCGATAGCTGCTGCCGGAGGAATTGTCGCGCCGGAAGCTGGTTCCCGAGGATTCGGGCGTTCCCTCGGCGGGAAGCTCCCGCTTGGGATAGGGCTTTCTCTCCCCGTACCGGCTGCCGCGGTCAAACCGGCCTCTGCCGCCCTCGCGGCTGTCACGGTTGAACTTTCCGCGGCTGCCGCCGTTCTTTCCGCCGCGGAAGTCCCCGCGGTCTCCTTTTCTGTCATACGTTCTGAGGTTTTTGGGAATGATCACCACAAAGCGCTGCGGTTCCTTCCCTTCGCTCTTGGTCGTGACGTCCGGATTGTCCACAAGCGTCGCGTGGATGATGCGCCGCTCATAGGGATTCATCGGCTCAAGCCGTACGCGCTTTCCGAGGCGCACCGCCTTTGCCGCGAGCTTGTTCGCCACGCGCCGAAGCGTCTCCTCCCGATCCTCGCGGTAGTTCTCGCAGTCGACGACGACGCGCTTGTACTCCTTCCTGCCCGTGTTTGCCACGGCGCCCGCAAGCGTCTGGAGCGCATCGATGATCTCTCCGCGGCGGCCGATAATGCCCTTTGCCGACGCCGCCGTCAGCTCGATGACGATCTTTTCGTCCTCGCCCTTGAGTTCCACGGCCGCTTCGGTGCCGATGAGGGGAAGCAACCCCTCCAGGAACGCGACTGCGCGCTCGCCGTCCGTCTTCTTTTCCACGACGGTGAGTCTCACCTGTGCGGGCTTCGACCCGATCAGGCGCTTTTTCCCTTCGTCGAGTACTTCGATCTCGACATCCTCTCTCTGCACGCCGAGCGCTTCCAGCCCGGCGGCGACGGCCTCTTCCACCGTCCTTCCCGTAAAAATGTTTTCCATGCCCTTATTCCTTCTCGTTATATTTAACCGCATCAGCGGTCTTTCTTGTCTTTTCCGTTCTTCTTTGCGTTCTCCCGCTCCACATACCACTTGGGCAGATTGGAATTGACCTCAATGACCTGCTTTTCCTCCTTCTTTTTGAAGATCCGCCCCAAAATAAAGTTGGAGGAGAGGGTGACGAGGAGGGAGAACAGGCTCGAAATGAGCATATAGATGGTGAACGCGGCGCTGTACATGAATGCGAAGATCGCATAGATGAGCGGCATCATGATGAGCATGATCTTCTGCGTCTTTGCGCCCTGGCCGTCCACCGTCTGGTACTGGCTGCTCTCCTTCTGCGAACGCATCATGACGAACTGGGAGAGCACCATGAGGCCGATGGAGAGGATGATGAGCCCGAAATAGCCGTTCGGCTCCTCCTTCTCCGCGGCAAGGCCCGCCGTGAGATCGTTATAGTTCTGCTCGCTGAAGATATTCTGCAGCGGCGCCGTCGTGTCGTCCGCAAGCGTAACGTTGACGTTGCCGAAGTTGTTCTGAAAGGTGGCGTAATCCTGCGGAATGGGGTGATTGTAGGAGACGTCCGGATACCAGACGTTCTCCACCCACAAAAAGTTTGCCCTGTGGCCGTCGTACCACGCCTTTGCCGCCGCCGCACCCAGCCCCTTGACGTAGTTCAGACAAGCGATTTCAAAGTTCTCCGCCTCATTGACGGCGGCGAGCGCCTCTTCATCGTTTGCCTGCAGGTAATCTGCGAGACGCTGCGTATCGATGACGTACTCGCGCGTGATGTTTGTCGCCTCCAAGCTGTAGCCGTAGGAGAGATATTTTGACGCCTCCTCCGGCACAACATTCAGATAGTAGGCGACGTTCTGCGTCGCGGTGACCGTGTAGACGACGCCGTTCTCCGTAAACGATTGCCCGGTTGAGGCGCTGCGGGTATGTTCCTCTCCCGCCTCATCCGTCCAGGTCAGCGTGATCGACCCGTCCTGCGCGACGACGACGGCGCCCGCCTCGTCCTTGACGGCGGCATAGTCGATCCCTTCCGTCCCGTGTTCAAGGATGGCGGCATTGTATGCGCCCGACATCTCCACGAAAAAGTCCAGGTTGGCAAAGCGCGAATAGGCATTGAAGCCCTGGAACGCGACGATGATGACGACGAAGGAGATGATCATGGGCAGACAGGCGCCGAACACGCTGTAGCCGTTCTTCTTATAGAGCTCCATCATCTTCTGGTTATAGGTCGTCTTGTCGTTGGCGTACTGTTTTTGCAGTTTGTCCAGATCGTCCTTCATGCTGCGCATGATGAGCGTCTGCTTGCGCGTCTTGACGCGCTGATAGATATCGAAGGGCAGGGTGATCGCCTTTAAGATGAGCGTAAAGCAGATGATGCCGACACCGATGATGCCGACGCTCTCAATGATCGCGCGGACAAACTGACCCAACCAGTCCAGCCCGATCTCATATCCCTGCTGTAACAGCGAAATGGAGACGCTGCTCAATAACGACGAAATAACTTGCATGGTTTCTCGCTTTTCATAGCAGCCATTTCTTTTTGAAATAGGCTTCGGGCGCGGGATCGATCCCGCCCTTGGAGAGGGGATTGCACCGCAGGATGCGCCACATCCCGCACAGAATGCCGGGAAGAACGCCGAGATTGTTGATGCTCCG
The DNA here is from genome assembly GCA_944372575.1 of uncultured Clostridia bacterium. Classification (GTDB taxonomy): domain Bacteria; phylum Bacillota; class Clostridia; order Christensenellales; family Borkfalkiaceae; genus Gallimonas. The sequence goes on along the minus strand of CALVZS010000017.1, from coordinate 7,391 downwards.
CTTGGTGTACTCCGAACAGGTCGGCGTATACAGGCATGTCCCGTGCGAAAGGTATCTCTGGTAAAAGCAGATCATGCGGATGCACAGCCCCTTCAGCCAGGGTCTAAACACCCTTTTCCGGAGAAAGGACCTCAGAAAGCGCGCGTTCTGAACCGTCAGGCTGCCCAGCCGGATGGCGGGAAACATCGGACGCGGTAAGTTTTTCTCTGCGGAAAATCTTTGCGACATCTCTTGCAAACGCGGCATACGAATATTCCTTTGCCGGACGCGGAATGAGCAGGAAGGAACAGGATATGCCAAGGCATTCCGCATTGGAGCGGAATGCTTCCCGCAGCAACCGTTTGATCCGGTTGCGGACGACGCTTTTGCCGTATTTTTTTCCCACGCACACCGCGAACCGCGTCTCTTCGGACGGCATCCAGACAATCGTCAGGCTTGCCGCGTGCGAACGCCTGCCCACCCGCAGGATCTTTGTAAAATCCTTTCTTCTCTTGACCCGCAGGTACTTCATGGGGCGTTACGCGGAGATGTGCTTTCTTCCCTTGTTTCTTCTTCTCTTGAGCGTCTTTCTTCCGCCCTGCGTCTTCATGCGGGCGCGGAACCCGTGTACCTTGCTTCTCTGCCGCTTCTTGGGCTGATATGTTCTCTTCATCTTGAACTCCTTGATTGTTTTCGTTGGTCTCTTTCTACAAAATTATACAGACTACGTTTGATTATAGGCGATTTCCGCCCGCCCGTCAAGCGATTATGCCACGTTTCTGACGGGTAAAATGAGATACAGACTGTCTTTTCCCTCTGCATTCTTCAAAATAAAGGGGGAGACCGCACCGTTGAAGGACAGGACGACCTTCTCCTCCGGAAGGGCATGAAGGGCATCGAGCAGATATTTCGCGTTCATGGAGATCGCCGTCTCCACGCCCTCCGTCTGCGCCTTCACCACCTCCGCGACGTTGCCGAAGTCGGACACGGAGGATACCTTCACGTTCTCCGTCCCGATCTCCAGCGTGACGAGATTGTTCTTGTCCCCGCGGATGAGGATGGCGGCGCGCTCCACGGAGGCGATGAGTTCCTCCTTTTCCAGCGTGACGACCGTCGCAAAGGAAGAGGGGACAACGTTCTCCTTGCGGATGAACTCCCCCTGATAGAGGCGGGAGACGACGGTCGTTCCCTCCGACTGCACCAGCAGCATCCCCCCCTGCGTGTAGAGGGTGATCTCCTCATCCTCCTTCTCCAGCATCCGCGCGATCTCCGAGAGCGTGCGCGCGGGGCAGATGATGCACTTCTCGCCGCTCTTTGCAAGGATGGGAACGGAGGCGATCGCCAGCCGGTAGCCGTCCAGCGCGGTCATATCCAGCCTGTCCCCGAACTCCATAAGGCATCCTTTGAGGACGGGGCGCGAGTCATCCTGCGCGCAGCAGAACGTCGTCTCGGCGATGATCTTCTTGAGATCCGCCTGCTTCATCGTAAAGGAGTTTTCCCCGGCCGTGAAATCGATTTTGGGGAACTCCTCGGCGGGCAGGCTCTGCATGAAGGTACCGGCGTCGCGGTATCTGATCTCCACGCCCTTGTCCCCCGTCGCGATGCTGATCTCCTCGCCCGAAAGTTTTCCGATGAAATCGGAAAAGAGCTTTCCGGGGACGCACACCTCGCCCTCTTCAAAGATTTCCGCCTTTACGCTCTTGCGGATGGAAAGCTCGCCGTCCGAAGCGAGCAGCGTGACCTCCTCGCCGAACGCCGAAAGTTTGATACATTCCATGATGGGCGCGGTCGTGCGCACGGCGCACGCCTTGCTGACCTTGCCGATCGCCTCCGAAAGAGAGGTACCGTCGCACACAAATTTCATCGCATTGCCTCCTTGTTTGGGAATAGATATAAAAGAAATAGATAGTAATAGTAATAATAGGATCGGTGGAAATGTGGACAAGCCGTCCTCCCCCGTTCCGGCCCGATCCGGAATACCCCTATTATAGCGGAAAAAGGCGGAAATTTCAAGCGATTTGGCAAGGTTTTGCAAAAAGACGGGAAGGGGGAAGGGCGTGGAAAAGGGTGTGGACAGGCTGTGTGCAGAATGTGGAGAAAAATCCGCCTTGTGGAGAAAAAATGAAGAGATTTTCGTCGTCCGGGCGGCGCGGCAAAGCGCGGCGAGAGGGGAGGCGGAGTTTTCCACGGATCGGTCGACAGTGTGGAAAAAGAAGTCCGATGTTTTCCACAAACGGTTGAAAACGCCGCAAAGGTATGCTATAATGAGACCATGCAGGAAAAAACCCCCGATTTTGCCGCCCTTTCGCGCGAGATGGCGCGCTGCCGGCAGAAATTTGAACAATTTTATGAGCTGCTTTTGCGCGGCAACGCGGCGTTCAACCTCACGGCGATCACGCAGAAGGAGGAAGTTATCCACAAACATTTCCTCGATTCGCTTGCCGGGGCGGCGTGCTTGCCCGAAAATGCCTTTGTTGCGGAGGTCGGCTCGGGCGCGGGCTTCCCGTCCCTGCCCATCGCCATCGTGCGCCCCGACCTGACGTTCACCCTCATCGAGAGCACGGGCAAGAAGTGTGACTTTTTGCAGGGGGCGGCAGAGAAGCTCTCCCTGCGCGTGCGCGTCGTGCAGCGGCGCGCGGAGGACGCGGGGCGCGATCCCGCCTTCCGCGAGCAGTTCGACGCGGTCATCGCGCGCGCGGTGGCGCCCCTCGTGCCGCTGTGCGAATACTGCCTGCCCCTTGTAAAGCCGGGCGGAAAATTCATCGCGTGGAAGGGCAGCGAGGACGAGACCTCCTCCGCGCTCTATGCCGTGCGCGTGCTGGGCGGGGGAAACCTGCGCACGCTCGCCTATGATCTTCCGGACGGCTATGGCGCGCGGCGGCTGGTGATCGCCGACAAAGTCCGCCCGACCCCCGCAAAGTATCCGCGCGGGCAGGGCAGGGAACGAAAAAGCCCCATCGTATCGGGGAAAACGGAGCCATAATGGAAGTTTGTGCATTGACGGGCCACCGTGATCTGCCCGCGGATTTTGACGTCGGCGCGCTGTCGGACAAGCTGGAACAGCTCATCGGGCGCGGCTGCCGCCGGTTTTTGTGCGGAATGGCGATGGGGTTCGATCTGACGGCGCTCGCCTGCCTGGTGCAGCTGCGCGACAGCTTTCCCCTGACGCTGGTGGCGTGCATCCCCTTTTTGGGGCAGGAGCGCGGCTTTCCGGAGGAGGAAAGGCAGCGTTACCGCCGTTTGATGGCGCAGTGCGATGAAAAGGTCATCCTGCGCGGGAGGTATGCGCCCGACTGCCTGTTGGCGCGCGACCGCTACATGGTGGATCGTGCGGACGTCCTGCTCGCCTATTGCACGCGGCGCACGGGCGGAACGGCGTATACGGTGCGCTACGCACTCTCGTGCGGCGTCCCGGTGGAGCGCCTGTTTGTGGGCGGAAATGCGGATAACATCCTCTGAAGGTGAAAAAATTCACCTCCACGCGCGTATTACAATATATAATAAATAGAGGAAAAGAAAAAAGTTATCCACAATCCGCCGTTCCCGGCTGTGGAAACAGTAAATTTTTTTTGTGGAGCGCCGCAACGGATACGTGCCAATTTTTTCCTGTAATTTTATGAAAAATTTTAACGTACGCGGCATTGATCGCAGCGCCGCTCGCGTAAAAAAATGGCAGGCGTCGCGCACAAAATCGCAACATGTAGTATGATAGGGGAGCAAGTGATACATTTTGTGGGAAACGTATGAAGATTTTCCGAAAATTTCCCCCGATTTTCGTGCGCGGCGGCAGGGTGGAAAAAGCCCGTTTTGCGGGGACTGGAAACAATTTCCTGGGCATATAATAATACATTATAGCGGAAAAATCCGAAAAATTTTACGCAAAACGGTTGACAAGCCTTATGAAATGAGGTATAATCGTTCACACAAAAGGGTCGCTGTATGCCGCGGCGGTTTTTGCGCGGGGCAGAGGGTCTTTTGGGAGGATGAGAAGTAACGATGAAAGAGAATTCCCGTTGAGAAACGGTGGCTTTTTCGGAACAGATCGTACTTCAACCAAAAATTTTAGAACAAAAAAAGGAGAAAGTGAGTATGGTTCAGAGAATCAGGCATTTGGTTGCGAAAGTGCTGATGCTTCTTTTGGCCGTCTGCATGGTGTTCGGCGCCGCTTTTCTGTTCGCGGGCTGCTCGGACGACGGTAAGAGCGTACAGTCCTTCGCAATCCAAAACGGGGAACTCATCGTCACGTATACGGACGGGACGACGGATAACCTCGGCAGCGTAGTCGGCTCCAACGGCACGCAGGGCGACCAAGGCCCTCAGGGCCCTCAGGGCCCCCAGGGCGAGCAAGGCGACAAGGGCGACAAGGGTGAGACCGGCAACGGCATCAGCAAGGCTGAAATTGTTGACGGCGAGCTTGTGATCACCTACACGAACGGCGATGTCGTTAATGTCGGCAATGTTGTCGGTGCAGCCGGCGTCGGCATTGAGTCCATCGTTGTTGAGGATACGGATATCGTCATCACCTTCACGGATGAGACGGAGAAGAGGATTCCGATTGGTGATCTTATTCCTACTGCAGAGCCTTGCGATCATCAGCATGGCGTGGACGGCGAAGCTGTTACCAGCGTTGACAGAGTGGTTCTCAAGGAGCACACCGCAACGGAAGCTGCGGACGGCACCTGGACAGTCACCAACGGTACATATCTTGAAGTTTGCGCAGACTGCGGCTATACATGGCTGAAGTTTGAGGCTCCTCACGTTTTTGGCGAGCAGGTCAAGCATGATGCAACCTGCACGGAGGGCGCATACTATTCGACCGAATGCACGATCTGCGGCTTTGAGCAGGATCACATTGACATTCCGGAAGAGCCCGCACTCGGCCATGATTGGGAGCTTGTCAGCATCATCGACGAGAGCGCAAATCCCTGCGAAGAGGGCGGCAGCGGTCTCTGGATGTGCAGCAGATGCGATGCGTATGATACGCATGACGTTGAGCCTACCGGTCACACGGTCACTTCGTGGACGGTCGCGACCGCACCGGATGAAGACAGCGCTGGTACGCTGCGCGGCATCTGCGCGGATTGCGGCGAGACCATTGAGCTTGTCCTTCCCGCATTGACCGATGCGAATGCAGGCGAGAACGGTGCGTATGTCAAGGAGACGGTTGTCGACGGCGGCTGCGCAAACGATTCTACCTATCGTTACACCTACACGATGGCGACCGGTACGGAGACCGAGATCGACGCGCTTGTCGTTTCCGGCACGACGACGGTCACCTACACGGGCGAAGAGGCTTACACGGTTTCTTGGAACGTTACGGTCGAGGGCGGCTACCACTACACGCTTGATATTGACGACAACGAAGTTCCGATCGGAATCGACAGCGAAGATTACTACGGCATCGAGCAGTATCCCGGCTTTATGGCTGTCGGAAACAACGACAAGCAGGAACAGCTTGCTCTTGGCTGCCAGACGCAGGTCGAGGACGGCGCTGTGTTCATCTGCGAGCACTGCCGCGAGCCCATCACGGTCAACGTTTACGGCTATCATGACTATGATGAGAGCACGAAAGTTGAGACCGAGGCAAACTGCACGTACCCTCATCGTATCACCGTTGATTGCTCGGTTTGTGGAACGGTCGTTCTTTCCCAAGGTAAAGATCTCGATGCGGACAACCACATTTGGGACGATGAGAAGACGGTTGTTACGCCTGTCGGTGACGGCAGCACGGCAGACATCACGCTTGTCTGCTCGCTGAACGCGGAACACACGGAAACGCTTAAGGGCGCAACGCTTGTAAGCGATACGGGTGTTGTTTATCCCGAGGGTGAGGATGCCTGCACGGCAGCTGGAACCAGAACGCGCGTCTATCGCGATGCAAACGGCGTGGAGCACGAAGTCGTTACAACGGTTCCGATGGCAGAACACACCATCCGCGGCTCTGAGCTTACGATTTCCAACGCGGAGATTGATACCAAGATCTTCACGGATGCAGATGCCGAGGTTGACTACTTCACGCCTATCGGAAACGTTCCTTCCACCTGTGCGCAGGAGGCGACCCGGTGCATGCTCTTCTACTGCGAGACGTGCGGACTGCCCTTCACTGTACAATACAGGGTTGCACATACGTTTGATGGCACGGTTACGAAGGAGGCAACCTGCACGACGGGCGCGCTCTACACCTGCTCCGTGTGCCATACCGAGAATATCGAGTACACCGGCACCGATCCTGAATTCCTGCCTCAGGGACATGACTATGTGTTCGTTGACGGTGAATTTACCAAGGATGCAAACGGCAACTGGAGTGTCGTGGCAGTGGATGGACAGGTCACGATCAGAGTCTATTGCACAAAGTGCGATGATTACGGCACCGAAGGTGACCCTCGGACGCTTACCGATGCAGCAAGCAGATTTACCGTTACGGTGGAGCAGGAGCAGACCTGCACGCAGGATGGCATCCTGACGCTCACCTACACGCCTGCTTCCGGTGCGGCGATGGTCTTCGAAGGCATCAATCGCGGTATGTCCGCGCACTACCACGGCGAGTTCGAGTATGATCCGGAAGAGGTCTACACGCTCTCCGAGTATGACTTCATGCAGCTGACGGGCAACTCCGCTCCTTCCTGCCAGGGTCAGGGTACGGCGATCTTCTACTGCGATGGTTGCGACCGCCCGATCACGGTCACCGTCCGCGGCGATCATACGCGCGGCGAGCGGGTGAATGAGGCAACGCACGCACGTCCGGCAGAGTATCAGTGCTCCGTTTGCCATGATAACTTCTTCTACGGTGATCCGGTCGCTCATACCTGGGTAATCAACGAGGCGGAGGGTACGAATGGCGTTAATCTTCCTACGGCTACGCAGGGCGGTACGCTCTACCTTATCTGCAGCGGTTGCTCGACGACGATGAATGTCACGCTTCCCGCGCTGACTGATGATAACATCACTACCGATTCGACGGTTGTCAACAAGTACATCCGTACGGAAGTTGTCAACAACTGTCTCAGCGGTTGCATCTACAGCTACAGCATCACGCTTTCCTTCTCTTACGAGACGCCTGAGTATGGCGACGGACTGAAAAGCACCGCAACCTACACGTTCTACTACACCTTCCAGCAGACGGCACGTCCTACCGGACACGTTGAGGCCGATGCGGATACGGTGTACTACCAGTGGGTACGCGGTGAGGGCGAAGATGCGGTCACGTTCATCGGTTATATTTGCGAGAACTGCGGATCCATGGTCGTTGTATGGCGCTCCGACAGCGAAGAGACAAAGCCTACGATCGCGGAAGACAAACTCGTGATCCTTCATTATGAAGCGATGGAGGATGAAGAGACCGAGACGCCCGAAGTCGGTGCGTAAGGTATCAGGTTTACCCCGCCAAAGGGTGTTCCCCTGCGGCACACACG
>CALVZS010000016.1 GCA_944372575.1 uncultured Clostridia bacterium | reverse complement strand
CGTATTTAGCCTTACGGGATGGTCCCCGTGCCTTCCGTCAGGATTCCTCGTGTCCCGACGTACTCCGGATTCCGCTAGGTCTTTCAAGAATTTCGCCTACGGGATTGTCACCCTCTTCGATCTGCCTTTCAAAACAGTTCGGCTATCCTTTCAAGTACCATCTCGCGGTCCTTACCCCGAGAGTATTTCTACTCCCGGTTTGGGCTGCTCCGATTTCGCTCGCCACTACTTTCGGAATCGCTTTTGCTTTCTTTTCCTCCGGGTACTAAGATGTTTCAGTTCCCCGGGTTCCCTCCGTTATCCCTATGTGTTCAGAATACGGTAACACGACATTACTCGTGCTGAGTTCCCTCATTCGGACATCTGCGGATCTTAAGATGTTTGCTCCTCCCCGCAGCTTTTCGCAGCTTGCCACGTCCTTCTTCGGCGCCATATACCAAGGCATTCCCCGTGAGCCCTTCGTAGCTTGATCTTCTACTCGTCTCTTCGTCCAACAAGATTCTTCTATGACTTTCACTCGGTCTATTCACTTATTCCCTTACAGTCCGACTTTCATCGTACTTTACGAAAATTTGCTTTAACCTTTCCTAGAATCTTTTTCTTTGCCTTTCGTACTTTACTTCGCTATTCAGTTGTCAATCTGCGGGTTCTCCGCAACGGCGGAGGCTTTTTCGCCTGAAAAAGCAAGCTGTCTCAGGCGACAGCTTACATATATTAGCACGGATGCTTTTTTTCGTCAAGCATTTTTCGCGGTCTTTCGGACTTTTTTTTGCGGTTTTTTTGAAATCGCACTTCTCCGCCATCCCCTATCCTATATATAGTATCTCCGCCCTTTTCGCTGCACTAAAAAGGACGGGCCGCTTCCATATTATATGGGAAGCGGCCCGATTCTCATTTGCAGCCCGAGCAGGTGGCGCAATGCCCCGAGCATTGTTTGGCGGGCTTTCCGGTGGCGGAGAACATCTCCCCCGACCACTCCCGCTCTGCCTCCCCGCCGCAGGCGGGACAGCGGACGGGTTCATCATATTTTTTGACGAGTTCATCGAAATGCCTGCCGCATTTGGGGCAGACGTATTGCAGGATGGGCATATGTTTCTCCCTTGCGCCCAGCTAATCGCGGCGGTCGTCATGATGATGCCCGCGGCCGCGCTTGATCTGGCGGGGCGTTTTGATGCGGATGGAATTGGTGGAACGAATGATGAAGAAGGATACGATCCCCGTGATGACGGCGGAGATGCCGATGACGAGCCAAAACCCCCAGGAGAGCTGCGCGAAGGGAACGGGGACGTTCATGCCCCACAGACTTGCGATCAGGGTGGGGACGGAGATGACGAGCGTGATGACGGCGAGCAGCTTCATGACGACGTTCAGGTTGTTGGAAATGACGGAGGCGTAGGCGTCCATCGTACCGGAGAGAATGTCGCGGTAGATGTTACACATCTCCATTGCCTGCCGCGTCTCGATGACGACGTCGTCGAAGAGATCGCTGTAGTCCTCGTTGCCCGTGATGGAGGGGAAGCGCTCGAGCTTGTTGTAGACATTGAGGTTTGCGCTCAGCGACGTCGAGAAGTAGACAAGCGAGTTCTCAATGCCCAGAAGCTGGATGAGCTCCTGATTCTTCATGGAGCGGTGCAGTTCCGCCTGCAGGCGCAGCGACTTTTTGTCGAGCTGGCGCAGGTTGGACAGGAAACGCTTGGCGTTCCCCATCATAAAATTCAGAATAAAGTAGACGGGCTTCGCCGTATCGACGATGGTTCGGTTGCTGATGAAGTCTCCCAGCACCGAATTGCCGCGCAGAGAGACGGTGACGATGCAGACATCGTTATGGATAAGCGCCATAGGAATGGTCTCATAGGTGTCGCCCTCGTCGGTATCCGTGATGGTGGGCGTATCGAGCAGGCATAAAAGCGCCCCCTCGTCGCGCTCCACACGCGCCGTCTCCTCTTCATCGAGGGCAGCGCGCAGCATCTCCTCCGGAACGCCCGTTATGGAACAGACGTCCTCCAGTTCATCGTCCGTCGGATTGACAAGATCCACCCAGCAGTTCTGCTCGAACGCCTCCAGGCGATCGATCTTGCCGTCCTCCTGCGTCTTGAAAAATTTCAGCATGACACTTCCTCACTATAGCAGATTGGGTCAAGCGCGTCCTTGCTATCCGCATTTCTGTCCGCAGCCAACCGGAACAGTCCGCCGGGCAGCAAAAAAGCGCACGGGAAAAACCGTGCGCCCGAAACCCGCAAAACGCGGGAAAGATCCTGTCAGGTCACACGGGATACCTTGTTCGCAACGCATCGGTTATTTGGCGCAGCGTCCATTTTTTACTCCTTCGACCATATCGGTCATTTCTATTATAACCCCTGCAGAACAATTTCGCAACTGTTTTCGTAAAAAAAATTTTCAGATAACGCACGTCCCTGCAAGGAAACTGTCAAAGACCCCCTCCGCATACGCGCCCTGCGAAACAAAACAAGCGATGAGTTCCTCCGCCGCAGCGATCGTGCCGGAGCAGCGCTTTGCATAGCTGCGCAGAGCAGCGAGCGCGCGCTCCCGCCCGAGCAGTCCGTCAAGGCGGTCAAAGAGGATGAGCCCCTTGTCATAGACGACGCTGCGATACTCATACTCCCCCGAAAAGGCGGTGAGCGGCCGACGCATTGCGGTCTGTTCCCCGTCCGCGATCTGCGTCCAGACGGAGAAGAAGGAGCGGTACGCACTCTCCGCCGAAGAGACGCAATCCGTATAGGAGACACCGTAGGCGGGATGCGCGTCCAGAAAGAGGGCGGCGGAGTATTCGGCGAGTGCCTCGTCCTGCCACGGCTCGCAGAAGGGATCGCTCCCGACCATCGCATACCACCACTGATGCGCCGTCTCGTGCGCAACGACGGGCGCGATCTCCCCCTCATGCAGATCGCAGGCGATCATCGACAGCATGGGGTACTCCGCGCCGCCGTACGGGATGTCCGTCTGCACAACGACGTATGCGGGATATTCATACAAGCAGAACTGCTGTGCAAAATAGGAGAGGCTCTCTGCGGCGGCGTCCAGCGTCCGGGCAGGCGCGGCGTCGTCAAAGTAATAATAGGATACGGGAACGTCATCCGCGCTGCCCTGTGCAACGGAGAACTGTTCGGACGCGACGAGGGCGACGTCGCGCACCCCCTCCGCCGCAATCGTGTACGTCGCCTTGCCGTCCGCAGCCGTGCGCGTCCCCGTTCCCGTATGTGCAACGGTGTAGCTCTCCGGCAGCGTAAAAGCGATCGAATAGTCGGCGCACTCGCTCACGAACGCCTCCCCAAGCGCCGAAAAGAGGTGTTCTTCCCCCTCCGCCTCGCATCCGGTGCAGAGAACGGGATAAAAATGCGCGAACGTGACGGCGTGCTCCCCCGCGCCGAGGCGGTGGTTGATGCGCGCGAGCGTGACGGTGAACGTCATGCCGACGCGCACGTGCTCATCGGGATAGAGGGGCTGCGCGAGCGTCAGGCGGAGCAGCGTCTCGTCCGCGCCGGATACTTCAAATCCCGTCGCTCCCTCCACGTGATGCACCTCGATCTCCCCGTAGCTCTCCCCGTCGTAGTACGCGGCAGCGGAGAACAGATCGGTCACCGGGGGATGCGCCGCCCCCTCGCGGTAGGCGTTCGGCCAAAGATGAAACACCAGCTCCGAAAGTGCATTCTCCGTATGGTTGACCACATCCGCCGTCATCTCCCCCTCCAGCGTGTACGACGCGGGGTCGTACTCCAGCGTCATCGCATAGCTTGTACGCGCCTCCTCCGGCGCACAGCCCGCAATGCCAAGCGCCCCAAAAAGGATAGCTCCGCACAGCAGGATCCACAGCTTTTTCACCTCTTTACTCTTACGGCGTCTACCGCCGTCCTCCTTTGCATTACTGTATGCGCAGCGGCGGAAAAATATGGCAGTCTGCTGCCCGTCGGCGCCCTTTGTGTGCTATCATGGAAGTGCGACGGGGAAAAGTGAGGGATGCTATGTCGGCAATTCACTATCTGAGCACGTTCCGCCTGTACGGGTGGGACGTGCTGCTCCTCGCGGGCGTCGTGTCTCTGCTCACGACGCTCCTGAAAAAGACGGTCTTTGATGGCGCGCCCAAGAAGCTGTTCGTCTTTCTGCCGTTCGCCATCGGCATCGTGCTGTACGCCGTGTACCGTGCGATCGTCACGCTCTCCGCAGCGCCGTTTACGACGGACTTCGCCGTGACGTTGGAGGGCGGCTTTGCCTGCGGCTGCGCCGCGACGCTCTACTACGTCATCTATGAGCAGTTCTTCCGCAAGACGGACGAGGACGGCGAAACGGATGAGACGCAGCCGGAGGAGGACGGATCCGGCGCCACGGCAGACGAGGGTACAGGCGCGCCGGACGGCGGTGTCATCTCCCCCGTAGCGCCCCTTTTGGAGGGATACGTCCCCGAGGAAACGCGCTATGTCGTGGCGGACGCCCTGTATGCGGGGGCGTGCGACAAGGAGGGAGAGGAACTTCGCTCCTTTGTGCGCGAGACGCTGCTCTCCGCTTCGCCCGTTGCAACGGATGCCGAGCTTGCGGCGCTGACCGAGCTGATTTCTTCCTATCTCGAATCGCTCATGGGTCAATGACCGTCCCCCCTTCCCCCCTGCGGGAAGGGGGTCTTTTTTTGCAGGAAGCAGGGCGGGCGCATGAATTCTCCGCCACGGAACATACTTGTTCTGCATGGAAAAAAAGGAAATTTCGGGCAATCTGAAAGAGGACGAGGCGGCGCTCAGGCGGCAGCTGCCCGCGCAGGACATACTTGCCTTCCCCTTCTCCGACCGGGCGGGACGCGCCTACGTCTGCCTGTTCGCGGACGCGCTGACGGACAAAGATCTGCTTGCGGAGCAGGTGCTGCGCCCCCTTCAAGCCTACACGGGAGCGCCGGAGGCAGAGACGATCGCGCGCTGCACCCTCTCCCCCGAGGTACGCACCGCAAGGGCGCTCTCCACCCTGGCGGAGGAGGTACTTGCGGGCAATCCCGTTCTCCTGTGGGAGGGCGCGGACGAGGGCCTCATCGTCGGAACCAAAAAAGTTCCCGTGCGCGCCGTGACGGAGCCGCCCACCGACGTCGCCATCAAGGGGCCGCGCGAAGGATTTGTCGAGGACGTCAAGACCAATACCTCCCTCGTGCGCAAGCGCCTCAAAACGGGCGAGCTGCGCATCGAGATGCTCACGATCGGGCGGCGCTCCGCCACCTCCGTGGCGCTGTGCTGGCTGGAAGGGACGTGCCGCGGGCAGATCGTGGAGGACGTGCGCAAAAAGCTCGCCGCCGTGGACATCGACGCCGTGCCGGACGCCTCCTACCTCACGCGCTTTCTGACCGACCGCCCGCGCTCCCTCATCAAACAGACGGGGTCGACGGAGAAGCCGGATATCTTCTGCGCCAAACTTGCCGAAGGGCGGGTGGGCATCCTGACGGACGGCTCCCCCATCGCGCTGACCATCCCCTACCTGCTCGTGGAGGATTTTCAGGCGTCGGAGGACTACTTTGTTCCCGCTTACCGCGCAACGTTCACGCGGTTTCTGCGCCTCTTCGCGCTGCTCGTCGCCGTCTATCTGCCCGCCTTCTATGTGGCGGCGCAGCTGTTCAAATTGCAGCTGCTGCCCGTAAGGCTGCTTCTGACCATTGCGGGAAGCATCCGCGGCATCCCGCTCTCCCCCTCCCTTGAGATGCTGCTCGTACTGATCGTGCTGGAAATTTTGAACGAGGCGAGCATCCGGATGCCAAAGTATGTGGGGATGGCGCTCTCGGTGGTGGGCGCGCTCGTCCTGGGCGAGACGGCGGTGCGCGCGGGATTCGTCTCGACGCCCGCCATTATCATCATCGCATTCAGCGGGATCGGCCTGTATGCCGTTCCCAACCTCATCGAGGAGACGAGCGTGGTGCGCCTTGTCATGCTGCTCGTCGCGGGCAGTTTCGGGCCGTACGGGATCTTGCTCGCCTCTGCCTTCCTCATGGTCGCGCTGGTCACCACGGAAAACTACGGCGTGCCGCTGACGGCGCCCTTCTCTCCGCTGGTCGGGCGCGATCTGCGCGACACCTTCCTAAAATACAACCTGCATTCTTTGAAGATGCGCCCCGCAACGCTGCAAAGCCCCAACAAAAGGAGACTCAAATGAAACTTTCCTCCCGCCAGGTCTGTTTTTTCCTGGCAGCCGTTTCCCCCGTGGGGAAGATGGTGCTCCTGCCCGCACGGCTCGCCGAAACGGCGCAGAACGATCTCCTCTTCCCCGTCCTCGCGCACCTTCTGATACAGGCGGCGCTCATCTTCTGCGTGCTGCTCCTTTCACGGCGGGAGCGCACCCTCTGCGCCCTCGTCAAAGGCGCCGCAGGCAACGCCGCAGCAAAGATCGTCTGCACCCTCTTTGCCGCATTTTTGCTCTTTGCGGCCTTTCTGCCCATCGTCGAGCAGAAGATCATGGTGCGCAGCATCTTCTACGACACCCTGCCCGCCCACCTCGTGTTTGCGCCCTTTTTCCTGCTCTCCGCATACCTTGCGAGCCGCCCGCTGCGCACGCTCGGCAGAATGTGGGACATCCTTGCCCCCCTCTTTGTCCTGGGCATGGCGGGCATCCTTGTGCTGGCGGCAGGCAGCTGCGACCTCGGCGCGCTTTCGCCCGCAGGGGCGGCGGGCGCGGGGGCATTCGGCAGCGGGGTACGCATAACGTGCGCCTGGTTCTTTGACAGTGCCCTGCTACTGGCGCTGATCGGGCATTTCCCCTACAGCAAGGGCCTCGCCTGGAAGGGAACGCTCTGTTATCTTGGCGGCGGCGCTCTGCTGCTGCTCTTCCTCGCCGTCTTTTACGGCGTGTTCGGAGAGGTCGCCGTGTTGCAGACCGTGGCATTCGCGCGCATCAGCGCGTTCTTTTCCGCCATGACCGTCCTGGGGCGCATCGACTATCTGTTCCTGTTTGCGCTCGCCTTCGTCATGGCATTCTTTGCCATACTCCCCCTGCAGGAGGCGGTCGGCACGCTCACCGAAGCGTTCGGAACGCCCCGCCTTGCGCCCCTTTTCTCCGTGGGAGCGAACGTGCTGATGCTTGCCGCCGTCTACGCGCTGCACTTTTTCCCGTCCGGGAGCGTCGCCGCCGTCACACAGACGCTCTTCTGGATCTTCCCTCTCTTTACGGCGCTGCTGCCGCTGCTGCTCCTTCTTCTCTTCGGGAGGCGTCCGCATGAAAAAATTTCTTAAAGCCCTCCCCGTCTGGATCTGGGGCATCCTCTTCGCCCTGCTGGTCGCGACGTTTTTTTCCAACGATTTCGGGCTGGTCGATCTGCAGAAGACGGCGCTCGTCCTGGCGGCGGGCATTGACCGCGAAGAGGAGGACTTTGTCCTCACAGCGCAGATCGCCCTCCCTGCGGCGAGCCAGTCGGGCGGCGGCGCAAGTATGGAGATCACGGGCAGAGGTGCAACCGTCGCCGACTGTCTCTCCGAGATCCATGCCCGCACGGGCTGGGTGCCGAAGCTCATCTACTGCGACCTCATCGTCCTCGGCGAGAGCGCGACAGTAAATGTCTTTGACGGACTGAACTTTTTTTTGCGGAACGAGTACATTCCGGACGCCTGCCGTCTGGCGGCCTGCGAAGGGAGCGCGCAGGCGCTGCTCTCCTCGGCAAGCGCCGTCGGGGACACCTCCGCCATCGCGCTCGGTACGCTCTTTTCGGATGCGGCGCAAAAATCGGGACTGGTGATGCCGACGACGCTGCGCGAATTTGCGATCGGCACATTCGGCGCAAGCGCAAGCGGCTATATGCCCTATGTGCGCGCCGTTCCGCAGGAGGAGGATAGCCCTCAGCAGGGCGGCCAAACGGAGGGCGGACAGAGCGGGCAGAGCGAGCAGCCCGATGCTTCGCAGCAGGGCGGACAGAAGATCCTCTACTCCGCACAGGAGACCGCCCTCTTTGCAGGCGGATCGCTCGTTGCCGTGCTTACGCCCGAGGAGACGCTCGCCTTCAGCCTTCTGGAGGGAAACGTCTATGCCGGAACGCTCGCCGCGGACGGCGCAACATACCTGATCCTGCAGGATAGCGGCGCCGTCGGGATCGGTGCGCCGCCGGACATGGCCCTGCACGTCGATTGCACGCTCCAGCGCTGCGGCGAAAACGAAACCTCCTCTCCCGAAGAACTTCCTGCCGGAACGCTCTCTGCCAAAGAGGAGGAGCGGCTCTCCGAACTGCTCACCGGCTACCTTGCCTCCCTGTGGGAAACATGCGCGCAGAGCGGGTGCGATCTGTTCTTCTTCCGGCGTTCCCTCTGGCGCGCCGATCCGAAGGAATATGCCGCATGGAAGGATGTACCGCTTGCAGACCTCTCCGTCCGGCTCTCGGCATCCGTTAAAAGCCTGCGATAAAAATTCCCAAAAAATTTTTCCGAAAACCCTTGACAAGTCAGAAATCTATGCTATAATAAAGGTACAGAAAGAGAAAATAACTTTCATGAAATGTTATTCGCCAACAAGGAAAGGAAGGACAGTCCGATGAACAGGTAATTGCCCACGGGCAGACGATCACGGGCGGACAGGAACGTCCGCCGGAGACCGGAGCAAGAAAATGTCTCCGAAAAATTCAATACAGGGAGGTGTTGTGCAGCTATGTTCAGGTTCATTTCCCAAGGATTGAAGATTTCGTAGAAGGAGGACAGACCAATGTACAATTCTACCTCGGGGGCGGAGAAGTAAATCGGCTTTGACAAAATTACGCGGCGGAAATGTTTCCCGCGACGGGCAATGAGCCCACATATTTGGAGCGGAAGCCGAGAATCTCTCCCCTCCTCGCCGGGGCGAACGGCAAAACCGGAACAACCGATCCTGACAAACGAACGCGAGAGCGGGATTCCGCGGTAACGCCCGAGCGGTAAGGGCGTCGGCGTGCGGACGGGATCGCGCAGACGGTGCCATTCGGACATCCGATTCTGACAACTGCGTGCAGGAACGTGACTCCGCGGTAGCGGGCCGGCACAAGGGCGAAGGATGAGGGCGGAAGAATGCAGCGAATGCGGGAGAACGTCGGCAGGCAGGGATCGGCCGGAGGTGCTGAACGTAGCGGCCGGAGCAGAAAGACTTCTCTGCCCACTTACAATTTCATTTTGCAAATACTCCCCCGTGCGGTTGCGCGGGGGTTCCTTTTTGCCCTTTCCGAGGGATGTTTTCGTCTGCCCCTCTCCACATGATATCTGTCCGGATCACCGTGCCGTATCGCAGCAGCGAACGTTCCCTCCCGCTGCTTTGGACTTCCGGCAACACATTCAGCGGCGGGCGCCCGTCCGCGCGAACGCGCTGAAATTTCGGACTGTGCGGCGCGAATATTTTCCGGGCTGCCGCGCGGCGGTTTTGACGGGAGCCGATCGCCGCAAATGTCTGCGCATCTGCCCAAAAAGCCGCGCGCATGGCTTTCTCACCGACATACAAAGAACGAACCGCCTCGCTTATGCGACACTGTTTCCGGCATCTGTCCCGAAAAAGGCGTTCCGTCCGGGCATTGCCGGCTTTGCCCCGCGGGTGGTGTGTTCCCCGCCCGCCGGACGGGTGCTTCCAAACGGCAAAGACAGTCTGATCTGCCCGCAACAAAAAAGCTCACGCACACGGCGTGAGCTTTTGATCGTAAAAGAGATTACTCAAGAACGGCGGTAGCGCCGGCTTCCTTGAGCTTTGCGACAGCGGCCTCTGCGTCTGCCTTCGGAACGGCTTCCTTGAGCACGCCGAGGGACTCGACTGCCTTCTTCGCCTCTGCAAGGCCGAGACCCGTGAACTCGCGGACAGCCTTGATGACGGCGATCTTGTTCGCACCGAAATCCTTGAGGACGATGTTGAACTCCGTCTTCTCCTCTTCGGCGGGAGCGGCCTCGGCAGCGCCTGCGGCGCCTGCAACGGCAACGGGAGCGGCAGCAGAAACGCCGAACTCCTCCTCAAGTGCCTTGACGAACTCGTTGAGTTCGACAACGGTCATCGCCTTGACGTCTTCGATAAACTTCTGAATATCCATTTTGTTTGTCTCCTTGATAAAATTTTAAGATTTTTGTCCTGCGATCGCGCTTAAAACGTACGCAAGGTTTGCGATGGGCGCCTGCAGGCAGCCGACCATCTTGGCGAGCAGCACTTCCCTCGAAGGGATGGCCGCAAGTTTCTTCACGCCCTCGGCGTCCACATAGGCGCCGCCGACGTATGCGCTCTTGGGAACGATTTTGTCCGCGAGCGCGGGGGTCTCCTTGACTGCCTTGGCGATGATCGCGCAGCCGCTCGTCTCATCGGGGCAGAACACGAACGCCGTTGCGCCGTTGAGGTCTGCGTCAAAATCCTTCACGCCCAGTTCCTCAAATGCCTTGCGGACAAGCGTATTTTTATACACCTTGTACTCGCAGGAGGCATCGCGGAACTTGCCGCGAAGGGCGGTGACTTCCGCCACGCTCAGGCGGTCATACGTTGCAAGCACAACGGACTTGCTCTCGTTGATCTTCGCCTTGATCTCTTCGACAACGGCCTTCTTTGCTTCAAAATTTGCCGACATGGTTACCTCCAAAACTCCCCTTCGGGAGCCGAATAAAAAACTTCCGCACCGCAGACGGGTACGGAAGCACAGCTTACAAACGCGTTCCTACCTCGACGGGATATTGAGCGTCATCGCGCACCCGTTGTCTGCGGTATATTGGTATTGTAGCACGTTGGCGCAAAACCGTCAAGCGATTTTGCACATCATTTTTATGCCTTGGTGTAGCTGACCTTGACGCCCGGCCCCATCGTGGACGTGAGCGTGACGCTCTTGACGTACTGTCCCTTTGCGGCAGCGGGCTTTGCGCGGGTGATCGCATCCATCAGCGCGTTGAAGTTTTCCAGGATCTTGTCATTCCCGAAGCTCTTCTTGCCGATGGGGCAGTGGATGATGGCGGTCTTGTCGAGACGATACTCGACTTTACCTGCCTTGACCTCCTGTACCGCCCTGACGACGTCGGGCGTGACCGTGCCGGACTTGGGGTTGGGCATGAGCCCTTTGGGGCCGAGGATACGGCCGATCCGGCCGACCATGCCCATCATGTCGGGCGTCGTGATCATGACGTCGAAGCCAAACCAGTTCTCCGTCTGGATCTTCTGGATCATCTCCTCCGCGCCCACGAAATCTGCCCCGGCAGCAGCTGCTGCGTCCGCTTTCTCGCCCTTGGCGATGACGAGCACCCTCTTGGTCTTGCCTGTTCCGTTGGGGAGCACGAGCACGCCGCGCACCTGCTGATCCGCCTGCCGGGGATCGACGCCGAGACGGACGTGAAGCTCCACCGTTTCATCAAATTTGGCCTTGGCGTTGGAGAGCACGATGCCAACCGCCTCCGCCGCGTCATATGCGCGCTGCTTGTCGTACGACTTCAGGCTTTCCGCGTATTTTTTACCGTATTTCATTCTTTACCTCCCGTGGTCATAGCGAGAAAAATCTCTCCCACTTTACTCCTCGACGGTGACGCCCATGCTGCGCGCCGTACCCTTGATCATGCTCATCGCGCTCTCGAGCGACGTGCAGTTCAGATCGGGCAGCTTGGTCTTGGCGATCTCCTCCACCTGCGCCTTGGTGAGCTTGCCCACCTTGACCTTGTTGGGGGTCGCGCTTGCCGTCTCAAGTCCGAGCGCCTTCTTGATGAGAACGGGCGCGGGCGGCGTCTTGAGAACGAACGTGAACGAACGATCCTGATAGATCGTCATCACGACGGGGATGATCAGCCCCTCCTGCCCTGCCGTCTTGGCGTTGAACTCCTTGGTGAAGCCGGGAATGTTGATGCCGTGCGGGCCGAGCGTCGAACCGACAGGGGGGCCTGGCGTCGCTTTTCCGGCGGGGAGCTGCAGTTTGACGACCGCGGTTACTTTCTTTGCCATAAAACTTCCTCCGTATGTGGTATTTACAAGGCGGCAGGAAAAAATTTACCGCCTCTCCCACTTCTATCAGCACTTTCCGCCGTGCGGAAAGAGATGACCGTTATGATTCTTCCTCGTTCGGCACTTCCGTCGCATCGGGCGAGATCTTCTGCATCTGCACATACTCGACCTCCACATCCTGCTCTCTGCCGAACATGACGATGGTGACCTTGGCGCGCTGGGTCTCGTTGTTGACTTCGCGGATGGTGCCGATGAACCCCTCCAGCGGGCCGTTGTCGATGGATACCCTGTCGCCCGGCTTGAAGTCGGCGTTGGCGACGAACTCCTCCAGGCGCATCCTGCGGATCTCATCCTCGCGCATGGGCTGCGGACGCCCCTGCGGGCCGCAGAACCCCGTCACGCCGCGCGTGTTGGTCACAAGGTACCACAGCTGGTTGGAATAGATCATCTTGATAAAGACATAGCAGGGCAGCAGTTTACGCTCCACGACCTTCTTTTTGCCGTTGGCGCGCTCCTCGATGGTCTGTTCCATGGGGATCTTGATGTCAACGATACTGTCCTGAAGGTTGTTGTTTTCGATGAGCCGCAAAAGGCTCTCCTTCACCATGGCCTCATAGCCGGAGTAGGTGTGAAGGATGTACCATTTCGGTTCGGTATCGACGTTTGCCATGTCAAGCCCCCGTGCTTACCATGAGATCGAGCAGTTCGGAAAGACCGTAGTTGATGCCCGTGACGATGACGGTGAAAATGAGAACGATGACCAGCACCACGCCCGTGGCCTTGAGCGCCTTGCCGAAGGTGGGCCAAGTGACGCGCTTGAGTTCGGAGAAGGTCTCCTTGATCTTGCGGCCCATCCGCACAAAGATATTGGGCTTCTTGTTTTTGTCCTGCCTGGAATTTTTGCGCACGTCGGCCTTGGCGTCCGTCTTTTTGACGTCCGCCTTTGTGCTTCCCTGCAGATCTTTCTCCTTATTTGCCATGATGTTTCCCCTCTGTCTGTGCCGTCCGGCTCACTTGGACTCTTTGTGCAGCGTATGCTTCTTGCAGGTAGGACAGTACTTTTTCAGCTCGAGACGGTCAGGATCGTTGCGCTTATTTTTGAAGCTGTCGTAGTTACGGTTCTTGCATTCCGTACACTCGAACGTGATCTTCATTCTCGTGGATTTGGTAGCCATGGGTCAAAACTCCATACAAAAAAATTACACCCCTCACGGTGCGTAAACATAGTTTAGCACAAAGGGCGCGGGGTGTCAATCGATTTTCAGAGGCTTTTGCGAAGATTTTGCTTTTTTACGGCCTGTTTTGCGCTGGCCGCCGCGGCGGCGCCGGGCGGAAGACGCGCCCCGGAACGCCGCCCGCCGCACGGCAAAGAACAAGCAAAAAGCCTACCCTTTCGGATAGGCTTTCTGTGTTCATTCAGCTAAAGCTGAAACTTTCGGGTCATTCAACATCGAGCGTTGTGTAGTAGGCATTCAGATTATCAAGCCAGAAAGGATTGCCCGCCATGCAGACCGTGCAGGCATCGGTAGCGACACCCGTATAGGTCGCCGTGATGATCCACGTCACATCGGACGAACCTTCTGCCGTAAACTCCACGCGCATCGTCAGCACGTTGCCGATCCTATAGATATAGGCAATATACGTTCCTGCGCCGCAGTTTTCTGTTCCGCCGGCAGGGATCGTTGTCACAGCGCCGTCCTTATCGGTGATCGTGATATTCTTCTGCGGTTCGGTTCCGCTTGCATAATTATCAAAGCCGCTGTCCCCTTCCCACAGACGGATCCCGCCGTTGCTGAACACAGGATTGAGCTGGAAGTCGTAATAATTCTTATCACGGTTATTTTCCCATGTCATCATGACAACGAAATCGCCCGTTGCATTGATGAGGTCGCTCGTTCCGTTTCCGTCCCAGGTCGGATCGGTATCGTTGATCTTGTAATTCTGAACCCGATCGGCTGCGACCGTATACGAATCATCGCCGTTTGTGATCGTGATCTGACGCGCACCGCAGGTGGAGCAGACGCCGTCCACGAAGGAGTGTTCATGTGCCGCATAGGTGAATACCTGCCCGCTGATGGTTGCGCCGTCCGCCGTAATGGTTGCGCCGTCCAGTGCAAAGCCGAGCGTGTAGTAATTATCATCCATGCCCGTGATCGTCCACGTGTCCGTACGCGTTGCCGTACCCTCCGCATCCAAAAGCTGATATACGATCGTCATGGTGTCGGTCGCGGTGTCCAGCGTGACCGTGATTCTCGTAACAGCTGTCTTCTTTGCCGCAGTGAATGCCGGGGCATCTGCATCAGAAACAAATCCGGGTACCGTTACCGTATCGTCACCATAGGGGGTGTTCCATACCAGGATACCTGCATCATTGTAACTTGCATAGTCGCCCGCGGGGCGAATAAAGTACAGCAATGTGCCATCCGCGGCTTTGACCTGAACAACCATACCGTTCCACCGCTCAGCTCCTGCATCAGCATAGGTAGCATCGAACACGACGTTATTATTCCCGGCGATTACAACATCGCTGGTAGGCGTTGAACCCCATACGCCAAGCGCGGGATTATCACCGGTGCCGTACGTGTACTCGACTGCTTCCATGGTAGCGCCGCAGGCAGAGCAATAATCGCCCACCTTGGTCACGCCCTCATGAGGGCAAAGGTAACCGCACCCGCTGCAGACGCCGTTGACATAGGTATGCGTGGTATGATCGGGGTTGATCGCGCCGCAGACCTTGCAGGCAACACCCACATAGACGTGGGGATGACCTTCTTCGCCGTGGTCGGGATGGATCTCGCCGCAGGCGATGCACGTATCGTAGTTGTCGGCGTTCTGATCGGTCACATAGACGTGGGGCTGGCCGCCGAGGGCGACGTCGCCGTGGTTGGGATTGAGCGCGCCGCAGACCGTGCAGTGGTCATAGTCCGCAGTCGTGGAATCGGTATTCCAGGTATGTGCGTTCGGGTAGTTGTTCGCCTCCAGCACATAGTTGTTATAGCGCGTTGCGACCTGTTCCGCCGTGAGCGCTGCCGCCTGGACGATGACGTCCTCGGCACTCATCCCGCCGTTGGCGATGGTAAGACCCTGGCGCTCGGCAAGGAGCAGGAACAGTTCCGCAAAGTTCTGCGCCTGCAGCTTCTGAAGGCCGTTCCCGGTCGTCAGATCAGCGTTCGGCGCATACTCGACCACAAGCTGACCGTTTGCATAATACTGAATGCCGCCGCTCACGCTGACGACGATGGTCGCATACACTTCCTTGTTGAGGAAGACATCGTACGCTGCCTCGTTCTTGAGATTGTCCGCCGTAGGATAGGCGTTGGTCGAACCGACCAGGCGGGCAAGTTCCGCTTCCCTTGCCGTCGCATCGGGGATACCGCAGGCATCACCGATCACTTCCTTGTCGCCCTCCTTGACTGTGGGCCAGACGCCCCATGCGTCGAGGTTGGGCATTGTGATGAACATAAGGTTCGCGCCGGCAGCATTCTTGCCCGTTGCAATGCCCTGCGCCGACCAGTCGCTCGTGGCGCCGTACATCAGGAAGGAGACCGTAAGGCCGGTTTCTGCCAGCGTCTTGCCCTCGTCGAGCATTCCGCCGATCGCTTCGGACGCGATTTCATAGCCGGTCGCAATATCCGTATAGAGCGCACCGCACACGCTGCACTCGAACAGGCCGTGCGTATCCGTCTCGACCCAGGTGTGCGACGTGGCGTAGAGGGGATTGTAGGCAAAGATGACTTCGTCTTCCGCATCCAGGATCGCGTTGATGACAAGGCCGGTGGACTCGCAGGAGGACTGCGAGAGCGTTACCTCTTCAGGCGTCTCGATCGGATATTCCGCAATCGTCGTGGTGTCGCCGACCGTGACCTGATAGATATTCTCCTGCGCCTCAAGCGCGGGATCGGACATGAGCTGATAGTACCAGGTTGCGGCATTCGCAGAGACGCCGCGGTCTCTTGCATTGATCGTGCCGACGAACAGGAAGCCGGCGTCGATATCGAAGTTATCGTCCGTCGTACCGAATACGGCAACGTTTCCGTTCACGATCTCAGAATCCATCGTGAGCGTACCGTTCGCATAGCTGAAGCCGAGGTCAATGTTGCTGAAGTACTCCTCCTGGCCGCCGTTGAGGTTAAGCCAGAGGTCGCTGAGCGCGATGGCGGCATCGGTGAGAGACTGCCCTTCGGCGGTCTGATACACGACGTAGTAGTACAGCGTAGTGCCGTCCGCCGCGACATAGGCGGAATAGCCGTTGTCCAGCGTGACGATCTGACCGTTGCCGAGGTTGCCGACGGGTGCGCCGTAGTACACCGTGTCGTATGCGGTAAGCCCGGTCGAAGGAACGTTGACGTAGATCTGAACCGCTGTTGCCTGCGTGGGTGCGGCGGGAACGGTGATGGTCAGCGTGAAGACGCCGTCCGCATACGCCGCTTCATACTCATAGGCAAATCTGCGCGTATCGCCTTCCTCAAACTGCGCGATCGTGTACATATCGCTCGTGCGGTTGGAGGAACCAAACCTGATCTCGTCCGCGATCGACGCGTCGATCGTATAGCGGAAAGTGACCTCTGCGCCCGTATTGACGGGGATGGTCGAAAGCGGCTGCGAATAGCCGTCCACCGTGATGGACGCGATCTCGGAGGCATATCCGGGCAGAGCCACGCCGGAAAGATCGATGCAGATGTCCGTCGGGTTGGCGCCCGTAATGACTACCTCGTCATTGTCGCCGCCGATCCCGACGATGACATCGAGGTAGGTCTGTGTGCTCTGGGCAAAGACAATATTGTTCTGCGCGGAAGCGGGCGTGCCGAAATCGGAGCCGTAGATGCGCAGCGCAACGTAGCCCTCGCAGCCGGACAGGATCGCGGCATCTGCGGGAAGTGCCTTCGCCGTGCCGGTGAGCGTAATGACGACCTGCGTCGCATCCGCGTTGGCGGCAAAGCCGACGTTTGCGAGCAGCGAGCTGTCATAGATGATGCCTGCGTTCTCTACGCGGTAGCCGTACACTTCGGAGACGCTGTTTGCAGCGATCTTCTGGAAGAATTTCGCATCTCCCACCTTGACCGTATCGTAGCAGGTCGTGTTGCCGACCGTGACCGCGATACGGAAGTAGGTGTCGTCTGCCTCGAGACGGGTGGTCTCCTCCAGCGTGACCCAGCCCTCGGCATTCTCTGCCGGCTCGGTTGCGCCGTCCTTGTTCTCGCCGCGGTACACCTGCAGGCTATAGCTGTCGGGCGCGAGCAGCGTGTCGTTGTTCATGTACTTGATCTGAATGGTGCCGTCAAAATCGTCAAAGTTGACGACTTCGCCTGCAACATAATTGACCTTTGCATCGCTGCCAAGCCCGTTGAAGGTGACGGACTCGAGCTTTTCCTGCTCGATGATCGTGATGGAATCGAAGGTCATTTCGACATACTCGCCGTGCAGGACGGTGTCGAAAGACATATTCTGGTATGCGGCGGGTACCTTGATGCGGGCGGTAAACGAAGTCCCCGCCGTCAGGTTCTCGTTGATGATCTCGATGACGTTGTCCGCACGGAAGGAATAGGTGAAGCGGACATTCTGCACATTCTCATATGTGCCGGTGGTCGACTGCGTACCGGACGAATAGACCGCCCAGTCCCCCCACGTTGCGGGATCCGCGGGCATATTGGTCGGATCGTATTCAAACGGCATGGAGGTCGTCGGCACGCCTGCAACCGGGTGCGAACCGTAGTTGTAGGAGTTGCTCGAGCCGCCCGCAAGCGCAGCCAGCAGACGGGGCGTGCCGATGCCGTCCATCAGCACCCAGCCGTCGTTTCTGACGATGATGCCCATGCCCTGCTCGCCGTCATACGTCGAGGACGTGTTGAAGTTGGACACCTCCGGATAGTTGCGCAGCGCAATGCCGAGGTTGGGATAGTACCAGACGTTCGCATCCCCTTCCGGCGGGATGGACTGCACCGTACCCGTAAGGACGATGGAGGAACCCTTGCGGATGGTGCCGGCCGTCATGGAGCTGACCACATCGCCGCTCGCCGTCGTGCCGAAAGGCGTGATCTGCGCAAGGTCGCCGTTCGAGGTATCGTTCTCGGGCGTTGCGTGGAACGCATTGACCGTGATCCCCTCCGCCTGGCCTTCGGGCAGCGTGACCTGCGTACGGGTGGCGCCGCAGGCGCAGCTGGACTCGCCCAGTTCGTTTGGCTCGCCGAACGAGTGGTCGATGCGGATCTCAAGCTGTCCCGAAGCGGAGATGTTGTTCTCGTTCGTGAACGTGTCCGTCGAACGCGGCGTAACGGTAGCGTAGTAGACGCCCACCGTTCCCCATACGACGGCGCTCGTGTCATAGTCGCACTGATCGCCCGCAATGTTCACGGGCGCCGAGTCGTCCGTGAAGAACACGCGCACGACCACGGTCTCTCTGACGGCATTGTTGAACGCCGTCTCTCTTGTTGCTTCATCTGCGGTCTCGGTATCGGTCAGCGTGATGCTGCTGCCGCTGTCCGTCAGAGTGGCGCGCGCGATCTGCTTCGCCTCCTCTTTCGGCGTGCAGGCGAACAGACACAGCGACAATACCATCGAAAATAAAAGCAGTAAACTGACTTTTAATTTTCTCATAAGTCTTGTTGTCCTCCCCCTATATAGTTTTATTTGCCATATTAAATAGCAGTATGATTTTACAACAAAATACTTTCAGTGTCAATATCTTTCGGGAAAAAATCCGAAAAAAAGAGGGGCGGAAGCGCAAAAACCATGCGCATCCCGCCCGATTATTGTCTGCAATTTTTCCCGTTCCATACGCCGGGCTGCGCAGGCCGACGCCCCGACGGGGCGCACGCCGCCCGCTCAGACCGCTCTCAGATTTTTCAGCGACAGATCGAGGATGGGCGCACTGTGCGTGAGCGCCCCCGAGGAGATGTAGTCCACCCCGAGCGCGGTGTACGTGCGCACGTTTTCCCGCGTGACGTTGCCGGAGACTTCCGTCTTTGCCCTGCCCCGGGCGCGGCGCACCGCCTCGGCGAGCGCCTCGCCCTTCATGTTGTCGAGCATGACGATGTCCGCCCCCGCCGCGAGCGCCTCGTCGAGCTGTTCGAGCGTCTCCACCTCGATCTCGATCTTGCGGACAAAGGGCGCATAGGCGCGGGCGCGTTCGATCGCCTGCCGCACGCCGCCCGCCGCGCCGATGTGGTTGTCCTTTAAGAGCACCCCGTCCGAGAGGTTGAAGCGGTGGTTCCCCCCGCCCCCCACCGTGACGGCGTACTTTTCAAAGCTGCGCAAAAGGGGCGTGGTCTTGCGCGTGTCGAGGAGCTGCGTCCCGCTCCCCTCCAGAAGGCGCACCATCTCCCGCGTGTAGGTCGCGATCCCGCTCATGCGCTGCAGAAAATTGAGTGCCGTGCGCTCGCCCGAGAGGATGGCGCGCATATTGCCCGTCACCTCGGCAAGGCGCTCGCCCTTATGCACCTCTGCCCCCTCCGCGGCGTGCAGTGCGATCTGCACATCCCCGTCGAGCAGTTCAAAGGTGCGCCGGAACACGCCCAGCCCCGCGATGACGCCCTCCGCTTTGGCGATGAGATCGGCATGGCCGCGCGCATCCTCCGGCACGACGGCGTTCGCCGAGACGTCCTCCCACGGAATGTCCTCTCTGAGTGCGGCGAGGATGGCCTCCTCCCAGTGCAGTTTCATCGTGACGTTGCTTGCATTCATGGTCTGTCTCCGTGTGTCTTTTGTGTGACGAGCCTGCGCCGCGCGCGCAGCTCTGCCGCGAGGGCGCGCTCGGTATAGTTCCATGCCGCCCGTCCCTTTGCCATGCCGCCGCGGGAGATGTCCTGCGCCGCGCGGCGGGCAAAGATGAGCGCCTCGAGCAGGGAATTGGAGGCGAGGCGGTTCCTGCCGTGTACGCCGTTGCAGCACGTCTCGCCCACGGCATAGAGGTGGGGCGCCGTCGTCCTGCCCCATAGGTTGCTCCTGACCCCGCCCATGAAATAGTGCTGCGCGGGGACGACGGGGACGGGTTCGTCCGGCACGTCGTACCCCTCCTTTCTGCAGCGGCGCACAATGGAAGGAAAGTGGCGTTCGAGCGCCGCGCGCCCGCCATGTACGGCGGAAAGATCGAGCCGGACATATTGGCTCCCCTCCCGCTCCATCTCCCTGCGGATGGCGGCGGCGACGACGTCGCGCGGGAGCAGCTCGTCCACGAAGCGCTCCCCCCTC
Source organism: uncultured Clostridia bacterium (assembly GCA_944372575.1). Taxonomy (GTDB): domain Bacteria; phylum Bacillota; class Clostridia; order Christensenellales; family Borkfalkiaceae; genus Gallimonas. Next base: position 16,817 of record CALVZS010000016.1, on the reverse strand, counting down.
GCGTTAATGAGCCGCGCACCCTCGCCGCGCACCGATTCGGAGATGAGGAAGCGCCTGCCCCGCCCCGCCGTGTACAGGGTGGTCGGGTGGAACTGAACGTAGTCGAGATGATCGGCCGCCACCCCGTGCGCGAGCGCGGCCGCAACGCCGTCCCCCGTCAGAATGCGGAAGTTGGTGGAATATGTGAAGAGGCCGCCCACGCCGCCCGTGGCAAGCACGGTGTTGCCCGCATACACGAGGGTGAGCTCCCGGCTCGCGTTGTCGCGCAGGACGGCGCCCAGGCATGCCCCGTCCCCGTCAAAAAGCAGATCGACCATCGTCGTGCGGGGGCGCAGCTCGATATTGGCGCGCCCCTGCGCCGCGCGCAGCAGGCGGGAGGTGATCTCCCTGCCCGTGCAGTCGGCATGGAAGAGGATGCGCGGGCGGGAGTGCGCCCCCTCGCGCGTGTAGGCGAGTTCGCCGTCCTCCCCGCGCGCAAAGCGCACGCCGAGGAAGATGAGCTCGTCGATGGTCTCGCGCGAGTGCTCGATCATGCAGCGCACGGTGGCAGGGTCGTTCTCGTAGTGGCCCGCACGCATGGTGTCCTCAAAATAGCTCTCGGCGTCGGACGCATCGTGCAGCACGCAGATGCCGCCCTGCGCCAGAAAGGAGTCGCTCTCTTTCAGCCCGCCCTTGCAGACGGCGAGCACGTCGGCGTGTTCGCCCAGGTGAAGGGCGCAGCTGAGCCCCGCCGCCCCCGTCCCGATGACCAGGACTTCGCGAAATTCTTCCCTCATCGTGCCAGCTCCAGCATCCGCATGAGCGCCCTGCGGGCGCGCCGCGCGATGCCCTCCTCCACTTCCACGGGCGTTCCGCCGCCCGCAAACACGTCGGCAAGCGCCTGCGGCGTGATCTTCTTCATGTCCGCGCACACGAAGTCCGCACGCGTGGAATAAAACTTCTTCCCCGGGCAGCGGCGGGAGAGTTCATACAGCGTACCGGACTCGGTGGCGACAAGAAACTCCTGCGCATCGCTCGCCTCGGCATAGGCGATCATGCCCGCCGTGCTGCCCGTGAACGCGGACAGGGCGCGCACCTCTCCGGGACACTCGGCATGGGCAAGCACCTGCGCCGCCGGGTGCGCGGCAAGCGCGGCGCGCACCTCCTGCGCGGTAGCGGCATTGTGGATGGGGCAGAATCCATGCCCGAAAAAGAACTTCTTCTCGGGCAGCTGCTCCGCCACGAACGTGCCGAGGTTTTTGTCGGGAATGAAATAGATGTTCTTCTGCGGAAGGCGGGAGACCACCTTTACGGCGTTGGCGCTGGTGACCACCACGTCGGCATACGCCTTCAGCCGCGCCGAGGAATTGACGTAGACGACCACGGCAAGATCGTCCGTCGTCCCGCGCATATGTAAGATCTCCTCCTGCGCCGCCATGTCCGCCATCGGGCAATGCGCATCGGGCGCGGGCAGGTACACCGTCTTTTCGGGGCAGAGGATCTTGGCGCTCTCCCCCATGAACGTCACGCCGCAAAAGATGATGACGGGTTTTTCGCTTGCGACGGCGCGCTGCGCCAGCGCAAAGCTGTCGCCCACAAAGTCCGCCTGCGCCTGCACTTCCTCCGGCGCATAGTAGTGTGCAAGGACGAGCGCGTCCCCGCGTCTGATCGGTTTTCCCATGCTTCTCTCCCGTAAAATCCGGTAAAAGTATAAAAAGATTCTCCGGAAATGTCAAGCTCTTTCACGCATCCGGACGCAGGATGCGAAGATATTCGCCGAGGGCGGAAAGCTCCGCGCCCACCTGCCGCGCAAAGTATGCGCCCAGAAGGCGCAGCGCGCGCACGATGCCGTCCGCCGTCGCCTGCCCCTCCCCCCGTGCGGCACGGATGGCAAGAAAAGTGCTCTCGCTCGCCGAAACGCCGTCGGGCAGGCAGTCGTGACAGAAAAAGGCGCCGTCCGCAAAGGAGAAGCGCATCCGTCCCGCGGGGATCCTTTTGCAGGCGGGGCATCTGTCCGCCTCGACGGGATAGCCCGCAAAGGCGAGCGCCGAAAGCAAAAACTTTACAAGCGCGAGTTCATCGTCCGCGCACAGCGCTTCGAGCGCGGAGACGGCGGCAACGAGCAGCTCCCCCGTCTGCATCCCCTCGAGCGCGAGCTTGTCGCACGCATCTGTGACGACGGCGGCGGCATAAAAGCGCCCCATGTCCTCACACAGCGGAAAAAAGGCGTCATACAATGACGCGGACGTCACCGTGTTTCTTGTCCCGCGCGCGGCAAACACATACTCCGCAAAACAAAAAGGCTGGGCGGCAAACCGAAGCCGCGCCCCCGCCTTTTTCACCCCCTTGAGCGATGCCGAGATCTTCCCGCGCTCCGCCGTGAGAAGGGTGACGATCTTGTCGTTCTCGCCATAGTCCGCCGCCCGCAAAAGGAGGGCGTCCGCCTTGAATTCCATGATCCTATCCCTTCAATCGTTTGTACAGCATATAGTAGGTGAGATTGCCCGTCCTCTCGAACATTTCCCAGGCGATCTCCCGCGCCTCCTTCTGTCGCATGGCCACCCCCTCGGGAGGCAGTATGCGGCGTTCGGGCAGGATTATGCGACCCTCACTCCTCCCCGCCGTAGCCGAACTCCTTGATGAGGCGTTCGCTGTCCCGCCAGTCCTCGCGCACCTTGACATAGGTGGTCAGGAACACCTTCGCCTCCAGGAACTTCTCCATGTCCTGCCGGGCGAAGGAGGCAGCCTCCTTGAGCGCCCTGCCCTGCCTGCCGATGAGAATGGCCTTGTGCGCCTGCTTTTCGCAGATGATGTCCAGCCCGATCTCGTACACGCCGTCCTCCCGCCGCCGGAAGGTATTGACCACGACGGCGACGCCGTGCGGGATCTCCTCGTCATATTTGAGCAAAATCTTCTCGCGCATGAGCTCGGCGACCATGAACCTCTCGCTGCGGTCGGATACCACATCGTCCGGAAAGAGCTTATCCCCCTCGGGCAGCATGGCGGCGATGCCCGCCTCCAGCTTTTTCAGGTTGCGCCCCCTGCGCGCCGACACGGGGTAGATATCCGCCTCCACGCCCTCCTCCGACAAAAATCTGACGGCGGCGGGAATGTTCTCCGCGGGCATGATGTCGATCTTGGTAAAGACGACGATCATAGGCACGCCGAGGGAGGCATATTTTTTGATGAGTCCGGCATCCTCCGCCCGCACGCCCGCGTGGCCGTCGAGCACATAGAGGATGGCGTCCACGTCGCGCGAGGTAGCCTCCGTCGTCTTCATCATGTCGGCGGTGAGCAGGTTGCGGCTCTTGTAGATGCCCGGCGTATCGACGAACACGATCTGATGATCCTCGCGCGTGAGCACGCCGAGGATGCGGTCGCGCGTGGTCTGCGGCTTGGGGGACACGATGGCGACCTTTTCCCCCACCAGCACGTTGATGAGCGTGGACTTGCCCGCATTCGCCCTGCCGATGACGGCGACCGTTCCGCTTCTCATTGCTCTCTCCTTAAATCGAGTTTCGCCATGACGTCCTCCTCTTTCCGGCGCATCTCGCGCCTGTCCTCGTCCGTCATGTGGTCATAGCCCAAACAGTGCAGCATACCGTGTACGGCGAGGTAGTACAGCTCGCGCTCATAGGGATGCCCGTACTCGGCTGCCTGTTCGCGCGCGCGCTTTTCGCAGATGACGACGCTGCCCAGAAAGACGCGCCCGTTTTCATCCACCTCCTCCCCGTGCTCCTCCGCGAGGATGGGCATCCCCCTGATACCGTCCATGGAGGGAAAGCTCAGGACGTCGGTCACGGCGTCCACGCCGCGTTCACGCGCGTTGAGCGCCCTGATCTCCTCCTCTGTCACGAGCAGAAGCTCCGCCGACAGGTCGTCCCCCTGCCACAGCCCGGAAAGCGCCGAAGAGAGGCGCTCCAACCCCTCTTCGGGGAGATCGGAATCAAAAAAGATGTTCATTCCTTGTCCTCTTTGACCGCCTGGCGATCACGGTTGAAGCGGATCGCGGGATATTCCACGCGGTGATGATGTACGCCCGAGAGCGTCTCCACGAGCGTCCTGCGGATGACGGACAGGTCGCGGATGGTGATGTCGCAGTCGGCGAACTGGTCGAGATCCATGCGCTCCTCGATGATGGCGCGTACGGTGCGCTCCACCTTCTCGGGCGAGCGGTCGGCAAGGGCGCGCGTGGCCGCCTCGGAAGCGTCCGCGATCATCACGATCGCCGCAATGCGCGATCTGGGCGTGGGGCCGAGGTAGGAATAATCCTTGATGTCCGCATCCCCGCCCGAGAGCTTCATCGCCTTGTCGTAAAAATACTTGATGGGCAGCGTGCCATGGTGCTCGCGGGCGACGTCCGCAATGATCTTGGGAAAGTGCGCGGCGATCAGCAGTTCATAGCCGTCCTTGGCGTGCGAGCGGATGATGTCCGCAGACAGCTCGGGCATGAGTTCGTCGTGAACGTTGTAGTCCGTCTGATTCTCCGTAAAGCAGTCGGGCTGTTTCAATTTGCCCACGTCGTGATAGTATGCGGCGGCACGCGCCAGCTCGGCATTTTCGCCGATGGCGACGGCGCACGATTCGGCGAGCTGCGCCACGACGAGCGAATGGTTGAAGGTACCGGGCGCCTCCTGCTTGAGGCGCACCAGAAGGGGTGCGTTGGTGGAGGTCAGCTCACGCAGGCGGAACACGGTGAGACGGTTGAACGCCGTCTCAAATATGGGCAGCCCCGCAAGGGCGAGGATCGCCGAGACAACGCAGCCGACGATGGAATAGCCGATGGACGCGACGAAGGCGATCCAATCGTTATAGAGCGACGTCACCTGCAGAAGGGTGACGATGACGACGGTCGGCACCGCCACGACGCACCCCGTCAGGAGCAGCTGCCCGCGCGTCTTGTTTCCGCCCGCGGCAAAGATGGCGAACGTACCGCACACAAAGTTGAGCATGAGGGAATAATATACCTGCACGGTCGCGCCGTCCGCCGAGAAATTGTTCGTATAGGTATCGATGACGAACATGAGGATGGAGAAGATGAAGTTGAGCATGATCGCCTGCCTGCGGTTGAACAAAAATACGCACAGCAGCGCGAGCAGCGCGCAGGGGCGGGCGTAAATATTGACGAATTTCCCGAAGACGTAGCTTAAAATCACGCACACGGTGACGAGGGAAAAGATGAGCAGGATGTTGCCCGCCTTGGCAAGGAATTCCCTGTCCTCAAAATAATAATAGTAATAGATGATGAAACACAGCAGCAGCGTGCAGACGGCAAGCGTCAGGATCCCCGCATACTTCTCACGGATAAATCCGATCCAGCCGGCGGGATCGTTGATGACGATCATGAGAAAGATGATCAGGCACAAAAAGACGTAGCACGCCGCCAGGACAAACGCGCTCCCCACCAGGCGGGAATTGCGCACTTCCTCGTCCCCGCCCCGGATGGGGCGGGCGGTCACATCGCTCTTCATCGTTTTTCTCCTTTTCTTCTGCGCTGTTCCTCCCGCTCATAGGCACGCACGATGCGCGAGACGAGGGGATGGCGCACCACGTCGCGCTCGGTGAGCGCGACGACGGCGATGTCCTCTACGCCCCTGAGTACTCCCACGGCATGAGCAAGCCCGCTCGACTTGCCGTCCGGCAGGTCGGTCTGCGTAAGGTCGCCCGTGACGACCATCTTGCTTCCCTCCCCGAGGCGGGTAAGGAACATCTTCATCTGTTCGCGCGTGGCGTTCTGCGCCTCGTCCAGAATGACGAAGGCGTTCGAAAGCGTCCTGCCGCGCATATAGGCGAGGGGCGCGACCTCGATGACGCCCTTCTCCATGAGCTTTGCGTATGTCTCCAGGCCGAACAGCTCCTGCAGGGCATCGTAGAGCGGGCGCAGGTAGGGATCTACCTTGGTCTGCAGATCGCCTGGCAGAAAGCCCAGCTTTTCCCCGGCTTCCACGGCAGGACGGGTGAGGATGATCTTCTCCACCTGCTTCGCTTTATAGCACGCCACCGCAAAGCTGACGGCAAGATAGGTCTTGCCCGTCCCCGCGGGGCCGGTGCCGAACGTGATGGTATTTTTGCGCATGGCGGCGACGTAATTCTGCTGCCCCACCGTCTTGCACTTGACGGGCTTGCCGCGGGAGGTGACGGCGACCACGTCCTTGAGGACGGCGCCGAGATTTCCCGTCTCCCCCTCCCGCGCGAGGGAGATACAGTACAGGAGCGCGCTCTTATCGATCTGCTCCCCCGCCTCGGCGACGGAAAGCAGATTGGAGATGACCGCGCCGCCCACGTCCGCCTCCTCTCCTGTCAGAATGATCTTCGTTCCGTCGATGCGGGTGGAGAGCGACAGCTCGCGCGCGATCGTCATGAGATTTTCGTCCAGGACGCCGATGACCGTCCGGAGCCTGTCCAGACTGCCCGTGTCCACCGTGACCGTCTTTTCCGTAACTATCCTCCTCAGCCGAGGTTGAGCGCGGCGTACGCGAGCGCCTGCCCCGTGACGCGCCAGCCATCCCCGGTCTTTTGTATCGTAACTTCCTCCAGCCCACCGTGCGCGAGATAGGCGGCGGCGAGCGCCTGTCCCCTGCTGCCCTCAAATACATCATCCACCGCATAGCGCACCGCGGCGGATGCGATGACGGTGGCGGGAAAGCTCTCCCCGGCAAGACTCGTCACATTCTCCACAAGAATGTCCCCCTCCCGCACGGACGCGCCGACCTCGACGCGCGCCGTCCCCGACAGGACGGTGAGCGCGGCGACGGTGCCGCTCACGGGAGCGAAAAGGCTGCCGCCTGCGGGTGCCTGCGCCTCGTCCTCCACCTCCACGCACACGGTGAGCACGCCGCCCTCATGGGAGAGCGAGCAAAAACTCACGCGCGGAAAGGCGAGGATCTGCGCCGTGATGCGGGCGCGGTCGGCGGGCGGCGGGGAGAAAAATCCCGTCCCCTCGCGCGCGAGCAGGCGCTCCACTTCCGCAGCATAGTATGCGCCGCTGCCCACCACTTCGATGCGCAGAACGCGGCTCTGCCCGAAGAGCACGGCGGCGGAAAAGAACAGGACGCCCGCAAGCAGTCCTGCGTGCCGCACGAGCGCCTGTATGGCGCGCGCCGCCCCTCTCGGGCGCACTTTTTTTCCATTATAACACGAACCGCGCAAAATTGCAAAAATTTTTTCACGGTCTTTCGTATCCACGCGGACGAGAACGCCCCTTTTTTGCGCGCGCGCCGCAAGGACGGGGACGCCGCCCTGCACAAGTTTTTCCACAATGCGCGCCCCGCCGATGCCCTCGATAAAGATCTCACAGCTTTTCACCGCCGCCCTCCCGCGTGACGCGCACGATGGTTCCGCGGATGACGAGGTCGCCCGCCGCGTATTTGCCGAGCGACAGCCCCTCCCCCTCCACGCACAGCCCGCCCCGCCTGCCCTTCACCACGATCTGCGTCGGCGTAAAGAGGGCGAGCCGCCGCACGTTCTCGAGGTAGGCGCCCCGCCCGTCTATCACGGTATAGCGGATGGAAAAGACGTCCGCCGCCCCCAGAAAATTTGCGATCTCGCGCAGAAATTCCATAACATTATTGTATGTCGCGCGCCCCCTTTTTACGACAGGCGCGCCGCACGGGGAAACCCGCGCGGCGCGCCCATTGATTTTTTCGGACGATATTGACTGTCTGCCCTTTCTGTGATATACTGGGTTTAGAAATCAATCATCTTTGATATGATTTGAAACAAGGGGGAAATTATGAAAGCCATTCGGATCATGCTGCTCGGCATTGCGATCATGATCTTCGGGGCGGCATTCGTCGCCGCCAATACGGAAACCTCCTTTTCCGAGGCCACCTATATCGGGATCGCGCTGCTCTTCCTCGGACTGTTCATCGTCATCATCGGGGACCGGAAGGGCCGCTGGGATGATTAAACCGTGCGCCCCGCGTCAGACGACGCGGGGCGCATTTTTCAGAAAATATCGTGTTCGACGGGGGAATTGAAGAGGCGCGCCGCCTCGTCGCCGCGCGCGCGGGCGAGCACCCACATGAGCTTGGTGACGGTCGCCTCCAGCGTCATGCAGCGCGCCTCCAGCACCCTGCCGCAGGCGCGCAGCCGCCTGCCCACCGCATAGGTGTCGAGCGCGCTCCCCTCCCGCTCCACCTGCGTGGTCATGACCGCCGTCTTTCCCAGCGACAGAAAGCGGGCAAGCCGGTCGAAAAAGGCGCCGTTTTCATAATCGGGCAGGCCGCCCGCGCCGAAGGACTCGATGATGAGCCCGTCGCAGTGCGCGTCCAGCCAGTCGAAGATGTCCGCGCGCAGGCCGGGGATCATCTTGAGGACGAACACGTTCTCGTTGAGTGCGCGGAAGAACACCGGCGCGCCCGTCGGCTTCTTTTCCTCGATATAGTAGAACGGCCTGCCCTCGCGCATGACGGCGATGGCGGGGAAATCGATGGAGGAGAAGGCGTTGAAGCTGCGCGTGCGCGTCTTTTTGGCGCGCGTACCCAAAATGACGCTGCCGTCAAAGACAATGCGCACCCCGTGCGCCCCGTCGTCCGCGCAGAACAGAAAGGCGTCGGCAAGATTGCGGCGCGCATCCGTATCCCGCGAATAGGCGGAGCGCTGCGAGCCAGTGAGCACGATGGGCTTTGCGCTGTTCTGAACGAGGTAGGAAAGCGCCGCCGCCGTGTATGCCATGGTATCCGTGCCGTGCGTGACGACGAACCCGTCATAGCGCTCATAGTTCTCCCCGATGATGCGCGCCAGCTCCAGCCAGTGCGCGGCGTAGACGTTGGTGCTGTCCAGATTGAAGGGCTGCACCGCGTCCACCCGGCAGACGCTGCCGATCTCCGGCACGCAGTCCAAAAGTTCCCCGGAGGTGAGCATGGGGGCAAGGCCCTCCGCCGTCTCCTTGGAGGCAATGGTGCCTCCCGTTGCGATCATGAGTATCTTTTTCATGCGATCACCTGAGCCTGTCTGCAAGGCGGGCGGTCTCCTCCGCCCCGAGCGCCGCCTCCAGCCGCGCCCGTTCCGCCCGCACCCACCGTTCCGTCCGCGCCTGCTCCGCCTGCGCGCCGCAAGCCGCGAAGCGCGCGGAAATGTCCGCCGCCGCAACGCCCGCGAGGAGCATGAGGTCGGCAGCTGCCCTCCGGGCGCACGGCCCCGTCAGCAGCACGCAGTCCTGCGTGCGCAGAACGGCATAGAGCGCGGAGAACTCCTCCACCGCCGCAAGGGGCGTCACGCCGCGCGCCGCGCCCTCCCATGTGCCGAACAATACCCGCCCGTAGCGCGTAAAATGCTTTGCATCATATGCAAGGCCGCCCGTTTCAAAGACGACGGCGTCGCCGATCCTGCGCCGGAAGGCGCCGCAGCGCGCCGCCACCGACTTGAGCAGGCGCTCCTCGCAGGGACAGCCGTCCGTGCGGACGCGCACGACTTCGGCACGCTGCAGGCGGTCATGCGAGCCGACGGGCGCAAAGACCTTGTCCCCCGCCGCTGCGGGAAAGGGACAGCGGTACCAGTACACCCTGTCCGCAATGTTTTCATCCTCCGCGAAGCGGAGAGCGGCGTACCTCACCATTCGTTGGGGAAGGGCGGCGCCTCCTCCAGCCACCAGTCCTCATAGTATCTGACATACTGCGAGCAGCTCCTGCTCACGTCGTCGTCGAGCGGGAGGGCGCTCTGTTCCCAGAAGGCGGTGACGAATGCCTCGCACCGCGCGGGCGTGATCTCCCGCAAAAAGTCCCTGCCCAGCTGCACAATGTTTTCGGGGCGCTTTTTGCAGGCGAGCACCGTCTCCTCCAGCCGGCGGTTGCAGGGAAAGAGCTGCCTGTTTTCGATGAGGATGAGGCGGTAGACGCTGTACACGATCTCCTGCGCGAGATGGGCGCGCATATAGCTGTTCTCCTCCGGCACGATATTCAGAAAGTACCCGCGGTTGAGCTGCAGATTGGCGCAGAAACAGGCGATCTTCTGCTGCACGGTGTGCTCGGGGTATGCCTCGATGGCATTCACGAGCGCGGGGATGTCCTCGTCCGCCGTCCAGAGCACCCTTGCCTTGACATAGGCATTGCGCGTGGGTTCGCTGGCATACCGTGCCGCCCGCTGCAGGATGGCCTTGGTCTTATATTTGACGTCAAAATAGCCGCCCTCGTAGGTGCAGCGGCCCGTGATGACCTCCGCAAGCCGGTTCTGCGCGGCAAGTTCGCCATACTTTTCGGGCGTGACGACGATGATGGCATCGATGTCCGAATCGGGGCGCTCGTTGCCCTTGACCACCGAGCCGTCCCAGATGACGGCGATCACGCCGGGCTGCCCGGCAAAATATTCCTTCATGCGCTGTGCGCTCTCGATATGATGCTGATACATCCCCTTTCTCCCAGATTCCGATATAAGGCTGACGATATGCGCCCGCCGCAGAAGCGGCGGGCGCGGCTGCGCTCATTCCCCGGGATCCCGATCCTCCTGCGCTTCGGGCGCATCGGCGGGCGAAGCTCCGGGCGCATCGGCGGGCAAAGTCCCGGACGTATCCGATCCGCCCCCTGCCCTGCGCTGTGCCGAATATGCCGCGCTGCTGACGATGATGGCGGCGATGAGGAATACGATCACGAACGCCGCAACGGCGACAAGGATGACGCTGGTATCCCCCGTGCTGTCCGCATTCTGCGAGACAAATTCCGCAAACGTGTTCTGCCGGTAGATCGCGGTCATGACGTTTTTAAGGGTCTCCGCTGCCCCGTTCAGGCTGGCAAAATAGCCGTTGAGCTTCTGGGCAAACTTCTGCGCCTCCTGTGCGGTGAGTGTGCCGTCCGGTTCGCTCACCCCGTCCACAGCGGCGCCGAGCTGGTTGGCGATGATGGCGTTGCGCTCGGAGTAATAGGCGAGCAGCTGCGAGACGTCCGCAACGGGCTGGGAAGGCTGCTCCTCCTGCGCGGAGGCGGACAGGCTCCGCGCAGGCGACGCAAGTCCCGAGAGGGAATCGATGATATTCTGATTGAGCCGGTATTCGCGCTGAAGCTGTTCGACGCGCGCATCGATCGCTTCCTGGACGACGATCTCGTCCTCATCGCCGTACAAAAGGCCGTAGCCGTCGTTTTCGCACTCGGCGGCGAGCGCGCTGCGCACGCCGTCCACATAGAGACCGTACACCTCGGCGCGGTAGTCGGAGAGCGAACGGGTGACGCTGTTCACCGTGACCTGATACCCTGCCGAATAGACGGAGAGCCAATTATCGTACACGGCGAGAAGCGTCTCATAGAGTTCGGTGAGCAGATCGAGGCGCGCCTCGAAGTTGTTGCCGTTGAACGTCTCCTCGCTGATGGAATAGGAGACGTCTGCGGCGCGCCGCATAATATCGTCCACCGTGGCATCCGCCACGCTGCGGATGAAGAGCTGCGCCGTCTCCGCATCCGAAAAATAGCTGCCCTTGACGCGGACGGTATAAATGACCGTCTCCTCATTCTCCTCCGACTGCGCGCTGACGGAGATGTGATCTTCTTCGATCATCGTGGCGACGTCCACCCCGGCAAGGCGCTCGTCCTTGCGCTTCGCCGCCTCGAGCATGGTGCGCGAGATGATGTTGCGGTATGAAAAGGGCGTACCGTCCGGATACTGCCGTTCGGCGCTCGCAGGATAGACGAGCTCGAAGCTCATGCTGTAATAAGTCGTCATCGGGTTGAACACGAGCGCAAACAAAACCGCCGCAAGGACAGCGGCAACTGCGGCGCACCCGAGCACCAGCCATATCTTTTTTCCGATCAGGCGGCAGATCTCCCCGAACGTGATGCCGCTCTCCCGCTCCTGTGCATCCATAGCACACCTCTCCTTTCCCGTCTTTTGCTCTAAGACAGGGATATTATACACGATTTCCCCTGCCTCGTCAACTTTTTTGGCAGAATAAGGACAACGCCGCGGCAGACTGCCGCGGCGCATGATTTTTCCGGTCTGTCAGCGGCGGAAGAGATCCTCGGGGCGGAACTCCTGCGGCGCCTCCTGCTGCTCGGGCGAGGACATCGGCCCCACGACGAGCTTGCGGGCAACGGTATCCGGGCCGAAGTCCTGAAATTCCTGCACGGGGACGGGGGCGGGCTCCGGCGCAGGCGGCTGTACGGGCGCAGGCATTGCGGGCTGTGCGGGAGCGGGCTCCGCCAGCCTGCCCGCAGCACGGTCGGCAAGCATCCGCCGGACGGCATTCACCCTGCCCTGATAGAGGTTCCCCATGAGGTCGACGGAATAGAGACGGAGCACTCCCGCCTTCCCCTCCACAAGGATGCCCTCCAACTCCTGCACGGTCACATAAAAATCGACGCTGTGGCGCTGTTCGATGACGATATTCGCGTGCGCATCCATGCCGTGCTTGGCGCGGTAGAGGGGCGTAAGGTCAAACGCCACCCGCCCGTTCTTGATCCCGATCTCCTTGAGCGCGATCTCGCTCACCGAACGGTTGCCGATGGTCAGCGAGGCATATACCTGCCGCGTTGCCATGTCCGTTGCGTACAGCCCGACAAATTTCAGCCGCTGCGAAGCAAACCGGCTGCGCAGCGAAAGAACAAGGCACAGAACGACCGCCACGAGCGCGACGATCACGATGCCGAGAATGAGCACGAGCGTGCCTGCATTTTCATTCAACCACATATCTTTCTCCTCCGGAAACATCCATACTCTTATTATAGGGGATTTCTCCGGGAAAATCAACGGTGCGTGTGCATTATTTTGCAAAAAAAGAGCGCTTTTTCCGCGCTCTTTCTGCTTTATTTCTCGGAATAGACGGGATCGAGGTAGGCTGCGGGATCCGTCTGTTCCCCGTTCAGTGTCATCTCGAAGTGCAGGTGCGCGCCGTCCGCCGCCTCCGCGCCGTATGCCTCGGCAACCGCGGCGATCTGTTCGCCCTGCTTCACGGTATCCCCCTCTTCCAGCCCCTCCAGCGGCTCGACAAAGCGGTAGACGGAGACGAGTCCGTCGCCGTGATCGATGGAAATGAGATTGCCCAGCTCCTGCGAAAGGCTGATGTCCGTCACTGTGCCGTCCGCCACGGCATACACCTGCGCGCCCGCCGCCGCGGCAAAGTCCACGCCCTGATGGCGGTAGTAAAAGCCCGTCAGCTTGTTGGCATATACGGCGTCGAATTCCACCGAATAGCTCTCCGCCGCCACAGGCGCGACATACAGAACTTCCCCGCCCGTCGGTTCATCCGGCTCATCGTCTCCGTCCGGATCCTCCTGTCCCCCGGGCGTATCGTCCGCACCGTCGTCTGGCGTCTGAATGCTGGGATCGTCCATGACGTCGTTTGCGCCGCGCGTCGTGAAGTAGACCGTCAGAACGGTCGCCGCCGCGAGCAGAAGGATGCCGATGAGCATCAGAGCATAGTAGAGCGTCTTCTTGCCGGGATTGTTTGCCTTGGTGTTGTTTTTCTCTTCTTTCATGATGATACCCCTCCGTTTGGTATGTAGATCTTCGACCGCCCCGCATGATTTTATACGTACTTTTTTAAAATCCGCCGAAGATCACGGGCGTTCCCGCCGCCGTCTGCCCACCGTCCACTGCGATGTGCAGGTTGACCTGCCGCCCGTCCAGCAGGATGCCCGCCCCGAGCAGCGGCGAAAAACAGTAGTAGTTGGTAACGCCGCACGCCTCCTCGCAGAAGAGCACCTCGGCGCGGTAGGAGGCGATGAGCTGCGCGCAGACGTCCCCCGAAAAGCGCGCGCTCTCCCCCGCAACGGCATGAAAGAGCTTGTAGGAAAAGGGTGCATCGGTGCGCTCGATATGCGCGGAGGAGGAAGTGCCGGACGAAAATTCATATCCCTCCCCCGCAAAGACGGGCAGGCGGGTGAGCGCATAGGCAAACGCCGCACACACAAAACACATTGCGACGGCCGCGACGCCGCGCAGACGACCTTTCCGCATAACAAAAACTCCTCCCGCATTGGCTGCGGAAGGAGTTTTGACCTGTCTTTCCCGATTTATACGTCCGTTATTCCCATTCGAGCGTCTGCCCGCCCAGAATGTGGATGTGCAGGTGATGCACGCTCTGCCCCGCATTCTCGCCCTGGTTGATGATCAGGCGGTACCCGTCCGCAAGGCCGAGCTGCGGCGCGAGGGCGCCGATCTTTTGGAGCGTGCGCCCCAAAAGGGCGGCGCGCGCATCGTCCGCCTCCGAAAGCAGCGCAAAGTGCTCACGCGGCACGCACAGGAGGTGGATCTTTGCCTTGGGTTCGATGTCCCTGAAGATGACGATCTCCCCGTCCTCATACACCCTGGCAGAGGGGATCTCCCCCGCCATGATCTTGCAGAATACACAGTTTTCCATATACTATATCTCCTTTCCGATGGCGGCATGGTAGCCGTCTTTTTCGCGTCTTTCGAGAGTGACCTCGTACATGCCCCCCTCCCTTGCGCCCTCGCCGTACACGCGGATGTAGTTGGCGGTGTAGCCGCCGTCCTCCTCGAAGAGCGCCGCAAGCCGCCTCCCCGCAAACCGCGCAAGGTAGCGCTCCTGCGCCGCCTGCGCACAGGCGAGCATCCGCCCCATGCGCTCCTTTTTGAGGGCGGCGGGCAGATCGGCGCGCTTTGCGGCGTTTGTCCCCGGGCGGGGGGAATAGGGAAAGGCGTGTACGCGCGCAAACCCCGCCTCCTCCACGATGGAGAGGCTCTGCAAAAAGTCCTGCTCCGTCTCGGTCGGAAAGCCTACGATGATGTCCGTCGTGATCGCGGCATCGGGGAACGTTTCATAGATGCGCGCGCACGCCTGCAGGTACTGCGCGCGCGTATAGCGGCGGTTCATGGCGCGCAGAACGGCGTCCGACCCGCTCTGCAGCGAGAGGTGAAAGTGCTCGCACACGTTGCCCGCCGCCCTCATCTTTTTCAGAAAATCGTCCGTGACGATGCCCTCTTCCAGCGAGCCCAGGCGAATGCGCGCAGGCACGTCCTTCAGAAAGAGGAGCAGATCGCCCAGATCGTGTTCGCCGTCGCGGTAGGAGGTGATGTCGATGCCCGTCAGCACGATCTCGCGCGCGCCGCTCGCCATCGCCTCCGCACGGATGCCCTCCATACCGCGCGAACGGGAGCGCCCGCGCAGATAGGGAATGATGCAATAGGAGCAGAAGCGGTCGCACCCGTCCTGGATGCGGATGTTCTGCCGCGTGTGCGTGCGCTTGGGCGCGGGGAGCTCGCAGAAGGCGGCGTCGTTCTCCAGAAAGACGCCCTCCTCGTCAATCAGGTCAAAGATTTTGTCCTTCCTGCCCGTCCCCGTGACCACCGTCACGCCCGGGCGGGCGGCGAAGGCGGCGGGGTCGCGCTGCGAAGCGCAGCCGCACACGATGACGGGCGCGGACGGGTTGAACTTTGTCAGGCGCGCCACCGCCTGGCGGCTCTTTTTTTCCGCCTCCTGCGTGACGGCGCAGGTGTTGATGATGTACAGGTCAGCGGCGCAGGGGGTGCGGCAGGTCTGCCAGCCGCGCGCCTCCAGCCCCGCGGAAAGGGAATCGCTCTCCGCCTCGTTCACCTTGCAGCCGAGCGTAAGGATGCACGCCTTCATCCCAGCTCCCCCGCCTCGTGCATGATGACGGCGAGCAGGGCGACAGCGGCCGTCTCGGCGCGCAGGATGCGTTTCCCGAGCGAAACGCCGCAGTAGCCAAGCCTCTGCGCAAGTGCATATTCCTCCTCGGAAAAGCCCCCTTCACTGCCCACCACAGCGCAGACAGTGGCGCCTGTATCGATGATATCCGACTCCGTCTCCGTGATAAATTCACAGGCAAACAGCCGTGTGACGCACTCCGATCCGGCGCGCAGGGCGTCCTCCAGCGTCTCGTAGTATTCCACACGAGGCACCGATGCGCGCAGGCACTGCTTGGCGGCCTCGCGCGCGACGCGCCGCAGCCGCTCGAGCTTGTTCTCATTCATGTAGGCGGAGCAATAGCGCGAGGAAAACACGCCGATGCGCATGACGCCCAGTTCGGTCGCTTTCTGCACGACCAGCTCCGTCTTGTCCCCCTTGAGCGCACCGATGAGCAGAAATACCCACGTCTTCGGCTCACGGTCGGAGATATCCTCGCGCACGACGTGTACGGAAATCCCCTGCCTGTCCGCGCGCGTGACAACGGCGGAATACTCCCTGCCGCTGCCGTCGAACAGGGTGACCTCGTCCCCCTCCGAAAGGCGCAATACGTTCCTGGCATGGCGCGCCTCCTGTTCGGGAAGCATCATATCCTCTTGCATATTCTCAACGAAAAAGCGTTTGGGTGCAGCCATGTTTCACCTCTTATAGACGAGCACATACCACTCGCCCCTGCCGCGCTCGGCACAGAGCGTGAGCCCCTGCGCGGCGAACGCCTCCTTCACGGCAGGAAGCCGGTCGGCGATGATGCCGCTTAAAATGAGCGTGCCGCCCTCCTTGAGATTTTTGGGCATGGAGGGGGCAAGGCGCACGAGGATCTCCGCCGTAATGTTGGCGAGCACCACGTCGCCGCGCACGGAGGAATCCTCCAGCAGATCGGAATGGGCAACGATGACCTTCTGCGACACGCCGTTTATGAGCGCATTGTGCTTGGCACTCTCCACGGCGACGGGGTCGATATCCGTAAGGTAGCACACCTTCGCGCCCAGCTTTGCCGCGGCGATGCCTAGGATGCCGCTGCCGCAGCCCACGTCGATAACCGTATCCCCCTCCTTCATGGCCTCCTGCAAGGCCTCCAGACACATGGCGGTCGTCTCATGTTCGCCCGTGCCGAACGCCATGTTGGAATCGAGCGTGACGATGACCTCGTCCGCCTCCTGCGTGTAGCCGATCCACGCGGGAACGATGACCACGTTTTTACCGATATGCAGGGGACGGAAGTGCTTTTTCCACACGTCGATCCAGTCGT
>CALVZS010000015.1 GCA_944372575.1 uncultured Clostridia bacterium | reverse complement strand
CCCAATTCATAATATGTATCGAGCGCGATAAATACCGTCCCTTCCGGGCAACCGGGAACATAGTCCCCTATCACAAATAAGCCGATTCCTGCATCGTCAATATCTTCAAAAATATCAAAAAAAGCAACAATATTGCTTGGATCAATTATAATGGCATCAACACCTCCGTCAATAATCGTGTTGATGTCATCCATTTGATCGGATATGGAACCTCTCTCATAACTGTATTTTAAAAATGAGTAATCAGGATATGTAATGGATAAAATCTGAAAAATATCATCATAGGTAGTGTCTTCCGGGACAGATACTCCTATTACAGTCTGATCCTGTACAGAGGCATAGGCACTCGAAGGTGCAGCCTGCGCGACTCCGACAAACATCCCGAAGCACATCACAAATGCCATGAATAACCCTACAACTGCTCTCTTCACTTTTTTCATATTGTTCCTCCTAAAAAAATTCTTATTTTGATTATATCACAGAGTTTTCCTCTTTACAATATCAAAGCATTCATTTATTTATTATGATTTTTTATTATAGTTATAAATTTTCTTTATAAAAAAGAGCGGATTTCTCCGCTCTTTTTCTGTTTTTCCGCATCAGATCAACAAAAACAGTCTGACGTCGTTCTTATTTTCGCGCCAACCCGCCGCGACATATCCGCGGCACACGCCGCGCAAGGCCGCGCGCCCAACCTCAGCGCGGGAGAACCTCTACCGCAAAGCCGTGAGCCCGAAGGAACACGACCGAGGCAGGCAGCCAGCTCTGCACATGGGCAAAATAGGACGGCATGGGCGGCTCGCAGACTTCGATGTCCGCCGTCGACAATCCGTGCCAGCCCGATTCATAGAGGTGCATCTCAACCGAAACGCCTGCGTTGTGCAATGCCGAATACAGCATCAGAGAGTTCTCCACGGGAACGCAGTCGTCGGGCGTCGTTGCCCAAAGAAATGTGGGCGGCGCTTCCCTGCGAATGTGCTTTTCCAGCGAATATGCGTCATGCGGCACCTTGTCGCCGCAGAAATTTTCAATGGAGCCGCGGTGCCAGTAGCGCTCATCCGCCGTCACGACCGCATAGGACAGAACGGACGCATCGGGACGAATCAACTCGCATTCCGCACCGAACGCCTCTTTCAGCGCCCGATCGTCCCAAAGATAACTCACGCACCCCGCAAGATGCCCGCCCGCCGAGAATCCGACCACGGCAATGCGGCGCGGCTCCTGCGTAAGCCGCTTCCCCTCACGACGAAGATAAAGCATCGCCATGCCCGCCTCCATGATCTGGAACGGATACCCCAGCGGCGCAACATCATAGTTGAGGACAAAGCAGTCAAACCCCTCCGCAAAATAGCGGACGGCGACCGGCTCCGCCTCGCGCTGGGACACGCTGCCATAGCCGCCGCCCGGAATGACGAGCATGGCGGGGCGCACACGGCGGTGCGGAAGTTCGGTGAGGTCATCGTGCAGATAGGCGCAGAGCTGTCCCCTCTCCGCCCCGCTGCGCGCAATGCGGAAATAATCGTAGAGATCGATGACGCGGTATTCCATATCGATGTATCCTCCATATTTTTCTCAAGTGGGATTATAGCACACTTCCCCTCCCCTGTCAACCCTCCGGCTGAAATTCTGCGGCGCGGGCAGGAGACAAACCGCGTTTTCATACAGAAAGCGCGGTCTGTCTTTTCAGGCAGACCGCGCTTTTGAAATTCTGTACGATCGTGTCACTCCAGTTCAAACGCGCCCGTGTAGAGCTGGTAGTACTTGCCCTTCTGGGCGATGAGCTGATCGTGGGTGCCGCGCTCGATGATGCGTCCGTGTTCGAGCACCATGATGACGTTGGAATTGCGCACCGTGGAGAGGCGGTGGGCAATGACGAACACCGTTCTGCCCTCCATGAGTTTATCCATGCCGTGCTGGACGATCGCCTCCGTACGCGTATCGATGGAGGAAGTCGCCTCGTCCAGGATCATGACGGGCGGATCGGCGACTGCCGCACGGGCAATGGAGAGGAGCTGGCGCTGCCCCTGTGAAAGGTTTGCACCGTTCTGATAGAGCATCGTATTGAACCCCTCGGGCAGGCGTTCGATGAAATCCAGCGCACCCACGAGCTTTGCCGCCGCGATGCACTCCTCATCCGTCGCATCCAGCCTGCCGTAGCGGATGTTGTCCATGACTGTACCCGTGAACAGGTTGGTATCCTGCAAGACCATGCCGAGCGACCTTCTCAGATCCCCCTTCCTGATCTTGTTGATGTTGATGCCGTCATAGCGGATCTTGCCGTCCGCAATGTCGTAAAACCGCGTCAGAAGGTTGGTGATGGTCGTCTTGCCCGCGCCCGTTGCGCCGACGAACGCCACCTTCTGCCCGGGCTTGGCGTAGAGCGAGATGTCATGCAGCACGATCTTTTCGGGAACGTAGCCGAAGTCCACATCGAACATCCTGACGTCGCCCTCCAGCTTGGTATAGGTGATCGAGCCGTCCGCCTTGTGGGGGTGCTTCCACGCCCACATACCGGTGCGCTCCTCGCACTCCGTGAGCTGGCCGTTGATCTCGCGCGCGTTGACGAGCGTGACGTAGCCGTCATCCACTTCGGGCTTTTCATCGATGAGAGAGATGATACGCTGCGCACCCGCAAGGCCCATGACGACCGAATTGATCTGATTGGATACCTGGCCGATATTGTTGGAGAACTGGCGCGTGGTCTGCAGGAAGGAGACGATGAGCGAGGGCGAGAGCAGGAGAAGATCCGCCATACCGAACGCGGCGCCGATGCCCACGTTGTTCACGGACTGCACGGCGAGCGCCGCGCCGACCAGCGCCACCACGACATACATGACGTTGCCGATATTGGCGATGATGGGCATGAGCATGTTGGCGTACCTGTTCGCCTTGTCCGTCATTTCAAAATGATGCCCGTTGACCTTGTCGAAGTCCGCCTTGGTCTCCTCTTCATGGCAGAACACCTTGATGACCTTCTGCCCCTGCATCATTTCCTCGACAAAGCCCTCCGTCCGTGCGACCGCGCGCTGCGTGGCAAGGAAGAACTTGCTCGCCCCGCCGCCGACCAGCTTGGTGACAATGACGATGGCGATGATACCGACAAGGATGATGAGCGTGAGATAGAAGCTGAAGTAGAGCATGATCACGAACAGCGTCAGACACATGATGCCCGAAATGAGCAGCTGCGGGATGGACTGCGCGATCATCTGGCGCAACGTGTCGATATCGTTCGTATAATAACTCATGATATCGCCGTGGTTGTGCGTATCGAAGTAACGGATGGGCAGATCCTGCATCCCGTTGAACATCTGCTCGCGCATATCTTTGAGATACCCCTGCGTGATGATCGCCATGAGCTGGTTATACACCGCGCCCGCAACGAGCGAGATGGCGTACATGCCGATGAGCAGTCCCATGATGGAAGCCACTTCGGGCGCAATCTCACTCCACGTCCAGATATGCGTGAACTGCGGATTGGAGGGGTTGATCGCCATGTCCAGCAGAGAGAACAGATTGTTCATGAACAGCGCGGGAACGGAAGAAATCGCCGCGTTGATCACAATACAGGCGATCGCAACGGGGAGCATGACGGGATAGTAGTGGAACAGGGACTTCAAAAGCCGCTTGACAACGCCCTTTTGCACGGGAGGACGTTTCTGCACCTGAGCATTATCTTTCATGCCTGTTCACCTCCCTCATTGTTCTTGCCGGCATTGCCGAGCGTCTCCGTAAGGCTCTTTTGAAGAGCGGCGCTGTTGGCAGCATCCGCCTCCTTGTCGTCGCTCCCCTTGACCTGCGAATAATAGACTTCGGCATAGATCTTGTTGGTCTTGAGCAGCTCCTCATGCGTGCCGATACCGTTGATCCTGCCGCTCTCCATGACGATGATGCGGTCTGCATCTTCCACCGAGGAGATGCGCTGCGCAATGATGATCTTGGTCGTCGTGGGGATATATTCGCGGAACGCCTTGCGGATCAGGGCGTCCGTGTGCGTATCGACGGCGGACGTCGAGTCATCGAGGATAAGCACCTTGGGGTTCTTCAAAAGGGCGCGCGCGATGCACAGGCGCTGCTTCTGCCCGCCCGAGACGTTGGTGCCGCCCTGTTCTATATAGGTATCGTATTTATCGGGGAAGCCCTGGATAAATTCGTCCGCCTGCGCAAGCTTGCACGCCTCGATAAGTTCCTCGTCCGTCGCCTCCTTGTTCCCCCAGCGCAGGTTTTCCTTGATGGTGCCGGAGAAGAGGACGTTCTTCTGCAGGACGACGGCGACCTGATTGCGCAGTGATTCCAGATCGTATTCGCGCACATCGTGGCCGCCCACCTTCACGCAGCCCTCCGTTGCGTCATAGAGACGGGAGATGAGGTTGACGAGCGACGTCTTGGAGGAACCCGTGCCGCCGATGATGCCGATGGTCTCGCCCGACCTGATATGCAGGTCGATGCCCTCAAGCACGTTCTTCTCCGCATTGGAGGCGTACTTGAAGGAGACGTTCTCAAAGTCCACGGAGCCGTCCGCAACCTCATAAATAGGATTTTCGGGATTTTCAAGCGTACTCTTTTCGTTGAGGATCTCGCAGATACGGCGCATACTCTCGAGGGACATGACGATCATGGCAAAGACCATGGAGAACATCATGAGGGAGGCGAGGATCTGCATTCCGTAGACGATGAGCTGGGAGACCGTCTCCACCTGCAGCCCGGTCATCTGCGGATTTGCCGTTTCAACGATCCTGAAAGCCCCGACATAGAGCACCGCGCAGATAACGCCGTAAAAGCAAAACTGCATGATGGGATTATTCCATGCAAGCAGACGCTCCGCCTTGGTGAACTCCTTGCACAATGCCCCCGACGTACGGGCGAATTTCTGTTTTTCATAGTCCTCGCGCACATACGACTTGACGACGCGGATGGCTTTTACGTTCTCCTGTACCGATTCATTCATGTCGTCATACTTAGGGAACAGCTTTTGGAACAGAGGGAGCGCCTTCCACATGATGAACATGAGCGCAATGACCAGCACAGGGATGACCGCAAGGAAGATCCATGCAAGCGAAGCCTCCATGACAAATGCCATTACAGCGGAAAAGATGATCATGACGGGGCAGCGCACCGCGATACGCACGATCATCATGTACGCCATCTGCAGGTTCCACACGTCCGTCGTCATACGCGTGACGAGCGAAGGCGTGGAATACTTATCGATATTTTCAAAGGAAAACGTCTGGATATTGTAAAACATATCCTTTCTGACATTCTTGGCAAATCCTGCCGAAGCACGCGCGCAGAACGCGCCCGCAAGCGCCCCCGCAGCCAGCGAGATAACAGCCATCGCAACAAGAATGCCGCCGTACATCCACACGTCGCCCATTCCTTCCGAGGCATTTCTGATCGCCGCGAGAAGATGGGTGATGACAAAGGGAATAAGACATTCGAGCACGACTTCAACCGTGACAAAGATGGGCGAAAGTATGGACGCCGTCTTGTATTCCCGGATGCACTTTGACAGTGTCTTTAACAAAATACTACCTCCGGTGAAAAAGTTTTTCCAAAATCTGAATTTTTCCCCGTCCCGTCCGAAGACAAATTTCGGGAGAAAAAGAAAGGACGCCAAAATCTTTCCAAATTTCAACGCCGTTTTCATGTTATCATTTTTTAATTAAATTGTCAACATTCGTACGCACAAATTTTTTTGCTTTCACACAAAAATCATTTTGCGCCTCCGGCGTGTCCCGCCGGAGGCTCCGCCTCACTTGTTGTGCCGGCGTTCCAGTTCCGTACAGAGGTCGGAGAGCGTGACGCCCTTCTCCTGCATGAGCACCAAAAGGTGGTAGATGAGGTCGGAGATCTCGTGCGTGAGTTCCGCCTTGTCATCGTTCTTGGATGCTATGACCGTCTCAACGGCCTCCTCCCCCATCTTTTTGGCGATCTTGTCCACGCCGCGGCTGAACAGATACGCCGTATAGGAGCCCTCCACGGGATGTTCCTTGCGGTCTGCCACGACACGCGCAAGCTCGCCCAAAAAGGTCAGCCCCGCCCTGTCGCCCTCCTTCACGCTGTCAAAGAAGCAGCTCCTGGCGCCCGTATGGCAGGCGGCGCCCCTCTGCTCGACCTGCAGGAGCAGGCAGTCCCTGTCGCAATCGAAGGAAGCGGCGATCACCTTCTGCGTGTGGCCGCTCGTCTCCCCCTTCTTCCAGAGCGCCTTGCGCGAGCGGCTCCAGTAGTGTGCGTAGCCCGTCTGAAGCGTCTTTTCGAGCGCCTCGGCGTTCATGTACGCCTGCATGAGCACTTCGCCCGTCTCATAGTCCTGCGCAATGGCGCAGATGAGGCCGTTTGCATCGAATTTTACGTTTTCCATATCAGAGTCCCTCCGTGCGGATGGGCAGTCCCCGCTCCGCAAGATAATTTTTCAAGTCCCGCATGTTGATGATGCCGAAGTGGAAGAGGGAGGCGGCCAGCGCCGCATCCGCCCTGCCCTCGGTCAGAACATCGTAGAAATCCCCCATTTTTCCCGCGCCGCCCGAGGCGATGACGGGGACGTTGACCGCCTCCGCCGCCTGCCGGGTGAGCTCCAGATCGTAGCCCGCCTTGGTGCCGTCGCGATCCATGCTGGTGAGCAGCACCTCGCCCGCGCCGCGCTCCACGCCCTCGGCGATCCATTCAATGGCGTCCCTGCCCGTGTTCACCCTGCCGCCGTTGAGGTAGACGTCATATCTGCCCTGCGCGTTGCGCTTGGCGTCCACGGCGAGCACCACGCACTGCCGCCCGAACTTCATGGCGGCGTCCGTGATGAGGGTGGGATCCTTGATCGCGGCGGAATTGACCGCGATCTTGTCCGCCCCGCATGAGAGCATCCGGCGGAAGTCCTCCGTGGAGCGGATGCCGCCCCCCACCGTCAGGGGCAGAAACACCTGCTCGGAGGCGCGGGAGATGACGTCCCACATGGGCGTATCGCCGCGGTAGCTCGCCGTGATGTCCAAAAAAACGATCTCGTCCGCCCCGAACGCGTTATAGAGTTTTGCCGTCTCCACGGGGTCGCCCGCGTCCGTGAGACTGACGAAGTTCACCCCTTTGACGACGCGCCCGTCCTTCAAGTCCAGGCACGGTATGATTCGCTTGCGTAACATCACATCTCCTCGATCGCTGCGGCAAGGTCGATCCTGCCAGTATAGATCGCGCGCCCCAGGATGGCGCCGTAAACGCCCTTTTCCTTCAAAGCGCGCAGATCGTCGATGCCGCGGATGCCGCCCGAGGCAATGATGTTCAGCCCCGTTTCGCCCATCCTGACGGTATCCGCGAGATTGACGCCCGTGAGCGCGCCGTCCCTGCCCACGTCGGTGAACACGGCGTCCGCAACGCCCAGCGCCTTTGCCTCGCAGCCGAATTCAAAGGCATCCTTGTCGGCAGTCTGCGTCCAGCCGCGCACGGCGAGCCGCCCGTCCCTGGAGTCGATGCCCGCGACGATCTTGCTGCCGTACTTTTCCACCGCTTCGTACAGGATCTCCGGATGCTCCACGCAGACGGTGCCCAGCACGACGCGGTCGGCGCCCGCACGGAAGCGGCGGTGGATATCCTCCATGGAGCGCAACCCCCCGCCCGACTGCACGGGAACGCCCAGTTTTGCGATATGCTCGAGCACCCTGTCGAAACCGCCCTGCTCGCCGAAGGCGCCCGAGAGGTCGACGACGTGCAAAATCTTCGCCCCCGCGTCCGCCCAGCGGCGCGCGCAGTCAACGGGGTCGCCGTAGTCGGTGACGGCCTCCCGCTTCCCGTACAAAAGGCGCACGGCGCGCCCGCCCAGAACATCGATCGCCGGATAGAGTATCATTCGCGGCACCTCCCGTACATGTCAGAGTTTCATGAAGTTGCGCAGCACTTGCAGCCCCGCCGCCCCGCTCTTTTCGGGGTGGAACTGCACGCCGTAGGCGTTGCCCTTTGCGATCGCCGAGGCAAAGGAGATATAGTACTCCGTCCTGCCGATCGTGTCCGCTTCGGCGGCCTGCGCATAATAGCTGTGAACAAAGTAGAACTGCGTCCCCTGCGCGATGCCCGCAAAAAGGGGGGAGCGCATCTCCTCCACGCTGTTCCAGCCCATGTGCGGGATCTTGCCCTGCGTGAAGCGCACGGCTCTGCCGCCGATGAGGCCGAGCCCTGCGTGGACGCCCTCCTCCTCGCTCTCGGAGAGCAGGAACTGCATCCCCAGGCAGATGCCGAGTACGGGCGTATCCGGCACGCGGCGCACAACGTAGCCGGCAAGGCCGGAGCGCGTCAGATTTTCCATGCCCGCGGCAAAGCTGCCCACGCCGGGCAGGATGAGCCGCTCGCAGCCGTCGAGCACCGACGGCTCGGAGGAAATGCGCGCCTGCCCGCCCAGAAATTCGACCGCCTTCTGCACGGAGCGCAGATTACCCATGCCGTAGTCGAGAATGCCGATCATTCGAGCATCCCCTTGGAGGAGGGTACCGTGTCCGAGACGATCTTCACCGCGTCGCGCACGCACAGCGCGAGCGCCTTGAAGACGGCCTCCGCCATGTGGTGCCGGTTGCCCCTGCGCAGCACGCGCACATACAGGTTGCACGCCGCGTGCGTGGAGAAGGCGCGCAGAAACTCCTCCACCAGCTCCATATCGAAATTGCCCACTTTTCCCGTGAGCATGTCCTCGAAAATCAGACTGGGACGGCCGCTGAAGTCGACGGCGACCTGCGCCGCCACCTCGTCCATCGGCACCAGCCTGTCCGCAAAGCGGGCGATGCCGCGCTTGTCGCCGAGCGCCGCCTTCACGCCGTCGCCCAGCGCGATGCCCACGTCCTCCACCGTGTGATGGGCGTCCACCTGCAAGTCCCCCTTACAGGCGAGTGTGACATCCATGCGTGAATGCACGGTGAGCAGTTCGAGCATATGATCGAAAAATCCCACGCCCGTGGAGATTTCCGCCCTGCCCGTGCCGTCCAGGCATACGCAGAGCGAGATGTCCGTCTCCTTGGTCGTTCTCGTCAGCCGGTACTCTCTCATACCTCCTCCTTCATGCGGATGGCGACCGCATTGGCGTGCGCCGAGAGCTGCTCGCTCTCGGCAAGGCGGATGATGTCCGCCCCGTCCTCAAACAGCGCCTCTTTGGTATAGCGGATGACGCTCATCTTGCGGGTAAAGACATCCTCGTTGAGCACCTGGAAGAACTTGGCGCTGCCCGACGTGGGGAGGATGTGGTCGGGGCCGGCAAAGTAGTCCCCCACCGGCTCGGGCGTGTAGCCGCCCATGAACACCGCCCCCGCGTTCTTTACGAGGGGGAGCAGCGCGTCGGGATCGGCGACGTACAGTTCAAGGTGCTCGGGCGCGACCTCGTTGACGAGCTCCACCGCCTCAGAGAGCGTGCCGGCAACGATGATGCCGCCGCCCGAGGAGAGCGAGCGCTCCGCGACTTCCCTTCTCGGAAGGCGGGCAAGCTGTGCCTCCGTCTCCGCCGCGATGCGCTCCGCCTGTGCGCGCGAGGTCGTGACGACGATGGCGCGCGCCAGGACGTCGTGTTCCGCCTGCGAGAGCATATCCGCCGCCACATAGGCGGGGCGGGCGCTCTCGTCTGCGACGATCATGATCTCGCTCGGCCCGGCGAGCATATCGATGCCCACCTCGCCGTACACCTCTTTCTTGGCGAGGGTGACGTAGATATTTCCGGGGCCGGCGATGACGTCCACCTTCTTCACGCTCTGCGTGCCGTAGGCAAGCGCCGCGATCGCCTGCGCGCCGCCCATCTTATAGACCTCGCTGACGCCGCACTCCCTTGCGGCGACCAGCGTCAGGGGCGAGACAACGCCCCCCTTGGCGGGCGTTGCGAGCACGATGCGCTCCACCCCCGCCGCCTTTGCGGGGAGCACCCCCATGAGGACGGAGGAGGAGAGGGGCGCCGTGCCGCCCGGGGCGTAGATGCCCGCCGAACCGACGGGGCGCACCACATAGCCCGTCGTCCTGCCGTCATTCGTCTGAATGTGATCTTTTCTGCCCGTGCGCGAATGATAGGCGTAGATATTTGCGATCGCCTTTTTCAGGCTGGCGAGCAGTTCGGGGGAGACCGCCGCATATGCCGCGGCAAACTCCTCCTCCGAGACGCGGAAGTTTTCCGCCGTGAGCTGCGTCGCGTCGAACTTTTTTTCATAGTCGAACACGGCCTCGTCGCCGCGGGCGCGCACGTCGGCGAGGATGGCGCGCACGGCCAAAAGTTCCTTCTCCCGCTCGGCGAACGCGCGCTCCAGCAGGGGCGCGCAGTCCTTCTTTTCAAAGATCTTCATGATACTGCCTCCCGGAGCTTTGCGATGAGGGGCAGAAGCTCCGCTGCCTTTGTCTTTAAACATACCTTGTTGGCGACCAGCCGCGCCGTGATGCCCGTATAGACATCCTCGAGCACCACCAGCCCGTTCGCCCTGAGCGTGGAACCCGTCTGCACCACGTCGAAGATGACATCCGCAAGCCCCGTGACGGGGGCGAGTTCGATGGAGCCGTGCAGCGGGATGATCTCGATCTCCTCTCGGTCGGCGAACACCCGCCGCGCCGTGTTCACATACTTGGTGGCGACGCGCAGATGGGGATTGGTCAGCACGTCCCGCCGCGCGGGGTAGCCCGCGATGGACAGGCGGCATTCCCCCATTTTGAGGTCGAGCATCTCATACAGATCGCGCCCCTCCTCGATGAGGGTGTCCTTCCCCACGATGCCCAGATCCGCGACGCCCGACTCCACATAGACGGGAACGTCGGCGGGTTTGACGAGAAAGAACCCGTATTTTCCGTCCGCGCTCTCCAGAACGAGTTTGCGCGTATCTTCCGATAAAACGGCGGTGTCCACGCCGCACTGCGCGAGCAGCTGCGCCGACTTCTCCGCCAGCCGTCCCTTGGGAAGTGCAAAATTGATCATATGCGCTCAGCCCCCCTCTTCGAGACGTACCATTTCTCTTTTGCATTCATTCCGGCAAGGGCGTCCCTGCCGTATTGCGCCGCGAGCGTCACGCGCCTGCCCTCGGAGACGAACTGCTTGCTGAGCCGCTCCGCAGCCCCCTCGCAGCCCTCCTCGCAGGCGATCGCCGCATCGCAGACGGGCTGCGCGGGGAGGTTCCTCTGCCGCTCGAGCGCGACGAGCACGCGCTTGAGCCCGATCGCAAATCCCACCGCGGGGATATGTCTGCCGAAATCGTCGGCAAGGCCGTCATACCTGCCGCCGCTCAGAACGGGCGCGCCCACCTCCCTGACGAGACCGGAAAAGACGATTCCCGAGTAGTAGGAGAGGCTCTTGCCCGTGCCGAGGTCGAAGCAGATGCTGTC
This sequence comes from uncultured Clostridia bacterium, assembly GCA_944372575.1. Classification (GTDB taxonomy): domain Bacteria; phylum Bacillota; class Clostridia; order Christensenellales; family Borkfalkiaceae; genus Gallimonas. The sequence continues at coordinate 30,450 of CALVZS010000015.1, read as the reverse complement.
CTCATAGCCCATATCCGCAAGGATGCGCCGCACCTCTTCGAGATGCGCGACGGCATCCAGCGCGCGCGCATTCTTCGTGAGCGCCCTCGCAGCGGCGAACACCTCCTTTCCGCCGAAGAGGGTGGGCAGCGCGCGCACCGCGGCGAGCGTCTCCTCCTTCGCCCCCGAGCCTCGCAGAAGGCGCTCGGCGTTCAGCCCGTCCTTTGCGTTGAGGCTGGCGCGCACCTCCTCCGCCTGCGCGTCCGTCAGGCCGCACTCCTCCAAAAGCCCTTTCATGAAGCCGACGTGGCCGATGTCGAGGATGCAGTCGGCAAGCCCCGCCTCGTGCATACAGTCGATGGCAAAGGCAATGGTCTGCGCGTCCGAAAAGGCGCCCTCCTCGCCCAGCCGTTCAATGCCCGCCTGGAAGATCTCCCGCGTGCGGACACCGCCCGCGCTCTGGGCATCCCATTTGTCGAGAAAATAGTAGAGCCGCGCCTCCGGCTCCGTCAGCTTGGTCGCCGCGATGCGCGAAATGGAGAGCGTCGCATCGGGGCGCAGGACGAGCAGCTTTCCGTCCTGATCGGTGAATTTGAACATCCGCTCCTGGGGGAGCGCGTTGCGGATGCCCGCATAGGTATCATAGTACTCGACCGCGGCGGAGAGCACGGGATCGTATCCGCGGCTCTCAAAGGCGCGCGTGAGTTTTTCCCGCACGCTCGCCAATGCGCGGCACTCCCGCGGCAGAATGTCCTGCACGCCCGTCGGCAGTTTTTTTAAGATCATACGCTGCGTTGACTCCTGTTGCTTTCGGCTTCATTATATCATTCGGGCGGGAAAAAAGTCAATGAAAACATGACAAAAAACGGTGCTGCCCGCAAAAAAGCACACCGTTTTTACAAAATCCGTATATCTGTGCCGTTTCCGCCCGGAGACGGCCGCGCACGATGCGGCAGCGCCTGCCGCGCCGCCCTATTGCAGTTCGCTGCGGAACTTTTCCATGATCTTGCTCTCAATGCGCGAGATCTGCACCTGCGAGACGCCGATGCGGCGGGCGACCTCGCTCTGCGTGAGGTCGCGGAAGTAGCGCAGAAAGACAATCTTCTGCTCGCGCTCGGAGAGTTTTTCGATGGCTGCACGGATGGCAAGTTTTTCAAAAATGACGTCCTGATCCTCCGGATCGGGCAGGCGCTCGGCGAGGGTCGACCCCTTCTCATCCTTGCGCTCCCCCTGCTCGTCGAGCGAGACGGGCATCCGCGCAGAGCCAAGCGTAAACACGACCTCTCCCTCGTCCATGTGAAACACGTCGGCAAGTTCTCTGACGGAGGGCTGTTCGCCGCGCGACGCCATGCACGTCTCGATGTACGCATTGATGTCGCGCGCCGTCTTTTTCATGAGACGGGATACCTTGACGCTGCCGTCGTCGCGTAAAAAGCGCTTGATCTCCCCTGCGATCATGGGGACGGCATAGGTGGAAAAGCGCACGCCGTATGCCTCGTCAAAGCCCGCGATCGCCTTCAGAAAGCCCATGCAGGCGAGCTGGTAGAGGTCGTCGTACTCCACCCCTTTTCCCAGATACCTGCGCAGGATGCTCTTGAGAAGGGAGGTGTTGTGGGAGAGCAGCGCCTCCTTGGCGGCGGCGTCCCCCGCCTTGGCGCGGCGCAGAAGGGCGAGCGTCTCCCGTTCATCGAGCATCTTCCGCTGCCCTTGCGCCGAAGGTCTTGCTCATGCGTACCGTCGTCCCCCTGCCCGCCTCAGAAGTGACGGAAAAATCGCTCATGAACGTCTGCATGATGGTAAAACCCATTCCCGAGCGCTCCTCCTCCGGCAGCGAGGTATAGAAGGGCTGCAGCGCCTTTTCCAGATCGGCGATCCCCCTTCCGCTGTCGGAGATCTCAATATGTAGGCAGGTGTCTTCCGTGCGGCAGGAGAGCGTGATCCACCCCTCACCCCCGCGGTAGCCGTGGACGATGCAGTTGGTAACCGCCTCCGAGACGGCGGTTTTGACGTCGGAAAGCTCCGCGAGCGTGGGCGAGAGCGGCAGCGCAAACGCCGCAACCACGTTGCGGGCAAAGACCTCGTTCTCCGAACGGGACAGAAATTTTAATTGCATTTCATTCATATTCAAACTCCCGGGCCTGCGGCCTTTGCATCTCCCCGCCGTCAGATCTTGGGCATGAGCGAATACAAGCCGCTGATCTGCAGAATTTTGTCCGCGCCCGCATTGGGGTTCTCAAGGTACATTCCCATTCCGTAGCGTTTGAGGCGCTTGTAGCGGCCGATGAGGAAGCCGATCCCCGTCGAATCCATGAATTTCACCCCGGCGAGGTTGAACACGGCGCGCGAGAGCCCCGCACCCTGATCGATGCAGCGATCCGCCTCCGTCCGCGCCGCGGCGACGGAGTGCTCGTCCAGCTCCCCCGAAAGATAGATGTACAGGCTGTCGCCCTTTCGCATCGCCCGCGTCTGCATAGCGCCCTCCGTTTTTCCGTGCGATAGGGATATTATACTATGGCGCGATGCGCCCGTTTTGCAAGATGGTGTCGAATGCGCGCGGACTGTGACGGATCCGCCCGCCGCGATCCCGGGTACAGGGCGGCTATACGCTTCAGCAGAGCAGCCCGACCAGCTCATCCAACCGCTCCAGGCGGCGATCCGCGGGCGGGCAGGTGACAGCGTCCCCGATCGCCGCGGCATAAAATCCTCCCGCCTTGGCGGCCGCGATCCCGGAATATGCGTCCTCTACAACGATGCATTGTTCGGGTTTCAGGTGCAGAAGCTGCGCGGCAAGCAGAAAAACTTCGGGATCCGGTTTGGAACGACGGATCCGGTTCCCGTCCGCCACGGCATCGAACAGCCCCGCGATCCCCAGCTTCTCCAAAATAAATTGTGCATTTCTGCTTGAGGAGCCGACCGCGAGTTTTTTGCCGGCCCGGCGCAGTTCATGCAGCATTTTTGCAGCGCCCGGCGCAAGATCTTCCACGGAAAGCGCCGAGAGAAAGGTTCGGTAAAGTTCATTTTTCTCCCGGAACATTTCCCGTTTTTCCTCTGCAGAATAATGTCTGCCTGCCCTTTCAAGAATGATCTCCAGGCTCTCCTCGCGCGAAACGCCGCGCAAACGGCTGTTGATCGTCCTGTCAAACGGAATGCCGAGGCTGTCCGCAAGCGCCTTCCATGCACGGTAATGATATTCATCGGTCGAGCAAAGTACGCCGTCCAGATCGAATATCACTCCCTTCATCCGTTCAGGCTTCAAAGCACACCTCATCCGAAAGCACCGTTTCCATCGTCTCCCTGCCGCAGCATCTCACCCGCAGCGGCTCGCCTTCCTTCAGGCGGAGCGTGACGCGGTTTTTCTCCATCGTGAGCGCCAGTCTGCGGCCACGGTAACGCATACACATGGAGATTTTGGCGAACAGAGGCATGGGGTTGGGCGAAAAACACAGCTCCGATTCCGAAGCAGACACCCCGAACAGCCCATACAGGATACACAGATACCCGCCTGCAAGGCAGCCGCTGTGTACCCCCTGCCACGCCACTCCGAACAAATCGTCCGCATCCACCTTCACGGTCGCATGAAGTACTCATAAAAGGAGAGCATTCTCCCGTTCTGCGCACTTGCGATCGCATGTACGGATAATGTCAGAGAGGAACTCGTTTCACACATCTTTTCATAATAGTCCCAGTTCTCGCGGTAATGCGTACGATCCAGCCCGACATTCAGATATGTATACAGCAGGATGACGTCCGGCTGTTTGATGATCTGGCTCAAGTGATACAGGCCGCAGGACTTCATCTGAAATTGTTTCAGTGTTGCTTTTCCCGTCTCCTCCAACGTGCGGGAGAGTGCAAAATATCCGTCAAACTGCGGGATCAATCCGCTCTCCCCCTGCGGCAGATACAGCCGTGCAGCGATCTCCGCCGCCCGTTTTTTCTCCTCCGGCACCATATCCGCCGCAAAGTCATCCGACAGGCGCAAAAAGCGCAGAAATACATACCGCACACTGTAATTGGTATATGCATCGTTGTCCACATACGGATGATGCTCATCCGTCCCCGTCACCTGCAGGATCTCGTATCGCCCGTTCCGCTCCGTCACGCGCTCCATCCAGTAACGAACGATTTCACACAGCATTTCCATGCCGTACTTCTGCATAAAATCGCGATCGAGCGTGGCGTCATAGTACTGTATGATACCGAGCGCCACATCCGAATTGATGTGTTCCTGCAAAAACGGATGTCTTACATAGGGCCATACCATCTCTTCTCCCGTGACCGAGGAACAGAATGCAAACTTTGCACCCCTTCGCCCCGCAAGAGCAGCGTTCCTGCGCGCCTGTTCCAGGCAATGGTAGCGATACAGAAGAGAATTTTTTGCGGTCTCCGGCTCCGTAAACAGGAAGAACGGCAGCTGATAGATCTCACAGTCCCACCAAACGAACTGATTGTACCGCTCCCCCGTAAGCCCCTTCGCTGAAATACCGTGAACGCTGTCCGAACGGGGCGCGGAGATCGCGGTATGATAATTTGCGAACCGCAGCCAGCCGTCCGCCTCCGCGTCCCCCTCAATCGCAATGTCCATTGCGGAAAAATACGCCCGATATGCCTGCAGATGCTGCGCGCGCGCCTCCTTGTAGGAGGACGGAAACGCAGCGCGCGCACGGCTGCAAGTCTATTCTTTCACATCCGACCGGGTGTCACGCTGTGTCCCGACAAATGTGAATTTTTCAAACAGGTACTCCTTCGCCCCATCGCACGCCGAGACCGCGCCGAATCTTCCGTTCTCCTCATACGGCGCACACATCCGGCCGGCAGGGAACAGGTTTCTGATCACATATGCCGCCGCAAAACGATATTTATTTTTTGCATGAAAGGACAGGACGATGTCCGCCTGATCCGTTTCGCACGCATCTGTTTCGGTCACGATCTGTCCGCCCGTTTTCACGGCAGTATCGACACCCGATATGATCCTTACAGGCAGATCGTGTCCGACCGGCCGCACGAACACCTGCTGACAATAGAGATTCTGACAGGCAAACGAGGCAAATCTGCGGAAAATCAATTCCGCGACGGCGCCCTCCCCGTTGTCCCAGACGACGCGCCTTACAAGTTCCGCCGCCCGCGTATCCAGCCAGCGATCCCAGGTGAGCACCTTCCCTTCCCAGGGAAAAAACGTTTTGCCGCCGATCTCGATGCGGATCATCAGAAAATCGGGCAGATTGACGCAGCTCTCCTGGCGGTCGAAATGTTTGAGTCCGTCCTCATTGAGATAGTACTTTTTCATATACTCGTTGTCGGCAAACGGCTCACACACTTCGACGATCTCATCGATGAATCCGCGCACGAACGCGCCCTGAATCCTTACGGAAGCATATTCCTCCGCGCTGCCGCGGATGCCCATATATCCGTTCCCCGTCGCAAACAGCGTTGCGGACAGTGCCTCGTCCGCAGGGGAATATTTCCGTTCACAGGGAAACCCCTTTTCATTTAATTGATACATACATTCTCCTCATATCGGGTCATATTTCCGCACCGGCCGTCCCTTCTGCACCGATGAATGCCGTAAGAAGATTCATCGCATAGATGCGCGCAAGAAAATCGTTCGGATGATTGACGTTATTGCTCGACATCTCCGTATAGCATTTCCCCGCATCCAGAAGAGCTTTGTGCATCGAACCGATATCCACCGTACAGCAATGATAGGTCTCGATCTGTGCAATGTTCTTCAGATACTGCGTCAATTCTTCCTGATTGCGCGAATGGACTGCAAGCGGATTGGCGAGCATGGTTCCGATCAGAATGATCTCACATGCCGGATTGCGCTCCCTGAGGGAGGTGATCATCGAGAGAATATTCCCGACAAACCTGTCGGCAGACAGTCCGCCCGATGCGTCATTCATTCCAAACCCGATGAGCGCGACATCCGGCATGTATTCGGGAAGTTCTTCGCGCAGCAAGGCGCTCAGCCCCTTCTGCTGGATGAGTTTTCCGTCCACATAGCCGCTGCCGCCCGCCACGCCGTTGTCGGACGTCCAGCCCCCGACCGCCCGGTTGGTGAGCCGGACATCCGCCCCGAAATAGGAGGACAGATTGTCCGCAAGCAGTTCCGGCCAGGTCTTGAGACGGGGCGCCATATTGAGTACGGAAGAGGAATTGGCTCCCGTCGAAATGGAATCGCCCCACACAAACAACTCCACCGGCCCTCCGGCTTTGAGCTTTTCCACCGTCTGTTTCAGCGCGCCGTCTGCATAGCAGGGCGCAGCCGTCCCCGTCCATTTCCCGGAGTGCGTGTAGGTTACGCTGCACTGCATGGCAACGATCCCCGTCCCCTCCGTGAAGGGAAGATACAGCCCCGGCGTCTGTTTGGACGACACCGTTTTGCTGTACGGAACTCCCGGAAAGGGCATTTCTCCGGTCAGCGATTTGTCTGTCACGTATGGCACGCTCCCCGAAAAAACCATTTTTCCGGCATCCTCCCGAAGGGTTCCCACCGCCGTGAGCGTATCTGCATCGCAGGTAAAATCCTCCCCTTCGGCAAACAAAACGGGATCATCGCTGTCCGTGCGATACTGTTTGATCTCTATGATTTTCTCCGCAGGGAAGAGCAGCTTCGCCTGCGGCGCAGACAAAACGTTGCCCTCTCCGTCCGTTTCGGCAATGAAGAGTACCGTCTCATCGTACATGGTGTCCGATTGCCAGAAATTTTCCACCACCTTATCCAATGTACCTTCCTCCCGGACGCCGCCTTCCGGATCGGAAGGCTCCGGCGCACACCTCGCCAGGCCTCCCGGCAGCCCCGCAACGCACAGAACGATTGCCGCTGCAACTGTAAAAAAACCGAATCTCTTCATATTTTTTCCTCTTGTCCGAACAGAAACGGGGGTTAACAAACCCCCGTTTCGCCGACTTGTCCCATTGCGGCTTACTTACCCGCCTTCCTGCGGCGAATCAGGATGAACGCAACGATCCCTCCGACCACGATCAGGCCGCCGACACCGCACAGAATTCCGATCAGAAGTCCGTTCCCGCCTTCCTGCGGCGCCTGCAGGACGCTGAGTACGATCTCATTGCTCACGACGCCGTCGATCTCGCAGCGGATCGTATAGCTGCCCTCTGCGTCCGGCGTAAAGGTCAGCGTCATTCCGTCCGCGTTCGCCTTTGTTCCGTTGATGTACCATGCGACCGCTCCGAGGGCTGCATCCGCGGGAGTCACGGATGCCGTCACCGTAACGGAGGAACCGATTGCGACAGACTGCGCGGAAGCGGAGATCGAGACGCCCGTCACGTCATCGTCATCGGGCTGTTCCGAACCGCCTGGATCGGTGCCGAACACCACGTCGTTCACGCTGAGAAGGGTATAGCGGTTGGGTGTCTCCCTTCTGTCCATATAAATTGCAATGCCAAGACAGCAGTGTTCCAGCAGGCCGTCCACGGTGTACTCCGTCCCGTCATCGCCGATCGTCGTGATCGCATCGTCGGAGAGCGAGCCCGTCCATTCATTGACGGCAAACATCCATGCCATGTACTCCTCGCCGCGGATGGGGTCATTGTACAGCTCACGCCATACTCTGATCGTGACCGTTACGCCGTCGTCAGGGGTCGAAATATTGCCGACTTTCAGACTGTTATCCGAATTGTTGTAGATGTCCACCTCGGTCGTCGCCCCATAGAACCACAGGAAGATAGAGAAGCCTTCGCAGGTCTTTCTGTCCATTCCCGGTGACCGCAACTGAATACCCGCCTTACAGGGGAGCGGCAACGCTCTCCTTTTTTCATGCAGGCAACCACTAAACGTGTCGATAAAATTGCCGAAAAAAGCCTCGATTTCGCCCCGAAAAACACAAATGGCAATAAGGCGTGTGCTTGTTGCGACACAATTTTATGGATATTCGAGAAAAGAGAGTTTGGGATATAAGAAAAGTGTATGAGCTGCAGTTTGCCCATACACTTTCTCATTATTTCTTGAACTTATGGCGCAAGACAGACGCAATATCTACCTTGTAAACGATATCGATCTCGCGTTCTTTGCCGGACAAGCCGGATGATCTCCCTACAATGATCCGGTCAATCAATTCATAGCACATTTCGCGGGTAAGTTCGGGAGCCGCAAAGTATTTCTTGATGTTGCGTATAAACTCATCCGCGCTCTGTATCGTGTTCGTCGTCTCGGCAAGCTTCGTCTCCAATCCCGTGATTTCTGTTTCCAACCTTTTCTGTTCGTCGGAATATCTTTGAATAAAGTTCAGGCAGATGTCCTCTGGCATTTTGCCCTTCAACCTGTCCTCATAGGCGATCTGCATCAGGCGGGACAACTCTTCCACCCTTTTACGCTTTGCCTGCAATTCTTTCTTTGCAGACTTTACGGCATTGTCCGCAAGTTCTGCATTGCGTTGCATGAACTCTTCACGGACAGCATTCTCGTCCAAAACGATTCTTTGCGCCATTTCCCGGATATCATTGAGCACGATCTCCTCTATAATGCTGGCTGCAATATAATGCGAAAAGCAATACGCCTTGCCGTACCGTATATGATAACCGCAATCAAAATGGAAAAACCGTTTCCCCGTACTGCGGCTGACCGACGTGCACAGCTTCATTTTATTCCCGCAATCTGCGCAGATGAGAAATCCGGACAACGGATGTGTAAACCCTATCTTTGTTTTCCTGCCTTTGGCGACCGACTTTCTCCGTTCCTGTACTCTGTCCCATAATTCCTGCGAAATAATGGGCTCGTGGGTATTGTAAACGACCGCCCACTCACTCTCATCCCTTCTGAATCGTTTGTGGTTTTTATAGGACAGCGAAGTCCTGCGTAATTGCGGCATATGCCCGATGTATATGATCTTATTCAGCATCTCTCGTATTGTAACGGCTGTCCATAATCCCATTACATTCGGCTTCGGCTTTTGTCCGGTCTGCGTATAGGCATATGTAGCGGGAGAAGGCACCCCTTCCAAGTTCAGGACTTCGGATATTCCTCTCGGGCTCATTCCGGAAGCGTACAGTTCAAATATACGGCGGACTACGGGTGCAGTTTCTTCGTCAATGACGGGCGCCCGCTTTTTATCTGTCCCCATTTTATATCCGTAAGACGCTTTCTTGGCAGTATAAATCCCATCCTTTGCATTCGCTCTTTTCACCGCGCGAATTTTTTTGCTCGTATTTGCAGCATGCCACTCATTAAAAACTGTCACATATTTTTATGGATACTATTATGCGTTGCGACATGGATATTCCACATTGCCAATATAAACGCTTGACTTTTTAGCGGAAATATGTTATTAGTATTTATATAACGTATATTCGGGAAGCAGAATGAATTTTGATGTGGAACTTTTTAACAAGACATACCGAGGGACAAGGTGGTTCTCGGAAGAAAGCAAATATTTTACGGAATTTTTGCGAGATATTCAGAATGCGGAACTCATGTCGCATTTGAGATTCTGCAACGATTTTCTTCAAACACCGCCGATTTTCGCCTATGTGCGATTTCGCCACGATCTGTACACGGGATTGCTTGAAAAGAAAGAGAAACTTGCGCTCGGCGCATGCTTCGGCTTTTTGTTTCAATACGGCGAATATACCGCGCTTTATGGTCCAAACAGCGCTCGCAGCGTTTGGGTGGGAGACAAAGCGACGGGGATCAAAAATGCAAGCTATTTCACAAGGAGGAATTGAGATCATGAAAGATTCGCTTGAACATGTTTTCCAAAATCGCCTCAATACAATTGCAGAGGCATTCAAAGCCAACTATTTGGGCGCAAACTCTTTGTCCAACCTGCCCAAAGAACAAGTATACAAACACGTCAGCCGCTATTCCTGTGCAGGCAGCGACTGTGCCAATGCCGACGAAGCATTCCGCATCGATATGAGTAAAGCTGATGTCTATTGCGTCAAAAACGGCATTTGGCAAGAATTTCTTGCAAGAACGCTGTTCAAATATGACGTCGATTATTTTGAAGATATTCCCGTCATAAACAGGAGCAAAGACATTTTCAGACAACATCGCAGCGACTTTGGCGAAGAGGACGGCGAATCAACGCGCGAAGAGAGACTGTGCAGATATTTATGCTCGCGACAAAAAACGGTCTTCCCATTGATCACGCTGTGCGACTATCAAGTCCCCATAAAACACACAAGCAAAGATACCGGCTGCGGCAAGATCGATTTGGTCAGCGTAAGTGATGACGGCGAGGAAATGGTCATTCTCGAATACAAAAAGCCAAAGAGTCCCGAACCGCTTTTGCGTGCCGTCACCGAGATCGTCACATATTACCGACAAATCGACGGAAAGAACGGCGCAAAGACCTATTTGGAACACTTCAATAAGACGTTCGGCTTGAATTGCACCAGGGTACGGCTTGCCGTTGTAGTGCCTAGGAACATGTACCGGACGGCGCATCGCTATGCTTTCGACCTGATTGCCAAGTACGATATCCTCTGTTATGCATGGGATAAAAACTATCCGCCGTTCCGCCTCAGTCAAACCTGTATCGAACGCAACCGCAAAATGTCGGAAGACAATATGCAATTCGTCTACGAGCATTCAGACAATATTATGCAAGCATTAAAAAACGACTGAGTGTCGTTTTTTATCGACTTACGATATGAATATACTTTATTGTAGGAGGTAGGTATGATATATTTCGACTTGGAAAGTTATCTTGGTGCGCTCTATAAAATCGAGGCAATTACTTGGGAAAACGGCAAACCGAAAGATAAATTTTCCGCGGTTACAAACGCCGATATGCCCGATGCCGTGAGACGCATTACGGGTATCACGCACGAGCAATCTCTTACCGGCACGGATGAACGGGAAACGGTGTTTGCGTTTTGGAATTTTCTGCAACGCAATCATGCGGTGGCGCCGCAAAAGATTGTCGTGAACGGAAAAGAGTATCACAAGATTTCCTGTATCGGCTACGGCGTCTCTCGGGAGCTTCAAAAAATTTTCCTGCGATTCGGGATTCGTATCGTTTTTGACAACGAAGAGCGCGGCGACCTGTATGAATATGCAAAAACATATTGCAATCATCTGCCGCTGAAAAGTTTTCGCCAATCTGTGATGAACCGCTATTTTTCGATTCAAGAACGCGAGTTAAAATCGCTTCCCCTCTTGCATACGGCTCTTATACGGGAAGCAACAAGGCAAATAACGGAAAAGGAATGCGAAAGACTCGTGAACCGGCTGACAAACCTTTCGGCAAAAGACGAAGATTTACTGCGCTCCTGCGAACGGATCGGGTTCGATTTGTTCCGCATTCTCACGGTAAGCGAAAAGCGATTTACCGATACGGTATCGTTCCTGTTTGAGAGAACGAAAACTCGCCCGTACGCCGAAGATGATTGGCGCAGAATCGTTGCAAAAATCGAAACAAGAGTTAAGGCATCCGACAGCGCTCAAATGATGCAGCGGTTTGAAAATTCCCTTCCCGAACAGATACGGGAGATTTACCCGCTCGAATTGTCCTACAAAATCTTAGACGGCGAAGGAAGGATCGGGGCAAATCTGATCGAGATCGGCTATCGCAAAACAAAATTGCTCGTTGAATGCGGTTTGGAACTCGAACCCACGGAGTCTGGCAAGGCAATACGCGAAAACGTTCTGAACTCTCGATATGACGCTTGTCTGGTTTCGCATTGCCATGCCGACCATGCGGGGCTGATCGATAAAATTGAAAAGAAGACAAAGGTTTATATAGGGTCTACCGCAAAGCGTATTCTGAAAATTACCGAAAAAAAGAAATACGATAAAGTGCTGACGTTCAACGGAAAAATGAACATCGGCGGGATAACCGTTACGCCGTATTTGTGCGACCATTCTGCAATGGACACCTATATGCTTCACTTTTCTGCAAACGGAAAGAGCATTTTATATACAGGGGACTTCCGCGGGCACGGCAGAAAGAGTTACTCCGCGCTTCTGTCTCGTCTTCCGAAAGTTGACATTCTCATTTGCGAACGAACCAATCCCGACGGTGTAAAGGCTTGGAGCGAAGCGAAGTTGCAAGAAAAGTTCGAAGAATTGATGCGAGGAATCCGCGATATTTATGTATTGACCGGCACGATGAATGTAGACCGCATTGTAACGATTTATAAGGCAAGCCGCAAAACACGGCGACTTATACTGGTAGACGGCACTCAAGCGCTGCGTCTCAATAAAATCGGCGGCAGCATACCGCACCCGCATTCACATAAAGAAATAAAAGTCGTGCGTCCCTCCGCCACATACAAATTTTCAGGCATGCAACCATATACGATGCTGGTTCGGAGTTCCATGACCGATGCGCTTGACAAATTGCTGGAAACACGCCCCGATGCGACATTGATATATTCAATGTGGAGCGGCTACCGCGAAAAAGAGGATATAAAACAATTGCTTGAAATATTCGAACGGCGGAATTGTCCGATTTACACCTTGCATACGTCCGGACATGCCGACAGCGATGCAATTCAAAAACTCATCGACACGGTTAAGCCGAAAGAGATAAAATACGTGCACGGAGAAGTATAGGATGATAATCAAAACGGGAATTTTTTGGTTTGTCCGCGGCGAAATGATCGCGGACAGGTATGATTATACATTGGAAGAGAAAAAACAAAGCGATTTTATCGACTATCCGTATTCGCATTTTGATATGTGGGATAAATTGAGCAAAAATAGGTTTCCGTATGCGGATTTTGCAACATATCCGCGCGGCAGGCTGTTATTCGACGTGAAGAGAGGACAATATCTTTTGTATCTTGATCGCTGCATTACGGACGAAGAGACAAAAAAGCTGATAAAATTCTATGGCCTTGAAAAAGATTTGTATATACTTTCCCGCGACGAACATTACAGTTGCGATAAGTGTTGCCGAATCTCATAACTTGATAAAACGGGAGAAAAACAGATGGCTATCATACAAACAACACTTGAGGAAATCAAAGCATGATTTTAGAAAGATGCAACGTGCGGCATTTTATGCTAAAAAGTACCATTTGGCACCGTGGCGTGTGCTTGGCATAGACGAGTGCGGCGGCGCTTCGCGCCGCCGCAGCCAAGCACACGCCACGGTGCCAAAGAGATTTTTGTGTCCTTTTGTCCTGTTTTTCGTCCCGTTCAACGATAATTTCTCTTTCTAATTTCCTCCAGCGGGACTTTTAAAGTTCTGTTCTCCCGCAATAGGCCATTTACTTCCTGCTGCACGTCCGTGAATTGCGTATAGCAAAATCCGCTCAGTCCCATCTTGTCGACTGCGCAAACGAGCGATGCGAAACGATCGAGAAATTCCTCGTCATTCTTCGCGCCTGTCCCGTATCCCCAGCCCGTCGCTTCGTCGCGCACATATGTCGTACCGCCAAACTCACTGATCACGATTGGCTGTCCACGGTAAGCACATCCATCCGCTAACGGCATGTGCTAATCGTTTTCCGAACTCCCCTCTATGATCTTACGCATAGTTTCATACCGCAAAATAACCCATGTAACAAGGCTGGGATGGTTATAGTTCGCACGCACGATAGAAAGCCATTCTCGCACAACCTCCTCGGAGCAGGCATCGGAAAACCAGTAATTGGACGGAAGTTCGCACCAAACGGTAAAACCGAGAAGATCGGCGTAGTAAAATACCGTTCATCCTCTATTTTCTGGTGTTTTCTCGCGCCATTGAAGCACATCTCTTTGGCAAGTGTGATGTGCGACACAATTTTATGGACGATCAGAAAGAGGGAGTTTAGGTAAGATAAGTGTATGAGCTGCAGTTTGCACATGCTATGAAGAAGCATATTTTTCAACCGCTGATTTCAGATGAAAGCGTTATTGTACAGTTCACAGACGCTGTATTGTTGGATAAGACACTTACAATCACAGTGCCAAATGATATATCGCATATATCTTTGCAGACGAAAAAACACAATTACGCATAGAGCCATGCTCTGAAAAGAAGATCGCTTCCTACGGGAAAGACTTGCTCGGCGGGAATACCAAGATCGCTTTTGTCCGTGCAAAGTCCTTGCCGCTCATGGCGCGGGGCTTCGGCAATATTCAGGTCAATACACTTTTTTCATTATTTCAGAAACCTTGCGATTTCCACACTGCTTATCCATTATGCCTTGCCCTCAATATCAGCGACGAGCAAAAAAGTCAATCACGCAACTGTGAGCGTGGCCGAGAGTCCGACACCAACACTGCCCCATACATCCACAGGACATACTTCAAAGTAGTATTCTCCCGCAGTGAGCGCTGCCGTGGACCACGTCATTTCGTTCGGCATATCCTCCACCCGATCGTATTGGTATGTAAAAGTGGCAAGATTGTACGTTCTTGTGCGAGAGCGTTTGCCTTCTGCATCCACCGTATAGACATATATCTTGTAATAGCGCACCTGATCGTCGTCCGAAGCCGCCGTCCAGTTGAACACGACATCACCACCGCTCACCTGAACCGTAAACTCCGCATTTTGCGCAAAGACAGGCGCTGCATTATCACGCTGGCGCGTTGCATTGTCATATGCTGCAAGATGAGATTTGTCCGCCTTCGGGTAGGACAGTTCCCATGCATCTTTGATGGGGCTGCGCCGATAATAGTCACAGCGCGTTACGCGGACATTGCCGTTGCCGTCCACCTGTACAAGAAGTCCCTGTGAAAAATCTTCGATCCGCGTTCCCACGCTGTTGTCAAAGGTAGAACCGCCGTCGTTGATCGTGTTCATCGTCGCGGAATATTTGACGCTGCCGCAGTCGAGTGCAGTAAAATATCCGTTCTGGCTGATCTGCATTTCATCCTGCAGGACATTGTGAATATGTCCGCTGAAATAGATGACCTGCGGATATTTTTGCAAGATCTCACCAAGGTCCGCATCTGCCCAATCGTTTTGAAGGGAATTGAAAACGGTGTTATAAATAGGCGGATGTGCAGTTACAAACACATATTGTTCGGGAGCCGCCTGTGTGATGACCGATAGTTTTTCATCGATCCATGCGAGGGTTTCATCCGAATATCCGTGTAAATTCCAATAGGTATCCGGATTGACCGCCAGAAAATGATATCCGTTGACAATGGCATGCCGCAAGCCGGCCTCGGGAACCGAGTCGTCCTCGTCCACCTCAAAAAACTTTTCGCCGAGCATATTGTAAAAGAGTGCGGGCATGCCGCTCATATACTCTGCGCCCAGACGGGACGGGTCGGTATCGTGGTTGCCGAGACAATAAAATACAGGCGTCACATCCAGGTCGAGAGCGCTCTCGAGCGTTGTTTTGAGCTGCGCGATGTCACCATTGTATGTTGCGGAATAATCGTCATCCTGGTTTGTCCATGTCGCCTCAGTCAGGTCGCCCGCAATGAGCGCCAGATCAAGCGCGCCGCCATTCAGTTCCTCAGCATAGTCAAATGCATTGATGAGATATTCGGAATACTCCGTCTTCCCCATCTGCTGATGAATATCGCTCATCGCGGAAAAGCTCAGCACGATATTGTCCTCGTTGAACTGCGAACTCTTTTCCTGCTCAGGCTCCGTGCAGGCTGTGAGCGGCAGACAAAGGGCAGCGGCAAATAGCGCGGCAAGAATCGGCGCAATGATTTTTCTCACGCTGCCCCTCCTCATATGATGCCGAGCGACTGCGCCGTCTCCTTCATGACCGCCTTCACCGTTGCATAACCTGCGCCGTTGAGATCGGCGATCATATTATCCCAGTCCGAAGCAAGGTCGACCGAGCCGATGATCGCGCGGTTGATAAACTGCGAAGAGATGTTCATGACCTCCGTGCGCATGGTACTGATGGTAGAAGGATATGCCGTAACATTGAGCAGTCTGGGCGTCTGCAAATACTTGGTATATTCGATCGCCTGTGTTACGAGATCACGGTATTTGGGATAGAGCGCGCCAATGTCCGTTGCAACGGCGATCTCCCCCGTCTCTTCAAAATAATCCCAGTCAACATGATACCCGAACAGCGAGCCCATCTTGTGCAGGCCGGCGCACGTCTCTGTGCCGTCCGCATTGGTGACGGTTCCAAAATAGTTGATACGTTCCGAATTTCTCCCGTCCAGATCGACGACGATGTTGCCGTCGGAGTCATAATAGAAGTGTCGTCCCTCTATGCCGTACAGGCGTAGAACGGAGCCTTCGGGGCTGACGAGGTATTCCAGAAGATCGAGCGTCTTATACGGATCCGCCGTACCCTTGGTAATGGCATACCCGCCATAATAACCGCCCCAGTTGGAATAACCGCGTTCGCCCTCGACGCCGAGCGTGCAGCCTGTAAGTGTGGAAGTATTGCCCGTTCCCAAAAGCGGAGGGCCGACGATGACCTTGTTCTCGCCCTGCGAATTTTCAAAATTGCCGACGACCCACTCCATGTGTCCTTCGCCGTTGGTCATGATGCAACCCACCTTGCCGTTGTACCATGCATCGCGATCCGTAAAGCCCGTATTCTGGTTGAAGATGGGATCGATCCAGCCTTGTTCGTACATGGCATGCATCCACTCAAGATAGGGTTTGAACTCCTCGCGGGCATACATGTAGGAGACATCCCCGTCATCGTCGATGTCCCAATCGGGTGTGATGCCAAAGGCGCCATAGAGCGGGTTGACATAAAAGTTGGAAGTATTCGGAGAAATTCCGTAAGTGACACCCGATTTGTTCCCGTTGGCGTCGGTGAACAGGTCTGTGCCCGAAAAACGGCTCATGACATACTCAAATTCATCGAGCGTCTCGGGGGCGCGGGCATTTCCGTCGCTGTCCACAAAGCCGATCGCCTCCAGCCAGTCGGCGCGGTAGTAGATCGCCCATGCCGTCGATGTCTGCACATTCGGGACGATATAGTGCCCGTCGTAGTACATGATATTTTTGTACTGATCGCTGTAGATAAGTTTATTGAGGTAAGGATAGCGCTCCTCATTGCCGATGAGCAGCTCGTCAAGATTCCAAAGCATGTCCTGCGCAGGATCTGCCCAATTCTGGAATGCTCCCGCGGAATTTTCAGGATCGCTCCAGATAATGTCAGGCCAATCGCCCGACCCCATCATGGGCGTAAGACGTGTATAATAGTCCTCTTCGGAGGCGCCCTCAAAGCGAATCTCCAGCCCGACCTCTTCTTCGATGGCGGTCATGACGGAATCCATTGTAACAGAGTCATACTCCTGCCCCGTGTAAGTAAAAATACGCATGACACCCGCTTCGTTGGTCGGGTTGCTCGGAGCGCAGGCGGCGGCTGAAAGAGCGATGGCGGATGCAATCACCGCACTGACAAGACCAAAAAATTTTTGTTTCATGATACTTCCTCCCTTGTATGGATGGTTTTTGCAGGCTCGCCTCTGTTTGGCACAAACCTGCGCATATTCTGTTCCGGATAGCCGATCGAACGCATAAAGCGCGCGATAAATTCACGCATATCCAGCGCTGTAACATAACTTATGATCTCGCCGTCGCCGGGACGGTAATCATCCATTCTGGTGAGATTGACCGTCATGCCGCGGGTATGGATTCCCTGCGTTTCTATGGCGACCGGCGCCTGACGCAACGTGCAGAAGGCGGGATCGAGAACATAGCGCACGACCAGTACGTCGTGCAGGACGATGCGCCAACCCTCTGGTTTGGACGCATACCACAGGCGGGCAAGTTCGGAAAGATAGGCATGGTAGCTGTCCTGCTCCATCGAAAAAACGTATCCCTGCTCTTCATAGGAGAGGCGGGCGCCCGCCGTAATATCATGCCCGAATGCCGTGATGGGAATGTCTGCGGAAAAGACGATGTTTGCAGCTTCAACGTCGCAGCAAATATTCCATTCCGCATAATGATTGGTGTAGTCGCCCCCCATCATAACGATACCGCCGATAGAGCACATCGCCGCACTGTCCGCCTTGATCGCACGCGCCAGGTTGGTGAGCGGACCGAGCGCGAGAATGGTGAGTTCCCGCCCGTACAGCCGCGCCGCGCGGAGAATGGCGTCCACCGCCTCCGCTGCCTTGGTGCTTTCAGGCACATAGCCCTGCAGTTCCGGCGTCCACTGGCATAGACGCCCCGTAGTATTCATACCGCCAACCAATGTATCGCCATACCCCGCATAGACGGGTATGTCGGCACCGTAAAGCGCACACATCCTCTTTACGATCTGCGCACGTTCAGGCGTATTACGAAAGACCGTTGTTACGCAGACAAGATCCAATCCACTTTTGAGCGCCAGATCGAGCGCAAATGCGTCGTCAATGTCGTCTCCTATGTCGGTATCAATAATATACTTCATAAAATACCCCTTTAGCCCTTCACTGAACCGAGCATAACGCCCTTCGTGAAATATTTTTGTACAAACGGATAGACACACATAATGGGAATGAGCGAGATAATGACTGCCGCCATCTTGATGGACTCGGAGAGCGCCATTTGCGACGACGAATTCCCCATACCCGAGGTATTGGTGGCCTGTGAAAGCATGTCGCGCAGAACATTCTGAATGAGCAGCATATCCTGGCTCTTTACATACAGAAGCCCCGTCATATAATCGTTCCACTTGCCGACGGCGATCCAAAGTGCAATGGTCGCGACAATGGGCTTGGAAAGGGGAAGATAGACAAGCCAGAAGATCTGAAATTCCCCTGCGCCGTCCAGAGCCGCCGCCTCATGCAGTTCCTCGGAAATGCCCTGATAGTACCCCTTTACAATGAACACGTTGAACGCACTCGCCGCACCGATCAGAATGTAGACAGCGTAGCTGTCCGTTAAATGCAATACATTGCGGATGAGCAAGTAGAACGGGATCAGCCCGCCCGAAAAAAGCATTGTGATGAGCACATAGACCAGGAAGACGCTCCTTCCCTTCAGTCCGTGGCGCGCGAGCGGATACGCCCCGATCATCGTGAGTGCGACTGCAAATAACGTGCCTACGATGGTGACGAACAGCGTATTGCCGAGCGCGCGCAGAATGCTTTCGCTGCCGCCGAGCACTGCCTGATAGGCTGCAAAACTCCATACCTGCGTGGGAATGCCGTTGACCAACTCCTGCGAGCGGAAAGATTCAATAATGACGTACACGAAGGGCAGCAGCATGATGACGAGGAAGAGCACAAAGATGAAATACAATATGATGTTGAATGTGCGCTCCTTTGCCGTCTTACCGAACACATGCCTGCAGCCTTCGCGGAATCGCTTGCGGAATATTTCAACCTTTGTGTTCACCATATCCCCTCCCCTCCGACGAGTTTCGTGCACTTGTTTGCAATCAGTACAAGCACGCAGCCGATCACCGAATTGAATAGTCCGATTGCCGTGGAGAGCGGGTAGTTGCCGCCCGTTACGCCCAGATTATACAGGTACAATTCCAATGTCTCACCCTTGTCTGCCACCACGTCGTTATAGGTATTATAGATTTGGTCAAAGCCCGCATACATGATGTTGGAAAGGCTCAGGATCATGTTGATGGAGATGGCGGGAATGAGTCCGGGCAAGGTGATGTGCCACATCTTTTTGAAACGTCCCGCGCCGTCCAGATCTGCCGCCTCATACAGCTGAGGATCCACGTTCATCAGCGCGGCAAGGTAGATGATCGTCCCCCAGCCGACGCCCTTATAGATGTCCGAAGCGACCAGAAAGAACACATACAGGTTGCTGTCCGAAAAGAAGTGCACCTGCTGCCCGAACACCGCGGTCATGATGCTCTGAAATACGTCGGATGCGTCGATGGAAAGAAAGATGCCGCCGAGGACCACCCAGGAAATAAAGTACGGGATATAGGAGACGGACTGGACAAATTTCATGAACTTCGCGGAGGAGAGTTCGTTCAGAAAGAGCACCAGCAGAATGGGTGCGGGAAACCCGAACAGCAGTTTCAGTCCCGAAATACGCAGGGTGTTGACAAGTTTTTCTGTAAATAACGAGGTGGAAAACAGCGATTCAAAGTGCTTGAAAATGTTGACCGTTCCGTTTACCGAGGCCCATGGGCTGCCCCAGATGCCCAACCGCACATAGTAGTCCTTGAAGGCAAGCTGCAGACCGGTTATCGGGTAATAATTGAAGACCGCAAAATAGACAACGAGCGGAAGCGCCATGAGATAGAGCGGCCAGAACCGCCTGAGATAGGCGAATACCTTCTGCGCCTTTGTCTTTTTTGCAAACGGATTTTTTACGCGTTTCATCTGCCGTCCTCCCGGTCAGGCTGCGCGGACGGAATTTCCGTCCGCGCGCCGCATTTTTCAAAGCCGATCATCATTCGCCGTCTTTCTTCGCCTTCTTCTTTTTGCCGATGAGCACGCCTGCCGTGACGGCGCCCGCCGCAACCACCACACAGGCGGCGACGATGCCGATGACGGCGCCCGTGCCCAATCCCTTCGGGCTGCCTTCGACGGCGCGGAGCGCGGTCAGCGCACGCGATTTTGCCGTATTGCCCGCCGCAGCCGAGGACGCTGCATTGATATTCTCGATGCCCTCTTCCAGCGCTGCATCGAGCGCGACCCTTTGCTCATCGTTGTAATTGTACTGCTCGAGCAGCGAATTATACTCGGCGCGCAGTTCCTCGACATATCCGTCGAGCGTTTCCTTCAGGGCTGCCGCCGCCTCTTCCAGCGTGGGCACAGCCTCCATCGCCGCGCGCATCTCGTCATAGAGTGTGTTCACGTCCTCTGTGGTGGAAACTTCCAGCTCGCACTTGGACTCAAACTGTGCGATATAGTCGTTCAGCAGCAGCCAGTTGGTGGCGGAGTAGTCCTCCTCATTGAGCGTGGCAAGATATGCGTTGAGTTCAGTGAGCTTTTCCTCGATAAGCGCCGTCACTTCCGGAGGAAGATCGTGATTCTGCTCCGCATAGGCGTCCTCGTCGAACTTGGTCGCATCCAGCGTGGCGCCGAGAACAAAGGGAGATTCCGTGTTGCGCGCATCGGCAGCATTGGAGATGAACTCAATGTAAAGGATGTCCCCTTCCTTCAGATACCAGGTACCGAAGAACGCCTCGTCCGTAACGCTGTCATTCAAAGGAGTCGTGCTCACAAGTTTGGTTTCGCCCTCGCGCACGATGTACACGTTGATCGTGCACACTTCCGTCCAGCCGGAGTCGCCCAGTTCCTGTTCCTTTCCTTCGGCCGCGCCGATGACAAGGGAGCAATCCTGGTTGGCACGGTAGGCGACCGTTACGCCGATGTTCATGCCGACATACCACTTCCAGTTCTGCGCATACGCGCCGGGATATTCTTCCTGCAAAGCGCTGTTCTTCAGCGTGTCTGCGGATGACGTTGACGTGAAGTCATCGAACGCGACAAGAGTATCGTGCTGCACGCTTCCCGTGTACATGGTGACGTCCGCCACTGCACCGGAGATCCAGCCGAAGTCGTTCTCGTTAACGGCCTTGGGAAGATCGACATATGTAAAGGACTGCATATATGCCTTTACCGCCGTCATCGCCGCATACTGTGTATCGAAATACGCCTGCAATTCCTCTTTGGACGCATAGCTTTCATAGTTTGCAACGTAGTCGTCATGCGCCTTTTTCAGGGTTGCCCAATCCTGCGGCGTGTAATAGCTCTCCGTCTGTGCATTGTAATAGGCATTCATCTTTGAAAGAAGGTCCGCGCGCAGCCAGGTGAACGAATCGGGTTCCGTGCCCTCAATCGCGGCGACCGCCGTCTCATATGCCGTTTTCAGCTCCTCTGCCGTTGCATACGTGCCCTCTTTGAACGCCGTCACATAGCCCTGGATCGTGCTCCACGTCTGCGCCTCGTAATCCGTCTGCGTCAGGGAGGCGACCAGCGCGTCCAGCCGTCCTTCAAAATATGTCTTGGAGTCGGGTGAAACGGCGTCGATCTCTGCCACGGCGGCGTCATAGGCAGTCTTCGCATCGATCGCGGATTCATAGGAACCCCCTTTGAAAGCGGTGACGCATCCTTCGATCAGGGCCCAGCTCTCATCTGTATAGTCCGATCTGGTGAGAGACGCGACATAGCTGTCCAGCAGGCCGCCGTAGTACGCGCCCGCATTATCCGTATTCAGAGGCGTGGCGATGACCTGCACGGACTGCATGTTCTGAACATTCCGCAGCCACCCCTCTTCCGTCGTGCTTCCGATCTCGTAATAGATCACGTCTCCCGTTTCCACCTGGAAACTGTAATCCTTTTTGATGACGGATATATCCACGTTGCCCTGCGGAAGCGCTTCTCCGCTGACGCTGTCAACGCCGTTCCGATAGTTCACATAACATTCAAACGTCTCATCCGCGGCACTATACTTCCGTATGGAATGAATGAACGTCGAATTTTCAATTGCGAGCGAAAGCGAATCGGCTACGGAAAATTTCAGGTCGATGATGCCCTGCATCTTTGAGCGGACGGCGATCACGACGCTTGTATTGGCTGAAAACTGCCATTGCCAGTTTTCGACGTTGAGCGAGGAATAAAGCGTACTTGTCAGCTTATTCCCGTCTCCGCCCGTTCCGCCCTGGTCGGCGGGTCCGTTCCACCCGTCGAATGCCGTAAGCCCGTAATCGGCGGCTTCTTCATCAAAGGGGCCGATCATCATCTTATAATCGGCGTTCGTTTTCTCCGTGTACCAGTCAAATTTGCTGTATCCCGTATGGTAGGGAAAATCCTGCAGCGTGTACGTTTCCGCCTCTGTTGCCGCGGATCCCTCCGCCGCCGCTGACATGCCGCCGGCCGCGATCGCCGACGAGAGCGTCAGCGCACACAACAGCGGCAGCCCAAGCAGCACTGACTTTTTCATAGATTTCATAACACACCCCTTCATCATGATTTGCCCGTCTGTTTTTTGATAGGGCGCAGGCGTTCCCCGTTCCGTATCCGGTTTGTGAAAATCAGATCATATTTCTCTTTTCATCCGCCCCGGCATTGCCTTTCAGCCACTTCGCCGCCGTTCCGGGCGCCTTTCGGAAAACGGCGTGTGACTTATTTCCGTTTTTTGTTATATCATAGCTTTTCCTGTTCTTCAACCGATTTTCCGAAATCCCGCCGCTACGCAAAACAAACAGCCGAATTTCAAAATTTTTCACGCCGAAACGTTCCGTGTCCGTCACTGCTGTTCGGACAGAAGGGTAAGACTTCCGCTGCCGCCCGCCGCCGTCTGAAACGCATAGGCCGTGAGCTTGGGCGCAGCGGGCACACAGAGTTCATCGGTCGTCTGCGTAGGGTTCTCCTCGTCGAGGCGGTAGTATACCCGCGACGGATCGGGGTCATAAAAGAGCCCGTAACGGGCATAGCCGTTGTCCTGTTCGCCCGCGCCGCCCCACGAATCACGGGCGACGTCGTACATCTTGAACAGATTGACCGTTTCGACGTAGGGCATGCGCGTGGAAACGGCGTGATAGAGATTGGTGACGGACTGCGCGGCAACCGTCTGCCCGCGTCCGAAATCGGAAAAACCGATCTCGGACAGGAATACTTTTTTGTTCTTCCCCTCGTTTTCAAGCACGACGGCATAGATGGCATTGTTCTTTTCCACAAAGCTGTCCTCGTCAAGCGCCGTCAGGTCCCACACATAGGGATGCCAGTTGACGACCTGAAAGTAGTCGTCGGGATCCAGGGAGGACTGCTCCTCGCCCTGCGTCGCATAAAATCTGCCGTATTCGCCGCTTACGATGTTGTCATAGATCGCCTGAAGAAACCACTGCATGCTCGGATCGCCGTTCTCCGTATCGCTGTTGCCCAGCCCGAAACGCTCGGTAAGCCCGCCCATGACCGCCACGGCATCCGGATTGGCATCGTGGATGCCGCGCGAGGCATACCAAAGCATATCGGTGGCGATGGCGGCCATCTCCTCAGAAGTAAAGCGCCCGTTCGTTGTGGCGTCAAACATGAAATCGGGGTTATTCAGTTCATTGTCGATTTCCCAATACTGCACTTCGGGAAATTCAAGCACCAGGTTGTACCACGTCGTATAATAATCTTCCAGCCAAAGGATATAGTCGCTGCCCGGCACCATGTTGCGCCGCAGCTTGCCCACGGTGCTCAACCCGTTGTTGAAGTTGTGGTGATTCATGCCGATGTTCACGATCCCCGCCTCCTCGCAGGCGGCAAGCATGGCGTGCATGTTCTCGCATGCTTCCTCGTCGATCGTGTCCTTATCGAGCATGTATCTGGTGCAGTGGATCCAGTGGCGCACCGTCTTGACGCCCAAATTTTGCATGAGCTGCACTTCCACGGCAATGTCTTCCGCCGTGAAGGGCGAACCCGTATATTCACGCTCCTCCAGAAGATAGCACAGTCCGTACAAGTACCGCTGATCGGCAACACCGTATTCGGGCGTGAGCGGAAGCCCCTCTACAGGTTCGCCCCCGTCGTCG
This sequence comes from uncultured Clostridia bacterium, assembly GCA_944372575.1. Lineage (GTDB taxonomy): Bacteria > Bacillota > Clostridia > Christensenellales > Borkfalkiaceae > Gallimonas. The sequence goes on along the minus strand of CALVZS010000015.1, from coordinate 6,216 downwards.
GGCGGGAGCGTCGTCTGGGGCTGCGTATCGCACCCCGCAAATGCGGCAAGAGAGAATGCCGCCGCGAATAGGAGCGCCGCGGCAGAGCGGATGCGTTTTCTCATGCCGTCCCCTCCTTCATCAAGAGTGTGAGATCGCCGCTGCCACCCGCAAGCTCCTGATACACATAGGCGCTGCGCTTGGGCGCGCCCGTGATGCAGTTCCCGTTTGCGTCAATGTTGATGGCATCCGGACTACGGCTGCACTGCGGATAGACGTGCGTCGGGTCGGCATCGTGGAACAGTCCCCAGTACTGATACCCCGCGCCGTCCCAGTTGTTGAGGGTGCCGTTGTCGTACATTTTGAAAATGTTGACCGTCTCGACATAGGGCATCGTCTCCACCGCCTCGAACATGGCCCGCAGATTGGCAAGAAATGCCTCTTCGCCGATATTGCCGTCGTTCCAGCCTACCTCTGTGAAAAACACTTTTTTATGCTTGCCCTCATTTTCAAGAATGATATTGTAATATTCATTGTTGATATCGATGAAGTGCTGCTTGTTGAAGTTGGACATGTAGGGATGCCAGCAAGCGATCTGAAAATAATCGTCGGGATCGGTGGAGGCGTCCTCCGCGCTCTCCTGCCCGTAGAAGTAGCCGTATTCGCCGCTGGCTATGTTGTCGTACATGAGCTGCAAAAAGGTTGCCGTGTTGCCTGTTCCCAGTCCGTTCGGTTCGGTCAGCCCACCCATGATGGTCTGCGCCTCGGGGTTGGCGTCATGAATGGCGCGCGAGGCATAATAGAACATGTCCGTCGCGATCTGCGCCATCTGCCGCACACTATAAGAGGACTCCCCCTTATTGGCGCTGTCCGTCATAAAATCGGGATTGTTGACCTCGTTGTCGATCTCCCAGTACATGACTTCCGGAAAGGCGGACACGAGCGTATACCATGACGTATAGTAGTCGTTGAGCCACTGCACATACTCACTGCCCTCAGAGACGTCGCGCGCAAAGGGCTTTGCCGTAGTGGACGCCTTGATGCTCGTCGTGCAGAAATTGTGATGATTCATGCCGATATTGACGATGCCTGCCTCCTCACACGCAGCAAGCAGTGCGCGCATGTTCTTGGTCGTCTCCCATTCCTCGTGGAAGGTGGAGGGATCGGACATGAAGTGGGTGAAGTGCATCCACTGGCGCACCGTCTTGACGCCCAGGTTCTTCATAAGCTGCACTTCCGCCTGAATGTCCAGCGAATCGGCGCTGCGCTCTTCCAACAGGTAACACATGCCGTACAGCATCGACTGATCGGCAATGCCGTGCTGAGCATCGAGTGGAAGATCGGTGCCGCCGCAGCCCGCAAGCGAAACACTCAATGCGCCTGCACAGAGCAGAGCAGCCGCCCTCTTTCCGTGTTTGAACAATGACATCAACTTTCCTCCTTATGTGCAGAATGCACCGATTGGTACAGCTTCATCATAACGCAATTAAAAAAGGTTATCAAGAGCGTTCGCTCAAGACAACCTTTTTTTGATATAATTGTCCGAAATTCAAAATTTTCTATCCCATCTGTTCTCCGCTTAATCCGAAAATTTATCTATTTCGAGATCCTTCGCGCCCTGTTCGCCCTTGCGTTTTTTTTGCTTGGGTGTACTGCCCGTTACCTGGCGGTACTTGGTGCAAAACTGCGCCACGGAGGAGAATCCGCATTCTGCCGCCACTTCTTTAATGAGAAATGCGCCGCTCTCAAGCATCTCATTGGCCTTTTCAATGCGCTTTTGCAGGATGAAGTCGTTGACAGTGACGCCAAAACGCTTGTAAAATGCCTTGCGAAAGTAGTCATAACTATATCCCGCAATCTCTGCCAGCTTTCTTACACTGATATCTTCACGGTAATTTGCCGTGATATAGCCCACGATATTGTTGAAATTATAGCCGATCGCGGCAGATTCGTCCGTCTCACTGCGGTTGACAAGGCGGATGGCGATCACAGTGCAAAACAGATTGATAAGCCGCTCGGCATAGGCGGACCAGTGTTTCATCTCGTAATAAATCTTCTCGAGATATTCGCGGATGCCGAAGTCCTCTTCCCTGAAAACCCCCTCGGGCAGCATAAAATCACTGTACAGTTCAAAGCCGATATACAAAACTTCTGTTCCGCGGTTGCCGCGTTCGATGTGCTTGACGTCGGGCGGGCACACCATAAAGGTATCTTTGCTGAAGTGGTACTTCTTTTTGCTGAACGTGACCTCCCCTTCCCCCTCGCAGTAATACACGATCTCATAACAGGGGTGCGAATGCTCCACTCCGCAGTAGTCCTCATTATAGTGATGATTGACACAGAACAGCAGATTGGTAGTGATCATACAATCACCCCCCCCCGTGTTTTCGGTTCCATACATTTCCTCCTTTGGTGCGCGATTGCAACATATCGCGTCCGTATTATAGCACAAATTTCCGTTCTGCGCAATTACATTCCCAAATCAGACAGGCCGTGAATTGTTGAGTGCGTCGTGTTATTATTTTATGAGTTCCTCCATCGTGCCATTTAATGTTTTCGCAAGGGCATATAGCGTTTCAGCCTGCGCTTTGGCGATGTCTACCGTTCCCTGTTCGTACGCCTTCATGGTACGAAGCGGCAAATTGGAAAGGTTTGCAGACTGCGTCTGACTGATACCGCATTTTTGGCACATCTCTTTGAGTGGACACACGGGTTTCAAATATTTTGCCATCAAGTCCATGCTGTGCATAATGTCCATTTCGTGATAGGGGAAATAGTGATCCAGTATTTTACTGCACGGTATAGCGGCAATAACTTCGGCATAAGGTCTATTGAAGTACCACTATACATATGCAAGCACCCAGCCCACTCAATATTCGGACGAGGCATAACTGCTTGTTTCTATATCCAGAGGCTCATTGCCTAATATCAGCGCCAAGAAGTTTGTTTGCGGATTTACCCAGCGCACAGGCAGGATCGGCGACTTCAAGCGCATGGCTTACAAGGGATGATGCAAATTTTTGAGCAAAGGTATCAATTTCGATAAGTTCTTCTAAAACTGCAAGTTCAAACATTGCAGATACTTTCCTTTGGATAATATCAAGAAACTATTCATTATAGACATGGATTATCAGGCACGATACGCCCGCGAATAATGATTCGGAACAAACACTCCACACCTGCTGCTCAAAAACTTCTTGAGTGTCTGCTCGTTTCGTGCCTTTCTTGCCAGGTACCATGTGACTGCATCAACACGCTCATATCCAGCAAATTCCAACTGCTTATATGCCTTCCACGATATCAAAACTAATGGTTTGCTAAGATTGCATACTTGAAGCACCGCTGAAAAACATTGATATGAAATCATGTTATTCAAAAAGCTCTCGGCATAAGCGAAATAGGAATCATCGCCACAATAACCCCTGATTAGTACCCATAAAATTATGTTATCGTCTTGATACAAGTCGGCGGCGGAGCTGACGAGGGCGGCTGCGCCGCCCTCGGCACCCGCTCGCTGCGCTCGCGGGCGCCGAGACAAGCACACGCCTCCACAATCAAAGCAATCCGTCAACTCATCAGGGCTCCCGAAAAAGATTTACATAGCAAAGATTTTTTGGGAAGAGGGTGAGAATCGCATCATGCGCATCAGCACGGTGTGCTGTGCGCGCGCTTCGAACTAAGGATTTTGCCTAATCAATGCAAAATCCGTGACCGCAGGCGGCACTTCACCTTGGTGCCGCCAAGACTGCAACCGCACCAAACGGGCAGATTGCCTTAGCAAGCTGCCTGAAAAGCGCGGTTTGCGGCGACGAAAGCGCGCGGCGGACAGGGCGCGCCGCTGACCCGCTTACGCCGCCCTGTTGTTCCCGCCGCGCGGAAACTTGTTTTTATGCCGTTCCTCTTGCTTTTAACTTTCGAAGTCGTCCTTCTTCATGGAAGTATGCGCCATATCTGTCCGCGCATAGCGAAACCGAAGAACGATGATTTGCCCCTCGTCCTCTTTGATCTCAAACACCAGCACATAATTCTTGACCATCACATGGCGGATATTCTGATCTGAAATAAGATATACGGAGCAGTCTGAAAAAGCATACGGAAATTCACATACGTTTGCGAGCGTATGCTCCAACTCATCTAATAGCTCTGTCGCCGCCTGCGGATTGGATAGCTGTTCAGAAATATATGCGAGCGCGTCATCTAAATCCTGATAGCCAAGCGGCGTGAAAGAAAAGCTGTATTTATTTTGCATACTTTCCTCTCAGCTGTGCAAGTGCTGCGGGGCCGTCCAAAAGTTCGCCCCTGTCTGCCTGCAACTTCCCTTCCATGATCCTCGTGTACATATCCACACGCGCAAGCTGCTGTTCATACGTTGCCATACTCATCACAACCATATCTCCGTATCCGTTCTTCGTGATAAAGATCGGCTCGTTCGTGGCATTGCACATCTCGGAAATCTTTGTCGTGTCCCGCATATCGCGGATGGGAATAATTCTCGGCATAACACCCTCCTTACAGATATTATATCCTTTGTGCAATAATTATAGCACAATTATGCCGCACTGTCAACACTTCAATTTGCTTTCGGCATCTTTGCGATGGTGTCTTTGCAGACTTTTCCCATGTATTCGCCGTCCACCCGGCAGCCGAAATCATCGTGAAGCACGAGCTTTTCCTGCTCCTCGCCCATCGTGCAGGCAACGTCCTCGTCCATGACGTCCGAAATGAAGAACTGCGGAAGACCGCGGGAATAGACGATCTTCTCTCCGGACTTTTCGATATATTTCATGAGATAGGAGAGCGCGTCGCCGATGCGGTTTTCGTCCGTGATCTTCTCAAAGTCGTTCCGTCCGAAGCGTTTCAGAAAGAAGGAGTTCTGCATCGTGACCTGCCGCTGATGCGTTGCAATACTGTAACTGTTGACCTCCTCCATCTCTCCGGAGAGCGTTCCCTCGGGGATATGAAACACGCCGTGGAAATGCAGCCGCTTCTTTTGCGGCGAGCGCTCCCACACGCCGATATACCTCCATTCTTTTCTGTCCGCAAAATGCGAGAGCGTGGTACGCAGCTTTTTCTTGAAACTCTCCTCGGTATGGATCGCGCTATTGTACGTCAGCGTGACGAAATAGTTGAGGGTCTGCAAATTCGCCTTGCGGGACATACGGATGCGGCGGGCGACCAGATTGCGCTGTTTGCGCGTGAGATTGCTCTCCACATAAGTTCTTACCGCTTGCTCGCTCGGGAAATATGGTTTCATGCCTTTGACGAGCATGGAACGAAGCGCACGCTTTTTCAACCATCTCCCTTCTGCGTACAACAGCTCAAAGAGCTGTTTGCGCGTCATTCTGCACTCCATGGTCGTGATTTTTTGGGACGTATGCGGTGTTTCGGGAACAGCTTGCTCTATCTCCGCCGATTCCTGCTCCTTATACGCCTGCTCTTCCGTATCAATGTCAGCTTGCGGCATTGCGCTTTCCTGTTCCCCTTGCTCCCGCTGTTCCCCTACGACGATCTCCTCTTCCCGCACCTTGCGCCGCGGCTTGTACGGACGCTCCGTATGCGGGATCGCAATGTAGTGACTTCTGTCCGAATAGATCTTACACTTCGGATATGGCATAATACCTCCTTGTAATTTTTTTCATGGGGATAACAGAGCCGAAAAACCTTCGGCTCTGCCCCGTTCATGCGCCGTACAACGCACGGATAAAGTAGCTGTTCTGCGCCTTCAGCTCGTCCACCGTCGCCCGCTCCGTGACGTACTCGCGATAATCGGCAAGCCCCGTCCCGCTTTTGCTTGCCATATCGTTGAAGTAGTCCGAGAAACAATCCGTGGCAAACCTGCGCGCGTAGATCTTCTGATTCATCAGAAAGTATTTCTTGTTCTCGACCTTGCCGTCCATCGTGCCGCGCTCTTTCTCGATTTTCAGGATGCAATAGCCGTACTTATTGTGCATACGCAGGTCGCGCCGCCAAAGCCTTGCCGTTTAGTAGAAGAATTACATTTATAATATTGTAATATAAGAAAATAGCAACGGTAAATCCGTTGCTATTTTCCTTCTTTGTATGCCACAAAGCTCGCAACACCATTGACGAAAATATATTCCGTCTTTGTGGTGTTCAAACTCTGTCGACACTGGTGAACTGTAAATTCATAAATCCGAATGTAATTGCTATAAATGAGGCTTATATCGTCGCCGAGTACCCCGTTCCCAAGAAATTCTGAATACCGTCCCCCCTATT
>CALVZS010000014.1 GCA_944372575.1 uncultured Clostridia bacterium | reverse complement strand
GAAGCCAAGGGAGAGAGCGGGAATTCCGTGCTTGTGGACATGATCGCCGCCGCGTATTTTCAGCCGATCTCGTAGGGGTTCTTTTCACCCCGTTCAAAGAGGGAGAGGCTCTTCAGGGCGCACTGCACCATCGCGGACGCCGCCTCCTCGGTAAAGAAGGCGTAGTGGGAGGTGAAGATGACGTTGGGGAACTGTTTGAGATAGAACAGATCGCGCTTTGCCACAATGCGGGCGCGCAGGTCGATGTGGACGGCGCCCTCCTCCGATTCGATGGTGTCCAGCCCCGCGCCGCCCAGACGTCCCGATTCGAGCGCCTCCGTGAGCGCCTGCGTGTCGACGAGCCCGCCGCGCGCGGTGTTGATGAGAAGGGCGCCAGGTTTCATTTTTGCAAAGACATCCGCGTTGATCATGTGCCGGTTCTCCCCGGTGAGGGGCATATGCAGCGAGAGGATGTCGCACGTTCGGTAGATGGTGTCCGGGTCGGCGGCCTGCGCGCCGGGGATGCCGCCTTCCGGGACGCAGGGATCGTAGTAGAGGATTGTGCAGCCGAAGCCGGAGAGGTTGCGTATGACGGCGCGGCCGATCCTGCCCGCGCCGAGGATGCCCACGGTGAGGTGGCGCATCTCCCTGCCGCACATACCGTCGAGGGAGAAGTCGTTGACGAGCGCGCGGCAGACGGAGATCTTTGCCTTGCGCAGCAGCATGAGCATGAGCATCACGGTGAAATCCGCCACGTTGTACGGCTCGTAGAAGGCGCTGCTCACGCGGATGCCGCACTGCTTTGCGGCGCCGAGGTCGATATGGTTGAACCCGACCGTGCGCGTTGCAAGATATTTTACGCCGCGGCGGGCAAGTTCTTCGATCACGGGCGCGCGCAGATCGGAAAAGCCCAGCGTCGTCACGCCTTCATATCCGTCTGCCGCGGAGAGGTTCTCCCGCGTCAGGGGCTGCGTGTTCAGCGTCGCTTCCAGTCCGTATTCTTTCGCGCGTGCAAAATCGGCAAGTTCGTAGTCTTTCGTCTCAAAGGAAATGATCTTCATGCCACCACTATAGCACCTGTGAAAAAATTTGTCAAACGGTGCGGGAAAATCCGGAAAAATTCAGGGAATGGTCTTGCATTTTGTCAAGTTATCCCGTATAATATCCGTGGGGTTTCCCCGAATCTGCTTTCAGGAGAAAAAATATGGCAAACAACAAAAACACGCTCACGGCGGAGGAGAAGATCCGTCTGCTCAACGGCAAGGATTTCTGGCACACCGACGATCTGAACGGCAAGCTGCCCTTCATCACGATGTCGGACGGGCCCGTGGGGCTGCGCACCGAGCGCACCGGGGAGGACGGAAAGAATTATACCCTGCCCGCCGTCGCCTATCCCTCCATTGAAGTACTCGCCAACAGCTGGAACAGAGCGCTCGCAAAGGAGATGGGCGAGTGCCTTGCGGACGATGCCCGCGACCGCGGCGTGGAGCTGCTGCTTGCGCCCGGCGTCAACATCAAGCGCGAGCCGCGCAACGGGCGCAGCTTCGAGTATTTCTCGGAGGATCCCGTCCTCGCCGGAGAGATGGCGAAGGCGTATGTGGAGGGCGTACAGGGGCAGGGCATCGGCGTGTGCCTCAAGCACTTCTGCTGCAACAACCTCGAGTATGACCGCCTGCACCAGACGAGCGACGTGGACGAGCGCACGCTGCGCGAGATCTATTATCGTCCCTTCGAGATCGTCTGTGAGGCAAAGCCGGTCTCCGTCATGTGCTCCTATAACCGCATCAACGGGGAGTACGGTTCGGAATACAAGAAGGGGTTTGACTTCCTGCGCGATGAGTGCGGGTTTGACGGCGCGATCGTCTCCGACTGGGGCGCGGTGCGCGACAGGACGGCTGCCGCCAAGGCGGGGCTGGATATCGAGATGCCGCACGGCGAGGCGGGCATGAAGAAGCTCGCGGACGACCTTGCGGCGGGAAACATCACACAGAGCGAGATCGATGCCTGCGCCGAGCGCGTTCTGCAGCTCGTGCAGCGCCTCAAGGAGATGGGCAAGGGCAAGGAGAACAAGCGCTCGGAGGAGGAGCGCGTCGCCTCCGCACGCAGGATCGCGGCGGAGGGCATCGTGCTTTTGAAGAACGAGGGCGTGCTTCCCCTTGCACCTGGAGCAAAACTCGCCGTGAGCGGGATCTATGCGAAGCCCGACCGCACCGATTACCTTTCGGGCGGCGGCTCGGCGAGGGTGGAGTGGAAGGCGTTCACCGCCGACCTGCCCGCCGCGCTCTCCGCGCGGGGATACGGCGTATCGTATGAGCCCGCATTCGGCACGCAGGTCATCCATTCCTTCTGGCAGGATGCGCGCACCGCTCTGCTCGCCGCGGCGCGTGCGGATGCTGCCGTTGTCTGCGTCGGCACGGGCGGCGGCGTGGAGTTCGAGGAGGGGGACAGGGAGACCCTGCGCCTGCCCGACGTCCAGGAGCGCGCCATTTTGGAAACGGCGCGGCAAAATCCCAACACGGTCGTTGTCGTGTTTGCGGGCGCCGCAGTGGATATGAGTTTCTGGGAGGACAAGGTCGCCGCGATCATATACGCGGGATTCCCCGGCATGGGCGGCATGGATGCGCTCGCCGATATCCTTTCGGGCAAGGTCAATCCCTCTGGAAAACTGTCCATGACCTTCCCCCTTGATGAGGAGGATGCCCCCGCGGCGCGCGCGCCGCGCACGGCGGGCGTCACGCGCTATCAGGAGGGACTGGATGTGGGTTATCGCTATTTTGACAGCCATGACGTTCCCGTACTCTATCCCTTCGGTTTCGGGCTGAGCTATTCGGAGTTCTTCTACCGCGATCTGCGGCTGCTGACGGAGGGGGATACCCTCTTTGCGGAATACGTCGTGGAAAACGTCTCCGAGAGGGACGGGTGCGAGATCTCCGAGGTGTATGTCGGCGAGTGCGCGCCCCTCGTGTACCGCCCGAGGAAGGAACTGAAGGGCTTCTCCAAGGACTTCATCGCGGCGGGGAAGGCCGTGACCGTGCGCGTGCCGCTGGATACAAGAGCGTTCGCGCATTGGAGCACCGCGCGCGATCGGTGGGAAGTGACGGACGGCATCTATGAGATCGGTATCGGCGCTTCCGTGGAGGATATCCGTCTCACGGCAAAGGTCTGCATTCAGGACGGAAAAGTGTATATCGAATAAGGAGAACATATGGTGGAATTTATCGTCGGAAAGGTGCGTGTGCAGTTCCCCGTGCGCGATGTCGTGCGCATCGAGCGGATGCGCAAGGGAAAGTTCTGTGACGCCGATACCCTATTTGTTCCCGACCGTTCGGAGTTTCCGGGCTGGAACGGGGCAGAAATGGAGGAGACGGCGCGGGGCAGTATTTTCTCGTTCGGGGAGTACCGGCTTGTGGTGCCTTCCGGTGGCCGCTCGCTTTCCGGCGTGTGTCTGGAACGGAACGGAAAACGTGTCTGGCGCTATAAGCGTACGGCAAATACGGGCGAACTGCCCGCGCCCGGTTCCACGCCGGAGGTGTTCGTGCTCTCCGATGTGCCGCGCATTCCCATTCCGGCGGGCGGATATGCTTCTTCAGAGAGAAAGACGAGCGCCTACAAGGTCGATGAGGGGGCGGAGGATATCTATCTGCTGCTGTGCGGAAAGGACTGCAAGAAACTGCGCCGCCTGTATGTGACGGTGGCGGGGCGCTGCGAACTTGTGCGCCGCTCCGTACTCGGGCTGTGGGATTCGCGCTGGTACGCATATGATGAGGAGAGTGCGAAGCAGCGCATCCTTGACTACGCCGCGCACGATCTTCCGCTCGATTGCCTTGTCATCGACACCGACTGGCGCGCTGCATCCAAGCGCGGCATCGGCTATGACGTCAACACAACGCTCTTCCCCGATCTGAAGAGGTTTTTTGCGTTTGCGCATGAACACGGCGTGGAGGTCATGTTCAACGATCATCCCGAGCCCGTGGAGGGGGCGAAGGACGTGTTTGACCCCGTTGAAATCAGATACCGGGAGGAGCATCTGCAAAAGCTCATGACGCTCGGGCTGGATACCTGGTGGTATGACCGCAACTGGCACACCAAGCTCATCTCTCCCACGCCCGCCATCCGTCCCGAAACGCTGGGGATGTATCTGTTCTACGACATCACACGCCATTTCTATGAGAAGCGTGCGCGCGGGGATGTGTTCCGCCGCCCCGTCATCATGGCAAACGTCTGCAACGTCGCCAACGGGCGGTATGAAGGCAGCGGGGAATATTCCATTGCCGACTCCGCTTCCCACCGCTATTCGATCCAGTGGACGGGGGACATCCACTCCGATGAGGCCGCGCTCGGACAGGAGGTAGAGACGCTCGTGAAGGCGGGTGCAAACTGCATTCCCTACCTCAATGCCGACTGCGGCGGACACACGGGCAATCCTGACAAGGCAGGCTATATCCGCTGGATGCAATTCGGCGCCTTCTCGCCCGTCCTGCGTCCGCACTGTACAAGGGGGCTGCTGCGCTCGCGTGAGCCGTGGGCATATGATGAGGAGACGCTGGACATCGTGCGCCGGTATATCCGTTTGAGATACCGTCTGCTGCCCTATCTGTATTCGCTTGCCCATGAGAGCTTTGACACGGGCATCCCCATGTGCCGCGCGCTCGGCTTTGAATACCCGGGGGACAGGCGCGCCTGCGCGGAGACGAGCGAATATCTTCTCGGCAAAGATCTTCTTGTGGCTCCGATCGCGCGCTACGGCGAAAAATGGGCAGCGCTGCCCAAGTCCTGTTATGCCGCGCCCGTCAGGGCGACCTACTATGCGGGCAGGGAGTGCGGGGGCAAGCCGCTGTGTACGGCACAGTACGAGGAACTCTCCATCTATCTGGACGGAACTTCTCCCCATCCCGGCGTGCCGGTCTGCGACTTCTCCGCCCGCTTTGAAACGACGCTGTGTTCTGCCTCGGAGGAGGAGCTTGCCGTTCTCTCCGATGACGGCGTGACCGTCTGGCTCGACGGAAAGAAGGTGTACGAGGACGGACAGACGCACGCCGCGCAGTATGCGCGGGTGGGCGTCCTGCGCCCGGGCGTCAGGCACAAGGTGGTCATCGAATACTTCCAGGCGGACGGCGCCGCCTGTATCGCGCTCGGCCTGGTGCAGGCGGACAGGCGGTTCCTGCCGGAGGCGCGGGACGTCTATTTCCCTGCCGGAAAGTGGATCAATGTCTTTACGGGCAAGGTCTATGCGGGGGCAAGGACGCAGCCCGTTCCCTGCCCCTTGGTGCAGATGCCGCTCTTCGTGCGTGCGGGGGCGCTCCTTCCTCTCGCGCCGGATGCGCCGAACACGCGCGCGCAATCGTGGGACAGACTCGCTTTTGCCCTGTTTCCCTCACCCGATGCCATGGGGTGCGGCGAGCTGGTCGAGGATGACGGCGAGACGACGGGCTATCTGCACGGCGAAGTGCGGACGTGCCGCTATGAGGCGCGCTATGACCGCATCGCAAACTGCTGCCGCGTCCGCTTTTTCGCCGCCGAAGGGGACTACGGCACTCCGGAGGATGTCCGCGCGATCGAGCTGGAGATCCATCTCGTTGCCGTAAAGCGCGTCGTCCGCGTTCTTCTGGACGGTAAACCGCTGGAATTTACCCTCAAAAAGCGGGACAGGACAGCTTTTCCGCTTTCATTTGACGGCAATGCGCCGGATGCGGACGTCGTCTGCGCAACGTTCTCGTTTCCCGTTTCAAAGGGTGTTGCTGTGGATGTTTTCTGCCGGTAAACTCATATTTTCTGCTTGCGGCGTGCGCAGATCCTGCGCACGCCGCATATATTCATTTTTTTCTCACAAACTGTACATGGAGGACTTTTCCGGATAAAAAGCGGCTGCGGGTGCGGGTTTTGTATGATATAGGGAGAACCGTTGCTTATTAAAAGAGACGGCGCACTATATATTGTTGAAAGAATTCGTGATGTGTAATGCTTTTCTATGACATAAATGGATTGACAGGGAAATTATGACATGATATAATGAAAAAGTAATTTCCGTGGATATGCTTTTTCGGTCGCGCATGGGGGGATTGCACCGATGGCTTCGGAAATATCCTGCTCGGCGTTTTCGGTTGGGAGGATCAACGGATGGACGGAATGAAACGGGATACGCAGAGGGAGTGCGTTCCCGCAGAAGATACAACAACTGCAACGGAGCGGACATCGCAAGAGGCGTCCGCGATTGAGCCTGCTTCCGATCCGGGGCAGGCATCTTTCGTTGCAGACGATCGTGCGGCAGAAGGAGCGGCGCCGCCCTTTACGCCGCGATCCTCTTTTCGCTACAAGTGCTATCTCTTTGTCAAGCGCGCCTTCGATCTCGTCTCGTCCGGCCTCTTTCTCATCGTCTTTTCCTGGCTTTATCTGATTCTTGCGATCTGCGTCAAGTGCAGCGACGGAGGCCCGGTCTTTTACCGCCACCCGCGCGTCGGCAGAAACGGAAAACAGATCTATATTCCGAAATTCCGCAGCATGAAGAAGGATGCGGACAGGCTGGAGGATATGCTTACGCCCGAACAGCTCGCGCAATACAGGCGCGAGTACAAGATCGACAACGATCCGCGCATTACCCGTCTCGGGAAATTTCTGCGCAGGACGTCGCTCGATGAACTGCCCAATGTCTGGGCGATCTTTATCGGGAGCATTTCTGTGATCGGCCCCCGTCCGCTCATGCGGGAAGAGGTGGAGCAAAAGTACGGCGCAGATGCCGGAAAACTGCTCTCCGTCAAGCCCGGCATGATCGGTTGGTGGGCTGCGAACGGAAGGAGCAACTGCACCTATGAGAGCGGCGAACGGCAGCGGCTGGAGCTGTATTATGTCGATCACTGTTCCGTGTGGCTGGATATCAAGATCATTTTCAAGACGATCGCAGGCGTGTTCCGGCGTACGGGTGCTCAGTGAGGGGTGAAAGTCGTGAAAATTCTTCAGATCAGCAATTACTATCCGCCGCATATCGGCGGAATCGAACAGGTTGCAAGCGACATTGCCTCGGCGCTTGCGGGAACGTGCGAACAGAAGGTGTTTTGCTTCAACCACGAAAAGGGGGACGCGGCAGGGGACGTGAACGGTGTGGAGGTCATCCGGGCCGGATGCTTTGCCAAAGTCGCCTCGCAGTCGCTCTCCTTTTCCTACGGCAGGCTCCTGAAAAAGACGTTCCGCGCGTTTGCACCCGACGTCGTCATCTTCCACTACCCCAATCCCTTCGGCGCATTCTTTTTAAAAAAACTGCTGAAGAAATATCCCGCCTGCAGACTTATCCTGTGGTGGCATCTCGACATCACGCGCCAGAAGGTGCTCGGCAAATTCTTTGAGGGACAGACGAGGTGGCTTCTGCGCCGCGCCGCACGTATCGCGGCGACCAGCCCGAACTATATTGCGGGCAGCGCGCACCTCTCCTCCGTCCGGGAGAAATGCACCGTCATTCCCTGCTGCGTGGGGGAGGCGCACCTTGCGCCCGGGCGCGCGGTCTGCGAACGGGCGGAGCAGATCCGTTCCGCCCATCCGGGCAAGATCATTCTCCTTGCCGTGGGGCGGCACGTTCCGTATAAGGGCATGGAATATCTTGTGCGGGCAAGCAAACTGCTGGACGGGCGCTTTCTCGTCGCCGTCGGCGGCAGCGGCCCGCTCACACAGCAGCTCAAAGAGCTCGCCGCGGATGACGGCAAGGTGTGCTTTCTCGGCCGCGTGTCCGATGAGGAGCTTGCCGCATGGCTGGAGGCGTGCGATATTTTCTGTTTTCCCTCCGTCACCAAGAACGAGGCGTTCGGCATCGCGCTCGCGGAGGCGATGGCGCACGCAAAGCCCGCCGTCACGTTCACCATTCCCGGGTCGGGCGTCAACTTTGTCTCCCTTGACGGCGTGACGGGGATCGAATGCCCGAACGGGGACGTTGCGGCATACGCGCGCGCCGTCCGCACGCTTGCGGACGATGGGGCGCTGCGGCACAGGTACGGCGAAGCGGCGCTTTTGCGCGCACGGGAAAACTTCACCTATGAGCGCTTTGCACAGGCGGTGCGGGCGCTGACGGCGGAGGTGTGAGCATGGATGTCTACGGGATCATCATGGCGGGGGGCGGCGGAACGCGGTTCTGGCCCCTTTCCCGCAGGGGGACGCCCAAGCAGCTCCTCAATCTGAGCGGAAAAGAGATCATGGTCAACGAGGCGATCGACCGTCTGACGTGCGTCGCCGCGTATGAAAATATCTATATCGTCACAAACTGCGAACAGGCGGACAAGATGCGCACCGTGACGGCGGGGCGCGTCGCGCCCGAACACATCCTCTGCGAGCCGTGCGCGCGCAACACGGCGGCGTGCATCGGCTATGCCGCCCTGAAGATCGTCCGCGAACGTGGGGACGGCGTGCTTGTCATCACGCCCTCCGACGCCTATATCCGGGACGAGGCGGCGTTCGGGCGGGTGCTCGAAAGGGCCGTTCAGGCCGCCGCCGCGACGAATAAACTCATCACGATCGGCATCACGCCCACCTTCCCCGCCACGGGATACGGCTATATCCGCTACCGCGACGCGGACGGGGACGTCAAGCCCGTCGTGCGCTTCGTGGAGAAGCCCACCCGCAAAAAGGCGGAGGAGTATCTGCGCAGCGGTTGCTATGTCTGGAACAGCGGGATGTTCGTCTGGAAGGCGTCCGTCATCCTCAAAAAATACAGGCGGCTCCTGCCCGAGCTGTACGCGCAGCTCATGAAGATCGCCGCTTCATTCGGAAAACCGGAGGAGGCGCGCGTTCTGGAGGAGATCTATCCCGAGCTGCCATCCGTGTCGGTCGACTACGGCATCATGGAACACAGCCGCGACATTCTGGTCGTCCCGGGCGAATTCGGCTGGAACGACGTCGGAAGCTGGGACATGCTGGACGCGCTTCACCCGCAGGACAGTGCGGGCAATGTGATCGTCGGCAACGCGGTCAACGTGGATACGCACAACACAGTCATCTATTCGAGCGGGAAAATGATCGCCGCCGTGGACGTGAGCGATCTCATCATTGTGGATACGCCGGATGCCATTCTCGTCTGTCCCAAATCCAAAGCGCAGGACGTGAAAAAGATCGTGGAGGAGCTGCGGGCAGAGGGAAAGGAGGAACTGCTTTGAACGACTGGTTTGCGGAGTGGGAGCGCTGGTGCAGCGATCCCGTCTTTGACGGGGCAACGCGTGCGGAAGCCGCCGCCATGTCCGGGGAGGAGCGCCGCGACGCATTTTTCCGCGATCTCTCCTTCGGCACGGGCGGGCTGCGCGGCATCATCGGCGCAGGAACCAACCGCATGAATATCTATACCGTCGGCAGGGCGACGCAGGGGCTCGCCGACTACCTCAACGCAGGCGGGGCAAAGGGCGGCGTGGTCATTGCCTACGACAGCCGCCGTATGTCCGAAGAATTTGCGCTCGATTCCGCCTGCATCCTTGCGGCGAACGGCATTCGTGCCTATCTCTTCGACGGCCTGCGCCCCACGCCCGAGCTCTCCTTTGCGGTGCGGGAACTGCACGCGGCGGCGGGCATCGTCATCACGGCGAGCCACAACCCGCCCGAGTACAACGGCTACAAAGTCTATTCCTCGGACGGCGGGCAGATCGTCCCGCCGCAGGATGGGCAGATCATTGCCTCCATCCGCGCGGTCACAGACTTTGCCGCGGTGCGTCGTATCTCCCGCGAACGGGCGCAGGCAAGCGGCCTGCTCACCGTCATCGGGCGGGAGATGGACGACAAGTATATCGCCGCGCTCAGGGCGCTCGTCCTGCGGCCCGACCTCCTGAAAGAGACGGGCAGCCGCCTGAAGATTGTCTATACCCCCCTGCACGGGACGGGGAACCTGCCCGTGCGGCGCATTCTCTCCGAACTGGGCTTCAGCCGGGTGTATGCCGTTCCCGAACAGGAGCAGCCGGACGGGAATTTCCCCACGGTCGCCTCGCCCAATCCGGAGGATGCGCGCGCGTTTTCCCTCGCGCTCGACCTTGCGCGCAGGGTGGATGCGGATCTCGTGCTCGCCACCGATCCGGACGCCGACCGTCTGGGCGTGCTGTGCCGGACGGGAAAGGGAGAGTATCTGCCCCTCACGGGCAACATGAGCGGACTGCTCATCGCAGAGTATGAGCTGTCCTCCCGCAGGGAGCGGGGGCTTCTGCCGCAGCGGCCCGCGGACGGGGCGCTCGTCACGACCATCGTCTCCTCCGATATGGCATACCCGCTCGCACGGGAGTACGGCCTGAGCGTCATCCGGACGCTGACGGGCTTCAAGTATATCGGCGAACAGATCCGCCGCTTCGAGGAGGCGCGCGCCGCTAACGGCGGCAGACCGGATGCCGGAAAGGGCGCATATGTCTTTGAGTTCGGCTTCGAGGAGAGCTACGGCTGCCTGCTCGGCACATACGCCCGCGACAAGGACGCCGTGATGGCGGTCGCCGCTCTGTGCGAGGCGGCGGCATACTACGCCTCCCGCGGCATGACGCTCGCGGACGTGCTGCAGGATATGTACGCGCGCTACGGCTATTATGCCGAGGATCTCGCCTCCGTGACGCGTACGGGGGCGGACGGCGCGGAGCAGATCGCCGCCGCGATGACGGCGCTGCGCAACGGGACGCCCGCGGAAATAGCCGGAAAAAGAGTGCTCGCCGTGTGCGACTACCTCTCGGGCGAACGCCGGGAGACGGAAGGGGGCGCGGTCTCCGCGCTCGGGCTTCCGCCGAGCAACGTATTGTACTTCGAGCTGGAGGGCCAGGCGTGGTGCTGCGCGCGTCCCTCCGGAACGGAGCCCAAGATCAAATTTTATTTCGGGGTGAAGGGGACATCGTGCGCAGATGCACGCGAACGGCTTGCCTCTCTCCGTACAGGTTTTTTGCAGCTGTTTACATGAGGAACAGGACATGGCGCAGAACGAACTGATAAAACTTAATCCCGTATTCAAGGATTATATCTGGGGCGGGACAAAACTGCACGATCTGCTCGGGAAGGATACGGGCAGATTGGAGCACGTGGCGGAGAGTTGGGAATTTTCCACCCATCCCGATGGACAGAGCGTGCTTGCAAGCGGAAAATATGCGGGCAAGACGCTCGCAGAGTATTTTGCTGCCATCGGCTGGAAAAAGGCGGGAACGTACAGTGAGGCGCATAAGCGCCTGCCGTTCATGACCAAATTCATCGACGCCAAGGAGAACCTGTCCATTCAGGTGCATCCGACGGAGGCCTATGCGCGCCGCCATGAGAACGACAACGGCAAGAACGAGATGTGGTACATCATGGATGCCGAGGCGGAGGCGTTCATCTACGTCGGATTCAACTGCAACACGAGCCGCAAGGAGGTGGCGCGGCGTGTCAAGGACGGCTCCATCGAGCAGATCCTCAACAAGATCCCCGTCCGGAAGGGGGATTCCTTCTTTATCCCCGCCGGCACCGTACACGCCATCGGCGCGGGGTGCCTCATCTGCGAGATCCAGCAGACCTCCAACGTCACCTACCGGCTGTACGATTACGGCAGGCAGGATCATGACGGCAAGACGCGCGAACTCAACGTGAAAAAGGCGCTGGATGTCCTCAACTACAAGCGCATGGAGATCGAGCTGGACGAGGAGAGCGGGCTCTACCACATCGGGGCGGCGTCCGCCAAGACGCTGGCGCGCACCAACTGGTTCACCGTCACCAAGTACGAAGTGGACGGAGATCTCAAGATCACGTCCATGCGTTCGCCCTATACGCAGTATAAAGTGCTCATCGCGGTGGACGGCGACGGGGACATCGATCTGCCGGACGGCACGGAATATCTTTCAGAGGGCGGCACATGGCTTTTAAAGCAACAGGCGCCGCTGCGCATCCACGGGCATTGTTCGCTGCTCGTCGTCAACCTGTAAGGAGCGGACATGAAGATCGCAGTGGATTGCAGGTATCTCGGCAAGTCCGGGATCGGACGTGTCTGTGAGGGGATTTTAGAGCATCTCGACTATACCGCAGACGAATACTACCTTGTCGGAGACGCGGGGAAACTTGCGCCTTATTCTGCTGCACATATCATTGCGGATGAGGGGGATCCGTTCTCCGCAAAGGGGATGCTCTCCTTCCCGAAATCAATCAACCGTATCTGTGATTGTCTGATCATCCCCAATTTTATCATCCCGTTCGGGATCCGTATTCCCGTCTATACGGTGATGCATGATCTGATCTTTCTCGATCTTCCGCAGATCATGACGCGCGGGAAGGCGGATTTTCTGATCAAAAAGACGCTCCTTGCGCGCTGCATGAAAAAGTCACGGCGCATCGCCTGCGTTTCGCAGTTCACGCGGTCGCGCTGCGAGCATTTTTTTCCGAAATTTGCGCAAAAATGCTATGTGAACTACAACGGGCTCTCCAAGGATGTCCTTGCATTCGATGCGAGCGGGATTTCCAAGGCCGATACGCTCGTCTTTGTCGGGAACGTCAAGCCGCATAAGGGGCTCGGTACGCTGATCGAGGCGTATCGTATGCTTCCGGCAGGGCGGTACCGGCTGAAGATCATCGGAGAGCGGGAGGGATTCCTCACGGGGATGGATGCGGATGAGCTCGCCTGCGAGGGCGTGACCTTTACGGGGCGGCTTTCGGACGATGCTTTGCTCAAAGAGATCGCATCGGCGGCATTTCTCATCCAGCCCTCCCTCTATGAGGGCTTCGGTCTTCCGCCCCTGGAGGCGCTTTGGCTGGGAACGCGGCCCATTGTATCCGACATTCCGGTTTTCCGGGAGATATACGGCGATCTTCCCGTCGTCTTTTTCAAAGCGGGGGATGCGGCGTCCCTGCGCGACGCCGTTCTCGAGGCCGATCCCCGTGTGGCGCCGGATCGCGGGAAGATCGCGGAAAAATATCATTATGCGCGCTTCGTAAAGACGCTGCGGGCAAATCTTGCGGAGGAAAGAGGGTAAATGCAGTCGGCGGCAGCGAGCGGGACGTACGTCCGTCAGGGAGAGAGGCACGAGCTGTATCTGACCGATCTTTTGGTCGGGATCATCGTGATCCTTGTGACGTTCCGCGGCTTTATCGACAATTTCATCGGGTACGGCACGCTGCTCGTGGACGCCTGCTTTGCCATTCTGCTCCTTTGGGAAGTGTACGCCTGTTTTACCGGAATGGTGAAGAGGAGCCGCTGGGCAAAAGTTCTCGGGTTGTACCTCGCCTGGGTCATTCTCTGTTTCGCGGTCGGGGCATTTCAGGTGCTTGCGGGGAAGACGTCTCTCTACGATGCGGTCATCGGGTTCCGCAACAACAATGTCTATACGGGGCTGTTCCTGATTGCGGTGCTCCGGTTTGACCGCGGAAGCGTCCGCCGTTTTTACAGGCTGTTTGTCAACTGCGGCGTGTTTATCTGTGCGTTTGCGATCGTACAGTATGTCTGCCGCGATTTCCTTCCGGACAGTCTGCTCGTTTTGAACGGGGAGGAAATCTTTACCCTGCACGGGAGCGATGTGATCCGCGTGACAGGACTCATGGGGAATACGATCATCTTCGGCGGATATTCCATCGTTCTTTTCTCCCTCGTCTGGGCAGAACTCATAACGAAGCGCTACCGTCCGTTTTTGCTCTGGGTCAAACTTGCCGTCATCGCGTTGGCAAACTATTTTACTTTTTCACGGGCGTCGGTCGTCGGAATGGCCGCCGTATTTGTCCTGGAATTTGTACTCTACGGCTGTACGCACCGGCGGGCTTTCGAGACCATTTTTGTCACGCTGATCTTCCTCGTGGTCGCGCTGCTGCTCGTCCTTACGCTGTTCGGGGATTCCGTCATCGTTCAGCGGCTGCTCGGTCAGAATGCCGACTGGACAGCGGGCAGCGATTCCGGACACTTTTCCATGATTGATGCCGCAGCGCAGGAGATCGGCAGAAACTGGCTGATCGGTACGCTGATGGGACAGAGCAACAGCGTCATCACGGACGGTACGTTCTGGGCATATCTGCTTGAAATGGGCGTTCCGGTCTTTCTCGTATACTGCATTCTCCTGTTTGTGCTCCTTCTGATCGCGCTGCGAAACTGTAAGAGCAAGGACAGGATGACCGGCGGGATCTGCACGGCGTATATCGGGATGAATGCATACCTTCTCATCTTTTCATTCATCAATTCGGCGTATGCCGCCCGCAGCGTGCTGGTCTTTGTCTGGCTGATCGGGGGCATGATGCTCGCCATTATTGCGAAAAAAGGACGCGGAACGGTGCAGACAAAGGGAGGGGAATCATGATTCCGAAGATCATTCATGCCTGCTGGCTCGGAAAGGCGGAAATGCCGGCAGATCAGAAACAGTATGTAGAGGGCTGGCGGGCGCTGCATCCGGACTGGGAGATCATACTCTGGACGGATGAGACGTTTGCACAGTTTTATGACGACAGCGCGTTCGTGAAAGAGGCGCTTACGCGAAAGAAGTACGGATTTTTGAGCGATTATTTCCGTTTTACCGTACTCTATCGCTACGGCGGCATCTATATCGATACCGACGTGGAGCTTTTCAAGCCGCTCGATCCGTTTTTGTCCTGCCATATGTTCATGGGTTTCATCTTTGATGATTCGATCGGGACGGCGCTCATCGGAACGGAGCCGGGAAATCCGCTCATGTCCGAATGGCTGCGCATTCTGGAAGAGGATTTCGAGAAAAAAGGGACGTTTACGGTCAGCAATGACTGGATCACAAAATACTTTCTCGACCATTATCCGGATTTCCGGCTCAACGGGGCGCGGCAGTCGCTGCGGTGCGGGATCGAGATGTTCCCGAAAGACTACTTTGAGCGGCTCCGGATCAGCAAGAAAAGCGGGGGGGGGTATGCAGAACATCATTGTGCAGGTTCATGGAAGGACGACCGTGAGCCGGGGTATAAAAATCTTCTGCGCCGCCTGTTGCCGCGCAAGCTCGTCTCTGCGATCGGACATCGCTTTGCCGTAAAGCGCGCACCCTACTATGCAGTTTATTTGCAACACCGCAGGAAAAAATACAAAGAGAGGGAGGATACATGAAGGGAATCATCCTTGCAGGGGGAAGCGGGACGCGGCTGTATCCGCTCACCGCGGTGACAAGCAAGCAGCTCCTGCCCGTCTACGATAAGCCCATGATCTATTACCCGCTCTCCACGCTCATGCTGGCGGGGATCCGCGATATCCTCATCATCTCCACGCCGGAGGATACGCCCCGCTTTGAACAGCTCTTCGGGGACGGCAGCACATTCGGGCTCAGCCTCTCCTATGCCGTTCAGCCGACGCCGGGCGGCCTTGCGCAGGCTTTCCTCATCGGCGAGGAATTCATCGGACAGGACGACGTGTGCATGGTGCTGGGGGACAACATCTTCTACGGCAACGGCCTGAAAAAGAGCCTGCAGCGGGCGGCGGACAATCTGCGCGTCGGCCGTGCCACGGTATTCGGCTACTATGTCCCCGACCCCGAACGCTTCGGCGTCGTCGAATTCGACGAGCACGGCAGGGCGGTCTCCATTGAGGAAAAGCCCGCGCATCCCAAGTCCAATTACGCCGTCGTGGGGCTGTATTTTTATCCCAACGATGTGGTGCGCGTCGCAAAATCCGTCTCTCCCTCCGCGCGGGGAGAGCTGGAGATCACGTCGGTCAATCAGACCTACCTCGCGCGGGGGGAACTGGAGGTCATCACGTTCGGCCGCGGGTTTACCTGGCTGGACACGGGGACGCATGAATCCCTTGCCGACGCCACGGCGTTCGTGCGCATGATCGAGCGGCATGAGGGATTGAAGATCAGCTGCATCGAGGAGATCGCCTATCGCAACGGCTGGATCGGGAAGGAGGAGCTGCTCGCCCGGGCGGAGTATATGAAGAACAACGACTACGGAAAACACCTCATGCAGGTCGCCGAGGGGAAAATACGGTATTGACGGGAAATGATATGGACGTATCCGTTATCATGATCAATTACAATACCTTCGAGCTCGCAAAGGATGCCATTGAGAGCATCTTTTCGCAGACGGAGGGGGTCATGTTCGAGATTATCCTTGTGGACAACCTCTCTCCCGACCGATCGGGCGAGCGGCTGCAGGAGTTGTTCGGCGACAGGATCACCTATGTGCAGGCGGGCGCCAACCTCGGCACGAGCAGGGCATTCAACCTCGGCGTCTCGCATTCGTGCGGCAGGTATGTCCTCTGGCTGAATCCGGATATCCTTCTGCGCGGGAATTTTATCGGCACGCTCTTTTCCTACATGGAGGCGCATCCGGAATGCGGCATCTGCGGCGGGAACGTGTACGACTTTGCGGGCAGGCCCGCCCATTCCTTCCGCAGGGTGTTTCCCTGCCTGCGCGAGGAGCGCCGGGACAAGAGCCTGCTTCTGACGGCGCTGCGCAGGCTGTTTCGCAGGCCGTTTTTCAATCAGTTCAACTATACGGGGCGGCCGATGCCGGTCGGATACGTCACGGGGGCGGACATGATGATCCGTTCCTCGCTCTTCGGCGAGATCGGCGGCTTTGACGAGGAGATCTTCATGTATGCCGAGGAGGTGGAATTTACCTTCCGCGCCGTCCACAGGGCAGGCATGACGGTCATGTCCGTTCCCGCGGCACAGATCTGCCATCTGGAGGGAGCGAGCTTCGGCGGCGGGAAAAAGACATTCAGCGCTCGCCGCTTTTCATCCGGCCTGCAGGGTTCGCTCGTCATGTACACCAAGTGCTACGGCGCCAAAACGGCAAGGGCGTACCTGAAGATTTTGCGCCGCGCCTATCGCAAATTTTTCCTGGTGGCAACAATTCTCGGGATGCGGGAGACAAAAGACATGTATGCGCAAAAGCGCGCGATCGTGGAGGATCGCCTTGCGCATTTTTCTGAGATTACGGAGAAACAGAAATGAATGTGATCAGAACGCCGCTCGAAGGAGCATTTCTCGTGGAGCCGCAGGTATTCGGCGACAGCCGCGGCTGGTTCATGGAGACGTATAACGAAAGCAAACTGCGCGAGGCAGGGATTCCCGTTCCCGCCTTTGTGCAGGATAACCAGAGCTACAGCGCGCAGAGGGGAATCGTACGCGGGCTGCACTGCCAGCTCCCGCCCTTTGCCCAGACCAAACTCATCCGCTGCACGCGGGGGGAGATCGAGGATGTCATCGTCGACGTGCGCAGGGGATCCCCGAGCTACGGGAAACATTTCAAAGTTCTCCTTACGGCGCAGAACAAGCGCCAGCTCTATATCCCCAAGGGATTTCTGCACGGGTTTGTGACGCGGACGGACGATGTGGAAGTGCAGTACAAGGTAGACGCGTACTATAACAAACCCGCCGACCGCAGCGTGCGCTTCGACGATCCCGCATTCGGCATCGATTGGGGGGTCTCCGACCCCGTCCTCTCCGAAAAAGATAAGAACGCCCCGCTGTTTGCTGACAGCGACGTCGTGTTCGAGTACGGGAGGGACGCATGAAAGTTCTTGTGACCGGCGCGCAGGGCCAGCTCGGGTTTGATGTCTGCCGCCGCCTTTCGGCGCTCGGGATCGAACACCGCGGCATCGACCTTGCCGATCTGGACATCACGGACGGGCGCGCCGTCCGCGCCTTTGTGTCAGCGTATGCGCCCGATGTCATCATGCACAATGCCGCCTATACGGCGGTCGACCGGGCGGAATCGGAGCGGGAACTCTGCCGCCGCGTCAATGCGGAGGGGACAAGGTACCTTGCGCAGAACGCGGCGGAAGTCGGCGCAAAATTTGTCTATATTTCGACGGATTATGTCTTTGACGGGGAAAAGAAGGGCGCCTATCTGCCAGATGACACTCCCTGTCCCGTGTCCGTCTACGGAAGCACGAAGGAGGAGGGGGAGCGCTGCGTGCGCGCGGCGACCGATGCGCACTTCATCGTGCGCATCTCCTGGGTGTTCGGCGTCCACGGCAACAATTTCGTCCGGACGATGCTGCGCCTTGCCGAGACGCACTCTGCGCTCAACGTCGTGTGCGACCAGGTCGGCTCGCCCACATATACCGCCGATCTTGCACGGCTCCTGTGCGAGATGGTCGGCACAGATAAGTACGGAACATATCATGCGACCAATTCGGGTGTGTGCAGCTGGTACGAGTACGCGTGCGAGATCTTCCGGCAGGCGGGCAGGCGGGTAAACGTCAACCCCGTGACGACGGAGGAGTACCTGCGCATGGCGCCGCAGCAGGCGAGACGGCCGAAAAATTCGGTGATGGGGCAGGAAAAACTCATCGAGAACGGATTTTCCCTTCTGCCCGCATGGCAGGACGCGCTCAAACGTTTTCTTGCGGAAATATAGGGGGGAGGGCGTCCATGAGTCTGCCGACGTGTCTGGTGCTGATGTGCACATATAACGGAGAGCGGTTTTTGCGGGAACAGATAGAAAGTATCTTGTCGCAGGAAGGGGTGGCGGTCAGTATCCGAATCGCGGATGACTGTTCATCGGACAGTACGGTAAAAATTCTTGATGAGTACGCTGTGAAATATCCGAATATTTCATACAGCGTTAACACGTCCAATAAAAATTTTACCTATAATTTTATCGATTTGTTGTTTTCCGTCAAAGATACGTCTTTCGATTATTATGCTTTCAGCGACCAGGATGATATATGGATGCCCGATAAATTGCAGCGTGCTATCCGGATGATCGGGGAAAAAGGGCAGCAGCACAACGGAACGATGTATTGCTCAAATTTATATGTCGCCGATATACAGGGCAGGCCTGTCGGGCTGGAAGAGGACGAAAGCATCCGAAAGACCAACAGATGCACCTATCTGTATGAGAATATCTGCACGGGCTGTACCATGGTTTTTGATAAGCGTTTCATGGAACAGTGTGTAAAATATTACCCGCAAGGGATCCGTCTGCACGATCATTGGTTTTTTCTGATCGCAGTTTATACTGCGGCATGGATCTATGACAGCGATTCCCGTATCCTGTATCGCCAGCATATCGACAATCAGGTCGGAAGCAAAAGCAACATAGACAGTTCTCTTTCTGCGCAATTTTCCAGATTTGTAAGAAAAAAGGGGGGGGCCGAAACGGTACAGCGCCTGCAGCAGTTGTTGGAAGGCTACGGGGAAGAGATCTCGGAGGCGGATAAGAAAAATATCCGTATCGTTGCAAACTACAGGAAAAAATTAAGTTGCAGGCTGAAGTTTACATTCGGCAGGCGCTTTAAAAGAAGGAAAAATGATATCCGTTTCAGGATCAGAGTCTTGTTCGGAAAAGTTTGAAAGGAGATGATATGAAATTTCTTGTGACCGGCGGCGCAGGGTTCATCGGCGGGAACTTCTGCCACTTTGCGGTGAATGCCTATCCGGAGGACTCCTTTGTCTGTCTGGACGCCCTCACCTACGCGGGCAACCTGGAGACGCTCGCGCCCATCATGGACAGGCCGAATTTCAGGTTCGTTCACGGGAATATTTGCGACCGGGAGCTTGTCTTTTCCCTTTTTGAAGCGGAAAAATTTGATCTCGTCATCAACTTTGCGGCGGAGAGCCACGTCGACCGCTCCATTGAAAATCCGCGCATCTTTCTGGAGACCAACGTCCTCGGCACGCAGACGCTGATGGACGCCTGCCGCAAATACGGGATCGCGCGCTACCATCAGGTCTCGACGGACGAGGTGTACGGCGACCTTCCGCTCGACCGCCCTGATCTCTATTTCACGGAGGAGACGCCGCTGCGCACGTCCAGCCCGTACAGCGCTTCCAAGGCGGGCGCCGATCTGCTCGTCATGGCGTATCACCGCACGTTCGGGCTTCCCGTGACGATCAGCCGCTGTTCCAACAACTACGGCCCCTATCAGTTCCCCGAAAAACTCATCCCGCTCGTCATCCGTCGGGCGCTCGCCGATGAACCCATCCCCGTGTACGGGAACGGGGCGAACGTGCGTGACTGGCTGCATGTGTACGATCACTGCACGGCGATCGACCGCATCGTGCGCGCGGGCGCAGACGGGGAGGTCTACAACATCGGCGGACACAACGAAAAGAGCAATCTCGAGGTCGTCAGAGCCATTCTGCATACGCTCGGCAAGCCGGAGAGCCTCATCACGTTCGTCAAAGACCGTGCGGGCCACGATCTTCGCTATGCGATGGATCCGTCCAAGATCATGCGCGAACTCGGCTGGAGACCCGAATACACCTTTGAAAGCGGGATCGGGCCGACCGTAACGTGGAATCTCGAACACAGGGAGTGGCTGGATCACGTTGTCTCCGGCGAGTATCTGCGTTTCATGGAGAAGAATTACAAAGCGAGATGAAGAATGTCATGACGGTTTTCCCGGACACGAAAATTTATATTTTCTGTCCGTACGGTCTGACTACAGGCGGGCCGGAGGCGCTGCATCAGCTGCGCTATTACATGGAGCAGATGGGGTATGACGCATACCTCGTCTATGATTTTACGGGAAAAACAGACTTTCCCGCCCGCTACGCGGAGTACGCCCCGCGCGTTCTTCCCTGCTCGCAGACGGAGGATGCGGAGCGGAATATCCTGATCGTTCCCGAAGTCAACCTGGGCATTGCCGGGGAATACCGGCACATCCGCAAGTGCGTCTGGTTTCTGAGCTGGGGATATTTCCGGCAACAGCAGCGCCGCGCCTTTTCCCATGCCTGCAAAAATGCAGCAAAGCGGATTCTGAACGCCTTTTCACGCGGGGAGAGGCGGTATCATCCCGTCTCTTTCCCTGCAAAGATCGGCAGGGACATCCTGTGCTGCTGCGGCTCGGTGTATGCCCGGGAGCATGTGCTCTCCGATCTTGGCGCGGAGCGGGCGGAGCTGCTCGTCGAGCCGATCAGCCTCGACTTTCTTTCCGCCGGCGTCGCACCCAACCTCACGTCCGAGGGCAGGAGCGATACCGTTCTCTACAACCCCGCAAAGCCGTCCGCGGTCATGCAGGCGCTGCTCGCGCGCGGGGATATTTCCTTCTGTCCGCTGAAGGGATATACTCCGCAGGAACTGATCGCCCTGTACCGCCGCAGCAAGCTCTATATCGATTTCGGCTGGTTCGGCGGCCCGGAACGTATCCCCAAGGAGAGCGTGTATAACGGGACATGCCTTCTGGTGGGGCGTCGCAACGCCGCGGAGAACGCGTTCGATGTCGCGATCCCGGAGCAGTTCAAGGTTGCGGACTATGAGAATGCGGAACTGATCGCGCAGAAGATCCGCGACATCCTGCAAAATTACGATAAGTATATCGGCATGTTTGCCGCCTACCGGGCGCAGATCGGGGGTCTGGAGGCCAATTTCAGGAAACAGATCGCGGAGATTTTCCATAAAGAAGATGAGTGATAGCGCGCAGGCCAAGCCTAAGAGTATCCGAAAAAATTACATCTACAATCTGATCTATCAGATTTTGCTGGTCGTTGCGCCGCTCATTGTAACGCCCTACGTTTCGCGTGTTTTGCAGCCGGAAGGCGTGGGGATCCAGAGCTATGCCTCGTCCATTGTATCCTATTTTTCCCTTGTGGCGGCGCTCGGAACGGTGACGTTCGGGCAAAAGACGATCGGAACGCTGCAGGAGGACGCGCAGGGGCGCAGCCGGAAGTTTTGGGAGATCTTCCTGCTCCGCCTCATCATGACCGCCGTTTCGGCGGCGTTTTATCTTGTCTATCTCTTTGTCCTTGTCCCGGACAATATGACCGTTGCCCTGATCTTCGGCGTGCAACTGCTCGGAACCATCGTGGACGTATCCTGGTTTTTCCAGGGGATGGAGGAGTTCGGCAAGATCTCTTTCAGCAGCATTCTCTTCCGCCTCGCCAACATTGCCTGTACCTTCCTGTTTGTCAAGACGCAGGACGATCTGAGCCTCTATGTCTTTTTTACGGTGATCTTCATCGTGGGCGCCAACCTCTCTCTGTGGCTGTATCTCCCGAAGTATCTCGTCAAGGTTACCGGGATCAGGCCCTTCCGCAATCTCAACAACATTCTGCAGCTCTTTATCCCGACGGTCGCGATCCAAGTCTATACCGTTCTCGATAAATCCATGATCGGTTGGATGACGGAGGGGAATGCCGAAAACGGCTACTATGAACAGGCGGAGAAGGTCGTCAAGATGGCGCTCTCCGTCGTCAGCTCTCTCGGAACGGTCGTCATGCCGCGCATTGCGCAAAAGTTCCGGCAGGGGGACGAAGCCTCCATCCAATTCTATCTCTACAAGCTGTATCGCTGTATCCTGCTGGCGGGGATCCCCATGATGTTCGGTCTCATCGTGATCTCCGACGTGTTTGTCCCGGTGTTTTTCGGCCCCGGATATGAGGAATGTATCCCGCTCCTTTGCGTATTCAGCCTGCTGACGATCTTCATCGGGCTCAACTCCATCACCAACGCCCAGTATCTCGTTCCGACCAACCGTCAGAATGTCTTTACCGTGATCGTCATCATCGGCGCTGTCGTGAACTGCGCCCTGAACGCCGTGTTCATTCCGCTTTGGCAGGCACTCGGAGCGTGCATTGCCTCCGTAGTCGGGGAATTTGTCGTCATGCTGGCGGGGTTTATTTATGTCCGAAAAAAGCGGCTTTACGCGATCTTTCCCATCTTTAAGACGTCGGTCAAATACTGGATCTCCGCTGCGGTCATGTTTGCGGCGCTCTTTTTCCTGAAGAAGGTGCTTCCCGCCTCGATGTGGGGGGTGATCGGCCTTGTTCTCATCGGCATCGCGATCTATTTTGTCGTCCTTTTGCTCCTGCGGGACGCGCTCTTTCTGGAGCTTCTGCAGAAGTTTTTCGGAAAACTGTTTCGTCGCAAGGCCGCCGCGCAGGAAGCGCCGGACGCTGCGCAGAAAGATGCGCAGACGGCGCCTGTCAGGACAGGGGGAGAAGAACAGGATGCGCGGGAGACCGACGGGGAGCAGGATACGCAGCATAAGGAGAGCTTACAGGAGGAGGAAAAGGGCGGCTGAAGGGGCTTTTTTTCAAAAAACCCTTTACAGACGCCCGCTTTTGTTATATAATAACACAGAGGAGTTTCTATGCATACGGTATTCGGTGGTTGGAAATACATCTTCAAAAATATCTGGTTTTTGCTGCCCTTTGCCGTCGTGCCGGCAGTCTTTATGGCGCTTTCGCTCGACTACGCCTGTATCGGCGCCGTTTGGAGCGACTTTTTTGCGGGTGATCCGCGTGCGGACTTTTCCGAACTCTTTCACGCATGGAGTTTTCTGCGCGTGGACAGCTGGCTGGGCTTTTTATACAGTCTGTTTGCGATCGTCTCCGTCGTCATCTTTATGGCGCTGCTGCTCGCTTTTGTGGAAAAGCACATGCGCCTGGGCAAGCGTACGCTCAGCGGCATCTGGTCGCAGTTTTTGAGCAATCTTCCCTCCGTCATTTTCACCGTTTTTATGTACCTCGCTCTCTATGAGGTCTGGGCGGTCGTTCTCTCCGCTCTCATGTTTGCGGTGTCCGAGATTTCGGCAACGGCGACGGTGTACATTGCGGATGTTCTGTTCATCCTCGTCTTTGCCTTTGTCCTCATCTATCTGGCGACCATTCTCTATCTCTGGCTGCCTTGCCGCCAGATGACGGGGTTCCGGTTCTTTGAAGCCCTCATCTATTCCTATCGCCTCATGGTGGGGGTGCGCGGGAAACTTTTGCTCTCCTTTGCCATATCGGAGGCGGTCATCTTCCTTGTTCTGTGCGCATGTTCGTTCCTGCCGGCGCCGGCATTTTTTCTGGCAGGATTTCTGGTTTTCCTGCTGGCGTTTTTAAGTTTCTGCGTCCGCATGGAATCGATCTATTTTGAGACGGACAAACTCGACCGGGAGGATCTGCGCCGTCATAAGTGGGAGGTCTGATATGCGGTTCCGCAACGCCCTTGCCATTACGGCAGATAACTATGTGAGCGCGTTCAAGCTGCTCTTATACCGCCTGGTTGTCAGCGTTCTGACGTTCAGTCTTGTCTATGTCATTTTGCAGCTTTCGCTGAGCGTCATTGTGACGAGCGCGGAGCTGCAGACGCTCAAAGGTCTGACGGGAGAATTTTTCCGTGCGCTCTTCGGCGGGGATTCGGTTCGGCTGACGACTTTTCAGGAGGACTTTACCACCGCCCTGACAGACTTTCTCGCGCTCATCACGAGCAACGGGGGAGCCATTGCGGGCGCAGTCATCGGCGTTTGTCTCATCTATATTCTCTCGCGCTTTCTCAACGGTCTGTGTCACTTTGCCGCGGCAAGCATCATGTATGACCGGATGAGTGTGTTCGCGCGCACGAGCTTTTCGGCGGCGTATTTTAAAAATCTCGGCAATGCTGCGCTGTATGAGATCATCTATGTCCCGCTCTCCTTTGTCTACGACGTGATCTCGATGCTCGCTTGCTGGTTTCTGTTCTTCTATCTTCCGTCCTTCCTGCCCTCATGGGGCTTCCTGACCATTCTGCTGGCGCTCTCGCTCACCATTGCGCTCTATATCTGCCTGCAGTCGCTCAAAATGACGCTGATCTCTGCCTGGATCCCCTCCGTGCTGACGGGGGAGGCGAGCGTCGCAAAGGGGTTTCGCGTGTCCCTGCGCCGTGTGCGTCCCTTCTGGAGGCGGTTTGCTAGCTATCTTACGGCAAACTATCTCATCGTGGTCGTCAATGTCGTATTCGGTCTTGCAACGCTGGGCAGCGCCCTGCTCATCACCATTCCGCTCAGCTTTTTGTTCCTGCTTGCCCTGCAGTGCGTGCATTACTGCGAGGACAGCGGCAGGAAGTATTTCATCTCCGTTCACAATATTGCCGGGGCGGAGGGTGCGCCCGCACAGAACATTGAGACGGCTGAGGATAGCCTAGAGGAACTCAACAAAAAGATCAATGCGGAAGAGCCGGACAGCCGCGGCGAGGAATGACGGAATCTGCGGCGTGCGGAAAGGGTACGCCGGAAGGACAATATAAGGAGTGAAAGATATGAGTTATCAGAGCATCTATGAGGCGTGGATCGCCGATCCCCGCCTGGCAGAGGCGGACAGGGCGGAACTGAAGGCGATCGCGGGGGACGAGAAGGAGAAGGAGTACCGCTTCGGCGGCGAGCTTGCTTTCGGCACGGCGGGGATGCGCGGCATCCTCGGCTGCGGCATGAACATGATGAACGTCTACACCGTCATGCGCGCGACGCAGGGACTCTCCGAGTACATCAAAACGCTCCCCGCATCCGAACAGGCGAAGGGTGTGGTCATCTCCTACGATACGCGCAGAAATTCCCGCCTGTTTGCCCAAAAGGCAGCGGGTGTGCTGGCGAAGAACGGCATCAGGGCATATCTGTTCGGCGACGTACATCCCGTTCCCATGCTCTCCTATGCGGTCAGATATCTCGGCACCGTTGCGGGCATCATGATCACGGCGTCCCACAATCCCAAGGAATACAACGGGTATAAAGTGTACGGCGAGGACGGCGCGCAGATGTCGCCCGAGGCGACGGAAAAGGTGGTCGGCTTTATCGAAAAGATCACCGACTATCTCTCGGTGACGGGCGAGGATGACAGCCCGCTCATCGTCCCCGTTCCCAAGGAAGTGGACGATACCTATATTGAAGCGCTCAAAAAGCTTACCCTCTCGAAGGAGGCGGTGGAGAAGTGCGGCAAGGACTTAAAGCTCGTCTATACGCCCGTACACGGATCGGGATATGTTCCCGTCATGCGCATTCTGAAGGAGCTGGGCATCAACGTGACCGTCGTGGAGGAACAGACGACGCAGGATCCCGACTTCTCCACGGTCAAGGTACCTAATCCCGAATTCAAGGAGACGCTCTCGATGGGCATCGCGCTCGCGGATAAGATCCGCGCGGACGTGGTGTTCGGCACCGACCCCGATTCCGACCGCCTGGGCGTGGCCGTCAAGAACGGCCAGGGCGAATTTGTGGCGCTCTCGGGCAACCAGGTGGGCATTCTGCTCCTGGACTACATCCTCACCCGCCTCAAGGAGGAGAACGCGCTGCCCGCAAATGCCGCGGTCGTCAAGTCCTTTGTCTCCACGGGCATGGCAAAGGCGATCTGCGCCGATTTCGGTGTGGCGCTCTTTGAGACGCCCGTCGGCTTCAAGTTCATCGGCGAGAAGATCAAGGAATGGGAGGCGGACGGTTCGCACACCTTCGTGTTCGGGTTCGAGGAGTCGTGCGGCTATCTGCGCGGCACCCATGCCCGCGACAAGGACGCCGTCGTTGCCTCCATGCTGTGCGCCGAGATGGTGTGCTATTACACCTACATCGGTAAGACGGTGTGGGGCAGATTGCAGGAGATCTATGCGAAGTATGGCTTTGTGCTGGACAGGAACGAGTCCATCCAGTATGCGGGACTGAACGCCATGAAGGAGATGAACGCCGTCGTGGACGCCCTCAAGACGGTAAACGTCAGGGCATTCGGCACCTTTGCCGTGGAGGCGGTGCGCGACTACTCCGCCGACGTCCGCCGCACGGCGGACGGAAGGACGGAGCCGCTGAACATCCCCAGATGCAACTGCGTCTACTATGAACTGGCGGGCGGTTCCTTCGTCTGCGTGCGCCCTTCGGGAACCGAGCCCAAACTCAAGATCTACTACTCCGTCAAGGCGCCCTCCGAGCAGGCGGCGGAAGAGGAGCTGCTCGGCGTCAGGGCATCCGTGAAGGAGCTTCTTGACAGCGTGAAGCAATGACATGAGGATCGTACGCGCCCTGCGGCAAAGCCGCAGGGCGCGCCTGCATGTTCTGCCGCTGCAGCGGCGGCTCCCTTGTTTTACGTTGAAGTGAAACTTTCATGAAGAAGCGAAGTTTATATTGACAATTCCGCCCGAAATGCCTTATAATGGAGGCAAACAGGGGGAAAACGGAAGTATGATCTATCTAAAAGATTTCAAACAGGGGCGGCTCTTATATGAGGCGCTCGATTCGGAGGTGCGTCTCGGCATCCTGGACGAACTGCTGCAGAAGGGCGAACTCAACCTTGCCTACTTTGCCAAGCGCTTCAATGTATCCAACGGCGCCATCACGGCGCACGTCAAGAAGCTGCACTCGGCGGGACTCATCGATATTTCCACTTCGTCCGGCATCCGCGGCACGCAGAAGATCTGTTCACTCGCCACGGACAAAATCGTCATTGACTTTCTGACCCATCCGCAGGAGGAGGGGCGCGTGGAGTCGGCGCAGATCGATGTGGGGCAGTACGTCGCCTATGAGGCGCATCCCACCTGCGGCCTTGCCACGCGGGAGTCGGTGGTGGGCAGGTTTGACGATCCCGCCTGTTTTTCCTATCCGGAGCGCTTCCGCGCCGGCATCGTCTGGATGGCGTACGGGTATGTGGAATACCTCGTCCCCAACTACCTCACCGCGGAGACCCGCCTTCTGGAGCTACAGATCTCTCTGGAGCTTGCCTCAGAAGCACCCGGCTATGCCGCATACTACCCCAGCGATATCTGTTTCTCGCTCAACGGCAGGGATCTGGGGATCTATCAGAGCAAGGGCGAGTACAATGACCGCGCGGGAACGGTCAACCCCTCATGGTGGTACGGCAATCTCGGGCAGTACGGGAAGAAGGTGACCATCGTCGTGGGGCGCGACGGCACTTATATCGGGGGCGTGCGCGTCTCTGCCACGCGCCTGGACGATCTGGGTATCCGCGCGGGCGAGCAGATCCATTTCCGCATCGCAGTCCCCGAACAGGCGGAGCACCGCGGCGGATTTACGCTGTTCGGCAGGGGCTTCGGCGATTACGATGAGGGGATTGTCTGCAATTTTATCTGCAAATAACGCTGCCCGGGGAGGGGAATATGGACATTCAGGCGCTTTCCGCGCATTTCGGCATCAATGCCGAGCGCAAGACGGACGGGGGCTTCCCCGTATTTGCATCCAACATCCGCACTCATCGCGTACTCATCGTTGCGGACGAGACGACGGCGCGCTTCGTGCCGCCCGTGGCGGACATGGTGCGCCGCAGCGCCGCCGCCTGCGGCACGCTCATTTTGCCATCGCCCGAACCCGTTGCCGATGAGGAGACGGTGCGCCGCGTCGCCGAAGGCGGGAAGGACTATGATTACCTGCTCGCGGTCGGGGCGGGGACGCTCAACGATCTGTGCAAGTACGCAGGATTTCTCACCCACAAAAAGAGCGGCGTCTTTGCCACCGCGCCCTCGATGGACGGCTTTACGTCGGGCGTCACACCCCTCATCGAGCATGGCTTCAAGATCACCCGCCCGGCGCAGACGGCGTCCGACGTCCTCATGGATTTTGACGTCCTGTGCGGCGCGCCCCGCATCATGACCGGCGCGGGCGTGGGGGACATCCTCGCCAAATACTGCTGTCTTGCCGACTGGCGCATCTCCTCCGCTCTCACGGGGGAGAAGGTCAACGAGCAGGCGTATTCACTCATGCATGAGGCGGTGCGCGCCTGCGACGAAAGTTTGCCGGCGCTTCTGAACAATGAGGCGGCGGGGGTGGAAAAACTCATGGACGCGCTGCTCATTTCGGGGTATGCGATGGTGATTGCAGGCAATTCCCGCCCCGCCTCGGGCGCCGAACACCACATGAGCCACTTTCTGGAGATGGACTTCCTGCGCCGCGGCAAACCCATCCCGCTGCACGGCATCAAAGTGGGACTGGGGACGATGGTCTCCCTCTACCTCTATCACACGCTTGCCCGCCGTCCCGCGTTCGAGGGCTGCGAAAAGGTGTACGCCGAGGCGGAAAAGCTGCCCTCTTCGGAGTATGTTGAAAATGTGCTTGCCCGTCTTGACTGCCCCACGCGGTTTTCCATGCTGGACATCCCTGCCGGGACGGTGAGGAATATGTTCTTCGAGGCATATAAGATCCGCGACCGCTTCACCATCCTCACGCTGTATTGCACAAAGGGGCTGATGACGGACGAGGTGGCGGACGAGCTCATGGAGAGATTTTACTGATGGAGTGGAAGCTGGGCATTTCAACGGCGTCGCTCTTTCTGCGCGTCAACAATGAGGAGGCGCTGCCCCTGTTCGCAAAGTGGGGCGTTCCCTATGCGGAGGTCTTTCTCACCTCCTTTTCGGAGTACGAACCGGCGTTTGCAAGCGCGCTCGCTGCGGAGAGGGGGGATGTGCGGGTGCATTCCGTCCACGTTCTCAACACGCAGTACGAGCCGCAGCTCTACGCCGAACATCCGCGCGTGCGGGGGGATGCCTGTGCCTGGCTGGACAGGGCGATGGCGTCCGCGCGCAACCTGGGGGCGGAGAACTATACCTTCCACGGCATCGCACGTCTCAAGCGCACCTTCCGGGAGAACCTGCCCCGCTCCGCCGCGCAGACGCAGACGATCTTTGAGCGGTGCCGCGCGTTCGGCGTGCGGCTGTGCTATGAGAATGTGGAGTGGGCGCTCTATTCCCGCCCCGGCGTGTTCCGGGAGCTGAAAAAAGGCTGCCCGGGGCTGGGCGGCGTGCTGGACATCAAGCAGGCGCGCATCTCGGGCTTCGACTGGCGGGAGTATCTCGCCGAGATGGGCTCCGATCTTGCGACCGTCCATGTGAGCGATGTGGATGCGGACGGAAAGATGTGCCTCCCCGGCAGGGGCGTGTTTCCCTTTGACGAGCTGTTCTCGCGCTTGCGTGACGTCGGTTTTTCGGGCGCGGTGCTCATTGAAAACTATTCGCGCGACTACGGGGAGATGGAGGAGCTGCGCGCGTCGCTGGACTTTCTTGCATCGGCCGCTGCCCGGAACGCGTAAAAAATTTCGCGCGACGGCGCAAAAAAAATTGACAAGTCCCTTCTTCTTTGCTATAATATCCCAGCATGGAAATGCAAGTAAGTGCTGCGGCGAAGGAGGGTTGAATATGTCCACGATCAGAGTCGGAGAGAATGAGAATCTCGAAAGCGCGCTTCGCCGTTTCAAGAGAAAGTGCTCCCGCGACGGCATCATCGGCGATCTCCGCAAGAAGGAGTTCTACGAGAAGCCTTCCGTGAAGAAGCGCAAGAAGGCGGAAGCCGCCCGCAAAAGAAGCAGAAACTGAGGAACAAAAGATCCGTAACGCATCCGTTACGGATTTTTTCTTGCAATTTTGCTCGTTTAGTGTCGGAAACAGGGAGGATCTGTCGATGGAACGTACGCTCAAGATGCTTGCAAAAGAGGCAAAGACACGCATGAAGCAGGGCTTTTGGGAACAGTGCGAACGCGATCTGGACGCCTGCCGCCGCGATGCCCGCGCAAAGGGGATCAGCGAGAGCAAGGCGGAACACTACTTTGTCGGCAAGGTGACGGATGCCATCCGCGGCGATACGCCCGATGAATTTTATCTGAAGGTGAAAAAGCTGCTCCTGGAGGAGGGGGAGGTCTCCGATGCGATCGGCAGGCTGACCGATAAGGCTTACTATGCCACGCTCTCCTATGCGGAGAAGCAGCGCTACAACCTGGAGCTCTCGGAAAAATATCTCGAGGCGCTCAAGCGCTTCAAGCGCGAATATCCCTTTGAAAAGGCGGGGAAGACGCAATAAATATATCACGGCGGACATTTTGTCCGCCGTGAAGTGTTATAACAAATCATTGAGTTCCGCAAGCATTATGGTAAAAGCTCAGTTCCATACTATCATTGTCGATAGTTTATCGCATTAAAGTGGCCGTATAATTCATCTTGTATTAAGAGCTGAAACGAAGACTATATCCAATTTTTAGATAGAACGTACCGACTGTTTAGCTGCCTCTACTAAATTAGGATACTGGCGTTCGTACATATTCATATGTGACAATAGAGCAAGCTGTACAGTTATTTTATCTAATTGTTCGCTCATATCAGGCATAACGTATTCGGAGGAAGCTCCAGACAAATCTGCAAGATAGTTGTTAAGATTATACTGCCTATATCCATCAATGCCCAAATATCCAAGTATACAAAGCACTATGCTGATCTGATCTATACGAAGCTGAATTACTTTTTCATTGGAACTTTTGATAAAATAATTTGTACAAGCTGTTAAAAGATCATATGCGTCGATTATTGCACCTGAACATACCAAGGTTTGAAAAGCTTGTCTTGTCCAAACTAATGATAATTTGTCGTATTCTCTGTATATGTCTAAATATATTTGAAATGAATCAACATAGCATCCCCGAGCTCTAAGAGCTGCCGCAGCACGGAACGAAGACGATTCATCATAAGGCTGCTTTTCGCAGAAGACTCCCGGCCGATCCAAATTGATTGTATTTTTCATAATTTTTAAAAAAGCAGATTCATTCATCACGAGTCCCTCCAAAATATATTAAATTTTACCTAATATTAAAAAAGTCTTTTAAATCGGCAATAGCATCTTGATTGCCTTGAGCAGCAGATTTTTTAAGCCAGCTAACAGCCTTTAATAAATCTTTTGGAACACCTAATCCCTCATTATAACATACTGCCAGCATATATTGCGCACCATCGTGTCCCTGCTCGGCTGCCTTTTTAAGCCATTTTGTCGCCATTGAAAAATTTTGTGCAACACCTGTTCCACGTGCATACATTAAACCCAAGTCATATTGTGCATTCACCTGATTTTGCTGCGCTGCCATCTCTATCCATCGCACAGCTTCAGCGTAACGGCCGCTTTGTCTACATATTGTTCCATACAAGTATTGTGACTGCACATCACCGCTGATAGCCCTTTCTTGCAAACTTGCTAACATTTGATTTACGTTATTTTTGTTCATAAATTTTCCTCCAAATCTTTATTGCAGGAGTATTATAACATATAGGTGTATCAGCTTTTGAGAATACGAAAAAATTTTTTAATATTTTTTTAGAAATCTTAAAAAATATGGGGGCGGCTGCGGCTGTCCCTTTTTTCCTGCCGATTTGTGCGGAGAACTTGTCATTTTGCGGCGGGTATGGTATAATATGCGGGTATGGAAGAACTTCTTGCACTCAACGAAGAACAGCTTGCACCCGTCCTCGATACCGAGGGCGCGGTGCTGGTGCTTGCGGGCGCGGGCAGCGGCAAGACGCGCGTGCTCACCTCCCGCATCGCCTATCTTGTCACGGAGAAGGGCACCCCGCCCGAAAACATTCTCGCCATCACCTTCACCAACAAGGCGGCAAAGGAGATGCGCGAACGCCTGGATACCATGACGGACGTCTCCCGCATGTGGGTGTGTACCATCCACTCCATGTGCGTCAAAATTCTGAGGATGTTTGCCGAACGCAGGGGGCTTTCCCCCAACTTTTCCATCTATTCGGAACAGGAGCGCTCCGCCGTTGTCAAACAGGCGTTCAAGGAGTGCGGCTATGACGACGAGGACGGCAAATTTTTAAAGTCTGTCAAGTGGCATATCTCCAACGCCAAGATGCTCGGGCTCTCCCCGCGTGAATATGCGCTGCGCTACCGTGCGGAGGGGAACGTGGAGGCCGCCGTCAGGGTCTATGAAAAGTACACG
This sequence comes from uncultured Clostridia bacterium, assembly GCA_944372575.1. GTDB lineage: Bacteria > Bacillota > Clostridia > Christensenellales > Borkfalkiaceae > Gallimonas. The sequence goes on along the minus strand of CALVZS010000014.1, from coordinate 15,659 downwards.
GAACACCTCAAGGCATACAACGCCCTTGACTTCGACGACCTGCTCACCGAGGCGCTCGCCCTTCTGAAGGAGGACGCCGAGGCGCTCGCCTACCTTGCGGGGCGATTCCATTACGTCCATGTGGACGAATTTCAGGATACCAACGCCGTACAGTTCGAGATCGTCAAGTGTCTTTCCTCCGTCCACGGGAATCTGTTCGTGGTGGGGGACGACGACCAGTCCATCTACGGCTGGCGGGGCGCGAAGATCGAAAATATCCTCGGCTTCGAGCGGGTGTATCCCAAGGCGAAAGTCTATAAATTGCAGCGCAATTACCGCTCCACCAAGGCGATTTTGGCGCTCGCCAACGCCTCCATCGCCCACAATGCGCGCCGCAAGGGCAAGACGCTGCACACCGAGAACCCCGAAGGGGAGGCGCCCGTCTACTTCGAGGCGGAGGACGAGGCGGGCGAGGCGTACTACTGCGCCCGCGCCATCATGAACCTGCGCGCGCAGGGATACCGTCTCGCCGACTTCGCCGTCCTCATGCGCATCAACGCGCTCACGCGCTCCTTCGAGCAGGAATTTACCAAGTACGGCATCTCCTATAAAGTGTTCGGCGGATTCAAGTTCTTTGAACGCAAGGAGATCAAGGACGTCCTTGCCTATATGCGCGTGGCGGGCAATCCCTTTGACTCAGAGGCGGTGGCGCGCATCATCAACGTTCCCCGCCGCGGCATCGGCGAGAAGACGGTGCAGGCGCTCTTTGACTATGCCGAGCGGGAGGACGTCTCCCTCTACGACGCCGTGCTCGACTGCGACCGCCTGCCCGTCAACGGCGGTGTGAAGGAAAAACTGCGTGCCTTCGGCAGATACTTAAAAGAACTGGTGCTCGATGCGCAGGTGCAGCCCGTCGATGCCTTCGTGCAGAGCCTTATCGCATCGAGCGGGATGCGCGAACAGTACACGGCGGACAATTCGGACGAATCGGTCACCAAGCGCGCCAATATCGACGAGTTTGTCAACTCGGTGGAGGAGTTTGTGCGCATGAACCCCGAATCCACGCTCTCCGACTACCTGCAGCAGATCACCCTCTATTCGGACACCGACGAGATGGACGAGGGGGACTATGTGACCCTTGCGACCATCCATGCCGTCAAGGGGCTGGAGTTCAAATGCGTCTTTGTGGTCGGGCTGGAGGAGGACGTCATGCCCACTTCGCGCGCGAAGGACGACCCCTCCTCGCTCGAGGAGGAGCGCCGGCTCATGTACGTCGCCATCACGCGCGCCGAGGAGCGGCTGTGGCTCACCCGTTCCAAAAGCCGCTATCTCTACGGCAGGCGCGAGCAGACGGTGCGTTCGCAGTTCGTCAGCGAGCTGGAGGGAGTGCTCGACCTGCCCGCCTCGGGCGCTTCACACGGCTACGGCGCCCGCTCGGACGGCTATGAGCGCGGCTACGGCAGTTACGGTGCGGGGCGCGGCTACGGAGGCGGCTATGGCGGAGGCTACGGCTACGGCCGCCTGGCGCGGCCCGCCTACGGCGCGGCGCAGGAGGAGGGATTCCGCACGTTCGGCGCGGGGAATGTCCCGAAACCGGCGGCACGTCCCATTGCATCCGCGCCGTCGGTGCGCTTCGGCAATGCGGGCGCGACGGCTGCGCCGCAGCAGCCGCGCAGGGATACATCCGGCTTTTCGGTCGGCGTGCGCGTGCGCCATGCGCGCTTTGGCGACGGCATCGTCACCGGCGTGCGCGGGGCGGGCGGCAACGTCATCATCACCGTGAACTTTGACAGGGCGGGCAACAAGGATCTTGCCGCGGCGCTTGCCCCTCTGGAAATTTTGGAGTGAACCATGGACAGAATGCGCTATCTTGTGGATACGCTCAACAAGTGGGCGTACGAATACTATGTGCAGGACGCGCCCAGCGTGTCCGATCGGGAGTACGACGCCCTCTATGACGAACTCAGGGCGCTCGAGCGTGAGACGGGCGTGCGTTTAAGCGATTCCCCGACGCGGCGCGTGGGGGGCGAACCCATCAAGGCGTTTGCGCGGCATACGCATATTGCTCCTCTCTTTTCGCTGGACAAGGCGGTCACGGAGGACGAACTTGCCGCGTTCGTCACGCGCGTGCATAAGGTGGAGCCGTCCGCGCTGTTCACCGTCGAATACAAGTTCGACGGGCTGACCATGTGCCTGACCTATGAGGACGGGCGCTTCGTGCGCGCCACCACGCGCGGCAACGGGACGGAGGGGGAGGACGTCACCGCACAGGCGCTCACCGTGCGCAGCTTTCCGCTTGCCATTCCCTACCGCGGCACGCTCGAGGTGCGCGGCGAGGCGATCATCCGCCTGCCCGTTCTGGAGCAGTACAACCGCGAACATCCGGACGAGCCGCTCAAGAACGCGCGCAACGCGGCGGCGGGCGCCATCCGCAACCTCGATCCCAAGGTCACGGCCTCCCGCCGCCCCGAGATCATCTTTTATGACATCAACTATATGAGCGATGAGCCCGTCGCCTCCCAGCAGGAGGCGGTCGCCAGGCTCAGGGCGTGGGGTTTCCAGACCTTTCCCTTTCTGAAGGTGTGCGCCACCTTTGACGAGGTGATGGCGGCGGTGGACGAGATCGAAGTGGAGCGCAAGACGCTCGACGTTCTGACGGACGGCGCCGTCATCAAGACGGATTCGGAGGACGTGCGCCGCCGGATGGGGTACACGGACAAGTTCCCCCGCTGGGCGATCGCCTACAAGTTCGAGGCGGAGGAGGCGGAGGCCACCGTGGAAAAGGTGATCTGGCAGGTGGGCAGGACGGGAAAGCTCACGCCGCTCGCCTTCATCACGCCCGTTGAATTGGCGGGCGCCACGGTACGCCGCGCCACGCTCAACAACTTCGGTGATCTCACCCGCAAGGATGTGAAAGTGGGCTCGCGTGTGCTGGTGCGCCGCTCCAACGAGGTCATCCCCGAGATCCTGGGCGCCGTTGCTCATACGCAGGGCAGCGTCCCCGTGCTAAAGCCCGCCGTCTGTCCCGCCTGCGGCGCGCCCGTCGCGGAGGTAGGCGCCAACCTCTTCTGCACCAACCGCCACTGTCCGCCGCGCATTGTGCAGAAGCTCACGCACTACTGTTCCAAGAATGCGGCGGACGTAGAGGGAATGTCCGAGGCGACCCTCACGCTGCTGCATGAAAAGCGCGGCGTCTCCGACTTTTCCGACCTCTATACGCTCACGCGCGAGAGCTTTGCGGGACTGGAGGGCTTCAAGGAGAAGAAGATCACCAATCTGCTCTCCGCCATCGATGCCAGCCGCCGCATCCCGCTCGAGCGCTTCCTCTATGCCATCGGCATCGAGGGGATCGGGCGGGTCGCCGCGCGCGACCTTGCCGCATTCGGCAGCGTGGAGGCGGTCGCCGCGCTTACCTTCGAGCAGCTGATCGCGCTGGAAAATATCGGCGACGTCACCGCCAATTCCATCCTTTCCTACTTTGCGGATGAGGAGAACCGCGCCGAACTTGCGCGCCTCAGGGCGCTGGGCGTGCAGCCCGTCGTCCGGCAGAAGGTGACGGGGGGCGCGTTTGCGGGCGAAAACGTGGTGCTCACGGGCGGGCTTGCTTCCATGTCCCGTCCCGAGGCGCAGAAGCGCATCGAGGCGCTGGGCGGCACCGCGCTCTCCTCCGTATCGCGCAAGACGACGCTCGTCGTCGCCGGTACGGACGCGGGCAGCAAGCTGGAAAAGGCGCGCGCCCTCGGCATCCGCATCATCGGCGAAGAGGAGTTCCTCGCCATGCTCGGTGAAAAAGGCGGCAGAGAATGATTGCGCGCTGTCCGTTCGGCGGCAGAAAGTTCATTTGCTTCGGCATCCCGCTCTCCCCTGTAAGGGGGAGTTTTTTGTTGTATTGAAGGAAATTATGTTTCGGATTTGAGCGAAAAATGGTACTTACGCAAAAAAAATGAACTATTTTCAAAAAAATTTCGCTGTCCCGCTTGACATACTCAACGGCGGTACGTTCTACGGGCGCAACCCCGCGCTGGGGGATGACAACCTGGGCGGCACCTTTGTTGCCGAGGGCAAGACCTGCATACAGCAGGCGGACGGCTCCTATGTGGTCGTTTCGCTTGATGAGGCTGCAGAGAACGCCGTCGCTCTTGTCAACGGCGCGGCTTACACCGACCTTGCCGCGGCGATCGCAGCGGCAAACGCAGTCGAAGGAACGGCGCTTGTCAAGGTCGAGGTGCTGCAGGATGCCACGGTCACCGGCATTACGCTGACCCGTGACAACGTGACCCTCGCCGGTCTTGGTGCAGATCAGACCAAGATTGTCATTACGCAGAATGTTTGGGCGCAGGGCGGAATTTTTCTCAACGGCGCAAACGGCATTACAATCGAAGGGCTGACTATTGAACTTACGGACACGAGTGCAAGGGCTGCCGTGATTAAGGCAACTTTCAACAGCGATGGGGAAACCGATTATAGTGATCTCTCCGAAAATGTTACGCTCAGAGACCTCGTCCTCATCGGCAACGAGAGTTCGGGCGGCGGCATCAATCTGCATGGCGTTAAAAATGTAGTCGTGGACAGCGTCCGCATTGAAAACAAGTATGGCGTTGGTATCTCCCTTGCCTATGCAACGGACGTGGAGATCAGCAATGTCACGTTCACCAATGAGAGCGGCTGGGGCGACATCGGCATGATGTATGCCGCCGACAATCCGGACTATGTGGTTCCCGTCAAGGGTGTTACGCTCGGCGAGAACATCGAGTTCGCAGCATATCATATTTATGCGGAAAATCTTTCGTATGAAATGGACTATTCTGCATATTCGGATGTATTTGGCTTGGTAGAGAGTGAAAACCGTTGGGATCTGGTCAATGTGATCGCAGCCAGCATCACCAAGGACGGCGTGACGGTCAACTACGCCACCGTGCAGGGCGCGATCAACGCTGCCGAAACGGGCGACGTTGTGGAAATCAAGAGCGCGGAATTCACGGCGCCCATCCAGATCTCCAAGAACCTGACCATCAAGGGCATGGACGGCATGGCGACGCTCAACTTTGAAAACTGCGCGGCGATCCAGATCATGGCGGACGTCGATCTGACGCTGGAAAACATCACGCTGTTTACCAATGACGCACAGGGTACGGAAGCGGGCGCCAATGCGGGGATCGCCTGCGGCGCAGGGAACCTTACCGTTAACCAGGCGGTCAATCTGACCCTGACGAATGTTACGATTGACGGCTTCGATTACGGCATCTATCTGTGGGCGGCCAATTCCGCAGATAACAAGAAGGCGACGATCAAGGCAGACAACCTCACGGTGCAGAACAGCCTTGTCAAGGGCATCTATGCCGAGAACCTGACCGATTCCACCTTCACGAACTGCAGCTTTATTGATAACGGAACGGATGCCGATCTGGTAAACAACACTTTCAAGCAGTGGGTGAGCGGCGTGGACATCAACCTCAAGTACGGCGATTATGAGAATATCGCGTTCACGAACTGCACGTTTGAGGGCAACGGCGACAATGACGGCGCGGCGCTCCTGCTCAAGGCGCGCGACGACGGAGCTACCTATGGGGCCAACCCCGCAACGCTTACGGGTGTTACGGTGACGGGCTGCACGTTTGAGAACAACAATCTGAACATTGTTCTCGGCGAGTTGCGTAATTCGACAACAAACATTGTCGGAAACCGCGGGCCGGTGAACGTTACGATCGATGATGAGAGCCTTATCTCGCGTGACAACCGCTTCGGCAGGAGCATCTCCACGGTGGAGCAGCTGACGGCAACGCTTGCTGCGGCGCAGGACGGCGATACGCTGTACCTTACATCCGGGCATTTCGCTCTGCCGAGCAATAACAACGCCATTGTGATCGATAAGTCCATTACCATCGTCGGCGCAACGGAGGAAGAGGCGGTTTACGCAAACGATGTTGTTGCAAGTGAAATTTCTGTAACGAGCGGCACGCTCATCACCAGAAGCGGCGGTATAAACAATATCAATCTGATCACGGTCAATGCTGAAAATGTGACATTCCGCAATCTTACGTTTGATGCATCTGTCTATGCGTGCGGAGATCAGACGGATGTTGCAGTTCTCCTGATGGTACAGCAAAACGGCTTTGTCGGTGAGAATCTGTACTTCAACAATGTGCAGAACAACGGGCTTCAGCTCAACCGCGGCAACAATGCCAAACTCACCAATATCGGCGGCAGCGTATATCTTTCGGGTGAGGATTATGCGCCTACTTCCGGCGGGGACATGGTCGTTGTCAAGGTTGTTGCTTCGACGGGTGTTACCATTGACGGTCTGACGGTGGATTTTGCCGGCGGATATGCTCTGATGACGTTCCAGCAGGAAGTCAGCGTTACGGTTATCAACCTGACAGTCACGAACGGCGCGGCGGCGATCTATATGGAGATCCCTGTTCAGCCTGACTGGTGGCAGGAATCCTGGGGTTCCTTCTTCGGCGACCAGACGGTGACGCTGGAGGGGACGCTGACGCTGGGGACGGACGTTGAACTGTCCGAGATCAGCGATGCCAATGCGGGGGATGAATACACCGCCACGGTCACGAACAACGCGACCAACGCATAAGTGTTGATCGGGAGCGGGGCATATGGGTTTCCCATATGCCCCGTTTTTTATTTTGCGCGGGTTATCTGCGGGCGGGGGATTGCAAATCGGCGTAAGATATGGTATAATAGGTTTATCGCCATGACGAGGAGGGAGAAACTGTGGACAAGCGCAAGTCCTTGAAAGAATTGCTCTGCCCCAAGATCGACGCCGACAAGGCGTGGTATCTCGCACTCCTCGATCCAGACACCCAGCGCGGGTATGAGGAGGCGCACCTCGCCGCCGTTCTGCGGATGCTCAAGCTCGTGCATATCGTGCGCGATCAGAAGCGCATCGCGCAGGCAAAGGAGGAGATCGCCGCTCTCCGCCAAAAGGAGGGGTATTCGGCGGAGGACTTCCGCGCCATTCAGGAGAAAAATGCGGAGATCGCCGCCCTGCGGCGCAGGATCGACGAATACCGCCCCTTCTTCTCCGAGCCCTACTTCGCCCGCATGGACGTGGTGGACGAGCGGGAGGGCTACAACAGCTACTATATCGGCAAGCGCGGGGACGTCAATCTGGAGATCGTGGACTGGCGCGCTCCGCTCGCCGTCAGGTACTATCAGAAGAGCCGCATCACGTTCACCATCAACGAATACGAGTACCGCACCGTGCTGCGCCGCGCGCTCAACGTCAAAAACGGAAAGCTCATCGACTTCCGCAATGAGTACCTCTCGGTGCGGGACGTGCTCACGCCCGAGGAGATCGGCGGCAGGGATGAGGAGATCCTCTTCGATCCCTACCTGCGCGACATCATCCGCTCCCGCAAGGACGACGTGAAGGTGCGCGACATCATCCGCACCATTCAGGAGAAGCAGTTCGATATCATCACCCGCCCCGAGCGGGAGAGCTTCGTCCTGCAGGGCTGCGCGGGCAGCGGCAAGACCATGATCATGCTGCACCGCCTGAGCTATCTCATGTACAACAATGAGAGCCTGCGCCCCGGCGACGTGCTGGTCATCACCCCGTCGGACAGCTTCAACGCCTTCATCGACGAACTTTCGCAGATGCTCGAGCTGGAGCGCGTGCGCACCACCACGCTTAATGACTACTACTACCGCGTATTGGCGGGGGAGGGGATCGACCTCAAGTCCCGCCTCACGGGCGCGCGCGAACACCCCGATTATCTTGCCTATCTCTACTCTCCCGCCTTCCCCGCTGACACGGCGCAGCGCGTACAGAAACTCTATGAGGACGTGTTCGGCCTGTTTGCCGCCGAGGAGTGCCGGGAGGTTGCCCGCGCCGTGCTGGCGGACTGCGTGCGCCGCCGCGAAAAGTTCACGCGCGTGAAGAATGCCTCCGTCCGCGTGCGCCGCGCCGTACTGGGGGAGCTGAAGGAGAACAAGGAGGGGGGCTTCTATTTCACCAAGCCCTTCCGCACGCTGATGAATGCCTTTTTGCAGGCGGAGGACTTTCTGCACTTCGTGCTGGAGGAGGCGCCCCGTACGCCCGACTATTTCTTCCGCCAGTTTTCCGAATTTTACCGCTGCGCGCACTTCATCGCCGCGGGCGGGGAGAAGATCTTTTTCCGCGCGGACGACGATCTTGCCGCGCTGCTCGTCACCATCGACAAGGAAATCGCCGATCTCAGGCGCTACCGCCAGAAGCGCGGAACGGAGGAGATCCTCACCTATGCCGACCGCATCGCCCGCCGCGAGGAGCTCAAGGCGGAGACGGAAAAGATCCGCGCGGTCATCGCGGACATGGGGGAGGGGCTTGCCCTCTTCAACGACTTTTTTGCGGTCATCCGCCATGAGCGCTACTGCGTCGAGCTCGGGAAGTGCGCGGGCAGTGCGGACATTGCGCGCTGGCTGTACCGCGAGACGGTCAGAAAGCAAAAGGCGAAGTACGACATGAAGGGGGTGTATCCCTCGGACGGCTACGCGCTCTGCGCCGTTCTCAATGCGGCGGGCAGGAAGCTCACGCCCCGCTACGGCCTCGTGTTCGTGGATGAGGGGCAGGACATCTCGCAGGGGGAGTATGCCCTGCTCAAGTCCATCCACTCGGACGCCGCCTTCAATATTTTCGGTGACCTCAAGCAGAACATCACCCCCTGGCGGGGGATGAAGTCGTGGCAGCCTCTCTCGGAGAACGTGTATACGCTCGATCAGAACTACCGCAATACCAATGAGATCGTCGCATACGTCGCGAACGTCCTCGATGCCGACATGAAGCCCATCGGGCTGGAGGGGGAACCCGTCGCACGCGTCTCCCTGCGCAGGCTCGCGGCGTTCTTCCGCGGGAAACAGGGACTGAAGGCGGTCATCACGCGCGAGGAGTACCTTCCGCTCTTCGAGCGGCGCGGCTTCCGCCGCCCCGCCGCGGACGGAAAACTCAGCCGCAGCGCCGTCAACGTTTTGACCGTGTTTGAGAGCAAGGGGCTGGAGTTCTCCATCGTCGCCGTGTATGACAGGGACATGACCGGAAATGAAAAGTATATCGCATGTACGCGCGCCCTGCGTGAACTTGCCATTGCGGAGGATGCATGAAGACGCTCTTTTTGCTGGACGTGGATGACACGCTGCTCGATTTTCACCGCGCCGAGCGCGAACAGGTCATGGAAACGCTGCGCACGCACGGCATTCCCGCGGACGAGGGGACTGCGGCGCGCTTTCACGAAATCAACGACGGGCTCTGGAAAAAGCTCGAGCGCGGGGAGACGACGCGCGCAAGGCTGGTCGTCGAGCGCTTCGAGATCCTGCTCTCGGAACTGGGCGTGCAGGGGGACGCGCAGGCGCTCTCGCGCTCCTTTTTCGAGGGGATGCCCGGCCGCGCCTACGCCTTTGACGGGGCAGCGGACTTTTTGCGCCGGCTCGCCGCGCGCGGCAGGGTGTATGCCGTCACCAACGGCTCCAAGGCGCTCCAGCGCAGGCGCATCTGTGCGGCGGGGCTGGCGCCCTTCTTTACGGACATCTTCATCTCGGAGGAGGTGGGCTGCAACAAGCCCTCCGCCGCCTATGCGGACTATGTGCTGGCGCACATCCCCGCCTTTTCCCGCGCTGCCGCCGTATATCTCGGCGACAGCCTGACTTCGGACATGGTGTGCGCGCAGGCGATGGGCGTGGACTTTATTTTGTACCGCCCGGAGCGCCCCGCGGGATATGCGGGACTGCTTGCAGACAGCTATGCGCAGGCACTTGCCCTCATCGATACGCTCTAATCCGTTTCGGAGCGTATTTTTTTGTTGCAACGGAATGTATCGCATTTGTAACAGACTTTTTACGTTCAGGCGCTTGACAGTCCGGGGGGGGGTGCTATACTATGAAAGGGTAGAAAAACCGTCGGAGGGAGTATGGCAGAAAACATCATCGAAGTGGAGCATCTGGAAAAGTCGTACGCCAATATCCGCGCCGTGAAGGACATCTCCTTTGCGGTGGAGAAGGGGGAGATGTTTTCCTTTCTCGGCGTGAACGGCGCGGGAAAGAGCACCACCGTCAATATCCTGTGTACCCTGCTCAAAAAGGACGCGGGCAGCGTGCGCATCGCGGGGCATGATCTGGACAGCGCCCCCAACGTCATCCGTCCGCTGCTGGGCGTAGTGTTCCAGGGCAGCCTGCTGGACGATCTGCTCACCGTGCGCGAAAATCTGAAAGTGCGCGCGGCGTGTTACGGCATCCGCGGCAAAAAGTGGATTGCCCGCTTGGCGCAGCTGGAGGAACTGCTCGATCTCGGAGAGATCCTCGACCGCCCCTTTGGCAGGCTCTCGGGCGGACAGCGCCGCCGCGCGGACATTGCGCGCGGGCTGGTGAACGAACCGCAGCTGCTCTTTCTGGACGAACCCACCACGGGGCTGGATCCGCAGACGCGCAAGTCGGTATGGGAGACGGTGGCGCGCCTGCGCCATGAGACGGGCATGACCGTCTTTCTCACCACCCACTACATGGAGGAGGCGAACGCCTCCGACCGCGTCATCATCATCGACGGGGGAGAGCTGGTCGCCGACGACACGCCCGCGCAGCTCAAGAGCCGCTATTCGCGCAACTACCTCTACCTGTACGGGGTGCGGGAGGACGCGCTGCGGGATACGGGCGTCGCCTTCGAGGAGGCGAACGGCGGCGTGCGCGCCGCCATGACGGCGGACGAAGCGCGCACATTTCTGAGCGCATATCCCGCCCTCGCCGCCGACTTTGAGTTCATGAAGGGGGACATGGACGACGTGTTCCTCGCCGTGACGGGCAAAAAACTGACGGGAGGTGCGCAATGAACGGCTATGCGCTCTGGCTGCTCACCCGCCGCAATCTGAAGATCTTTTTGAAGGACAGGGCGAACGTCTTTTTCTCGCTGCTCGCGCCCCTCATCGTGCTGGCGCTCTATGTGCTGTTTCTGGGGCGCATCCAGGAGGACGGCCTGCTCGCCGCGCTCGAGGGCATGGGCATTCAGGGAGGCGGCGATCAGATTGCGGCGTTCAGCGACAGCTGGATGCTGGCGGGCTGTATGTCCTGCGCCTGCATCACCGTGCCGCTGTGCGCCTGCGGCATCATGATCCAGGACAAGGCGCGCGGTATCACGCAGGATCTGTTCATCTCGCCCGTTGCAAGGTGGGTGACGCCCGCGGCGTACTTTTGCTCGGTGGTGGCGGCGGGGCTTGCCATCGGCGCCATCGTACTTGCAGTCTGCTTTGTCTGGCTGGCGGCGTCGGGAATGTGGCTGCTCTCTCTGCCAGACGTGCTCGGCTGCATCGGCGCGCTCATCCTCTCCGTCATCTCCTCGTCCACGCTGCTCGTGTTCGTGGTGAGTTTCTTCCGTTCGCAGGGAGCGTTCACGGCGCTCAACGTCATATTGGGAACGGTGGTCGGCTTCCTCATCGGGGCATATATGCCAATCACCTACTTTCCCGATGCCGTACAGAAGTTTACCTACTTCATTCCCGGGAGCTATACGGCGGGGCTGTTCCGCAACTTTATGATGCGGGGCGCGCTTGAAGAGATCGCGCAGCTCTCACCCGCCTTTGCGGAGGGGCTGAGGAGCGAATTCTCCCTCACGTTCGACTTCTTCGGCGCAGAGGTGGGGATTGCCGCCATGTTTGTCGTACTCGCCGCCGTTGCGGCGGTGTTTGCGGGACTGAACGTGCTTGCGGCAGTCCTGCGCAAAAAAGCATAAGGAGCATTTTATGGAAACACAGCTGCCGGCGGAGGACGAAGAAGTCGTCCGCGCGGAAAATCTGAGAAAGACATTCACGCTCTCGCGCAAACAGCAGCGGCTCGAGCGTACCTCCTTTGCGCGCAAGGTCGCAGTGGACGGGCTGTCCTTTGCGGCGCAGCGCGGGGAGATCTACGGTCTGCTCGGCCCCAACGGCGCGGGCAAGACCACCACGCTGCGCATCCTCTCCACACTCATCAGGCCGGATACGGGGGACGCGTATGTGTGCGGACATTCCGTCACGCGCGAGCCGCAGAAGGTGCGCGACGCCATCGGCTTTATGACCAGCGAACTGAAGCTGGAGAGCTTTTTCACGCCCTCCTATCTTTTTGATTTCTTCGGCGCCATGCACGGGGTGGAAAAGGAAACGCTCGCGCAGCGCAAACAGGATCTGTTCGCACGTTTCGGCATCGACCGCTTTGCGGAGGTCAAGGTGCGCGATCTCTCCACAGGGATGCTGCAAAAGGTGAGCCTGGTCGTCTCCATCGTGCATGATCCCGCCGTGGTCATCTTTGATGAACCGACCAACGGGCTGGACGTACTCACTGCCAAGGTCGTCACCGACTTCCTGCTTGAACTCAAAAGGATGGGCAAGAGCATTCTGCTGTCCACGCATATCTTTTCCCTCGTGGAAAAGCTGTGCGACAGGGTGGGCATCATCATTGACGGAAAGATGGCTGCGGACGGGAAACTCAAAGACGTATGTGGGGAAATGAGTATTGAGGAGCGGTTCTTCGAGATATACCGAACCGTCAGGGGGGAAGAGGCATGAAACTGCTTGCGCTCATGAAAAAGGAATTTGCCCGCTTCTTCGGCGATCCGAAACTGCTTGTCACCATGATCATCCCCGGCCTGCTCATCTACGTCATCTACAGTATCATGGGCAGCGCCATGTTCGGCGGGGAGGAGGTGAAGTATGACTTCAGGGTATACCTCTCGGGCGAATCGCAGGTCGTTGAGATCATCGACGATGCCCTTGCAGACAGCGGCTGGACGGCGGAGTTTCTCACGCTGCCCGCGGAAGGGGCGCAGACGGTGGAAGAGGCGCTCGATCGGGTGAACAGCGGGGAAGCCGATGCCCTGCTTGTATTCAGCGACGGCTTTGACGATGCCATCGCGGGGACTGGCACTGCCACCGTGCCGACCGCCGAACTGATGTATGATTCTCAGAGCGAGGCGAGCGCTGCGTTTGCCTCGCTTGCGGGAAACATCCTCGACAGCTACGGCAGGACGTTCGAGCTCACGATGAACGACTTTGCCGAGAGTGCGGATATCATGCGCACGACGATGGCGGGAATCCTGCCCTTCCTTATCGTCATTTTTGTATTTTCGGCGTGTATGTCCGTCACGTTGGAATCGGTGGCGGGGGAGAAAGAGCGCGGCACGCTTGCCACCATTCTCGTCACCAGCGCGCGGCGCACGGACATTGCGCTGGGCAAAGTGCTGCCTTTGGCCTGCGTGTCGCTCATCGGCGCTGCGTCCAGCTTCCTGGGAGTCGTGCTCTCCCTTCCCACCCTCATGGGCATCTCGGTGGACGTCGCCGTCGCGGGGATCAGTGCAGTGGGATATATCATGCTGCTGCTCAATATCATCTCCATCGTGCCGCTCATCGTCGCCGCGATCGCCACGGTATCCACGCTCTCACGTACCGTCAAAGAAGCATCCGGCTATACGAGTGTCATTATGATCATCATGATGGTGCTCTCCATTGTCGCCTCTTTCGTGTCCGGCATCGGGGACTGGGTGGTCGCTCTTCCCATTCTCAATGCCGTCGTCGCCATGCAGGGGGTGCTCTCCGGAGCAACCGTGCTGTGGCAGTGCCTTGCGGCATTCGCGATCAATCTGTTCTACACCGCGCTTCTCATCCTGCTCATCGCCCGCCTGCTCTCCAGCGAGCGCGTGATGTTCGGAAAGTGATATAGGCTATCGGCGTCTGAGGATTGTTTTTATCAAACGCATTGTGCAGCGGCTGGTATGGAGCAGAAATACAGCAAAGAGGCGGGGTCACAAGACCTCGCCTCTTTGCTGGCGCAGAGAAGAGGATATTCTGCGGCGTGCGCCTTGAAAGCATCGTCGGCGGAAGGGGCTGCGGCGGGACGCATTGCACCGTGCTGTGCCGCCTCCTCGCGCGACCTCCGGGGAATGCCGGATGTCTCAAACTCTTTCTCCGCGCAACAAAAAAGCCCGCGCAAGGCGGGCTTTTTGCTGGCGCAGTGACCGAATTAAAATCCGAACCTTGAAGCTCGTCAAGGGTAATGGTTTTCGTATCGTTTTTGTAATTCAGAATGAGTTTTGCGTGGTCGTCGTAGAGGTAAATGGCATTTACAAAGCCGTCAATCAATGCCTGCTTTGCTTCCCTCGTGGATAAATCTAACTGTCTGAACTTATAAATTGCAAAAGCAATTTGGTCTGTCGTGAACAGCGGCGTTTTGATTTGCTCCTGTATGAGCGCGATTTCCTGTTGTTTTTTGGTTTCTTCCAGCTCTTTCAATCGTTTTGCCGACGACTCCGAAACAAAGCCCTGCTCGGCTGCCTTAATCAGATTGTCTATGCGCTTCTGCGTTTCGGCTATCTGTTCTTCCAGCTTGGGAATATAGGTGTTTTCGGCGAATTGCAGCTCGTAAATGCGTTCTACAAGCTCGTCAATCGCCTTTTCGTCCTCTAAAAACTGCATTATGCGCTTTATGACAGCGTTTTCTATCTTTTCTTTGGCAATGGGCTTTTTCTTACATTTCTTCTTGCGCGAGTTCACGCATTTGTAATAGCGGTAGGTCGTGTTGGTGTGGCTCGTTCCACTCTCGCCGTTCATTATCGCACCGCAGTGACCGCAAAAAAGTTTTGTGGTGAGCAGGTAGTCGTCCTCTGCTTTGTGGCGCGAAGGGGCTTTCTTGTTCTTGACAAGCATTTGCTGCACTTTCTCGAACAGCTCCTTGTCCACGATTGCAGGCATAGAGTCGGGAATTGTTACTTCGCCGAAATGATATTCGCCTATATACTTCCGGTTTGAAAGCATACGCTGTATCGTGTTAAAGGTAAATTCTTTCCCACGCGAGTTGGTCAAACCTTTTGCGTTCAAAATGTCCTTAATCTCTTTCATTGTCTTGCCGTCGGCGTAAAGCTGGAACACCTCGCGCACGATGAGCGCAGCGGGCGGGTCAATTTGGTAGTGCCTGTCGCTGTCAACCGTATAGCCGAACGTGCAGGTTCCGCCGTTTGCCTTGGCTTTCAATGCGTTCTCCGTCAAGCCGCGCTTAACCTTTTCGGCGAGTTCTATGGAGTAGTACTCCGCATAGCCCTCTAACATAGATTCGAGCAAAATACCCTCCGCGCCTTCGGAAATAGTTTCCTTTGCTGAAAGTACCCTCACGCCGTTGCGTTTGAGTATAGTTTTGTAGTGTGCGCTATCGTAACGGTTGCGTGCAAAGCGGTCTAATTTCCACACGAGGACAACGTCAAATAAGCCCTTGTAACTATCCTTAATCATACGCTGGAAGTTAGGGCGGTTGTCAGTCTTTGCAGAGAGCGCACGGTCTATGTAGCTGTTCACGACGTCTATACCGTTGAACTTGGCATACTCCATACATTCACGGAGCTGACCGTCAATGCTCTCTTCTCTTTGGTTGTCGCTTGAATAACGGGCGTAGATTACGGCTTTCATTGAAATTGCTCCTCATTTTGATGAGGGTATTATAACATAGGATATATGACAGATATAGTCATATATTAAAAATTTTTTCTTGCAATTTTGGGATAGCGAGGTACGCAAGCGGCAAGCCACTTGCCGAGCGTAAACGCTCGCCTCGTCAGGGGAAGCCTTCCCCTGAAACCCTTTTCTCTTGCGTGGAATAAAAGCCTCGCAGAGCCCACGACTTCGCTTGCGAAGTATAGTGGGCTATACTTTATTCATGGTGTTGTCCATTTGGCATAAAGCCTG